>NZ_JBSKHV010000059.1:0-506 GCF_057128725.1 Pseudomonas oplopanacis | reverse complement strand
ACTTGTTCTGAATTCTGATTTTGAAAATTAGAAACGGCTTTCAGAACCGTCTCATGTATTTGCAGCATCGCTTTTGGCAGCCTTTGGCAGGTTTGCACGTATTTCATTTTGTCGATTACTTGCCAAAGGAGCCCCTTCATGGACGGCCTAGATCATTTGCCGCTTTCTGGCCGGACCATTTCCGTTTCAGGCGCGGCATTGCCCATGCTTCTTGGGCAACCCACCTTGGTGTTTTCAAGTCTATCCGGCACGGACAACCTCAACGAACTGTTCGAATACGATCTGGAACTGCGCACGCCAGATGAACGTAACGCAATCTATGGCCCCGCAGCCGACCTTGACAAAAAGACCCTGGAGGGCACCGAAGTCACGATCCGGATTGAACTGGATGGCTCGGGCATCGGGTTGCAAAGCGGCACGGGTGCAGGCACACGCGAGATCACCGGGATCGTCACACGGGTGCGCGGCCCCTATCTGGTAGGCCGACATATCGCCTATCGCCTCAC
>NZ_JBSKHV010000058.1:0-511 GCF_057128725.1 Pseudomonas oplopanacis | reverse complement strand
CAGCAACGTCGCTGCCAGCTTGCCGATGCCTGTGCCGTCGATGCGGATGGTGGTGAGCGCGGGCGTGGTGTCTTTGGCGAACACCTGGTCGCCGTAGCCGACCACGCGGAGTTGCGCCGGCACGGCAATGCCGCGATGTTCCGCCTCCATCAGCACGCCGAGCGCAAGGATGTCTGCGCCGCAGAAGATGGCGTCGGTGTCCGGATGTTGCTCTAGCAATATGCCCAGTGCGCGCCGGCCGTCGCCGAGGCTGGCGGGGGATTCGGCGGCCATCACGGGAATGTCGGCCTCTGAGCCGAACGCCTTCACGAAGGCTTGCGCGCGGGCCTGTGCACGGCGGTCGCTCGGCGTGATGACGGCGGGGCGCTTTGCGCCGCGTTGTTTCACATAGCGCGCCGCCGCCTGGCCGACCTTCTGGTGCGAGAAGCCCACCAGCATGTCCAGCGGGTTGCGCGTGATGTCCCAGGTTTCCACTACCGGTACGCCGGCCGCCTGCAACTTCTGCCGCACG
>NZ_JBSKHV010000057.1:0-521 GCF_057128725.1 Pseudomonas oplopanacis | reverse complement strand
AGGGCAAGCGTGATGCGCGCATCGTTGGGCGCGATCTTCTTGAGCGTTTCGAATTCAGCGCGCGCCTTGTCCTGCTGATTGCGCACGAGGTACATGCGGGCGAGCGCCAAGTGGCCGTCGATGGACGCTGGCGCGGCTTTCAGGAAGCTGCGCAGGCCAGTGATGGCGGCATCGGGGTCGCTGTCGGCACGCAGTTCGGCGGCGAGGATGGCGGCGTCTTCATACCCGGGACGCAGCTTGAGCGCGGTGTCCAGTTCCGTCAGTGCGCCGGCGGTGTCCTTGGCGGCGACCTTCGCGCGGGCCAAGGCCAGGTGCGTTTCGGGGCGCTGCATGTCGTGCGAGGCGATGCGCTGCAGTGCGCCTACGGCACCCGCCGGATCGCTGCTCTTGGACATCTGCTGCTGCAATTGCAGCAGGGCATCGGCACGCTGGCCGGGCGAGACCTTGTTCAACTGCGCTTGGAGCATCGGTTCGACTTCCGACCACTGACCCGTTGCCACCAGCAGGAGCTGCTGCACCTG
>NZ_JBSKHV010000056.1:0-523 GCF_057128725.1 Pseudomonas oplopanacis | reverse complement strand
GTCGCGCGCCACCTGCCCCATCGGCGGATGCACCATCACGAACACGGGAATGAGCGTGAGGCTGCCGGCCACCAGCGCCAGCGCAAAGCGCTCGAAGCGGCGGAAGTCGCCGGTGGAGGCAGCCAGCATCACCAGCGCCGCCGCCGCACACACGCCCCAGTGTCTAGGGATGCCGAGGTACTCCAGCGCGAGGCTGATGCCGATGAACTCCGTCACCAGCGTCAGCGCATTCACGAGAAACAGATCGATGACGGAGAAGCTGCCCCAAAACTTGCCGAAGCGCGCAAAGATGAGCCGCGCATGGCCCACACGGGTGACGGCGCCCAGGCGCAGCACCATCTCCTGGTTCACGTACAGCACGGGGATGAGCAACAACAGCGTCCACAGCAGCGTGGTGCCGTAGTTCTGCCCGGCCTGCGTGTAGGTGCCGAAGGCACCGGCATCGTTGTCGCCGACCATGACGATCAGGCCGGGGCCGAGGATGGCGAGCAGCGTCCGCAAACGCGCACGCCAGCTATCCCGT
>NZ_JBSKHV010000055.1:0-530 GCF_057128725.1 Pseudomonas oplopanacis | reverse complement strand
CGTGCGCCGCAGCGACGCCGGCCGCGAACTGCTCGCCGCCAAGAGCATCGCCGACCTGGTCGAATGGTCCGGCGGCCTGTACGACCCGCCTGCACGCTTCCGGAGCTGGTAATGGAGAAGACATTGCAACGGCCCCTCCCGGCCAGCCCGAAAGCACGCGCGAAGCGATTGGCCGCGCTGGTCGAGTCTGCCCTCATCGACGAAGTGACGCTGTCGCCCAAGCCCGGCCTGGTGGATGTGCGCGGCAACGGCGCGCATCACGATCTGGACTGGACGCTGATGGTGCATTCGGCCCAAACCCTGCGCCCCACGTTTGAAGCCATGGCACTGGCCGGCGCGCAGATCGAAACGCAAGCCGGCGCACAACTCGCCCTGCGCGAGCGCATCGGCCGCCTGGGGCGCGAAGGCGAAGCGGCCATGCTCGACGCCACCGGTGGAGCCAACACGCACCGCGGCGCCATCTGGGCGCTGGGCTTGCTGGTGACGGCTGCAGCTCAAACGCCGCCTGCAGTGGACGCAGCCGCTGTTGC
>NZ_JBSKHV010000054.1:0-530 GCF_057128725.1 Pseudomonas oplopanacis | reverse complement strand
CTTGACGCTGGAGGGATAGCCCGCGTCCCCGGTTGCCTTGGTCAGCTTCTGCACACTGGTCTTGGCATCATCGAAGGTGACCACCGCTTCGCGGGTCTCGAAGGTCACGGCAACTTTACTGACGCCATCGACCTTGGAAATCGCCTTCTTGACGGTGATCGGACAGGCCGAGCACGTCATGCCCGGTACGGACAGCGTGACGGGCTGGGTAGCGGCCCACACGGGGGCAACAACGGCGGCGAGGGCGAGGGAGGCAAACAGTTTCTTCATGGTGAACTCCGATCAGTAGAAAAATGGCATGACATAGGGAAATCCGAGCGCGACCAGAACCAGTACGGCCACGACCCAGAAAATGAGCTTGTAGGTCGCTCGCACTTGGGGAATCGCGCAGACCTCACCCGGCCTACAGGCTTGCGCAGGGCGGTAGATGCGCCGCCAGGCGAAGAACAACGCCACCAGCGCTGCGCCGATGAAAATCGGGCGATACGGCTCCAGCACGGTCAGGTTGCCGATCCAAGCCCCGCTGAAGC
>NZ_JBSKHV010000053.1:0-539 GCF_057128725.1 Pseudomonas oplopanacis | reverse complement strand
CCACTGGCCGACTGGATGCGGATGCTCCGCACGTAGGTGTCGCCCGACAGATCCAACCCGCGCAGAGCCTGTGCCAACTGTGGCTGGGCGGGGGTCAACTTCAGATGCCAGCGGCCGACGTTACCCTGTGCATTGACGTTGAACTGGGAATACAGCGCCGACAGGTCGCCAGCGAGCATCGCGCGCATCATGCGAGAGACCTGCGCCACACCGGCGGCGTTGCGCGCGCCGCGCATGGGCTTGTCGTTCGCATCCAGCGCGGTTACACCGGAGTCGGTTATCACGTACGTCATGCGGGTCGGCTGCTCGATGCGCCAGACTGCGCCCTGATCGCGCATGAACAGGAGCGTGCCGTTGCTCACCAGCGGCTTCTGCATGGCCTGCAGCGATTGCGTTTGCACGAACTGCGCGCGCACGCCACGGGCCTGTGCCAATTGCGCCGCCACTTGCGAGACGAGTGTGCTTCCCTGTGGACCTTCGGTCGATGCCGCGCTGGCGAATGTGCACGCGCTCAGCATCAGCGCGGCAACCCACGCGCG
>NZ_JBSKHV010000052.1:0-545 GCF_057128725.1 Pseudomonas oplopanacis | reverse complement strand
CTTGCCCTTGAGCGACTCATCCGTGACTTCGATGAACTTGCCGTTGTGGAACGCTTGGGCCTTGAACGGTTGGACTTGAGTATTGATCAGCGACATAGTGGTTTTCGGTTGGGTTGCTTGGTTGACAACGGAGTGGATCGTATCGTCGATCGATGCATTGCACAAGTTGATTGATATGATTTTATCGATTGTTTTTTTCTATTGAAGAGGCAACCGAGCGCCCACCGCTCGAAGCGCCGTATATCCCAAAGGTGCGCCTGCGCGCATAGACGAAATTACATAGCGCACCCGCAGGTTGCACACCCCGCACGTGCTCTCGCGGCGCGCATATCACGTAAAGCCAAGGCGGCGCGGGCTAAGACTACAGCCTTGTCAGCGTCTGTCTGACTGGCATAGGTCTTGCGCGATGAGGTCGATCGCAAACCTCCGCCGCGCATCGGCGCCCTCCACTGTCCCTGCAGTTGGCAGACGGCCCGGCAGGCGAATTCCCTCGGGAGCATGACCTTGTCGCTGAACGTTCTCTTCGTCGCTTCTGAAGCTGTGCC
>NZ_JBSKHV010000051.1:0-548 GCF_057128725.1 Pseudomonas oplopanacis | reverse complement strand
CGAAATCGGCAACGCCATGTAATGCAAGCCGATGCGGGCGTTTCGGACGCCACCGCTTGGCGCATCCACTGCGGCTGAGCGAAGGCGTCATCGGTGCACCGCATCACATTGCATCGCCCATGAACGAGCCCCCATTGCGGGGCTTTTTCATGGGGCAAACTTTTGACGAATCCCAGCTAGGGCAACGCCGAATAAGTCCCCGCAGTGGCGCACGCCCTGATTTGGGATGGGATGCAAGGCGCAAACCACAGCGATAGCCGTAGCTATCGCGAGGATTTGCAACGCGGCAGACCGCCCAAAGCAGGGGTGCGCGGTGCGCGAGGGACTTGTTCAGCGTTGCCCTAGGTCTGTCAGGACGGCCCCATGCGGCCCGACGAACGTTCCAGCAGGGTTTCCAGCACCTCGATACGGTGCCGATGCCGGGTGGTGATGGCGTAGAAATGCTCCTGCAGCCCGGCGGAGTAGCCCACCTTGACGAGGATGCCCGTGCGCAACTCGTCCTGAACCACCACCTCGGGCAGCACGGTCAGCCAGCCGCTGTCACGGGC
>NZ_JBSKHV010000050.1:0-549 GCF_057128725.1 Pseudomonas oplopanacis | reverse complement strand
GCCTACTCGCGCAAGATCGTGGGCTACCGCGTGCATGACAGCCTGCATGCCGAGTCGGTCGCCCGGGCGTTGAAGATGGCGCTGAAGACGCGCCATACGCGACAGCCTCTGGTTCATCACTCGGATCGGGGCATCCAATACTGTTCAGCCGAGTACCAGCGCATCCATCAGCGGCACGGCATCACGTGCTCCATGACCGATGGCTACGACTGCTACCAGAATGCCCTGGCCGAACGGGTCAACGGCATCCTCAAAGGGGAGTTGCTGCTCAAGCGCCCCGCCGACCTAGAGCAGGCCGCACGCATGGTGGCGCAGGCCGTGCATATCTACAACCACGAACGGCCTCATCTGGCCTTGAAATACAAAACGCCCGATGCGGTGCATCGGGCGCTCGGAGACTGAGCACAGTGTCAACCTATGGCAGGACTTGACAGCGATGGCGCTTCGGCCGATCAGCCCTTGGGCCGCTCCAGATACGCCAGCAGCATCTTGATATGCAGCTGTGCGAACGCCTCGTGCTCGTCGGCCGAGGCAATGTCGCGGCCCACC
>NZ_JBSKHV010000049.1:0-553 GCF_057128725.1 Pseudomonas oplopanacis | reverse complement strand
GAGCTTCTGCTACTTCCCTGCGCGGGACGCGACCCTTGTCTACGCCCCTGACCGCAAGGTGGTGGAGGTCTATGCGCACACCCTGTCGACACGGGCCCCACTGGCCAATGTGCTGTCCAAACACGGTTTCAAGGCTCCGCTGTCGAGCCGACCGCTCAATCGCTCACGGTATGACCTGTCCCGCTTCGCGCTGCCACTGAAAGACACGAAACCCAAACTCGATGGCGTGCGCGTCGAGCGCCTTTATCTCACTGAAGCGAAGGCCTTGCTCGGGCACGCGACCGATACCGTCTCGCTGCACATCGACAGCTGCGCGGAACTGCACGAAGTCATCCATGAACATTGGAGCAACCACCCGTTCTCGCAACCCGGTGCCATCCTTGGCGTGACCCTGGTGGCCGACTTGGTGTTCGATGGCGAAACGGCTGAAACGCCGCTGTCCATCGTGCTGGCCGAGCCCGGCCGATGCAGTCTGCAAGGCGAGAAAGACGCACGCTTGCGGCAGGCTGGGACGCAGTTGCTCGAAGCCTTGGGCGTGCTCAAGCCCCTGCAC
>NZ_JBSKHV010000048.1:0-587 GCF_057128725.1 Pseudomonas oplopanacis | reverse complement strand
AGTTCGGCCTGACCAGGTGCGCGTCCGCCAGCAGGACCGTGAAAAGACTGCGGGGCTCGAACGATGACGCGCGGTAGTGGTGCGCAAGTGAAAACCGCGGCCGGTGGTCGCGGTTTTTTTCCGCCACCCTTGGCCTTGGCCAACGGTACGGTAGAAGCGATCAAGTGGATAGCGCTGCTTCTGATGGTGGTGGACCACGTCAACAAGTACGTGTTCCACGAGGCGTCCGCGACCGCCTTCTTTGCTGGTCGACTGGTCATGCCGCTGTTTGCATTTGTGCTGGCGTTCAACCTCGCCAGGCCGGGGTCGATAGAGCGGGGCGGGGGCAAGCGAACACTCGCCCGTCTGTTGCTGATAGGTGCGGCAAGCACGGTGCCGTACATCGCGCTTGGTGACGTGCTATTTGGGTGGTGGCCGCTAAACATCATGGCGACGCTCGCAGTGGCCGTCGCGATGATCGAGCTGCTATCGAGAGGAACGACGCTGAGCGCTGTTGGCGCAGGCGCAGTGTTCCTGGTGGGAGGCGCGCTGGTTGAGTTTTGGTGGCCTGGTGTGATCGCCTGTGTTGCCGCATGGTTCTATTGCCG
>NZ_JBSKHV010000047.1:0-596 GCF_057128725.1 Pseudomonas oplopanacis | reverse complement strand
GCGACCACGGAAATGATGGTTTCCAACACGGTCCAGGTCTTGAAGGTCTGGGCCACGGTCATGTTGAAGTATTCCTTGATCAACCAGAAGCCGCCGTCGTTGACGTGGGAAAAAATCACCGAGCCGGCACCGGTCGCCAGCACCAGCAATTCCGGGTGCGGATAACCCAACCCAATGGCCACCGGAGCGACAATCCCTGACGCCGTGGTCATCGCCACCGTGGCGGAACCGGTGGCAATGCGCATCAACGCGGCGAACAGCCAGCCCATGATCAGCGGCGACAAATGAAATTCGTGGGCCAGGCTGACGATCTGATCGGTGACGCCGGCGTCCACCAGAATCCGGTTCAGACCGCCGCCGGCGCCGACCAGCAAGGTGATGCTGGCGGTGGGTGCCAGGCATTCGTTGGTGAATTTCAGGATCGATTCACGGCTGAAGCCCTGGGCGATGCCGAGGGTCCAGAAGCTCAGCAAAGTCGCCAGCAGCAAGGCAATCACCGAGTTGCCGATGAACAGCAAAAACTGGTTGAAGCCGCTGCCCGGTGTGGAAATCAGGTTGGCCCAGCCGCCGATCAGCATCAGCACCACCGGCAACAG
>NZ_JBSKHV010000046.1:0-628 GCF_057128725.1 Pseudomonas oplopanacis | reverse complement strand
AAGACCATGCGGCGCGCCAACCACACGGGCGAGGTCGAGCCGATCGCCGTGCAGATTGCCGGCGCCGAGCCGATGATGATGGCCGAGGCCGCGCGCTACAACGTCGATCGCGGCGCGCAAATCATCGACATCAACATGGGCTGCCCGGCCAAGAAGGTGTGCAACGTGGCCGCTGGTTCTGCCCTGCTGCAGAACGAGCCGCTGGTCCAGCGCATTGTCGAGGCCGTGGTGGGTGCGGTCGGCGACCGCGTGCCCGTGACGCTCAAGATCCGTACCGGTTGGGACCGCGAACACCGCAACGCATTGAGCGTGGCGCGCATTGCACAGGACGCCGGCATCAGCATGCTGACCGTGCATGGCCGCACGCGCGCCGATCTGTATCACGGTGAAGCGGAATACGACACCATCGCCGCGGTCAAGGCGTCGGTGCGCATTCCCGTGGTGGCCAACGGCGACATCACCACGCCGGCCAAGGCCAGGCACGTGCTGGCCGTGACCGGCGCCGACGCCATCATGATCGGCCGCGCGGCGCAGGGGCGCCCGTGGCTGTTCCGCGAGATCGAGCATTTCCTGCAGACCGGCACGCTGCTGCCGGCTCCGGAGGTGGAAGAGATTCGCGGCATCATGA
>NZ_JBSKHV010000045.1:293-629 GCF_057128725.1 Pseudomonas oplopanacis | reverse complement strand
AATAGCTGGTGCCGCAGGCCAGGATCAACACGTTGTCGATGTCCTTGAACACGCGCCAGGCAGCCGCGCCGGGCTCGCCATGCTGGCCTGCACCATCAAACAGCTCGGGCACGATGCCGGCCAGGCCTTCCAGCGTGTCGGCAATCGCGCGGGGCTGCTCGAAGATTTCCTTTTGCATGTAGTGGCGATACGGCCCCAGCTCGGCCGCGCCGCTGTGGGCCTGCACGGTGCGCACGGGGCGCTGCCCGGTGGTCAGCGCATTGCCGTCCTTGCCCACGATCCAGTAGCGGCCCAGCTGCAGGTCCACCAGGTCGCCCTCTTCCAGATAGACGATCT
>NZ_JBSKHV010000045.1:0-263 GCF_057128725.1 Pseudomonas oplopanacis | reverse complement strand
ACCACGCGGTGGGGTTCGTCCTTGTGCATGACGGCGATGGCGTAGGCGCCATGCAGTTCGGCCACGGTGGCCCGCACGGCGTCGAACAGGTCGCCGCTGTAATGGCTGTCCACCAGGTGGGCGATGACCTCGGTGTCGGTCTGGCTTGCAAACACGTAGCCGCGTGCCTGCAGGCGGGCGCGCAGTTCTTCGTGGTTCTCGATGATGCCGTTGTGCACCAGTGCCACCCGGCCTGCGGCCTGCGCATGGGCGTCTGCGCCCGT
>NZ_JBSKHV010000044.1:0-740 GCF_057128725.1 Pseudomonas oplopanacis | reverse complement strand
GCCGACCGCATCGAGCAGAACCTGGAACTGCTGGCAATCACCGAATCCTGGGACAACGGCAAAGCCGTTCGCGAAACCCTCAACGCCGACATCCCGCTGGCTGCCGACCACTTCCGCTACTTCGCCGGTTGCATCCGCGCGCAGGAAGGCAGCGCCGCCGAGATCGACGGCAACACCGTGGCGTATCACATCCACGAACCGCTGGGCGTGGTCGGGCAAATCATCCCGTGGAACTTCCCGATCCTGATGGCCGCCTGGAAACTTGCCCCGGCCCTGGCCGCCGGTAACTGCGTGGTGCTCAAGCCTGCCGAGCAGACTCCGCTGGGCATTACCGTGCTGATGGAGCTGATCGGCGACCTGCTGCCACCGGGCGTGTTGAACATCGTGCAAGGCTTCGGCAAAGAAGCCGGCGAAGCGCTGGCCACCAGCAAACGCATCGCCAAAATCGCCTTTACCGGCTCGACCCCGGTCGGCTCGCACATTATGAAATGTGCCGCCGAAAACATCATTCCGTCCACCGTGGAGCTGGGTGGCAAGTCGCCGAACATCTTCTTCGAAGACATCATGCAAGCCGAACCGTCCTTCATCGAGAAAGCCGCCGAAGGCTTGGTGCTGGCGTTCTTCAACCAAGGCGAAGTCTGCACCTGCCCGTCCCGCGCCCTGGTGCAAGAGTCGATCTACGACGACTTCATGAAAGTCGTGATGAAAAAAGTCCTGTCGATCAAACGTGGCGACCCGCT
>NZ_JBSKHV010000043.1:0-780 GCF_057128725.1 Pseudomonas oplopanacis | reverse complement strand
CCCGGGTCGATGCGCAATGGGCTGAGCAGCCTGGCGCTCGTCACGCCCGCTGCCATCACCACCGCATCGGCGGCAACCTGCTCGCCATCGGCCAGATGGAGACCGCGCACGCGGCGGCCTTCGGTCCACAACGCATCTACGCCGGTATTGAAACGCAGCGTCACGTTTGGCATCGCGCGCAACCGGTTGAACAAGCCGACGCAGAGTTGGTGACAATCGGCCACGTCTTCGTCGGGCGTGTAGATGGCGCCCACGATCTGGTCACGCGCGCCGGCAAGCGCGGGCTCGTGGGCCACCGTTTCGTCGGCGGACAATGCATGCTGCTCGCAGCCGAGCGTCGCCTGATAGCCGACCTGCGCGCGGGCCGATTCAAACGCCGCAGCCTCGCGATGCACCACCAGCTTGCCGCGGCGCGCAAAGCTGAACGCCAGATCCGGCGACGCCTCCCGCAACGCTTCCATGCGTGCGCGGCTGTAGAACGACAGCGCAAGCAGCTCGCGCGTGGTGCGGTCGGCACGGTCACGATTGCAGGCCGCGATGAAGCGCAGCCCCCAGCGCAGCAACGCCGGGTCCAGCGATGGCTTCAGCCGCAGCGGCGAATCGCGACGCAACAGCCAGCCCGGCACATGCGAAAGCACGCCGGGGCCGGCCAGCGGCGCCACATAGCTGTAGCTCAACTGGCCGCCGTTGGCATAACTGGTGCCCTCGCCCGGGCCCGGATGGCGCTCGACCAGGGTGACCGGATGGCCTTCCTGAGCCAGCGCATGGGCCGTGCTGATG
>NZ_JBSKHV010000042.1:0-907 GCF_057128725.1 Pseudomonas oplopanacis | reverse complement strand
GTCAGCCGCAAAAAAGAAGGAGGCCTCGGCCTCCTTTTTTGTTGCCCGTGACCCGTCCTGAATAAGGTTGACACTTTTTCCCCGCCAGGGAGTGAGGGTCAAGATGGAAGGGCAGAAGAAGCGAACGCAGAGGGACTACACGCTGGCTTTTAAGTTGGCAGTGGTTGAGCAGGTGGAAAAAGGCGAGCTGACCTACAAAGAGGCGCAGCGACGCTATGGCATTCAGGGTCGCTCGACGGTGCTGGTATGGTTGCGCAAGCACGGACGACAGGACTGGAGCGCCTCGGCGGCGGCCAAAACCACGATGGGAAATCAAACCAGCCAGCGCAAGCCGCTCACGCCTGAGCAGCGCATCAAGGAATTGGAAGTGCAGTTGCGGGAGGCCCAAGAGAAGGCACGCCTGTTCGAGGCGGTGATCGACGTGATCCAGAAAGAGCATGGGGCGCGCGTCGTAAAAAAGCCTTCGGGCAGGTCCTCACGCAAAAGCTCGTCCAAGGGCTGAGTGTGGGCAGGGCCTGCCGCTACATTGGCATCAGCCGCCAGGCGTACTACAAACGCCAGCAAAGCGAGACACGGCAAATCGCGCGTGAGGCCAAGGTCTGTGCGTTGGTCAACCACTTACGGCTGCGCCAGCCGCGCTTGGGTACGCGCAAGCTCCAGCACGTGCTGCGCACGCCCCTGGCCGAGGCAGGCATCCAGGTTGGCCGGGATCGCCTGTTCGATCTCCTGCGTGCAGCCCGGCTGCTGGTCGTGCCGCAGCGGGCGTATCACAAGACCACACACAGTCATCATCGCTTCCGGCGCCATCCCAATCTGCTCAAGGACGGCCCGAACCAAGTCATCCCCACCGGGCCGGAGCAGGTCTGGGTGGCCGACATTACCTATCTGCCGACCGCCCAGCGCTGTG
>NZ_JBSKHV010000041.1:0-941 GCF_057128725.1 Pseudomonas oplopanacis | reverse complement strand
TCCCGGGAAACACAGAAACAAGAACGCCGATTTGATTGATGATGTTCGTGCGAGCAAACACATCTAACAAACCGGCGTTCTTATGCGCGATATTAATACTTTCCTTCCGTTTTGGGAGGGCTTTTCTGTCGTCACGATCAAGCCTGATGGTGATGCCCTACGGATCGAGCTGACTCCCCACGCCACCCGATTTCCTTCCTGTGGTGGCTGCCAAAAGCCTTGTTCAACCACTCATGAGTATTGCGAGCGAACCGTTCGCGATTTGCCCATTCTCGGCCGCGCGGTACGCCTCAGCGTGCTGCTCAGGCGCGTTGGCTGCCGCGACTGTGGCAAACGCATGGAGGCCGTGAGTTGGCTGGATCGCTATGCGCGCATGACACGCCGCTTGGCTGATGCGGTTATTCAGGCCAGCGAACGCCTTCCCACCCTGCACGTGGCCCAGATGTTTGGGCTGCATTGGGACACCGTGCGGTTGCTGGAGCGTCGGGCCTTGCAGGCGGCATTGAGCGAGTTGCCGAAGGCGCAACCACGACGCCTGGTGATGGATGAATTCGCACTGTTTAAAGGGCATCGCTACGCCAGTGTTGTGTTGGATGCCGATACGCGACGAGTGCTTTGGATTGGCGAAGGCCGCAGCCGGGCGGCAGTTCGGCCCTTTTTCGAAGAGCTTGGGCCAGAGGGATGTGCTCGAATCGAAGCGGTGGCAATGGACATGAACACTGCGTTTGACCTGGAGGTTCGTCAGCACTGCCCGAAAGCGCGAGTGGTCTACGACCTCTTTCATGTGGTGGCCAAATATGGCCGAGAGGTCATTGATCGGGTCCGCGTCGACGAAGCTAACCGGTTGCGTCATGACAAGCCGGCTCGCAAGGTCATCAAGCAGGCGCGATGGCTGTTGCTGCGCAATCCACAGAATCTGAAAACGCCGGAACAGCAGGTTC
>NZ_JBSKHV010000040.1:0-982 GCF_057128725.1 Pseudomonas oplopanacis | reverse complement strand
CCATTGGAGTAGCCCGCATCCGCGGTGACCGTCAGTTCATCTTGCGAAAGTTGTTCCTTGGCCGCTTTGGCCATCGGTTCAAGTTGCTTGCGATCATCGCTGTCCTGAGTCACTTCATGGTGCACGATCATGCAGTGCTCAGCGTCCACGGCTGTCTGCACGTTGTACCCGACCCGAGGCCCTTTGTGCGTTCGCAGCATTCGCGCATCGCTTTCGTGGGTATTGAATTGCTCAAGCTCCATCGATTTCATCAGCGCCTGGCACGTCAGGTTATTGGAATGCCTGACCTCAAGTTGCGCCAACGCCGTCTTGATCGCACTGCGGTCAACCCTCTCGCCGGCTTCGGTTTTATCCGCCTCATCCAGCTCGGCCAAGTACTGGGCAATGCGTTTATCCAGCTTCTGCTCCTGGTGTTTGAGCCGTTGCAAGCTCGTATGGCGCCGCGAGGAAGCAACAGCCTGGAACTTGCTGCCATCAATGGCCACCTACTCGCCGGTTATCAACCCCGCTGTGCGACAAAACTGGACGAAGGCCCGGCACGTCGCGATGAAAGCGGGTTTGTTGTCTTTACGGAAATCGGCAATGGTCTTGAAATCGGGCTTGAGTCGATTGATCAGCCACATCACTTCGATATTGCGCTGACACTCGGCTTCGAGGCGCCGTGATGAACGGATCCGCTGGAAATAACCGTAGAGGTAAAGTTTTAGCTGATCGGCTGGATCGTAAGAAGGCCGGCCGGTGCTTTTTGGAAGTGCTTTATCAAAGCCCAGTCGCACCAGATCCAGCTTGGCGACGTAAAGGTCGATAACGCGAACGAGGTGATCCTCGGGGATCAACTCTTCCAGCGAGACCGGAAACAGGCTGGTCTGGCTGCGGGACTGTCCCTGGATGTAGGCCATAACGAAAAATGCTCCGTATCTTTCGATACGGAGCATTTTCTTCGAGCGCTGCGCAGATTGCTAGGTTTTCACACAGCCTGAAT
>NZ_JBSKHV010000039.1:0-1134 GCF_057128725.1 Pseudomonas oplopanacis | reverse complement strand
TGTGGGAGATTCTATGGTTGAGGGGAAGCCCTCAACTGGTTTTCGATTGGTATTCGCTCTGCCCGTTCAGCAGGGCGAATACGACCCGAGCAAGCTTGCGAGCCAGCATTACCAGCGCCTGAGTGGTACTGAAGCCCCGAGCTCTTTGCGCTTCGTAAAATCCTTTCCAGGCCGCCGTTCGGCTGGCCGCCATCGCGGCATTGTGCAAAAGACGGCGGGCCTCTGGGTCACCTCGCTTGCTCAAACTCCGGCGACTATCTTTTTGTCCTGATTTCGCCACCCGCAAATCCATTCCCAAGAAGGCGATAAAGGCATTCGCGTTTCTGAAGTCGCCCCGCTGGAATGCTGCAATCAAGCGAGCCCCGGTCAAAAAACCAATACCTTCAACGTTCAGGCAACGTTTTAACTGGCCGAGCAAACCGGCTTCTTTCAGATGGTCCTTAATCGTCTTTTCAACCAGCGTTTCAAGTTGCTGCATGGATTTCACCTGCTCGGCGAAAGCAGCCTTCAGCAACGGTTCATTGGCCCAACTTTGCACCAGGCCCACTCGCGCCTGGACCAACGCCGCCCGGCGGCGGAACAGGCTCAAGAGCTGGCGGTACAGAGGAGACGGCGGGGTCCAGGGATGAAGCTCCTCAGCTTCATTCTTTAAATAACGGGCGAGTAATTTGGCATCGAGCGCATCAGTTTTAGCGCGAACTTTGACACCTTTGCGGTAATGACTGAGCTCATAGCCGCCCACCATGTAAATGGTGCAGCCAGCCTCATAGGCCAAGTCCGCAAACTCCAGGTGATAGATGTTGGTTGCCTCAATGGCTATCGCCACCGTCTCTGGCAAGTCCTTCAACCACTGCTTGATAGCCGCTTTGGTGTTGGGAATCGCTTCGAGCAAATCGAGCTCAGCCTGATAAATCACCAATTCATTCTTGGCGACATCCACACCCACGATCGGCTTTGAAACAAGAACCGGCATTGCCATTGGATTTGCTCCGGGATAAGGTTTTAAGCACTTGAAGGGCTCACCCAGAGGCGCAGGCTTGTTCCTATCGTCGGTCTAGCCAGAAGCATTCTTTATCGGCGCTTGGGTGAAAGGAGGAGGGGCGAAATCTCCCACGGTCTGTACTGCGTCAACAG
>NZ_JBSKHV010000038.1:0-1280 GCF_057128725.1 Pseudomonas oplopanacis | reverse complement strand
TGGCTCCAGGCATCAGATAAGATCAATTGCAGAACGCTATCATTCAGGCGTAATCCGCTTCTATCCATTTAGCTCAGCTCTTTGGGAACCCAGTAAGAGCAGGGGCGCGAACCAGTCAACCGTAGAGCCCCCTTATATGCACTGTGCACGCTTGTTCTTTTTTGCGTTTTGCTTACTACAGTCAGTTAGCTATACGTATGCCTCGCAGGATCTAACCATGACTCAGAGAATGGCCGAACAGGGCGATGCCGATGCCCAGAACAACCTCGGTGTCAGCTATGCCGCCGGCCAAGGTGTCGTGCAGGACACCCGGCAGGCGGTCTACTGGTTCCGAAAGGCCGCCGAGCAGGGTAATGCCGATGCCCAGACCCACCTCGGATTCTGCTACGACCAGGGCCGAGGAGTTGAGCAGGACGCCCAGCAGGCGGTTTCCTGGTTCCGCAAGGCCGCTGAGCAGGGTAAGGCCGCAGCACAGAACAACCTCGGCGTCCGCTATATCAACGGCCAGGGGGTCGAGAAGGACTACCCGCAGGCGGTTTTCTGGTTCCGCAAGGCCGCTGAGCAAGGTTATGCCGCTGCCCAGGACAACCTCGGAGTCCGGTACGCCTACGGCGGAGGGGTCGTGAAGGACTACGAGCAGGCGGTTTTCTGGTTCCGCAAGGCCGCTGAGCAAGGTAATGCCCGTGCCCAGGGCGACCTCGGCGTCCGCTACGAGACCGGCCAAGGGGTTGTGAAGGACTACGAGCAGGCGGTTTCCTGGTACCGCAAGGCCGCAGAACAAGGTTATGCCGCTGCCCAGGACAACCTCGGAGCTTGCTATGCCTCCGGGCAGGGAGTCACGCAGGACTACCAGCAGGCGGTTTTCTGGTTCCGCAAGGCTGCCGAACAGGGTGATGCCACCGGCCAGTTCAACCTCGGAGTCCGCTATGCCACCGGCCAAGGGGTTGCGCAGGATGACCAACAGGCAACTTTCTGGTTCCACAAGGCCGCTGAGCAGGGTGATGCAACCGCCCAGTTCAACCTTGGAGTTCACTATGCCACCGGCAAGGGTGTTGCTCAGGATGATCAGCAGGCGGTTTTCTGGTACCGCAAGGCCGCTGAGCAAGGTTATGCAGCCGCCCAGAACAACCTCGGAGTCCGCTACTCCCAAGGCAACGGAGTGGCTCAGGATAATAGCCAAGCGTATGTTTGGCTTTCTGTTGCTGCTGCCAATGGCCAGTCAAAAGCCGCAGATTATCGAAGTCATGTAGCTAAAAAACTATCCAAATCCCAACTGGCGG
>NZ_JBSKHV010000037.1:0-1453 GCF_057128725.1 Pseudomonas oplopanacis | reverse complement strand
CACCTCAAATGATGGACAGCCTCAGCGGCATCACGGCCTTCATTCATGTGGCCGAAACCCGCAGCTTTACCGAAGCCGGTCGCCTGTTGGAGATCTCCTCTTCCGCCGTCGGCAAGAGCGTGGCGCGCATGGAGGAGCGCCTGGGGGTGCGGCTGTTCCATCGCAGCACCCGCAGCGTCACCTTGACCACCGAAGGCGAACTGTTCCTGGACCGCTGCAAGCGCATTCTCAGTGAAGTGGAAGCGGCAGAAATGGAACTGCTGGAATTGTCCGCCACCCCGCGCGGCAAGGTGCGCATCAGCGTGCCGATCCAGAACGTGTTGATCATGCCGGTGCTGGCCGGGTTCATGCGTGCCTACCCGGACATCGAGCTGGACGTGGACATGTCCGACCGCATGGTGGACGTGATCGAGGAAGGGTTCGACGCGGTGATCCGCACGGGCGCGCCGCAGGATTCGCGGCTGATGGCGCGCAAGCTGGGGGGGTATCAATTGCAGTTGGTGGCGTCGCCGGCGTATCTGGAGCGTCATGGTGATCCGACACACCCGGACGATTTGATCCGCCACGTGTGCCTGCTGCACAAGTTTCCGGCCACCGGGATGATCGAGCGTTGGCCGCTGCGCGTCGACGATACGCACATCGAGCCGAACCTGACGCGGGCGTTGACCTGCACCACGATGGACCCGCTGACGTACCTGGCGATCGATGGAGTGGGGATTGCCTGCCTGCCGGATTTTTCAATCCGTCAGCCATTGGCCGACGGCAGGCTGAAGGTGGTGCTGGAAGACTACACCGACCACACCGGCAACCTGTGGATGCTCTGGCCTGCGTCGAAGCAGACGGCACCGAGGTTGCGAGTGTTGATCGACTTTTTCAAAGACAACATTCTCAAGGTCTAGCGTTGCAGGGCCTCGGCAATTGGGGCCTTGCTGATGCCGAAACTGAGCATCACCGCCAAACCGAACACACCGATGGCAGCGCCCAGCCACAACGCTGAAGACACGCCGGCGTGATCAACCATCAAGCCGCCAAACAGCGAACCCGAAGCAATCGCCACCTGAAACGTGGTCACCAACATGGCGGAACTGGCTTCCGGCAATTGCGGCGACGTCAGCTGCATCCAGCTGCTCACACCCAGCGGAATCGCGCCGTAGGCAACGCCCCACACCAGCACCGCCAACGTCACGCCCCACCCCTGCAACCCGGGCAAGGCCAGTTGCGCGATCACCATCAGCAACACCACGGCGCCGAGCGAGGCACGCAGGTGCGTGGTGATGCTCCCGGCCATGGCGAAGTTCGCCAACATGCCGACCAGACCGAAGCCCAACAGAATCGCAGTGATCACACTCGGCGAGAAACCAGCGTCATGCCCAAGGAACGGCGCAATGTAGGTGTACGCCGTGAAATGCGCGGCGACCACTGTGCCCAGTAGCAACATGCTGCGCCGGGCATT
>NZ_JBSKHV010000036.1:0-1641 GCF_057128725.1 Pseudomonas oplopanacis | reverse complement strand
CGGTACGTGTCAAGGTACCTGTCGCCTTGGTACTTCCGCTGCTAACCCATTGCGCCGTTAACTTCAGGGCGTTCTGGGTTCAAATACACCGCATCTGCCAGCCTCCAGTTGCGTGTCCTGGTACTCCAGCGGCTCGGATTCGCTTCCCTGGCCTCTTCATAAAGCGCTGCTCTAGCTTGTAATAAAGCCGTCGCTTTGCCTTCGTGTCGCTCGTTTGGTGTCACGTATTTCAAGGCACTGTGGCGGTGATCTTCGTTGTACCACTCGATGAATTTCTGCACCCAAAGCCTTGCATCAGTCACCGTTTCAAAAGGTTGATCCGGCCAGAGTGGGCAGTACTTAGCGGTGCGGAAAAGTGCCTCGGCATAAGCGTTATCGTTGCTCACCCTAGGCCGGCTAAAGGATGGCTCGACGCCCAGCGCAACCATACTTTCACGCAACAAAGAACCTCTCATCACGTGCCCGTTATCCGAGTGCAGCACCAGCGGGCGACCCGCTGTGTGTTCACGTAAGCACCCCTTTCTGAGCAGTTCGCACGCGTGTTCGGCGCACTCCACCTCATGTACTTCATTGGCGACCAGCTTGCGGCTGTAGACATCCTTGACCATGTACCAGTAGAAAAACCGGCCTCTGACGGTACTTGGCAACCAGGTGATATCCCAGCACCACACCTGATTGGGGCTGTCAGCGCGATGAGTCGTCAGCACCCTGCGTTTCGGGGCTTTGGTTCTGCCACGACGCACGTTTTGGTTGGCGGTTTTTAACACACGATAAAACGTCGACTCCGAAGCCAGGTAGATGCCTTCATCGGCCAGCTTAGGAACGATTTGGTGCGGGGTGAGGCTGGCGTAGCCAGCCTGATTGGCGGCATCAAGCACTGCTTGGCGCTCCGTCTCACTGAGCTTATTAGCCGGAGCTGCCCGTTGAGCCAGTCGTCGTCGATCACAACCAGTGTGTCGCCAGCGTTGGACTGTGCGCAGGCTCAACCCCAACTCATTGCACGCTCGATATCGACGAGCGCCATTCAGTACCGCGTCTGCAATCAACTTCATGGCTTGCGTGCGATCAAAGGCGTCGATCAGTCTTCCTTGTCCTTGCCCCAGATCGCATTGGCTTTTTTTCTGAGTGCCAGCAAAGCCTCCGCCTCAGCACGCCCAGCATCTGACCGGATCAACTGACGCTCCAATTCTTTAATCCGCCGTTGTTCGGCAGTTTTCTCTACATTGGGTTTCAGATCAGCAAGAATATTGGCGTTTTGGCAGATCTCGCGCCATTGACGGATTTGCTCCGGGTAGATGCCCTTGAGCCGGCAGTATTGAGAAATCTCCACCTCACTCAACGGTGCTGTTTCCATCACAGCGTTGAATTTATCGGCGCTGGACCATTGATCACTGGTCTTGCCATTTCCTGGCACGATCAAACCTTTATCTCTAGCCATTTGTCTCCAGTTTCGCAGTGACTGAGGCGTGAGATTAAGTGCAACGGCGAGTTCCGCCACTGAGCGATTGAGGGGCGGCATCATTTGCAGGACGACCCAATCTTTGAAGTCTTCGTTATAGCGCTTGGACATTGCTAAACACCTTCGCCCTCTTGCATGAGTGAGTCAATCAACAAGGGCGACAGGTAGCCTGACACGGAGGG
>NZ_JBSKHV010000035.1:0-2354 GCF_057128725.1 Pseudomonas oplopanacis | reverse complement strand
ACGGTTACCGGGATAGCGAATTCTTTTTCATGAAGATCAAGAGCGTCTTTCCCGGTAATCCGTGAAGAACCTTTTTATTGCCCGATATTTCCCTTTTCCCTGCAACTCGCTAAGCACTAACCGATATAACGGTTATAACTCGAAGCTGGAAATATTTTAAAAACAGTCCTTTACAGCGTGAATATGACACTACACTTCAACTCAAGCGGCTTGATCCGCTTCCGGCGAGCCTGATTCGATCCACCGCTGCCAAGGCCCCCTTCAGGTATCGCCGCCCACTTCATGTTTCGAGGGCTTTATGGGTATCGCTGCCAGCGAACTGTGCCGTTATGTGATTCGTCCGACCTTGATTTACCTCGGACGCCATAGCGCAACTGCCGAATCCTTGCTGCTGGGTATCGCCGCCAGTCAGTCAGCCCTTGGTTCCGCCCTGCATGACCGCCGTGGACACGGCCTGTACCGAATTGCCGAACCCCGCCACCAGGCACTCTGGGATCATTACCTGGCACTGGACCCGGAACGCGCAAGTCTCGTTCGAGGCCTGGCCAGCCAACATGCCTTCCTCACCGGGCCGCACCTGGAATTGACCGTTAACCTGCGTTACGCCACCGCCATTGCCTGGCTGCTGGTCGAAGAACAGAACACCCCCCTCCCCGCCGCCGATGATTTGTTGGGCATGGCCCGAATCTGGCGTCAGACCTTTCAGCCTCAGGGACGCCTGCGCGACTTCACTTACGCCTGGCAAACCTGTGTTTCACCGCTGAATCAGGTCGCCTGCTGACCCACCGGTTTCACAAGATCGTGCATCTGGCCGCGAATTCGGTCGGATTGTCCTACAAAACCGCTCTAACTCAAGCCATACAGCCTATAGCGCTGGGACGAAAATGTTGGTAATTTTCGCCCCGGTGATCACCAGGAGTTCTAATAATGAAAAAAGTAATGCTCAAAACCACCCTTAGCCTCGCCGTTACCCTGGCATCCACCCAGCTCTTTGCAAGTGGCTTTGCCCTCAACGAACAAAGCATCAGCGGGATGGGTACAGGTTTTGCCGGGCGATCTTCTTCTGCCGACGACGCATCCACCATTGTTGGCAACCCTGCCGGCATGTCCCGCATCAAGCGCGAACAAGTCACCGGCGGTGTTGCATTCATCGACGCACACACTGACATCAGCAACGCCAGCTCCAGTCCGAATGGCGGTACCAACAAAGGTGACATGGTCCCTTTCATGGGCGTGCCGATGGGCTACTACGTCAAGCCAATCGACGACCACTGGGCATTCGGTATCGGTGTGTACGCACCGTTCGGCCTGGTAACCGACTACGAAAACGGCTTTGCCGGTCGTTACTTCGGCAGCAAGAGCGAAGTCAAGATCGTCACCCTGCAACCGACTGTCAGCTACGCCTTCAACGACAAGGTGTCCATCGGTTTCGGCCCGACCATCAACCGCATCGACGGCACCCTGGAATCGAACTTGTCGATCACCCAGGCCGCGCCAGATGGCAAGGTCAAGATCAAGGGTGACGACACCGCGCTGGGCTACAACATCGGCGTGCTGGTTCAAGCCACCGACAGCACTCGCGTCGGCCTGACCTACCACTCGAAAGTGAAGTACAAGCTCGACGGTGACACCAAGGTCAACTACAACGTGCTGGGCGCGATCGGCCAGAACCCAAACCAGAAATACGACGCTTCGCTGGACCTGACCACGCCTGAATCGGTGGACTTCTCGGTCACTCACCAGCTCGACGACAAGTGGACTCTTTACGCAGGCAGCACCTGGACTCGCTGGAGCCGCCTGAAAGAAATCACCGTCGAAAGCAAAGGTGTTCCGGCTGTTCTGAACGGTCAGTTCGGTACCATCACCGAAGAACAGAACTGGCACGACACCTGGGCTCACGCCATCGGCGCGTCCTACCAGCTGAACAAGGAATGGGTACTGCGTACCGGTCTGTCCGTTGACCAGGCGCCGACCAACAACACCGACCGTTCCCCACGCATCCCGACTGGCGATCGCAAGATTTTCAGCCTGGGCGCTGGCTGGAGCCCAACCGACGACCTGACCATCGACCTGGCGTACTCGTACCTGCGCGAGGAGTCGGTCAAGATCAACAACACCAACGACCGTGGCCAGACCTACAACGCCAAGTATGAAAACTGGGCGAACGGTTTCGGTGTCGGCGCGACCTACCGCTTCTGATGATTCAAGGCGAGGCTGAACTCCTCGCCTGCTGAATCAAAAAAAGCCCCGCTCTCTTGTACAGAGGCGGGGCTTTTTAATGGTTCTTCACGGAATCCCGGGAAACACAGAAACAAGAACGCCGATTTGATTGATGATGTTCGTGCGAGCAAACA
>NZ_JBSKHV010000034.1:0-3549 GCF_057128725.1 Pseudomonas oplopanacis | reverse complement strand
CGAAATTGGGTCTGTAGCTCAGTTGGTTAGAGCGCACCCCTGATAAGGGTGAGGTCGGCAGTTCGAATCTGCCCAGACCCACCAATTTTGTGTGGGAAACGCCTGTAGAAATACGGGGCCATAGCTCAGCTGGGAGAGCGCCTGCCTTGCACGCAGGAGGTCAACGGTTCGATCCCGTTTGGCTCCACCACTACTGCTTCTGTTAGTAAGAAAGCTTAGAAATGAGCATTCCATCGCGAGATGGTGAATGTTGATTTCTAGTCTTTGACTAGTTCGTTCTTTAAAAATTTGGGTATGTGATAGAAAGATAGACTGAACGTTACTTTCACTGGTAACGGATCAGGCTAAGGTAAAATTTGTGAGTTCTCTTAAATGAGAAATTCGAATTTTCGGCGAATGTCGTCTTCACAGTATAACCAGATTGCTTGGGGTTATATGGTCAAGTGAAGAAGCGCATACGGTGGATGCCTTGGCAGTCAGAGGCGATGAAAGACGTGGTAGCCTGCGAAAAGCTTCGGGGAGTCGGCAAACAGACTTTGATCCGGAGATGTCTGAATGGGGGAACCCAGCCATCATAAGATGGTTATCTTAAGCTGAATACATAGGCTTAAGAGGCGAACCAGGGGAACTGAAACATCTAAGTACCCTGAGGAAAAGAAATCAACCGAGATTCCCTTAGTAGTGGCGAGCGAACGGGGACTAGCCCTTAAGTGGCTTTGAGATTAGCGGAACGCTCTGGAAAGTGCGGCCATAGTGGGTGATAGCCCTGTACGCGAAAATCTCTTAGTCATGAAATCGAGTAGGACGGAGCACGAGAAACTTTGTCTGAATATGGGGGGACCATCCTCCAAGGCTAAATACTACTGACTGACCGATAGTGAACTAGTACCGTGAGGGAAAGGCGAAAAGAACCCCGGAGAGGGGAGTGAAATAGATCCTGAAACCGTATGCGTACAAGCAGTGGGAGCCCACTTTGTTGGGTGACTGCGTACCTTTTGTATAATGGGTCAGCGACTTATTTTCAGTGGCGAGCTTAACCGAATAGGGGAGGCGTAGCGAAAGCGAGTCTTAATAGGGCGTCTAGTCGCTGGGAATAGACCCGAAACCGGGCGATCTATCCATGGGCAGGTTGAAGGTTGGGTAACACTAACTGGAGGACCGAACCGACTACCGTTGAAAAGTTAGCGGATGACCTGTGGATCGGAGTGAAAGGCTAATCAAGCTCGGAGATAGCTGGTTCTCCTCGAAAGCTATTTAGGTAGCGCCTCATGTATCACTGTAGGGGGTAGAGCACTGTTTCGGCTAGGGGGTCATCCCGACTTACCAAACCGATGCAAACTCCGAATACCTACAAGTGCCGAGCATGGGAGACACACGGCGGGTGCTAACGTCCGTCGTGAAAAGGGAAACAACCCAGACCGTCAGCTAAGGTCCCAAAGTTATGGTTAAGTGGGAAACGATGTGGGAAGGCTTAGACAGCTAGGAGGTTGGCTTAGAAGCAGCCACCCTTTAAAGAAAGCGTAATAGCTCACTAGTCGAGTCGGCCTGCGCGGAAGATGTAACGGGGCTCAAACCATACACCGAAGCTACGGGTATCACTTAGGTGATGCGGTAGAGGAGCGTTCTGTAAGCCTGTGAAGGTGAGTTGAGAAGCTTGCTGGAGGTATCAGAAGTGCGAATGCTGACATGAGTAACGACAATGGGTGTGAAAAACACCCACGCCGAAAGACCAAGGTTTCCTGCGCAACGTTAATCGACGCAGGGTTAGTCGGTCCCTAAGGCGAGGCTGAAAAGCGTAGTCGATGGAAAACAGGTTAATATTCCTGTACTTCTGGTTATTGCGATGGAGGGACGGAGAAGGCTAGGCCAGCTTGGCGTTGGTTGTCCAAGTTTAAGGTGGTAGGCTGGAATCTTAGGTAAATCCGGGATTCTAAGGCCGAGAGCTGATGACGAGTGTTCTTTTAGAACACGAAGTGGTTGATGCCATGCTTCCAAGAAAAGCTTCTAAGCTTCAGGTAACCAGGAACCGTACCCCAAACCGACACAGGTGGTTGGGTAGAGAATACCAAGGCGCTTGAGAGAACTCGGGTGAAGGAACTAGGCAAAATGGCACCGTAACTTCGGGAGAAGGTGCGCCGGTGAGGGTGAAGCATTTACTGCGTAAGCCCATGCCGGTCGAAGATACCAGGCCGCTGCGACTGTTTATTAAAAACACAGCACTCTGCAAACACGAAAGTGGACGTATAGGGTGTGACGCCTGCCCGGTGCCGGAAGGTTAATTGATGGGGTTAGCTAACGCGAAGCTCTTGATCGAAGCCCCGGTAAACGGCGGCCGTAACTATAACGGTCCTAAGGTAGCGAAATTCCTTGTCGGGTAAGTTCCGACCTGCACGAATGGCGTAACGATGGCGGCGCTGTCTCCACCCGAGACTCAGTGAAATTGAAATCGCTGTGAAGATGCAGTGTATCCGCGGCTAGACGGAAAGACCCCGTGAACCTTTACTATAGCTTTGCACTGGACTTTGAATTTGCTTGTGTAGGATAGGTGGGAGGCTTTGAAGCGTGGACGCCAGTTCGCGTGGAGCCAACCTTGAAATACCACCCTGGCAACTTTGAGGTTCTAACTCAGGTCCGTTATCCGGATCGAGGACAGTGTATGGTGGGTAGTTTGACTGGGGCGGTCTCCTCCTAAAGAGTAACGGAGGAGTACGAAGGTGCGCTCAGACCGGTCGGAAATCGGTCGTAGAGTATAAAGGCAAAAGCGCGCTTGACTGCGAGACAGACACGTCGAGCAGGTACGAAAGTAGGTCTTAGTGATCCGGTGGTTCTGTATGGAAGGGCCATCGCTCAACGGATAAAAGGTACTCCGGGGATAACAGGCTGATACCGCCCAAGAGTTCATATCGACGGCGGTGTTTGGCACCTCGATGTCGGCTCATCACATCCTGGGGCTGAAGCCGGTCCCAAGGGTATGGCTGTTCGCCATTTAAAGTGGTACGCGAGCTGGGTTTAGAACGTCGTGAGACAGTTCGGTCCCTATCTGCCGTGGACGTTTGAGATTTGAGAGGGGCTGCTCCTAGTACGAGAGGACCGGAGTGGACGAACCTCTGGTGTTCCGGTTGTCACGCCAGTGGCATTGCCGGGTAGCTATGTTCGGAATAGATAACCGCTGAAAGCATCTAAGCGGGAAACTAGCCTCAAGATGAGATCTCACTGGGACCTTGAGTCCCCTGAAGGGCCGTCGAAGACTACGACGTTGATAGGTTGGGTGTGTAAGCGCTGTGAGGCGTTGAGCTAACCAATACTAATTGCCCGTGAGGCTTGACCATATAACACCCAAGCAATCTGTGAACTCGAGAGAGGCCAGATTGCGGTGTGTGAAGACGATACATTGTCGAAAATTCGAAACACACAAATCTATCGCATACCCATTCGCTGGAGCGTGATCCGTAAGGAGCACGACCTGGCTACCGAATTTCTTGACGACCATAGAGCATTGGAACCACCTGATCCCATCCCGAACTCAGCAGTGAAACGATGCATCGCCGA
>NZ_JBSKHV010000033.1:0-8080 GCF_057128725.1 Pseudomonas oplopanacis | reverse complement strand
TGTGTTTGCTCGCACGAACATCATCAATCAAATCGGCGTTCTTGTTTCTGTGTTTCCCGGGATTCCGTGAAGAACCTGATTTAAGGCTAGCTGGAGGGTGATCCGTGAGGCGTCAATTACCCTATACGCTCATCAACACGCTGTACACGTCGTTGAACTGCGACGCAATCGGCCGCGTGGCAACCCTCAGTCTATAGCGGGTCGACTTGGCAAACAGAGACCGGCACCCAACATTAGAATGGGATATGCGTCCTGTTTTTGATTTTTTGAGACTTGATAAAGTGATTCACCGCAGGCGGTTGCGGTTTAGGCTTGGACGCCTCATCTTTCACCGTCCGATGAGCCAATCACTGACTGCCAATTAGGAGTAAAAAAGTTGCTTACCCGTCCAGATAAAGACGCCCTCCGTGCGATGCTGGAATCGCAAGTCCAAGAGAAGCTGCAGCACGACCCAGACGCGTTAACGACTTATGCAGCCAAGCCTGAGCCAGAGCGAAAGCCGTACAGCAGCAAACCAACGGTTCAGGACAAGGCATTTCAGAAGGAGATTGAACAGATGCGCGCAGATGCTGAAGCTGGAGTGATACATACGCCCCAGCGCGAGCCACATGACGCGGGCGCTCCTAGCTTAAGGCTTGACGATATCCGGATCTGTAAAACTTGCCACTGAGAATTTACAGACAGGAGCGGCTTGCCGGTTCAAAGCAACGGAGACTACACGTGATTATGCCACCTATGAAAATCATCATCGAAGAATGGGACGGTGACGGCGCAATTCGAATTCCCGATGAGGCGCTGCAGGAGTTGGAGCTGGATGTCGGTGATGCCGTGTATCTGATTGAAGAATTTGTCGGCAATACGCGCTGCCTTGTCCTCTCAAAAACGCCACAAATCGCGGATCGAATAGACGAGCTCACTGAAACGTGGAATAGCGCACAGCATGGTATCGCCAGGGACAAATGAGACAGCCCAAATACCCTTTCTTTGAATCAATCATGCTAAGCCTTTCCCAGGGTATGTGAATAATTTTGGGGGAGCCGGGCTAAAGCCCAAAGGTGCGATAGTCGAATTAACTTTAGCGCCTTACCGTTTGACGAACCTGATACAAGCGCCCCCTCTCCAGTCGACCGATCAGGTCGATGACGGCTTCCGTTCTACCCTCGCCCTCACCATATCCAAGGGACACTTAGAACTGAGCCTACGAACCGACCTACTCATCCATTCCGTTGCAGCCGTAAATCATTTTCAAACCGGGAATGGGCTTCCTCAAAGACAGCTGCCTGTGCAACTACGCGGTCGTTTTCTACGGGTCGCACCGTCCTGCTTTTTCGCAATTTACAAGCAAGCGGCAAGTATCGCTTGTCAGAGGTGCGGCCGATACTATGCTTGGGTTTTCTCGAACGGAGTCGACGTCATGTCTAGCGAGTATTCACTGGCGGATGTGTTGGAAAGGATTTACCACAATCAATTGGCGTTGGAAGCGGCAGTTATGGAGCTGACGCTGTGGGCCGAGCAGCAAAATGCGGTAGAGGTAGGCGATAACGTGCGGGGGGCGCTTTACACCGTTGGCGAAAACGCCGGGCATATCAAACAAGGCTTGGCCCGGCTGAGTGGGTTGCCGCCAGATGGTTGCGAGACCCATTAAACGATGGCATTGCAGAATGAATAGTTCGCCCCGCCAGCCGCTTCAGGGACGAGCTGATTGGGCTGCGGCTGGCGAGGCGAACTCTCAAATTGTAGTTCAACTACTCTACTTTTACTCCCGCTCTGAAACGTCAACAGGGCTATCACAGGGCTGCTGATTTGCTCCGGGGTTCCGCTCCACTCGGCTAACCAAGGGGCTATGGAGTACGCGGTGCATTTTCTGGCGTGCTTTATTTTCGCGCTCAAGCGCCTAGGCCCAGTCAGCCCCAAACGCTTTGTCTGTCTTGACTAGGTTCATAACCACCGCCAGCGCGGCAGCCAATTCCAAACGCGCCTTTTGGAAGTCTTCGTAGTATTTTT
This sequence comes from Pseudomonas oplopanacis, assembly GCF_057128725.1. Classification (NCBI taxonomy): domain Bacteria; kingdom Pseudomonadati; phylum Pseudomonadota; class Gammaproteobacteria; order Pseudomonadales; family Pseudomonadaceae; genus Pseudomonas; species Pseudomonas oplopanacis. The sequence continues at coordinate 6,076 of NZ_JBSKHV010000033.1, read as the reverse complement.
CAGTCGTCATCTCAGCGCTCTCAGCCTAGGGACTTAGCCAGACTGTCGAATGAAATGGGCAAAAAAATCCAGGCTGTAATGGAACCTGTAATCAGTTCCTACTTCTAAATACCGAATGACAACTCTAGTCGTTACCCATACGTCCTTCACCGGCAGCGGACGGTTTACCATGCTCAATCGACCACTCGTCCTCACGATGTCGCTCATCCTCCTCATTTTTGGATCGGGGGCAGCGTTTAGCTTGGCCACTCTGTTCCTTTTAAACCCTTCCTAAATAGCCCTCTTTAATACCTGTCCCTGGAGATTGCCCCGGGGCTTCGCCAATCGACAGCATCCGGTCTTCAGAATTGCTGTGCTGGGTTTTACGTCGAGCCGGGCCATGAGGCCCGAAGCAGCGACATTTAGAAATGCCTCGACACTCCCCCCCACCGCTATGTTCTCCTGCAATGACGAGCGCATTGCACTGTCATAAATTGTCTCAGCTGAAGACCGTCCCGTTCTTGAAATCGTCTCGTTTTACCGGTACTTGTAGGTCACCAATGTCATGCACGGAAAGCAACCATGCACGCAAGATTCAGAGTGATTGAAACCACCACACTGGACGATGGGAGCAAGCGATACAGGGTTGTTGATCTTGTAGAGGGAGGCTCAGCCAGCAAGCATGGCGTGTTCAATGCTAGGACGGAGGCAGAGGTGGTTTGCTCGACATTAAATGATGAGCATCCAAAGCAGTTAGGAGTGCCTGCCACTGCACCTAGTAGCACCCACTGAGCCAGCCGTATGTCACTCGCTTCTACGGGGAGCTGTTGGTCGAGCGAGTTTCTATCAACGCCGAGCTGCCTGAATCGGCATAGCACCCGCCTGCTACGCTGTCCTCTTTCCATGGGGGAACCACATTGTCGAACGCAGACCTGCTCCCTTCCCTACTGTTCAAGATCAACGAAAACCAGCTTGCTCTCGAAGCCGCGATCATGGAACTCAGCCTGTAGGTCGAACATCGCGGATCGGGTAATGTTCGAGGTAAAGTGCGCGGCGCCTAGTCAACACTTAGCAGGAACGAAGACTTTTTCAATATGACGCTCGCGGTGCTGATGACGCCGGAATGACTTCTTACTGAAAGACAGCTATCGGCAAAAAGCGGTCATCGATCGACAGCGTCACCTTGATGACGTTTATATTGCAATGCCCATGCGCAATAGCCGCACTGAATAGTAGCTCTGCTACGCTCTGCGAACCCACTCACAAGCGAGGACGGCGATGTCTTTTGTCGACGATTTTGTGGCTCAGATCATTTCTCTGGAAGTCGCTCTCTACCACTCACACGCCCGCCTGCAAGCCCACAGCGACAGCGAAGCCCTACATGATCTGAGGATCGCGGTGCGGAAAATACGCAGTCTTTTGCGCCCGCTGCGCAACATGCCCGAGGTCTCAGCGTTGAATGAAGCTGCCGCTGAGGTTGGCAGAGCGACTACCCCCACGAGGGATCTGGAGGTCATCGTTGATGAGCTGCAGAAAATGGGCTATCCGCGCCAGGCGACGAGCCGAAGCGCTGCCCTGAGAGAACAGTATCGGAAGCTCGCCACCAGCCCGGTACTCGACAAACTATTTGCCGAACTGGATCGATGGCCAGAGCTGTTCAGGACAGCTGAAAGAGCCGGCGAGCTGGTTGATGTCAAAAGGCAAATCGCGAAAGCCCTGAAGAAAAGAATCAATCAACTGATCGCCGGACTTCGGGACAAACATTTTGATCGGCACGAGTTGAGGATCATTGTGAAAAACGCGAGATACCTCTCCGATGCGTTTCCAACACTATCACCGCTCAAGGCAAAATCCAGGGCACAATTGAAGTCGGTACAAGCGTCGCTCGGCTCATGGCACGATCATCATCAATGGTGCCTGCGGGCCGAGGCGGAACCTGACTTGCTCGAAATAGCACCAGACTGGGAAGTCGCGTCAAAAGAGGCGCTGGCAGATGCCGAGCGGAAATTGGCATCGCTTCTTGATCATCTGGCAAAAGACTTGGCGAAGTCTAAAGATTGATATCAAATAGTCTAAAAAGGCCCGATTTAGAGCCTCTGATACGTTTTAAATCATCAAAAAAATGCGCTACTCTCCGCCACTTCAACAGCAAAGGGTTTGCAGATGAAAATCACCATTGAATCAAATGAGCAAGGAGGCGGTTGCAAAGTTTGGCTTGGCGAAACGGCAGTTTCGTTCACCAGCCTAGAAGCCGCTAAAACCTACATTGCCCAGCTCGAAGAGCGGATAGAGGCGGCCTCTCATACATTTGCCCAAGATGGTGGAACCCCAGAGGTTAATTAAGCATCGCGCAGGAGGTCGCCTATGACGCCAGTCTGCATACGCGACCTGATTTCCCGACGAGCCTGGGAATTAACCCACCACCGTTTCTTCAACCATTAGCAGCCATCGTCTAAATCATAGAAACCGCGCAACGTTTGCCATTGCACGCGTTATGTAAACATCTTTCTCCCCCACCGGGGCAACGTGATGAAGCGAACTCCGTGCCGCCTCAACACTTGCAAGACGCGAGATAAACCAAGCCGCCATATACTGCGACGACAGGCACCCGCCAGCGGTTGCAACGTTGCCGTTGGCCACGAACGGTTGATTGAGTACCGCAACACCGGCCTCTTCCACCCATGGCTTGGTGATCAGATCCGTGCAGGCTGGCACGTCATTGAGCAGGCCCAGCTTTGCAAGAATGAGCGCGCCCGAGCATTGGGCACCCAGGAGTTGGCGCGCAGGATCAAGCTTGAGGCGGGCCATCAAAGCGGAATTCGCGACAACCTCTCGGGTCAGTCTTCCACTCCCACCAGCACTGCGTCCGCATCGTTTGCGTCCTCCAAAGTAGCTTGTGCCTCGATCATCAGGCCATTCATCGAACGCACCTTTGCTGTGGGGCTGGCGATTGACACACGCCAACCTGGCTGTTGAACGCGGTTGAGAATGCCGAACGCGATGAGCGAGTCGAGTTCGTTGAACCCTTCAAAGGTAAGGATGGCGATGTGCATTGTGCCCTCGTGTCAGAAACGTCTTGAGGGCCATCGTAAAACCGATCAACCAATACATTCAAAAAATTGTAATGGATACAACTCAATTAACTGTAGCGGCTTCGCAACAACTCTGCGTCACCCTTGAGCGTCGCTATGGGTCGCTTTCTGCCTGTCACGACGGGCAAAAACGGCCAGAAGCAGCCCTTCGAGGCGAACCGCATTTGGCTCTTCATCCACCACTGATATGGAGGAGCTATCCTTGGAAAACCGTTCAGGGTGACTCTCCGTATGCTCCAGATTTATTAGCCTGCTGTTCTTCCTGTTTTCACCGTCGCGTGAAAAACTGCGCGCTCTTTGCCGCTCACTTTTTGTCTGTTTTGATGGAACTGCCGATGGACATCATGGATACCAAGCAAGAAAACACCCTCGAAAAATCACTCAGGCTGGCGGCGGATGAACCGGCCCATCGACCTGACTTTTTCAAGACTCTGTTGAATTCCACTATCTACGTCCTCGGCACTGCCGGCCCTGGCGAAGGTCAAGTCAACCTCGAGGCTGGTAGCAACATCAGCATCGCGCATTGGCAAAAGCCTGACGGCTCCGCTGTCATCCCGTTTTTTTCTTCGTTGCAAACACTACAAAGATCCATAGATAGCGAAGAGTCCTACGTAGAGATCCCGGCCAGATCGCTGTTTGAAATCACACTGGGCGCCCCTCTTTTCCTCAATCCAAAGTCTCCTTACGGGAAAGAGTTTTTCCCGGAGGAGGTGCGCCAACTGCTCTCCGACGAGATCGGCCAAAAGCCGGTGCAGCGCACGGTCGAAAAAGACACCAAAGTGCTGCTCGGACAGCCGTCGCAATATCCGTCGAAGATGGTCAACTCGCTCACACAATTACTCGCCAAACATCGCGACGTAAAGCGTGCATTTCTGGCGTTGATGCATGACGCATCGTCTGATCAAAAGCCTCATCTGATCATTGGTATTGAAGCGGAAGGAGATATTGAACTGGTCATGCGCGAAGCCGGTAACGTTGCCGGGGATACCGCTCCGGATGGCGAACCCGTTGACCTCTATCGCGTTCACAAAGGGGAATCAGGCCTTAGCGATTACTTCCTCAAGCAAACCGCACCCTTCTATGAACGGAAGTCGGCAGGCTGGCTGCGTTCATTGTTCGGCTTTGGCAAAGCGTGACAGAGATCAACGCCGTGCTAACCGCCGAGCAGGCCTGCGAAATCGTGCTTGGCCTGTTTGACGGCGTCATGAGAGATGGCAAACCTGAGCGTTATGTCATTCAGTCATGTGAGCTTTCCGCCAACGGTGATTACTGGGTTATTCGCAGTAACAGTGAGGATTACGTCGTCCGCGGCATGACGGAGTTCTGCTACGTCGGTGTTAACGCGCACTTGATCAACGTCATGACGGGCGAGCGTGAGACGGTCGTCAGTTGCATGAGTGTCGATGAGTATCTGCAAGACAAATACGATCTGGAGGCAGTGTCGGGCAACCAGTATCTACTGACCCCGGCAATTGACCGAGGCGACAAACCGGCGCTGGTCAATTTGCGTCGAAAGCTGCAGTGCACCTATCCGCAAACCCTTGCGTTGCTGACGGGCAAACAACGACTTTGGCTCACAGGTAAACGCAGGCTTCTTGAAGACGCGCAGCGACTGCTTCTCGAACAAGGCATAACCACCCAAATCGAGTTAGTGCTTGATGCCGGCGAAGCAGTCGCCATCGGCGTCGAAACCTGGCACATCGAAGCGGTGTTGAGGGCTGTGCGCGAGAGGTTGTACTGAGCCGACGCCAAGGAGCAGTCATATAAAATGCCGTAACCCACCATCAATAGATACGGCCAACGCCATGCCCCAGCCCACAAGTCACCTATTTGCTTATGTAAGGAAAATCAGCGATTTCCGGCCTGACGTTACCGCTATCGTGCTTTTCGGCCTGAAGGCCGAAGACGATGACCTGGTGTATCTGGAGATACGCTTTAAGAACTACGGAGAACTCCAAATTGAAGGCGACCACTTGATGCTTGGATTGGATGAGGCACTGGAAAGCGCCGAGTTCGAGTACGGTATTTTGCCAAATGATTGGCGAGTAATGAGCGAGGCGGAAATTCAGCGAATCCCATTCTTTGTCGGTGGAACATGCGTTTAGTGAGTTGACTGCTTTGGGTCGGTTGCCGCCCTTCGCGACAGGCAAAAAACGGCCAGGAGCGGGCGTTCGATCCACGCTTGCTCCCAGTCAAAAGCGAAAAATTCTCGATCTGTAAAAGCTAGCCCCTAAGGGTACCCATTATTTCCTGAACCACCGGCTTCGTGTATTTCTCACTGGGGTCAGTCTCCGGTGGGTCGTTACTGCGGATCCATTCACCTTGATCGAACGCTTGGTAAAGCGAAAACGCGGGCTGAGGCATGTCGTTAGTCATGCCCACTTCAACCACGGCATTTATGATGCCGTTCATAACGCCATCGCAAAAATCATAGATCAAAGATTCTTGTAGATAGCCTTCCGCAACGGCGACAGACAACTCGTTCAGCACATCTTGCGGTGCAACATCGAACTTTTCGCAAGTAGCGGAAAGATCACTCAGTGTTAAACCGTATGCTTCGGCTTTTACCGAAAGCTCCATGAGTATGTTATGCGGTAACACCCTGATCATGAGTTTCTTCCGGCTAGGTGCAAAGGTAGCGCTTGCATCATTCATAAGCTTTCCGGTCTACAGAGTGCCGGAACAGCGCTGCCACTCGTTCAAGACCATGCTGCAATACCGCATCATGGACGGTCAACTTCGAGCTACAGGCAATGTCCGCTTTGGGTCGTTTACTACCCCTCGCACCAGGCAGAAATCGGCCAGAAACGGTCAGTGGTGGAACTTAACAACCGGCAGCACAACCCACATATAAAAAGAATATGCACGTCAGAAATCAGCGACGTGATTGGTATTTCTCACAATACTGCCCCGCTATTTTTTGTGCTGCCGCCAGTTGGGATTTGGATAGTTTTTTAGCTACATGACTTCGATAATCTGCGGCTTTTGACTGGCCATTGGCAGCA
>NZ_JBSKHV010000032.1:0-13476 GCF_057128725.1 Pseudomonas oplopanacis | reverse complement strand
TCATCCCCCACAGCCAACCACATTCCAATGTGGGAGCGAGCCTGCTCGCGAAGAGGCCAGCAAAAACAACCCATCAACCCCTGCCCAGCTCATCCCCCACAGCCAACCGCATTCCAATGTGTGCGAGCCTGCTCGCGAAGACGTCCGAAAGTACGACGCATCCCTCAAGCCAATCACAACCCCGACTTCAACCGGCTGAACGCCCGAATCAACGCCCGATTAAACACCTTCCCATTGTCATTCTTGCTATACAGCGAAGCCCTCACCTGCGCCGACGGATACGTCCCCGGATCATCACGAATCGCCGGATCGACCAACCCGTCCGCCGCCGTAATCGCATTGGCGTAGTGAATGGTGTCCGTGATCGGGGCGATCACTTCTGGTGTCATCAGGTAATCCATCAACGCCAGCCCCGCCTCGGGGTGTGGCGCATCCTTGGGAATGACCATGGCGTCAAACCAGATCAACGTGCCTTCCTTGGGTATCCGGTACTTCAACGTGAACGGTTTCTTCGCCGCCTCGGCCTGCCCCGCCGCGATGGCCACGTTGCCATTCCACGACATCGCCACGCAGGTGTTGCCGTTGGCCAGGTCGCTGATGTTCAGGTCATTGTCGAAGTAGCGAATATACGGGCGGATCTTCGCCAATTGCTGCTCAGCGAGCTTCAGGTCATCGAGGTTCTGGCGGTTGATGTCCAGGCCCATGTACTTCATGACCGCCGCGAACACTTCGTTGGGATCGTTGAGCAAGCTGACCCCGCAATCGGCAAATTTCGACACGACGGCCGGGTCGAACAGCATCGCCCAACTGTCCCGTGGCGCGTCGGGCAGGCGCTGCTTCACCGCCTCTTCCTGGTAACCGACACCGGTGGTGCCCCAGGCATAGATGCCGGCGTAACGGTTGCCCGGATCGAACACCGCCATGTGCTGGCGGAACTCCTCGCCGACGCCTTGAAAGTGCGGCGTTTGCTTGCGGTCCAGCGTCTGGATCGCACCGCTCTGGATCGCGCGGGACAAATGCTGCCCCGCCGTCAACACCAGGTCATAACCGCTGCGACCGGTGAGCAATTTGGTCTCGACGGTTTCCAGTGAATCAAAGTGATCGGCAACCACATGAATGCCGGTTTGTTTTTCGAAATTGGTCAGGGTATCCGGTGCCAGATACTCGCCCCAGATGTACAGGTTGACCACCGGTTTAACGGTGTCGGCGGCCTGCACACACAGGGGTGCAAGCACCAGCATTAACGCTTGAGTCAGTTTGTGCAGGCCCATGTTCATACTCCCTTTTTGTTACTGGCAGGCGCGGCGTATTGAGGCATGGTGATGCACGCCACGTTGCCGCCACCGAGGAGGATTTCCCGGGAGTTTTCGATGCCGACGATTTTGTGCTGCGGGAACAGTTCGGCGAGGGTCGCCATGGCCGCCTGATCGTTGCGATCACCAAACAGCGGCACCACAATCGAGGTGTTGCCGGCGTAGTAGTTGATGTACGACGCGCAGATTTGCGTCCCGGCCTGACGCGTGTGCGTGCTGTCTTGCTGGTCCAGGCCCTCGGCTTCTTCGGCGGTCCACTCCAATACGTCCGGTTGGGGCAGTTTGTGCACGATCAACTCTCGGCCACGGCTGTCGCGGGTGCTGCGCAGGATGTCGTAGGCCTCCTGATAGATTTCCCACTGCGGATCATCGCGGTTGTCGGTCCATTGCAGCACCACTTCGCCGGGGCGCACGAAGCACGCGAGGTCATCGACGTGGCCGTCGGTTTCGTCGAATTTGCAGCCCCGAGGCAGCCAGATAATTTGCTCGGCACCGAGGTAATCGGTCAGGCGCCGCGTGACTTCTTCTTTGCCCAGATGCTGGTTGCGATTGCGGTTGAGCAGGCATTGTTCGGTGGTGAGGATGCTGCCCTGGCCGTCACTCTGGATGCCGCCCAGTTCGGCGATCAGCGGTGCGCGATAGCGGTCGAAGCGTTCGATTTCGAGGATTTTGCTGGCGATCTGATCGTCCTTGTCCCACGGGTAGTACAAACCACCGTCGAGACCGCCGTAAGCGTTGAATTCAAAGTCGACACCGCGCACTTCGCCGCTGTGGTCATTGACCACGAAGCACGGCCCGCTGTCGCGGAACCAGGTGTCGTTGCAGGTCATCTCCACCACGCGCACTTGCGGCGGCAACTGGCGGCGGGCGGTGGCGAACTGCGCGGCGGAGGCGCAAACGGTGACCGGTTCGCTGTGCGAGATCGCCGTGACGATTTGCACCCAGACTTTCTGCGCAGGCTTGGCACCGTTGCGCCAGACGTCGGTGCGCTCCGGCCAGCCGAGCCAGCAACCGGACTTGGTTTCGAATTCGCCGGGCAAACGGAAACCGTCTTGCTTGGGGGTGGAATCGAGCAAACGTGCCATGGTCAAACCTCATCAGCGGGGATTGGAATGACCACAGGCTAAGGTCGCTGGCGCCGTCCTCGCCAACGATGATTATTTCGGAATAGTTGAATTCAACTCATCAATCGATCAACTGATCGTTGAACCATTCCAGCATCTGCGCCACCGCCGGACGCTCCAGCCGCACCCGCTCGCACACCAGCGCGTATTGGCCGAGGGCAGTCATGCTCGAGGTGAAAGGCCGGACCAGGCGCCCGCTGAGCAAATCTTCCTGCGCAGTCAGGTTATCGCCCATGGCCACGCCCTGCCCTTGGGCCGCGGCTTCCAGCGCGAGACCGGCGTGAGCGAAATACAGCTGCCGTTCGGGGCGTTGATCACCGGCATGACTGGTCAGCCAGGCGGTCCAGGTCTTGCCGTCCTGATCGTCGTGCAGCAGGCAATGCCGCGCCAGATCCTTCGGCGTTTTCAATGTGCCCTGATTGAACAGGCCGGGGCTGCACACCGGGAAGAACTGCAACGCCGGCAAGGGCCTGACGAAGTACGCACTGCTGTCCACCGGACCGGTGCCGTAGGTGATCGCCAGGTCGATGTCTTCACCCGGCGCCGTGCCGTCAATCGGTTGCTCGTACAGGTGCAGGGTGATGTGCGGATACCGCGCGTAGAAATCCGTAAGCCGGCTCATCAGCCACTTTTGCGCCAGCTCGGCGGTAACGGCGAGGCGCAACACCGCCAGCGATGACGGATCGCGCAGCTCATCGCAGGCATCGCCGATCAGTTCGAAGGCTTGCTGCAGGCTTTGCATCAGTCGGCCGGCGGCCATGGTCGGGCGAATCTGTCGGCCTTCGCGGATGAACAGCGAAACGCCGAGGTGTTCTTCGAGTTGGCGGATTTGATGGCTGACGGCGCTGTCGGTAACGCACAACTCGGCGGCGGCACGGCCGAAATGCGCGTGGCGGGCCGCGCATTCGAAGGTTCGCAGGGCGGCTAAGGAAGGCAATCGTCGCATGAGGTCAGCCTTGAAGATGAAGGCGTCCATGCTGCCTTGGCTATTTGCGGGCGTCCAGCGGGACCGCGTTATCGTTCATCGCGAGCAAGCTCGGCTCCCACAGGGATTTTGTGAACACCGAAGATCCAATGTGGGAGCGAGCCTGCTCGCGAAGGGGCCAGCACATTCACCACAGATCCACCGCCCCATCACCCTCCCTTATCCACCATGACTTCCCTCCAGACCCGGCGCATGTTGGTGCCTCAACCGGAGGGATTCGCCATGCTCGACACACTCAAACAGATCAACTCAACCTCAGCCTTCAACCGCTGGGCCGGATTCGAAGTGACCCATGCCGCCAGCGGTGAAGCCGAGGTGACCATGGCTTTTCGCGACACCGATATGGCGCAATATGCAGGCTTCCTGCACGCTGGCCTGATCGGTGCGCTGCTCGACACCGCGTGCGGTTTTGCCGCGGGTACGGTCGCCGGCAACGTGCTGGCCTCACACTTCTCGGTGAACTGCCTGGCACCCGCTGTCGGTGAAGTGTTCTTCGCTCGCGGTCGAGTGGTGAAGGCCGGCAAGAAACAGGTATTCGCCCGCGCCGAGCTGTTTGCCCAGAGCGGTGATCAACTCAAACTGGTGGCGACGGGTGATGCGATTCTGGTGCCGGTCTAGTCTGTCTGGATAAACCCCAGACCGGTCGGAGGTTGCCATGCAACTCGAAGGTTCCTGCCATTGCGGTGCGGTGACGTTCAGTTTGAACAGCGCCCACCCCTACCCTTATCAGCGTTGCTATTGCTCGATCTGCCGCAAGACCCAGGGCGGTGGCGGGTTCGGGATCAACCTCGGCGGCGATGCCGGGAGCCTCAAGGTACGCGGTCGCAAACACATCGCGATCTACCATGCGCGCATGAAGGACGAAGGCGATAAACGTGCGCACAGCAGCACTGCCGAGCGGCATTTCTGCTCGCTGTGCGGGACGGGACTGTGGCTGTTCAGCCCTGAATGGCCGGAGCTGATCCACCCGTTTGCCTCTGCCATCGACACGGCGCTGCCGGTACCGCCGGAGCACACGCATTTGATGCTCGGTTCAAAAGCACCGTGGGTGGAGGTTGAGGTGCATGCGGGGGATAAGCAGTTTGAGGTATATCCCGAGGAGTCCATCGCTGAATGGCATGAACGGCTGGGATTAAGCCGCTAAGCCATTTCAAATTGGTGGTGTTGCTGATGGCCCCTTCGCGAGCAGGCTCGCTCCCACATTGGGAATGCGTTCCCCCTGTGGGAGCGAGCCTGCTCGCGAAGGTTTTACGTTTTGAACGCTTGCCGCTGAAAAAGCATCACGCCGCAGCAGGCACACCGCTGTGGAAACGGAATTCCACGTCCGGTGACTCGATCAGTTCCTGCTCGGCCGCGCGCACCTTGTCGATCACTTGGGCGATGTCCTTGGCGTCGCCGTACTGGTAAGCCAGCTTCAGGTAACCCTGGAAATGCCGGGCTTCGCTTTTCAGCAGGCCGAAGTAGAACTTGCCCAGTTCTTCGTCCAGATGCGGCACCAGCGCTTCGAAACGCTCGCAGCTGCGGGCTTCGATGAAGGCGCCCACCACCAGCGTATCCACCAGTTTCACCGGCTCATGGCTGCGTACCACTTTGCGCAGGCCCGAGGCGTAGCGCCCGGCCGACAACTGGCGCAGCTCGATCTTGCGCTTTTTCATCAGGCGCATGACTTGCTCGTGGTGCACCAGTTCTTCCCGGGCCAGGCGCGACATCAGGTTGATCAGGTCGACGTGGGAGTGATACTTGGCAATCAGGCTCAGCGCCGTGCTGGCGGCCTTGAATTCGCAGTTCTTGTGGTCGATCAGCAAGGTTTCCTGATCGGCCAGTGCGGCCTGCACCCAGCCGTCAGGGGTACGGCAGCCGAGGAACTCGTGAATTTCGGGAAGGATCATGGGGCTCACGGATAAATGGTCAAAACGAAGGGCGCCGATTATACCGGCCTGCCGGCAGACCACCAGTCGCCAACCGTTGATATGCATCAAGTACCTGGTTGGCGAGCAGCAACTATAGTTGTGCAACGCCGTGCTTTTTAGCCGTTTATGGAGATCCCGATCATGCAAGCCATTCGCAGCATCCTGGTGGTCATCGAACCCGAACACTCGGAGAGCCTGGCGCTCAAACGGGCCAAACTGATTGCCGGAGTGACTCAGGCGCAGTTGCATCTGCTGGTGTGCGACCGCAAGCATGATCACAGTGGCATGTTGGGCGTGCTCAAGGCAGCCTTGTTGGCGGACGGCTTTAGCGTCACCACCGAACAGGCCTGGAATGACAGCCTGCACCAAACCATCATTGACGTGCAGCAGGCCGAAGGCTGTGGGCTGGTGGTCAAGCAGCATTACCCGGACAGTTTGCTGAAAAAGGCGCTGCTGACCCCGGATGACTGGAAGCTGCTGCGTGAATGCCCGACGCCGGTGCTGCTGGTAAAAACGGCCGGTTCCTGGAAAGACAAAGTCATTCTGGCTGCCATTGATGTGGGCAACACCGACCTCGAACATCGCCACTTGCACAACACTATCGTCGATCACGGCTATGACATCGCCAGTTTGGCCAAGGCGCATCTGCACGTGATCAGTGCGCATCCCTCGCCGATGCTGTCGTCGGCCGATCCGACCTTCCAGCTCAAGGAAACCATCGAGGCGCGCTATCGCGAACAGTGCAAGTCATTCCAGGCTGAATTCGACATCGACGATGCGCATTTGCATATCGAGGAAGGTCCGGCGGATGTGTTGATTCCGTTCATGGTGCACAAGCTGCAGGCAGCGGTGACCGTGATCGGCACCGTGGCGCGGTCGGGGTTGTCGGGGGCATTGATCGGGAATACGGCGGAAGTGGTGCTGGATTCGGTGGAGAGTGATGTGTTGGTGCTCAAGCCGCAGGAGATTGAGGATCACCTTGAGGAATTGGCTCAGCATTGAGATGTGCGGTGTCGGAACTGACGCCTTCGCGAGCAGGCTCGCTCCCACAAGGGATTTATGAACACTGGAGATCCAGTGTGGGAGCGGGCTTGCTCGCGAAGCTTTTAGGCGCCGAAGGCGTCTTTTAAGAAACCGGGCGCGATGTACCGCTGGTAATGCGCCTCGGACAGCAAAAAGAATTCCCGATCAATGGCATCACGCAATTCCGGCAAATTCCAGTCACGAAACTCCGGCATCAGCACCATCCCGTACGCCTCCAGGTTATTGATCACCCGCGCCCCACGGGCAATCAGCTGATACGCCCAGCAATACTCCGACTGATGCGGCACAAAGCGAATCTTGCGTTGCTCCAGTTGCAGACGCAGGCGCTGTGAGTCGAAAACCTCCAGCTTGCTGGCCATCACCTGGGACAGCAATTGCTCAAGACGCAGCCATACCGCGCGCTTCTCCTCCTCGTTGTAACCATTCCAGTTGATCACTTCATGGTGGAAACGCTTGCAGCCACGGCACACCAAGTCACCGTAAACAGTGGAGCAGAGGCCGACGCAGGGGGTCTTGATGGTCTGATTGGGCATAGGTAGGCAAAACACGGGAAAGCAGAACAGGTCGGCATGTTAGCCCTTTGTCTAACATTCATCACCCCTCAAAGTTCAGGGGCTAACTTACGTTTATATTTTTTTTGCCGTAGAATCAGCCAGCCTTTTAAGGCGCCAATGTCCGTTAGAAGCTGTTTTCAAAGCGTCACGAGCACAGTCGTTCCTTCAGAGCGGTGTTGGCGAAGGGTTTTTCCAGCGGGGAAAAGTCCAACGCCAACCCTCATCAGCTCCCGTTCTGCAGGCGTAAAACTTTGAAAGCAGCTTCTGTAAGGAATTGTCGGTAATTCTGGCTAAGTGGCCCACAACGCCACGCAGCGCATGAGTACGGCAATTTCGGGATGAGCGTCCCGGACACCCATTTGGGACCACTGATGAGGGTAATAACTGTGCTTGAAGCCTACCGCAAACATATCGAAGAGCGTGCAGCACTGGGTATCGTTCCCCAGCCGCTTAACGCCGAACAAACTGCAGGCCTGATCGAGCTGCTGAAGAATCCTCCGGCTGGCGAAGAAGCTTTCCTCGCTGACCTGATCACCAATCGCGTTCCACCTGGCGTGGACGAAGCAGCCTATGTCAAGGCCGGCTTCCTGTCCGCCCTCGCCAAAGGCGAAGCCAAATCCCCTCTGATCGACAAGAAGCGCGCTGTAGAACTGCTCGGCACCATGCAGGGCGGCTACAACATCGTGACCCTGGTCAACCTGCTGGACGACGCCGAACTGGCGCCAGTGGCTGCCAAAGAACTCAAGCACACTCTGCTGATGTTCGATGCCTTCCACGACGTCGCTGAACGCGCCAAGAACGGTAACGTTCACGCACAAGGCGTGCTGCAATCCTGGGCTGACGGCGAGTGGTTCAAGAACCGCCCGGTATTGGCCGACAAGATCAGCCTGCGCGTGTTCAAGGTCACCGGCGAAACCAACACCGACGACCTGTCCCCTGCTCCGGACGCCTGGTCCCGCCCGGACATCCCGCTGCACGCCCTGGCCATGCTGAAAATGGCTCGCGACGGCATCGTGCCGGACGTACAAGGCTCCATCGGTCCGATGAAGCAGATCGAAGAAATGCGCAACAGCGGCTTCCCGATCGCCTACGTCGGTGACGTGGTCGGCACCGGTTCGTCGCGTAAATCCGCCACCAACTCGGTGCTGTGGTTCTTCGGCGACGACGTGCCTTTCGTGCCGAACAAGCGCGCTGGCGGTTTCTGCTTCGGCAGCAAAATTGCCCCAATCTTCTACAACACCATGGAAGATGCCGGCGCCCTGCCAATCGAATTTGATGTGACCAACATCAACATGGGCGACGTGATCGACCTGTACCCGCACGCTGGCAAAGTCTGCAAGCACGGTACCGACGAAGTCATCACCACCTTCGAAATGAAGACCCCGGTGCTGTTGGACGAAGTCCGTGCCGGCGGTCGTATTCCGCTGATCATCGGCCGTGGCCTGACCGACAAGGCTCGCGCCGAACTGGGTCTGCCAGCGTTCGACCTGTTCAAGAAACCGGATGCCCCGATCGAAAGCACCAAGGGTTTCACCCTGGCGCAGAAAATGGTCGGCAAGGCGTGCGGCGTAGCCGGTGTGCGTCCAGGCACCTACTGCGAACCGAAGATGACCACCGTGGGTTCCCAGGACACCACCGGTCCGATGACCCGTGATGAACTGAAAGACCTGGCGTGCCTGGGCTTCTCCGCTGATCTGGTGATGCAGTCGTTCTGCCACACCGCGGCTTACCCTAAGCCGATCGACGTGACCACCCACCACACCCTGCCGGACTTCATCATGACCCGCGGCGGCGTTTCCCTGCGTCCGGGCGACGGCATCATCCACAGCTGGCTGAACCGCATGCTGCTGCCGGACACCGTCGGCACCGGTGGTGACTCGCACACCCGTTTCCCGATGGGCATTTCGTTCCCGGCCGGTTCCGGTCTGGTTGCGTTTGCTGCCGCCACCGGCGTTATGCCGCTGGACATGCCGGAATCGATCCTGGTGCGCTTCAAAGGCAAGATGCAACCGGGCGTCACCCTGCGTGACCTGGTTCACGCCATTCCTTACTTCGCGATTCAGGCTGGCCTGTTGACCGTTGAGAAGAAAGGCAAGAAGAACGCTTTCTCCGGCCGCATCCTCGAAATCGAAGGCCTGGACAACCTGAGCATCGAACAGGCTTTCGAGCTGTCCGACGCCTCGGCCGAACGTTCGGCTGCCGGTTGCACCATCAAGCTGTCGAAAGAGTCGATCACCGAGTACCTGAGCTCCAACATCACCCTGCTGCGCTGGATGATCGGCGAAGGCTACGGCGATGCACGTACTCTGGAACGTCGTGCTCAAGCGATGGAAGCCTGGATCGCCAACCCTGAGCTGATGGTTGCCGATGCTGACGCCGAATACGCTGAAATCATCGAGATCGACCTGGCCGACATCAAAGAGCCTGTGCTCTGCGCGCCAAACGATCCGGACGACGCCCGTCTGCTGTCCAGCGTTGCTGGCGAGAAGATCGACGAAGTGTTCATCGGTTCGTGCATGACCAACATCGGTCACTTCCGCGCTGCCGGTAAGCTGCTGGATCAGGTCAAGGGTCAGCTTCCAACCCGTCTGTGGCTGTCGCCGCCGACCAAAATGGACGCTCACCAACTGACCGAAGAAGGCTACTACGGCATCTACGGCAAGGCCGGCGCGCGCATGGAAATGCCGGGCTGCTCGCTGTGCATGGGTAACCAGGCACGTGTGGAGCCGAACGCCACTGTGGTGTCGACGTCGACCCGTAACTTCCCGAACCGTCTGGGTGACGGCGCGAACGTCTACCTGGCTTCGGCTGAGCTGGCGTCCGTGGCTTCCATCCTGGGTCGCCTGCCGACCGTCGAGGAGTACATGGAATACGCTGGCAAGATCGACAGCATGGCGGCCGATGTCTACCGCTACCTGTCCTTCGACCAGATCGCCGAGTTCCGTGAAGCTGCTGCGAACGCCAACATTCCGGTCGTTCAAGCCTAACGTTACAAAGCAATAGAAAACGCCGCCCATCGTGAGATGAGCGGCGTTTTTTTATGCCTGCAAGATTGGCCAGAACAACGCATAACCCTGTGGGAGCGAGCCTGCTCGCGAAGGCGGTGGATCAATCAACGATGATGTCGACTGACACACCGCTTTCGCGAGCAGGCTCGCTCCCACAGGGTTATGCGTTGGTCTTGAGGGCTTGAAGTACGGCGCCATCCACGCTCAGGCCGCTGAGGATCACCTGTGTATCCTTCACTTCCGGCAACACCGCCAACGCGTTCTGCGCCGAGTCCTTGAGCCGCGCCAACACCAACTGCTTCCCTTCCCCCCGCACCCGCACAAAAAACGCCTGCAACGCCTCAATACTGGTGCCATCCAGGTCCGGCGATTCCTCTAGACTCAGAATCACCGAATGAATCGGTGTTTGCGAATGGCGGATCAAGTGCAACGTGCTGCCCAGAATCCGCTCGACGTTGGCAAAGAACAACGCCTCCCCCGGCCGGACGATCAACACCCCAGGCACCGCTTGCGCCGTCGGATGGCGTTGCAGGTCCACGAAGTCGTGACCGCCATCAATGCGCCCGAGGATCTGAATGTCCGCCGCCGACATTTGCTTGAGCATCAACACCACACTGATTGCCACTGACAGCAGCAACCCGTCCAGCACACCCAGCACCAGCACGGCGGCCACCGCGCAGATGACCAGCAACCGGTCGCGCCGCCAGATGAAATAGCGTCCCAGCGGTTGCAGGCTCAAGCCTCGGGCCAAGGCATGGATGACGATGGCGGCGAGAATCGGCTCCGGGGTCAGGGCAATAAAGGGCAACACGGTCAAAACGATGAGCAACACCACCAGCGCCGCCACGCCACCCGCAAGTCGCGAAGTGGCGCCGGCGGCTTCATTGGCCGAGGTTGCCGAATAACCTGCCCCTGCCGGCATGCCGTGAAACAGCCCGGACAACAGGTTGGACGCACCCAGCGCGAGCAGATCGCGGTTGGATGAGATGCGGTCGCCATGCTTGAGCGCGTAGGCACTGATCGAGCCGTAAGACTCCGCGTACAGGATCATCACCATGGCAAAGGCCAATTCGCCCAGGCGTAACCAGTCCGTGAAGGGCAATACAGGCAGCTTCGGCACCTCCAGGCTCAAATCGATCACGCCGATCAACTTCACGCCATACGCCGGCAGGTTCAACCATTGGCTGGCCGCAATGCCGATCACCACCACCAGCAAGCCGCCCGGCAAGCGCCGGAACCTTGCAAACAGCACCAGCAAAGCCAACGCCACAGCGGCGACACTCGCCGCCACCCAATTCCACTGCGGCAGTTGCTCCAGCAGTTGCGGCAGAAAACGCACAAGATTGCCGTCGCTCAGGTGCACACCGACCACACTGGCGACTTGCTTGAGGATGATGGTCAGCGCCAGGCCAAAGGCAAAACCGCGCAGCACCGGTTTGGCGATGAACGAGGTCACGCTGCCCAACTTGAACAGCCCGGCCAGCAGGAAGAACGCGCCAGTCACCAGCACCAGGCCGATGGCCAACGTCGAGCGCAACTGTGGATCGCCGTTGGCCAACGTTGCGGTGGCGGCAGCCAACACCGCTGCCGACGAGGATGTTGCCGAGACAATGGCAAAACGGCTGGTGCCGAACAGCCCATAACACAGCAAACCGGCAAACAAGGCGATCACCCCGGCCTGCGGGGCGACGGCGGCGATGCTTGAATACGCGACTGCTTCGGGTAGCAACAGGCCGGCTATCGACAACCCGGCCAGCAAATCCTGCCAGCGATTGGGTCGTTCAGTGAGATTTTGGGCTGAGGCGCTGGGCAATCCGGTGTCTCCAGGCGAAAAAAAACCGCTGCACGTATCACGTGCAGCGGCCACTGTAGCTGTCTATCCGGCGCTGCGCGAGCAGGCCGAACGATCACGCGGTCAGCGAGTAGATCAACGCTGTAATCGCCACCAGGCCCACCGCCGTCACGAAGACGTTGGACGCCTGTCCACGATAACGCGCCATCGCTGGCACCTTGCGGATCGCGTACATCGGCATCAGGAACAGAATCGACGCGATGACCGGACCACCGAGGGTTTCAATCATCCCGAGAATGCTCGGGTTCAGCGTCGCAACAATCCAGCACACCACCAGCATGAACGCAGCGGTCATGCGGTCCAGGGTCTTCGGTGCCGGGCGTTTGCCGCTTTTGACGATCAGGCCTTTGAGACCTTCGCTGGCGCCGATGTAATGGCCCAGGAACGACTTGGAGATGGCCACGAAGGCAATCAACGGCGCCGCGAAGGCGATGGTCGGGTTGCTGAAGTGGTTGGCCAGGTACGACAGGATCGACAGGTTCTGCGCCTTGGCTTCAGCCAGTTGTGCCGGCGACAGGGTCAGCACGCAACTGAAGACGAAGAACAGCACCATCACCACCATCAGCAGGTGGGCGCGGGACAGGATCTGCGAGCTGCGCTCTTCGGCGTGTTCGCCGTAACGGCGCTTCTGGTCGACCGCAAACGCCGAGATGATCGGCGAGTGGTTGAACGAGAACACCATCACCGGAATCGCCAGCCACAAGGTGTGCAGCAGCGCCGACGGTTCAGGCAGCGTGCTGGCGGTGGACAGAATGCCGCCGTTCCAGTGTGGAATCAGGTACACCCCCAGAAACAGCAGCGCGACGATGAACGGGTAGACCATCAGGCTCATGGCCTTGACGATCAGTTGCTCACCGCAACGCACCACCGCCAGCAGGCCGAGAATCAGCACCAGCGACAGCACCGCGCGCGGGGGCGGCATGATGTGCAGTTGATGCTCAAGGAAACTGCCCACGGTGTTGGTCAGCGCCACGCTGTAAATCAGCAGGATCGGGAAGATCGCGAAGAAATACAGCAAGGTAATCAACGCACCGGCCTTGATGCCGAAGTGTTCTTCCACCACTTCGGTGATGTCGGCGCCTTCGCGTCCGGACAGCACGAAGCGGGTCAGGCCACGGTGTGCGTAGAAAGTCATGGGGAACGCCAACACTGCCAGGATCAGCAACGGCCAGAAACCGCCCAGCCCCGCATTGATCGGCAAAAACAGCGTGCCGGCCCCGATGGCCGTGCCAAACAGGCCCAGCATCCAGGTGGTGTCATGACGATTCCAGCTCTCAAGCGTTGCTGGTGCCGCCGCTACATAGCGTTTGTCGACGCTATTGGCCTGATCATTCATCCGGTGGGATCTCCGCATTCCGGTCAGTTGCTACCCGGCCAGGACGAGTCGGAAAAACCCGACAGGCAGCGCCCTGGTCGAAACAGGGGCGCGATTGTCCGGGATTAATGAACAGAAGCAAAGACTTAGCTGAAGAATGGTTGTGCGCATCAGTTTTCAGGACGTTACGCGGGAGACTGTAAATCCTTCTGCCCCACACACATCCCCTGTGGGAGCGAGCCTGCTCGCGAAGGCTGACTGACATTCAACATCAATGTCGACTGGACCACCGCTTTCGCGAGCAGGCTCGCTTGTATGGTAGGACTTGAAGGGAGGAGGAGGGACTAGGCTCGATTCTGACTGTTGACGCA
>NZ_JBSKHV010000031.1:0-15339 GCF_057128725.1 Pseudomonas oplopanacis | reverse complement strand
GTGTTTGCTCGCACGAACATCATCAATCAAATCGGCGTTCTTGTTTCTGTGTTTCCCGGGATTCCGTGAAGAACCAATAAAAAGCCCCGCTTTTTGAGCGGGGCTTTTGGTTTTTCAGTCTTTCTGGCGTCTCAGGCAATCAATGCCTGGCGGGTACGCTCGATCACGGCCTGCAGCGGCTCTGCGCTGGAGTATTGATCGGGGTACAGGCGTTCGCTGTGACGAGCGATGCCGTGTTCGTTAACCAGAGTGAAACTGAAGCAGCCTTTGCGAGCAGCCATGATCAGGCAGTTCATTGGGGCAAAAGCGTTGGTTAGGGTGCGGATGGCATCCTGAGTGTGGATTTGAGTAGACATAGTGTTGGTGTTCCTACAAGCGACACGGATAAGAGCCGTGCAAAATTAAAACGTTCCAGTGACGACGACCACCATTGGTCGAACGAAGAACCCGACTGGAACAAAGCAGCCAGTTTGAAGCGCTGATAATTGGCGCGCTTGGGCTGGCAGGTAGGTACTTAGGAGGGCAGGCAACACATCAAGGGCAAAGGTTCTGGGCCCGGGGTGAAGATCCTGATCAATTTGCAGGCTGGTTCGGTCAGAGTAAGTGAGCTTCGCAACACCCTTCGCTTTGTTCGAAGGCTGTGTTGGCGCAAGGTTTACCTGGAAACCATCGAGGTGGTCGATCCTGTTTTGTCGGTGGAGGCTTCTCTTGAGGGAAGGCTGACCGCGAGGATTTGTTCGACCAGAATTGACTTTCAGCTTGGTACTAACGCCGCGGATACTAACGGATTGAATTTGAGAATGGAAGTGTGTTAGCAAAAAAGATCGAAGAAGCTGGGTCTCTCGCCCTGCAATGGCTCACATTCCGACCGGTGGTGGCTGTCACTCATCGGCTCGCAATCTGCCTGGATCAAGGGTTTTGCCGATTTATCCCCAGAAGCCATGCAAAAACGCGCCGAAAAAGTGCATCCATATAACCGCCGCCAAGGTACTTGTGCACATAAGTTGCGCAGACTGTAACCCCACTGTCATCCAGGCCTCACCCGCAGTGGGTGCCTGTATTGAAAATTTAAGTCAATGAAAAACATCGCTTTTTTTTACTGGTGAAAAAATCGTCAGTTTGACTGCGAGCCCCATTCCACAGGGCTTTGCGAGAGTTCAAGGGCGGTTGTCCACTGAGTTATCCACAGCTTCTGTGGATTGTCCCGAGCGCTTGCTCTAGCACGGGCGTGCCGGGTTTTTTTAGGCTTTACCTGTAAGAAAAAAAGAGTAGAGTTGCGCGCCTTCCGATCTGTCCCACAGTGCTTTATGAAGTTTCGCTCAGTATCAATCTCTGCTACCTCCACACCTCCACGTGTTACCCCACCCAAGCGTTTTTCGATGCGAGTCGCCGAATGGCTGCTGGACAGTCCGCGTCTTGGGGATAACCGCAACGTCAAGCACTTCGCCGGGCGCTTGCTCAAACAGCCTGCCCGTGAAGGCGTGGTGGCTGCGCAAAGTCGCCTCGGACAACTGATGTGCCGCGAATGTGGCAATGCCCGTGATCGCCGTATCGGTCAGGACCTGCTGCGTCAGGCCGCCCGGGCAGGGGACGCGCGCGCCCAGCAGGAACTGGGCCTGATCGAAGACTGAGCTGTCCAAGTCAGGTGGCCTTGGTTAACCTTCAAGCTTTATCTCATCGGCAGGAATCTCTATGGCTATGGACTTGACCAGCCTATTACTCGGTCTGGCGGGCGCGGGCCTGCCATTGCTGGTACTGGCCTGGCAAATTCAGCGCCGTGCGAGCGGCGCGCAAGCCGAGGCCGCTCTGCTGGAAGAGCGTCTGGCCATGGCCCAACTGGCGCAGGACGGCCTGAACGCCCAACTCGACGCCTGTCGCGATGAAATCGGTGATCTGAGTCAGGCCAATGCCGCCAAGCAAGCGGACCTCGCTGCCACGCGCCGTGAAGTCGAGCTGCTGCAAATCGAGCGTGACGACGCCCGCGATGCCTCTCACGCCTGGAACATCGAACGCGCCGGTAAAGAGGCTGAGCTGCGTCGCCTGGACACGCTGGCGGCCTCACTCAATGCCGAGCTGCGCGAGCAACAGGAAAGCCATCAGCAACGCCTCAGTGACCTGCAGGGTTCGCGAGACGAGCTGCGAGCGCAGTTCGCCGAACTGGCGGGCAAGATTTTCGACGAGCGTGAGCAGCGCTTCGCCGAAACCAGTCAACAGCGGCTGGGCCAGTTGCTCGATCCGTTGAAAGAACGCATTCAGTCTTTCGAAAAACGCGTCGAGGAGAGTTATCAGGCCGAAGCCCGCGAGCGTTTCTCGCTGGCCAAGGAACTGGAACGCCTGCAACAGCTGAACCTGCGCCTGAGTGACGAAGCCACCAACCTCACTCGCGCCTTGAAAGGGCAGAAAACCCAGGGCAACTGGGGCGAGCTGATTCTCGAGCGAGTGCTTGAACACGCGGGCCTGGAGAAGGGCCGCGAGTATCAGACCCAGGTCACTCTCAAAGGCCCGGATGGCGAGCGCTTCCAGCCGGATGTGATTATTTACCTGCCGGGCGACAAGCAGGTGGTGGTCGACTCCAAGGTCAGCCTGACGGCCTATCAGCAATACGTGGCGGCCGAAGACGACGCCATCGGCCAGATCGCCATCAAGCAGCACGTTCTGTCGCTGCGCAATCACGTCAAAGGCCTGTCCGGCAAGGATTACAAGCGGCTCGACGGCTTGCACAGCCTGGATTTCGTCTTGCTCTTCGTGCCGATCGAAGCGGCGTTTTCCGCGGCTTTGCAGGCAGAACCGACGCTGTTCCAGGAAGCTTTCGACCGCAACATCGTGATCGTCAGCCCCACCACCTTGTTGGCGACTCTGCGGGTCATCGACAGCTTGTGGAAGCAGGAGCGCCAGAGCCAGAACGCCCGGGAAATCGCCGAGCGTGCCGGGTGGCTGTACGACAAGTTCGTGTTGTTCATTCAGGATCTGGATGAAGTCGGCAATCGCTTGCAGCAACTGGACAAAGCCTACAGCTCTGCGCGCAACAAGCTGACAGAAGGCCGTGGCAATCTGGTCAGTCGCAGCGAACAGCTGAAGTTGCTCGGCGCACGAGCCAGCAAGAGCTTGCCGGCGGATTTGCTGGAACGGGCGATGACCGATGTGGATGGCTTGGCCGAGTTGCCGGAGTAATCTTTCAGCACTGCACTGCTTTTGTGGCGAGGGAGCTTGCTCCCGCTCGGCTGCGTAGCAGTCGTCAATCAGGCAGCGCTTTTTTTCCTGAGTAAATCGGTGATTGGTTTTGGGGCTGCTTCGCAGCCCAGCGGGAGCAAGCTCCCTCGCCACACGTTGTGTAAAGCCAAATGGCCGCGCTACAACGGCAAATGCCGACTCAACAATGCCCGTAACGCCGCAGGTTTCACCGGTTTGGCCAGATAATCCAGCCCCGCCGCATGCACCTGCGCCACCGTCTCGGGCCGGCCATCGGCGCTGATCACCACCCCCGGCACCGGTTCTCCCAATTGAGTGCGCAGCCACGCCATCAGCTCGGTCCCGGTTTCGCCATGGTCCAGGTGGTAATCCACCAGCGCCAGTTGCGGACGAACCCCGTCGTTGAGCAGCGCTGCACATTCCTCTCGGTTACGCGCCGTCCAGACCTGGCAACCCCAGCGCGTCAGCAGACTGTTCATGCCGATCAGAATGCTGTCTTCATTATCGATGCACAGCACCTGCGCGCCGCTCAGCACATGGCCGTTGAGTTCGGCGGTCTTGGGCGCCACCACGGTTTGTGCCCGAGCCAGCGGCACACTGACGCTGAACACACTGCCGCGCCCCGGCCAGGAGCGAACTTGTAGCGTATGTCCCAAGACGCGGCACAATCCATCGGCAATCGCCAGGCCCAATCCCAGGCCTTTCTCCGCGCGGGTCTGGTGACTGTCGAGGCGTTTGAATTCTTCGAAGATCACCTGCAGTTTGTCCTGCGCAATGCCCGGCCCGCGGTCCCAGACCTCCAGGCACAATTCACCCTTGCGCCGGCGAACGCCCAGCAGCACCGGGCCTTTGGCATAGCGGAACGCATTGGTCAGGAAGTTTTGCAGGATCCGTCGCAGCAATTTGATGTCGCTGTCGATCCGTAATGTGCTGCTGCGAACCCGGAAGGCCAGCCCTTGTTCCTGAGCCTGCGCCTTGAATTCGGCGGCGAGGGGGGCGAACAGTTCGTTGAGCGCGAACGGTTTGGTGTCCGGGTTGATCTTGCCGTTTTCCAGGCGGGAAATGTCCAGCAGGTCGCTGATCAAGTCCTCTGCCGAGCGCAACGAACTGTCCAGATGATGAACCAGTTTTTGCGCTTCGCCCGACAGGCCATCGTCCTGGTGAGACAGCGCGGCGGAGAACAGGCGCGCAGCGTTCAGCGGTTGCATCAAGTCATGGCTGACGGCGGCCAGAAAGCGGGTTTTCGACTGGTTGGCAGATTCGGCAGTGCCCTTGGCTTCGGTCAATGCCACGTTGAGTTGCGACAACTCGTGGGTACGCTCGGCCACCCGCTGCTCCAGGCCTTCGTTGGCTTCGGTCAGCGCTTGTTCGGCTTCGCGGAACGCGGTGATGTCGGTGAAACTCATGACGAAACCACCACCGGGCATCGGATTGCCGATCAGCTCGATCACCCGCCCGTTGGGGAACAATCGCTCCGAAGTATGGGCGCGCCCCTGACGCATCCAGTGCAGCCGACGGGCGACATGCACTTCGGCTTCCCCTGCACCGCACAAGCCGCGTTCGGCGTTGTGGCGAATGATGTCGGCAATCGGTCGACCGACGCTGATCAGGCCGTCCGGGTAGTTGAACAGCTCCAGATAACGCCGGTTCCAGGCCACCAGTTTCAGCGACTGGTCGACCACGCTGATGCCCTGGGTGATGTTTTCGATCGCGCCTTGCAGCAGGGCTCGGTTGAACTGCAGCACTTCCGACGCTTCGTCGGCGATCCGGACGACATCTTCCAGCTGCATTTCCCGACCTTCGATGGCGGCTTTTACTACCGCCCGCGTCGAGGATGCGCCGAGGACGCCCGCCAACAAGCGTTCGGTGTGGGCGATCCATTCACCGTCGGCGTTCTGATTCGGATTGAAACCTTTGCCTTGGCGGTAGGCGAAACGGATGAAGCTCTGACGGGCCCGTTCTTCGCCGACGAAACGGGCGGCCAGTTGCAGCAAATCATCGATCTGCACGGCGAGCATCGAGCGGGCGCTTGGGCGGGCGCTGATTTCCTGGCCGATAAAACGACCGGCCTGCCAGTGCTCGGAAACCCGCGTCCGGGACAGTACCGAGACCCAGGCAAACAAGGTGAAATTACCGGCCAGCGACAGCACCACGCCTTGGGTCAGCGGGGTGATCGGCAGGTTCATCGGGTTGCTGTGCAACCACGCGAGACCCGGGAAACTTTCGAGTGGCCAGCCGAGGCTACGGGCCGCAATCGGCAAGATCAGCGTGTAGAACCACAGGAATGTCCCGGCGGCGAGGCCGGCGAATACGCCGCGGCGGTTGGCCTGTTTCCAGTACAGCGCGCCGAGCATGGCCGGGGCCAGTTGCGTCACGGCGGCGAAGGCGATCTGGCCGATGGTTGCGAGGCTGGCGGTCGAGCCCAGCAGGCGATAGCTGACGTAGGCCAGCAGCAAAATCACCACGATGGTCACCCGGCGTACCGAGAGCATCCATTGGCGAAACACTTCGAATGGTCGCTCGGCGTTGTTGCGGCGTAGCAACCACGGCAGCAGCATGTCGTTGGACACCATGGTCGACAGCGCCACGCTGGCGACGATCACCATGCCGGTGGCCGCCGAAGCGCCGCCGATAAACGCCAGCAAGGCGAGGGCGGGGTGAGCCTCGGCCAGCGGCAGACTGATGACGAACGAGTCCGGCAGCACCGAGCTGGGCAGCAGCATCTGGCCGGCGAGGGCGATCGGTACGACAAACAATGCGGCCAACGCCAGGTAGGCCGGAAACACCCATTTGGCCAGGCGCAAATCCTGAGGATCAATGTTCTCCACCACCGTCACATGGAACTGCCGGGGCAGACAGATGATTGCCATCATCGCGACGCCCGTCTGCACCACCATCGACGGCCAGTTGATGGTTTCCTTCCAGTATTCTTCGAGGCGCGGAGCGAGCATGGCCTGGTTGAACAGGTCGTCGAAACCGTCGTACAGGCCGAAGGTCACGAAGGCGCCGACGGCGAGAAACGCGAACAGTTTGACCAGTGCCTCAAACGCGATGGCCAGCACCATGCCACGGTGGTGTTCCGTTGCATCAAGGTTGCGGGTACCGAAGACAATGGTGAACAGCGCCAGCACCAGCGACACAATCAATGCGGTGTCCTGTGCTCGAACCCCCATCGCGTCGGCGCCCGCGCCAATCAGCAGGTTCACTCCGAGCACAATGCCCTTGAGCTGCAAGGCGATGTAGGGCAACACGCCGACCAGACAGATCAGCGCGACCACAATCGCCAGCGACTGGGATTTACCGTAGCGGGCGGCAATGAAGTCGGCGATGGAGGTGATGTTTTCCTGCTTGCTGATCATCACCATTTTTTGCAGGACCCACGGCGCACCCACCAGCAGCAGGATCGGCCCGAGGTAGATTGGCAGGAACGACCAGAGCTGTTCCGCCGCCTGGCCGACGGCGCCAAAGAATGTCCAGCTGGTGCAGTAGACCGCCAGCGACAGGCTGTACACCCACGCGCGCACGCGCGGCGGCAACGGCGTGCTGCGACGGTCACCGTAGAAGGCGATGGCGAACATGATGGCCATATAGGCCAGGGCGACGGCGGCGATCAGCCCGCTGGACAGCGACATGGGAACTCCAGACGAAAGACAACCGGGACTCCCGCCCGGTCAGACAGTCTCGCACGACCGCCCCGGTTAGTCAGTGTCGACCAAGGTCGTGGCGTGGCGGGGTGTCGCAGGCGGTGTGTCAGTCAGGTTTTGGTTGACTGTGCCGGCCCAGTCGCGAGCAGGCTCGCCCCCACAGTTGGAATGCATATTTGCTGAAAACACCTATCCCCTGTGGGAGCGAGCCTGCTCGCGAAGGGGCCATCACTGATTCAACGCAATCCCGATCAACCGATGCAATTCCTCAACCTCCAACGGCGCCTCGGAAAACAGGATACGAAACACGATAGGCGCCGCCACCATGTTGATCAGCCGATCGACACCCGGTTTCGGTTCATTCGGATAACGATCCAGAATCATCTGCAACTGCCCGCCAATGATCGTCGCGCAATAGCTCGGCCTGAGGCTCGCTTGCACGTCGCGCAGCATGTTGCGGCCCGGTTCGGAGCTCATCTCGTCCAGATACTGTTCCGCCCAGGCCTGTACATCACCGCGCAGGCTGCCGGTATCGGCCGCTGCGGTTTCCGGCTGCATGCGGGCGAGGGCGACGTCCGCCAACAATGCCGACAAATCACCCCAGCGCCGATAGATAGTCGACGGCGTAACCCCCGCACGCGTGGCGATTTGCGGCACGGTCACAGTGGCGCGGTCCTGCTCTTCGAGCAGTTCGCGCACAGCCTTGTGAATCGATTCCTGTACCCGGGCACTGCGGCCGCCGGGACGTAACGTGGGGCCTGTCATTAGCTGTTTCCTGTTCTCGCCGAGACATGCTGTCAGGCAAACGCCCCGGCTCTAAAAGCTATGCATCGGACCTTAACACAAAGAATTTGCTTTAAGCGCTGACCGGTAGCACACTCCGCAAAAGCGAAAAATTAGCTTTTGCGGAGTGTGCCGATGTCCAGTTCTCAATCAAATCGTGCAAGCCTGTGGTTTCTGGCGATCACTTTACTTAGTTTTCTCGCGGCCTCCACAGCGCCGACGCCGTTGTATCGCTTGTACCAAGAGCAGATGCACTTCTCGGCCGCGACCCTGACCCTGATTTTCGGTGTCTACGCGTTCAGCCTGCTGGCGGCGCTGCTGACGGTCGGTTCGCTGTCGGATCACCTAGGGCGCAAACCGGTGATTTTCACCGCCGTGGTGCTGAATATTCTGGCGATGTTGCTGTTTATCAAGGCTGACAGCGTCGCGTGGCTGATCAGTGCCCGAGTGCTGCAAGGGTTTGCCACCGGCATGGCGACCGCGGTGCTGAGTGCCACGCTGCTGGACATCGACCGTCAGCAGGGGCCGCTGATCAACAGCGTTGCGCCGTTGCTCGGCATGGCCCTGGGCGGATTGGGTTGTGGTTTGCTCGCCGAATTTGCCCCTGCGCCGTTGCACCTGACTTATTGGCTGCTGCTCGTCCTGTTTGCGTTGCAGGCGCTCTACATCTGGCGCTTGCCGGAAAGTGTCTCCCGTCAACCGGGAGCATGGGCGTCATTACGGCCGACCCTGCATGTGCCGGTTCAAGCGCGCTCGACCTTATGGCGGGTATTGCCGCTGAATACGGCGACGTGGGCGCTCGGCGGTTTTTATGCCTCCCTGGCACCTTCGTTGGTGCGCACGGCCACGGGTTCAACTTCGAACCTGATTGCCGGGTCGACCGTCGCCGCGCTGACGGTGACAGGGGCGTTGATGATTTTCACCCTGCGCAATCGTCCCGCCGCTCTGGCGCTGCATTGGGGAGCAAGCCTCCTGCCAATCGGTATCGTCATGGTGTTACTGGGTGTGCACAGCGCCAGCCTGCCATTGTTTTTCTTCGGCACACTCGTCGCCGGTTGTGGTTTCGGTGCCGGTTTTCTCGGGGCCGTGCGCAGTCTGGTGCCGCTGGCGTTACCTCATGAACGCGCGGGGCTAATGTCGTCGTTTTACGTGCTTAGTTACCTGGCGTTCTGTTTGCCATCGTTGTTGGCCGGGAACCTGACGCGCACGTTCGGCCTGGTCGCAACCACCGACGGCTATGGCGCCGTGCTGATCGTGCTCTCCGTTGGCGCTTTGCTGGCGTTGATCCGTCAGCGCTCGTTGAAAGCCTGTGGCGCTGATGTGCGTTGATCGCTAGCCTTGGCTTCACCATTCATTTCGACGGACCGCCCCATGAAGATTATCCGCAGCAAATCCTTCACCGCTGAGCGTGCCTGGGGCGCGTTGGACATCGCCAACATGAACGGCATCACCACCCGTTTGCACTGGACCGATCAGCCTTACAAATGGCACGTCAACGATGGACAGGAAGTGTTCGTGGTGTTGGATGGACAGGTGCAGATGCGCTATCGCGAAGAGGGCATCGAGAAGCAGGCTCTGCTGGACGTCGGCGACATCTTTTATGCCTCCGTCGGCACCGAGCATGTGGCGCATCCGCAGGGCGCGGCGCGGATTCTGGTGATCGAATCGGAAGGCAGTGTCTGAGGCTATATCTGCAAAACAGATAAGTTATAGAGATATTACCCGTTATATAGATATTCGATTCAGTTCTACCATAGGCTCCACCTCACCAGAGGACAGGAGTTCGCCATGACATGCCCTAACAGCGTCAAAACCGGTATCAAACCGTTCAGCCATTTGCAGCACCCCCGTGAAGTCATCCGTCAATTCACGCCCAACTGGTTCGCCGCGACCATGGGCACCGGGGTGCTCGCGCTGGCGCTGGCGCAATTGCCACTTGCCATTCCCGGTTTGCGCGCGTTCGCCGAAGGGTTGTGGCTGTTCAATATTTTCCTGTTCGCCGTCTTCACCGCCGTGTACACCGCGCGCTGGGTGCTGTTCTTCGACGAAGCCCGGCGAATTTTCGGTCATTCCACGGTCTCGATGTTCTTCGGCACCATTCCCATGGGCCTGGCGACCATCATCAACGGCTTTCTGGTGTTCGGCCTGCCACGTTGGGGCGATGGCGTGATTCATATCGCCGAAATGCTCTGGTGGCTGGATGTGGCGATGTCGCTGGCGTGTGGTGTGCTGATTCCCTACATGATGTTCACCCGTCAGGAACACAGCATCGACCAGATGACTGCCGTCTGGTTGTTGCCGGTTGTGGCCGCTGAAGTCGCGGCGGCCAGCGGTGGCCTGCTGGCGCCGCACCTGGCGGATGCTCATTCGCAACTGGTGGTGCTGGTGACGAGCTACGTGCTCTGGGCGTTTTCCCTGCCGGTCGCCTTCAGCATTCTGACTATCCTGTTGCTGCGCATGGCGCTGCATAAATTGCCCCACGAAAACATGGCCGCTTCGAGCTGGCTCGCGTTGGGTCCGATTGGCACCGGGGCGCTGGGCATGTTGCTGCTGGGGGCGGACGCGCCGGCCATCTTCGCCGCCAACGGTTTGCCAGGCATCGGTGAAATCGCCGCCGGCCTGGGGCTGGTGGCCGGGATCACCCTGTGGGGCTTCGGTTTGTGGTGGATGCTGATCGCGGTGCTGATTACCTTGCGTTACCTGCGCGCCGGCATCCCGTTCAACCTCGGCTGGTGGGGGTTTACCTTCCCGTTGGGCGTCTACTCGCTGGCGACGTTGAAACTGGCCAGCACCTTGAACCTGACGTTTTTCAGTGTCTTTGGCTGCGTGCTGGTGGCTTTGCTGGCGGTGATGTGGCTGATCGTTGCCCGGCGCACATTGCAAGGCGCGTGGCGCGGTGAGCTGTTTGTCTCGCCGTGCATTGCAGGATTAAAGAAATAACCTGCCAGGATTAGGTAATGTGTGGCCTGGATCGACGTTCGGCATTCCAATAAACGTATCCACGCCACTCGTTACCTAACCTCAGGGACACATGGAAGATGAGTCACCCCTCACAGTTCACCTTGCTCCGCACCCGGCGTTTCCTGCCGTTTTTCGTGACCCAGTCCCTCGGGGCGTTTAACGACAACATCTTCAAGCAGTCGTTGATCCTCGCCATTCTCTACAAACTGACCATCGACGGTGACCGCTCGATCTACGTCAACCTCTGTGCGCTGCTGTTCATCCTGCCGTTCTTTCTGTTCTCGGCGCTGGCCGGGCAGTTCGGCGAGAAGTTCGCCAAGGACCGCTTGATCCGCCTGATCAAACTCGGCGAAATCGCGATCATGACGGTCGGCGCAGTGGGTTTCGTCTTTGATCATCTGTCGCTGATGCTGATCGCACTGTTCGCCATGGGCACGCACTCGGCGCTGTTCGGGCCGGTGAAATACTCGATCCTGCCTCAGGCCCTGCGCGAAGAAGAGCTGGTCGGCGGTAACGGGTTGGTGGAAATGGGCACTTTCCTGGCGATTCTCGCCGGGACCATTGGTGCCGGGATCATGATGTCGTCCAGTCACTACGCGCCCATCGTCTCCAGCGCGATCATCGGCGTTGCGGTGCTGGGTTATCTGGCCAGTCGCAGCATTCCGCGGGCGGCGGCCGCTTCGCCGGAAATGCGCCTGAACTGGAACATCTTCAGTCAATCCTGGGCCACGTTGAAATTGGGCCTTGGGCAGACCCCGGCGGTGTCGCGTTCGATTGTCGGCAACTCGTGGTTCTGGTTTGTCGGGGCGATTTACCTGACGCAGATCCCGGCCTATGCCAAAGAGTGGATGCACGGCGACGAAACCGTGGTGACGCTGATTCTGACGGTGTTCTCGGTGGGTATCGCGCTCGGCTCGATGCTCTGTGAAAAGCTCTCCGGGCGCAAAGTCGAGATTGGCCTGGTGCCGTTCGGCTCGTTTGGTCTGACCGTGTTTGGTCTGTTGCTGTGGTGGCATTCCGGCGGGATTCCGGACAGCGCAACCGGCCATGGCTGGGTCGAAATCCTCGGCTTTGGTCACACCTGGCTGGTATTGATCGACATCCTTGGCCTGGGGATCTTCGGTGGTTTCTACATCGTGCCGCTGTATGCGCTGATCCAGTCGCGCACCGCCGAGAACGAGAGGGCGCGGGTGATTGCTGCCAACAACATTCTTAATGCGTTGTTCATGGTGGTCTCGGCGATTGTCTCGATCATCTTGTTGAGCCTGGTCAAGCTGTCGATTCCGCAGCTGTTCCTGGTGGTGTCGCTGCTGAACATCGGCGTCAACGCCTACATCTTCAAGATCGTCCCCGAATTCAGCATGCGCTTCATGATCTGGCTGCTCAGCCACTCCATGTACCGCGTGGAGCATCGCAATCTGGAGCTGATTCCCGATGAAGGCGCAGCGCTGCTGGTGTGCAATCACGTGTCCTTTGTCGATGCGCTACTGATCGGCGGCGCAGTCCGTCGGCCGATTCGCTTTGTGATGTACTACAAAATCTACAACCTGCCGGTGCTGAACTTTATCTTTCGCACGGCCGGGACGATTCCGATAGCGGGGCGTCAGGAAGACATTCAAATCTACGAAAGAGCCTTCAAGCGGATTGCGCAGTATCTGAAGGATGGCGAGTTGGTGTGTATCTTTCCGGAAGGCAAATTGACTGCTGACGGGGAGATCAATGAGTTCAAGGGTGGGCTGACGCGGATTCTTGAAGAGACACCAGTGCCGGTGATTCCGCTGGCGTTGCAGGGGTTGTGGGGGAGTTTCTTCAGCCGCGATCCGGGCAAGGGGTTGTTTCGCCGGTTGTGGTCGCGGGTGACGTTGGTGGCGGGGCCTGCAGTGGCGGTTGAAGTAGCGGAGCCGGCGAAGTTGCAGGCGATGGTTGGCGAGTTGCGCGGCACCGTTAGATAGCCGGTGAATGTGCTGGCCTCATCGCGAGCAGGCTCACTCCCACAGGGGAATTGTGATCGACACAGATCATATGTGGGAGCGAGCCTGCTCGCGAAAGCGGTAGTGGCCTAGGCGCTAACCTTGAGGCCGATCAACCCGGCAATGATCAGCGCCACACTGGCCAACCGAAACAGCGCCATCGATTCACCAAACAGAATGATCCCGGCAATCACCGTGCCGACCGCACCCACGCCCGTCCAGATCGCATAGGCGGTGCCCAGCGGCAATTCCTTCATCGCAAGGCCCAGCAAGCCAAGGCTGATGGCCATGGCTGCAACGGTCAACGCGGTGGGCAGGGGACGGCTGAAACCGTCGGTGTACTTCAGGCCAACGGCCCAGCCAACTTCGAACAGGCCGGCGAAAAACAGGATGATCCAGGACACGGAAGACCTCCATCGATTGACGGGGTCGTCCCCAGATTAATGACTCGATCGAGCCGCGAGGTCGTCCTCGCGTTGCGCCATAGAGTGCCCATCATTAACCCGGGGATCAAGTTTTCGGCTTATTCGGTGGCCTGTCGCGCAGCGATTTCCCGGTCTTCTTTCTCGCTCATTCGACGGAAATACGTCGAGAGCAGCGCCCCGGAAATGTTGTGCCACACGCTGAACAACGCACTCGGCACCGCCGCCAACGGCGAGAAGTGCGCACTGGCCAGCGCAGCACCCAGCCCGGAATTCTGCATGCCGACTTCCAGCGCCAGGGATTTGCGTTGGGCCAATGGCAGCTTGAACAGGCGCCCGGTGAAGTAGCCCAGCAGATAGCCGAAGCTGTTGTGCAGCATGACCACGGCCATGATCAGCAGGCCGGACTCGGCAATCTTCGCCTGGCTGGCGGCGACCACGGCGGTGACGATGATCACGATGCTCACCACCGAAATCAGCGGCAACACTTCTACCGCGTGGCGCACCCTGGCGCCGAGCACGCGTTGCGCAACCACACCGAGGATGATCGGCAACAGCACCACTTGCAGGATCGACCAGAACAGCTCCATGAAGGACACCGGCAACCACGCCGAGGCCAGCAGCCAGATCAGTGCCGGGGTCAGCAGCGGGGCGAGGAGGGTGGTGACGGCGGCGATGGCCACCGACAGGGCCAGATCGCCGCGTGCCAGCCAGGTCATGACGTTCGACGAGGTGCCGCTTGGGCAGCAACCGACCAGAATGACCCCGACAGCGATTTCCGGCGGCAGGTGAAACGCCTGGCAGAGCAACCACGCCACACCGGGCATGATCACGAAATGGGCAACCACGCCAAGGGCCACGCGCCACGGATGGCGGGCGACTTCGGCGAAGTCTTCGAGTTTGAGGGTCAGGCCCATGCCGAACATCACCAGCCCCAGCAGTGGCACGATCGCGCCTTTGAGGCCGATGAACCACGCCGGTTGCAGGAATGCCACGACCGCGAAAATCAGTACCCAGTAAGCGAAGGTGTTGCCGACAAAACGGCTTAATGCAGCGAGTGCGCGCATGACCTGATCCTTATTATTAAGTAGCGTCACAAAACCCAATGTGGGAGCGAGCCTGCTCGCGAAGGCAGTGTGTCAGTCACTATATTTGTCGACTGGCACTCCGCCTTCGCGAGCAGGCTCGCTCCCACAGTTGAGATCACAAGCGTTTAGATCCCCTGCGGCGTCTCTTCGCCGCCCAACGCTTCAACCAGCGCCGGCAGGAAGTCGCCGAAGGTCAGCATCATCAGGGTGAAGCTGGCGTCCAGTTGGCCGAGGGCCTCTTCGCCGCCGTCCTGTTCCGCTTGATCCTGCAGCAGGTCTTCGAATTTCAGGCGCTTGACCACCATCTTGTCGTCGAGGACGAACGACAGTTTGTCTTGCCAGGCCAGCGACAGCTGAGTGACCACTTTGCCGGTGCTCAGGTGCAGCTGGATTTCTTCGCTGGTCAGGTCCTGACGCTTGCAGCGCACGATGCCGCCGTCTTCGTGGGTATCACGCAGCTCGCACTCGTCCAGCACAAAGAAGTCGTCCGCAGCTTTCTGGGTGGTGACCCATTCAGTCATGGTGGCGGTTGGCGACATTTTTACGGTCAGTGGACGTACCGGCAGGGTGCCGATCACTTCGCGCAGAGTGGACAGCAGGTCTTCGGCACGTTTCGGGCTGGCCGAGTTGACCAGGATCAGGCCTTGTTTCGGCGCGATGGCGGCGAACGTCGACGAGCGACGAATAAAGGCGCGAGGCAGGAACGCCTGGATGATTTCATCCTTGATCTGGTCGCGTTCCTTCTTGTAGACCTTGCGCATTTGCTCGGCTTCGATCTCGTCGACCTTTTCCTTCACAGCGTCACGCACGACACTGCCCGGCAGGATGCGTTCTTCTTTACGCGCCGAGACCAGCAGGAAGTCGCCGCTGACGTGGACCAGCGGTGCATCTTCGCCTTTGCCGAATGGCGCGACGAAACCGTAGGTGGTCAACTCCTGGCTTGCACATGGACGCGCCAGTTTGGTGGCCAGTGCAGTTTCCAACGCCTCGGCATCAACAGGCAGATCTTGGGTCAGGCGATAGATAAGCAGGTTTTTGAACCACATGGGGTAAGTCTCTCCTTATATACAAAGGGGGGCATTATTCTCTTAGCGGCGCCATAGGCCAACCCTTCGCTAAGCCTTTGGAAGGCCTGAGAAAATTATTTAAAAAAGTGCTTGCCAGAGGTGGGGTCGCTCCGTAGAATGCGCGCCACACCGAACGTGAAGGGTGATTAGCTCAGCTGGGAGAGCGTCTGCCTTACAAGCAGAATGTCGGCGGTTCGATCCCGTCATCACCCACC
>NZ_JBSKHV010000030.1:0-23792 GCF_057128725.1 Pseudomonas oplopanacis | reverse complement strand
CGGTACTCCTCGAAAGGGTCACGTCGAATGGATTGTGAAACTCTTAAAACATTTCGAGAGGTGATTTTCAAACGAGGTGAAAGTTATTTTCGTATAGGGGTACGAGATGTCGCTAACAGGTATGCACGGTCGTGGATTATGAAAATGAGGCAGGCGGATTTACATCACGCCTGCCGGGACAATCTCAGTCGTGACTGACGCGGGCGCGTTTCAGCAGTTTCTTGCAGCGCTCCGACAGGTGCAGCACGCGCAGGTGCTTGCCGGCCTTGGTGTAGCGCTCGCGCAACGTATCCAGCGCTGAGATGGCCGAGTAATCGACGAAGCTCAAATGCCGGCAATCCAGCGTGACGTGGGCAGGATCATTGGCCGGGTCGAATTGATTGAGGAAGGGTGTGGTCGAGGCAAAGAACAGCGTGCCATGCACCCGGTAGAGTTTGCTGCCGTCGTTTTCCAGATGACTGTCGGCGTAAAGCTGCCGGGCCTGCTGCCAGGCAAAGTTGAGCGCGGCGATGATGATCCCGCACAACACGGCGGTGGCCAGATCGGTGAACACGGTAATCACCGTCACCGCGATGATCACCAACACGTCGTTCAACGGTACTTTGTTTACCACCCGCAACGAGGCCCAGGCGAACGTTTGCTGTGACACCACAAACATCACCCCAACCAGTGCCGCCAGCGGGATGCGCTCAATCAGTGGCGACAGAAACAGGATGAACAGCAGAATCAGCACCCCGGCGACCACCCCGGACAGTCGACCGCGACCGCCGGAACTGAGGTTGATCACGGTCTGGCCAATCATCGCGCAACCGCCCATGCCACCGAATACGCCAGAGACCATGTTGGCCGCGCCCAACGCCACGCACTCGCGATCCGGGAAGCCACGGCTTTCGGTGATTTCGTCGGTCAGGTTCAAGGTCAACAGGGTTTCCAGCAGGCCGACCAGCGCCATCAAAATCGCGTAGGGCGCGATGATGCGCAGGGTGTCCAGCGTCCAGGGAATGTCTGGCAGCGCAAAGGTCGGCAAGCCACCGGCGATGTGCGCCATGTCGCCCAGCGTCCGGGTCGGCAAGCCCAGCAGATACACCGCCAGCCCCACGCCCAGAATCGCCACCAATGCCGGCGGCACGGTGCGCGTGAGGCGCGGCAGCAGGTAAACGATGGCCATGGTCACGGCCACCAGCCCCGTCATCATGTACAGCGGCGTACCACTGAGCCAGGTGTCACCACTTTTGAAATGTTCCAACTGCGCCAGGGCAATGATGATCGCCAGGCCGTTGACGAAACCGAGCATCACCGGGTGCGGGACCATGCGCACCAGTTTGCCCAGTTTCAGCAAGCCGAACGCCAGCATGATCAACCCGCCGAGCAGCACGGTCGCGAGCAGATACTGCACGCCGTGCTGCACCACCAGCGCGACGATCACCACCGCCATCGAACCGGCCGCACCCGACACCATGCCCGGCCGGCCGCCGAACAGCGCGGTCAGGGTGCAAATGATGAACGCCCCGTAAAGCCCCATCAGCGGATTGAGGTGGGCCACCAGCGCGAAGGCGATGCATTCGGGCAGCAAGGCGAAAGAGGTCGTGAGCCCGGCCAGGACATCGGCGCGTAGACGTTTTGGTTTCATGGGAGGATCGCACGCAGGGAGTGACGAGAAGAAAGTGCGCGGATGTTACGGAATTGCGGATGGCCCGGCCAGTTTATGCGGCTTCAGAAATGCCTTCGCGAGCAGGCTCGCTCCCACAAGGGAGCTGCGTCGAACACAAAATCTGTGTCCTGTGCAGATCCCTTGTGGGAGCGAGCCTGCTCGCGAAGGCAGCGACGCGGTCTAAAGCGGACTCACACCATCTCGTCCCGAATCCACTCAATCACCGACACCCGCTTCGGCACCCAGCCCAGCAGTTCGCGCGCCTTTTTCCCACGCACCCGGCTGTTTGACCCCAAACCATAGTTGGCCATTTCATACCCCCACTCGGCTTCGGCGTCTTTCAGCGGCCAGTCTTGCGGCGCGCCCAGTTCCAGCGCTTGGGCAATCGCAGTGGTCATGTCGATGAACGACGCCTCACCGCTTTCAACGAAATAGAACGTGCCCGGTACGTTTTTGGTCAGTGCCAACAGGTACAGGGACACCACGTCTTCGATGTGCACGTTGGACCAGATGTTCTGCCCCGGGCCGACATGCCGGACCACGCCACTTTTACGCGCCTGTTTGAGCAAGCGCGGCAATTGCACGCTGTCGCGATTGACGCCCAGGCTGTGGCCATAGATCAGCGTGTTGCAGATCACCGCCGAGTTCACGCCGTCATTCGCGGCGGCGAGGATCAGGTTGTCGATGGCCACGCGGGCGGCCTTGTCGACGGTCGGTTCCGGCAGTGTGTCTTCGAAGTAGATGACGTCGCTGGACTTACCACCGGATGCATCGCCGACGATGCTCGAACCGCTGGTGTGCAGGAATACTTTGTGGGAGCCGCGCAAGGCGTCGAGCAAGGCTTGCACCGCGCCGCGATGGTCGCTGCTGGCGGCATTGATCACAGCGTCGGCCGCACGCGCCTGTTCGGCAAGCAATGCGCTGTCGGCCAGCGTGCCGATCACCGGGGTGATGCCCAGCGCGCTCAGTTCATTGGCTTGGGCTTCGCTGCGCACCAGGCCGGTGACCTTGTGGCCCGCGCGGATCAGACCGGTGGCGATGGAGCCGCCGATGAAACCGGCAGCGCCGGTGACGAATACGTTCATGGAGAAACTCCCTGCGTGAATAAGTGATGCGACGAGTATCGAGGAGTGATCACTGACGAAAAATCCCCTCTGACCCAATTCACTCTTGCGCAGGGATCACGAATCAGCCTTTGAAATCCGAGTTTGCATACACCGCCAACTTGCCCTGAATGAAGTCCAGGAAGCACTGAATGCGCAGGGCCAGTTGCGAGTTGCGGTAGTACACCGCGTTGATCGGCTGGCGATAGCCGCTGTTGAAGTCCGCCAGCAGCACCTGCAAACGGCCGGCGCGAATGTCCTCGATCGTCATGTAATGCGACAGGCAGGCAATGCCCTGCCCTTCCAGCGCGAGGTGCCGGATCGTCTCGCCGCTGGAGGCACTGATCGATGCCTCGATCGGCCAGCGATCACCGTGTACATAACGTAACGGCCACTGGTTGAGGCCTTCGTTCTGGGTAAACCCCAGCAACGCGTGCTCACTTAAATCCGCCACTGCCTGCGGCGCACCGTGTTGCTCGATATAGGCCGGGCTGGCGACGATGTGCAGCGGACTGCACCCCAGCGAGCGGGCATGCAAGGTCGAGTCCGCGAGCGTGCCGATGCGGATGGCGATGTCGGTGCTTTGCTCCAGCAGATCGATAATCAGATCGTTGCTGTTGAGTTCCAGCTGGATGTCCGGGTAAAGCCTGCGGAATTCGTCGATGTACGGCACGATGGCATGCAGCATGAACGGTGACGCGGCATTGATCCGCAGCCGCCCGGACGGGGTTTGCTGGCGGGAATTGAGGCGCTCTTCGAGCTCGTCCATCTGATCGAGAATCCGCTTGGCGTGCTCGAAGAAGTACTTGCCCTCTTCGGTCAGGTCCATGCGCCGTGTGGTGCGATTGATCAGCGTGGTATCGAGTTTGGCCTCCAGCCGCGACAGTGTGCGGCTGACCGCCGAAGGCGTTTGCCCGACCTGTTCGGCGGCAGCGGAAATCGACCCGCATTCAATCACGCAGACGAAAATCTGCAATTCATCGGATCTGGCTTTCACAAAGGCCCCTCATTCAAAACTGGCTTGATAGTAGCTGGATGCGGGGCAAAAGGAACCTCAAGCCTTGAGGCCAAACACCTCGGTCAAATGCTGCTCATAGCGCGCGACATCGGCTTCGATGTTCGGGCGTTTCATCACGTCGACGCTCAGGAAGGTTGGCAAGCCGGTCATGCCGAGGAACTCATTGGCCTTGTGGAACGGGAAGTACACCGCGTCCACGCCTTTGCCTTCAAAGAAATCGCTCGGGTCATCGAACGCTTGTTGAGGCGCGTTCCAGGTCAACGACAGCATGTACTGCTTGCCCTGCACCAAACCGCCGCTGCCGTATTTCTGAGATGCATCGGAACGGGTGCGGCCATCACTGGCGTAGAGGCTGCCATGGCCTTCGGTGAAGACTTCGTCGATGTACTTTTTCACGGTCCACGGCGCGCCCATCCACCAGCCCGGCATTTGATAAATGATCACGTCGGCCCAGAGAAATTTGGCGACTTCTTCGGCGACGTCGTAGCCCTCGTCGATGAAGGTGGCTTTCACGTCCACGCCGCCGCGATCCAGCACACTCAGCGCCGTTTCATGCAGGGTGGTGTTGTAGCGGCCATCGGAGTGGGCGAATTGTTTACCGCCATTGAGCAACAGGACTTTTTTCATGGGGAATCTCGAAAGGTCAGAAATCGGATGGCGGCAGGTTAGCGGCGCGGCTCGCGCGGAATAAGCCTCGAATACACAAAACCCTTTTGACCAATACGCACGAATCTATAGGCGATTGTTGCCATAGACTTGCGCCGATTCTTAACTTGAGGGGATTTCTGATGAGTGAAATGCAAGGCTTCATCCTGCACGCCAAGACCCGCCCGGAAAAATCCGACGCCTTCGAAGCGTTTTTCAGCGGTTATGTAGACGCCAGCCGCGCCGAACCCGGCTGCATCGAGTACCACATGCTTCGCGACAAACAGGACCCGACGCTGTTTATCTTTTACGAGATCTGGCAATCCCAGGCTCATCTGGACGTGCACTCGAACCTGCCGCACATGAAGCAGTTCCTTGAGCAGCGCGATGAATTCCTGGAACGGGATTTCGAGATCCGCGCCATCGACATGCTCAGCCCGTCGTCCGCTACCCGCTGATCAGCAAATGGCCGCCGAGCACGCCGAGGCCGATGAAGAACACTCGCTTGAACAGCACCGCGCTGATCCGCTGACGCAGCCATTGGCCCAGCCACATGCCGAGCACTGCGGGGATCAGCACCAGCAACGACGCGCTCAATTCGCCCCCGCCCAAGGCGTCGCGCCACCACAGGCCGGCCGCCAGCGCCAAGGTCGAAACGGTGAACGACAAGCCCAACGCCTGCACCAGTTCGTCCTTGCTCAAACCGAGCGCTTGCAGATAAGGCACCGCCGGAATCACGAAGACCCCGGTGGCCGAGGTGATGACGCCTGTCAGCATGCCGCACAGCGGACCGAGCCAGCGCTCGCTGCGACTGCCAACGCGCAGAGTCGGCAGGAACAAACCGCTCAGCGCATAGAGCAACAACGCCGCGCCCAATGCCCGCACCACCCAATGCCCGCCGGCCATGCCGATCCACAACGTGCCGGCGCCTGTGCCGATGAAGATCGCCAACAGCATCGGCCATAGACGCTTGTTCAACCCGCGCAGGTGCCCGCCGAATGCCAGTTGCCAGACATTGGTGAGCGTTGCGGGAATGATCAGCAGTGCAGCAGCCTGCGACGGTGCCATAGCCAGACCGAGCAGGCCCATGGCGATGGTTGGCAAGCCGAGCCCGATGATGCCTTTGATCATGCCGGCCAGGAGGAAGGTGGCGATGACCAGTAAAGACAGGGCCAGCCCGAGGTTTTGATAGAACGCGGCGAGTGTATTCATGGGGCTATCCTGAGCCCGAATTAGTCGCGTGAAAATCTGCCATATACTGAGGATGCCTTTTGCTGAGCAAGAGGCTGAAAGTTTCGTCGCTTCGAACGACGCCTTCGCGAGCAGGCTCGCTCCCACAGTGAATCGCATTTCTCCAATGAGAACTCGCTCACCTGTGGGAGCGAGCCTGCTCGCGAAGAGGCCCGCCCAGACAACACACATCCAGAGGTTGCCGATGCACTTCGACCTGACCGACCTGCGCCTCTACCTGAACATCCTCGACAGCGGCAACATCACCGCCGGCGCCGCGCGCAGTCATTTGTCCCTGGCGGCGGCGAGCGCGAGAATCCGTGCCATGGAGGCTTCGCTGGGCATTGAGTTTCTGCAGCGAGGCCGTCGCGGCGTCACGCCCACGCCGGCCGGCAAAGCCCTGGCACAACACGCCCGATCCCTGCTGCAACAAGCCGAACGCATGCAACAGGACCTGGCGGAATACGCCAAGGGCGTCAAAGGTCAGGTCCGGTTGCTGTGCAACACCACGGTAATCACCGAGTACCTGCCGGAATTGCTCGCCGACTTCCTGCACGAGCATCCGAACCTCGACATCGACCTTCAGGAATTGCCCAGCGCACGCATCACCCACGCGTTGCGCCAAGGTGCTGCAGACCTGGGCATCGTGTCCGACGCCGTGGACACCGATGATCTGCAGACCCGCGCTTTCCGCGACGATCCGCTGGTATTGATCCTGCCCCGCGACCACCTCCTGGCCGACACCGAATGCCTTAGTTTCAGCGACACCTTGCACCACGATTATGTCGGCCTGAACGCCAGCAGCGCCTTGGCGGTGTACCTCGAAGAACAGGCGCTGCACGTAGGTGTTCGCCTGAAAATCCGCATCCGCGCCGACGGTTTTGATGGCGTCATGCGCATGGTCGCCCGCGGCGCAGGGTTGGCAATCGTGCCGCTCGCAGCCGTCGAGCGCTGGACCGGCGAGCCGCCTTTCAAGAGCATCGCGCTGCAAGAACCCTGGGCCCAACGCAAACTCCTGCTCTGCGCCAGGGACTTTGCCACGCTGCCCGGTTATGCCAGAGCCCTGCTGCACGCCTTGACTCTCCCCTGAGGGGCAGACTTTACCCTTGAGGTTTGATCTTCAAGGACAGAGGCGATGGGCAAGCGAATTCTGGTGATTCTCGGTCATCCTTCCAGCAACAGCTTCTGCGCGGCACTCGCCGAGCGCTACGCACAATCGGCGTTGCGCGCCGGGCATGAAGTCCGCCAGTTGTTTCTCGGCAGGATGGACTTCGATCCGGTGCTGCGCGAAGGCTATCAACAGGTTCAACCTCTGGAGGCCGACTTGCGTCAGGCGCAGGCCGACATCTTGTGGGCCGAGCATCTGACGCTGGTATATCCGATCTGGTGGGGCGGGATTCCAGCCTTGCTCAAGGGCTTTTTTGATCGGGTGTTCCTGCCCGGTTTCGCTTTCAAGTACCGTGAGGGCAAAGCCTTTCCCGACAAATTGTTGCGCGGTCGCAGCGCGCATTTATTGGTGACCATGGACACGCCGCCCTGGTATTACCGTTGGGTGTACCGCATGCCCGGGCTGCATCAGGTCCGCAAAACCACCCTCGCCTTCTGCGGCATCAAACCCAGGCGCACGCTCACGTTCGGCCCGATTCTCGGCGCCAGCGCTGATCAGCGTGCAGCCTGGCTGCTGCAAGCCCAGGCTATCGCCAGCCGCTGAGTCTGCCGATAATGCGCGGGGCTGTACCCCGGTAAAAAAGGACTTTTCATGTACATCGGCCAAGCCGCGCAACGCTCCGGCACCACGATCAAGAGCATCCGCCATTACGAGTCGATCGGCTTGCTGCCTGAGGCTAAGCGCCTGGGGAAATACCGCGTCTATGACCAGCAAAGTGTCGACCTGCTGATTTTCATAAAGTGCGCCCAGCAACTGGGTTTCAGGCTCAAGGAATTGCAGGCGATCTTCGCCGGCCATCAGGGTCAGGCAATGCCGTGGGAACTGGCGCATCAGGCCATTGATGCCAAGAAGCGCGAGATCAGCGAGCGAATGACCGTGCTGTCGCGCCAGCACGCCCAATTGATCGAGTTCGAAGCCAGCCTCGAACAGTCCAGGGCCGATT
Source organism: Pseudomonas oplopanacis (assembly GCF_057128725.1). NCBI lineage: Bacteria > Pseudomonadati > Pseudomonadota > Gammaproteobacteria > Pseudomonadales > Pseudomonadaceae > Pseudomonas > Pseudomonas oplopanacis. The sequence goes on along the minus strand of NZ_JBSKHV010000030.1, from coordinate 16,034 downwards.
GCCCATTGGAAAGTCTTTGAGGTGTTGCGCGCTTCTGGACACCTGGATGTCGAGTTCAGACAACTGACCGGTGCAGGGGGGCTATAGGGTGCCACTTCAGTTCTTCAAGCCACTGCCCGGAGTCATCATGACCGCACCGATTACCGTCCTTCGCGATACTCATCCACTGCCGGTGCTTGACGCCTGCAAATGGGAAAAACTCGAAGGTGACCCGCACACCGTCAACCTCAACGCCTACACCAGCGAAGACGGCAGCAAGATCATGGGCACCTGGATCTGCACGCCGGGCAAGTGGTACGTCGAATATGTGAAGTGGGAATACTGCGATTTCCGCGAGGGCTACTGCATCATCACCCCGGAAGGCAAAGAGCCGATCCATCTGCGCGCCGGTGATATTTTCGTCATTGAGCCGGGGATGAAAGGCACGTGGGAAGTGGTTGAAACCGTGCGCAAGTATTTCGTGTTTGCCTGATGCAAAAAAACCGGGGGATCACCCGACGTGATCTCCCGGTAAATACGCTTTGAGGAGCGGAAATTCATACATGTGGCGAGGGAGCTCGACGGCCCCAAAAATTACTGGGGTTTACGGTAGCTATTGATGATCGCCGAGAAGTCTTTCCCACCTTCCCCACGCTGGCTCATCGCCTGATACAACTGCTGGGCCACCGCGCCGAGCACCACCGGTTGGTGCGCCTGACGGGCAGCTTCCGTGGCCAGCCCCAAATCCTTGAGCATCAGTTCGGCACCGAAACCACCGGTATAACCGCGCGAGGCCGGCGCCGTTTCGACAATGCCCGGCCATGGGTTGTACATCTCCGAACTCCAGCACCGCCCGGTGGAACTGTTGATGATCCCGGCGAGCACGCAGGTGTCGATCCCCAGGGCATCACCCAGCGCCATGGCTTCGCTGACGCCGACCATGGAAATCGCCAGCAGCAGGTTGTTGCAGATCTTGGCGATTTGCCCGGTGCCGACTTCACCGCAATGGACGATGTTGCGACCCATCTGCGCCAACACCGGTTGCAGGGTGGCAAACAGTTCCGGGGTGGCGCCGACCATGAAGGTCAGCGTCCCGGCCGCAGCGCCACCGGTGCCGCCGGAAACCGGTGCATCGGCCATGGCCACGCCTTGCTTGGCGGCTGCGGCTGCCACATCGCGGGCGGTCTGTGGATCAATGGTGCTGCAATCCACGGCCGGCACGCCTTGGCCGATGCCGGCGAGAACGCCGTCTTCACCCAGCCAGACGCTACGCACATGCACAGCGGCCGGCAGCATGGTGATCACCAGCTCCGCACCTTGCGCCGCTTCACGGGCGGTAGGGCTGATGCTGCCGCCCAGTTGCTCCAGCTCCGCCAGCACGGTTTTGTTCAGGTCGACCAGACGCAGCGCGTGGCCGGCCTTGATCAGGTTGCGCGCCATCGGGGCGCCCATGTTGCCGAGACCGATAAAAGCGATTTTCATGTCCGGCTCCTTATCGCAAGTTGATGGTGGTGTTCACACCGTCGTTGACGCTGTCGTCATCAAACCAGCGGCTGGTGACGGTCTTGGTCTGAGTGTAGAACTGCACCACTTGCTTGCCATACGGACCGAGGTCGCCGAGCTTGGAACCGCGCGAACCGGTGAAGCTGAAGAACGGGACCGGCACCGGAATCGGAATGTTGATGCCGACCTGGCCGACGTCGATTTCGTTCTGGAATTTACGTGCCGCCGCACCGCTCTGGGTGAACAGGCCCGTACCGTTGCCGAACGGATTGGCGTTGACCAGGGCAATGGCCTCGTCGAGCGTATTCACTTCCAGCACCACCAGCACCGGGCCGAAGATTTCCTGGGTGTAGATCTGCATGTCGGTGGTCACGCCGGAGAACAAGGTCGGGCCGACAAAGTTGCCCTTCTCGTAACCTGGAACCGTGATCTCGCGACCGTCCAGTTCCAGTTTGGCGCCTTCCTTGATGCCGCTTTCGATCAGATCGAGAATGCGCTGCTTGGCTTTTTTCGAGATCACCGGGCCGACGTCGGTGCCCGGCTCGCTGCCGGCATTCACGGTCAGTTTCTGCGCCAGCGCTTTCAGGTCCGGCAACCATTGTTTGGCTGCGCCGACCAACACCACCACGGAGGTGGCCATGCAGCGTTGACCCGCCGCACCGAAACCGGCACCGACCAGGGCATTCAGCGCTTGCTCGCGATTGGCGTCCGGCAGCACCACCGCGTGGTTCTTCGCGCCCATCATCGATTGCACGCGCTTGCCGTGCTTGCCGGCCAGGTCGTAGACGTGAGTACCGACGGCGGTCGAACCGACGAAGGACACAGCCTTGATGTCTTTGTGCGTGCAGAGCGCGTCCACCACGTCCTTGCCGCCATGCACGACGTTAAGCACGCCCGCCGGAACGCCGGCCTCGATCGCCAGTTCCACCAGGAGCATGGTCGACATCGGGTCCTGTTCGGACGGTTTGAGCACGAAGGTGTTGCCGCAGGCGATGGCCATCGGGAACATCCACAGCGGAATCATTGCCGGGAAGTTGAACGGGGTGATGCCGGCGCACACGCCGATTGGCTGACGCAGAGTGTAGGTGTCGACACCGCCAGCGACGTTCTCGGCGAATTCACCCATTTGCAGGCTGCCGATGGAGCACGCGTGCTCGACCACTTCCAGGCCACGGAAAATGTCACCTTCAGCGTCGGCGATGGTTTTGCCTTGTTCGGCGCTCAGGACCACGGCGATGCGTTTGGAGTGTTCACGAATCAGCGCCTGGAGCTTGAGCATGATGCGCATCCGCGCGCCGATCGGCGTCAGCTTCCAGGTCTGGAAGGCGCGATGGGCCGCGCTGATCGCGGCGTCGACTTCTTCGGTGGTCGCAAACGGCACCTTGGCCAGTACTTGCTGGGTCGCCGGGTTGACGATGTCGTGCCATTCAGTGGTCTTGGATTCGACCCACTGACCGTCGATCAACAGCTTTACCGTTTGGACAGTGGTTTCGTTTGGCGTGAGCGAAGCGTTCATGTGGGTCTCCGGATGTTTGCTTTTTATAGTTAGAGCTATCTTGGGAGCCAAGGCGAGAAAGTCGCCTTGAGATGAGGCGTGTGCCGCGAATTGGTTGTGCAGCTGTTTTTGGAGTATAGATGTGCAAACTTCTAATAAGAACGCACATAAAAGCCGGTCCATCATGCAAAAAAACATCACGTCTTTAGGCTCGCTGAACTGGGACGACCTCAAGTTTTTCCTCGAAGTCGCCCGCACCCGCAAGGCCAGCACCGCGGCCAAGCGCCTGGCGGTGGACTACACCACCGTGTCGCGGCGCATCAGTTCGCTGGAAGCAGCATTAGGGACCTTGTTGTTCGAGAAATCCCGGACCAGCGGCTTTGTCCTGACCGCCGAGGGTCAGCGATTGCTCGGTTATGCCGAGTCGATTGAAAGCACGCTGCACATGGCGTGCGAGCAGGTTTCAGGGTCCGGGGTGGCGTTATCCGGGCATGTGCGCATGGGCTGCACCGAAGGCTTCGGCAGCTTTTTCATCACGCCGCAACTGAGTCACTTCGTCGACGCTTACCCGGCTATTTCCGTCGACATCCTGCCGCTGCCGCACTTCATCAGCCTGTCCAAGCGCGAAGCGGACATCGTCATCGCCCTGGAGCGCCCGGAACACGGGCCGTATGTGTGCTGCAAACTCTGCGACTACCGCTTGCAGCTGTACGCGACCCAGGACTATCTGGACAAACACCCACCGATCCGCCGCCCGGCAGACTTGGGCAAGCATTCATTCATCAGTTATGTCGACGATCTGGCGTTCAGCTCAGAGCTGTTGTACCTGGCGAACGTATTGCCCGGTGCCAGTGCCAATTTGCGCAGCACCAGCGTGATCGCGCAATTCGTGGCGGCGCAGCAGGGGCGGTCGCTGGCGATTCTGCCGTGCTTCCTGGCGGCTCAGGATCCACGGTTGCTGCCGGTGTTGCCGCAGGAGATCAACATCACTCGACAGTTCTGGATGTACTGCCGCGAGGACTTGAGGAAGCTCAAGCGGATCACCCTGTTGTGGGATTACATCCGTTCGGTCACTGAACAGAATCAGGCTCTGCTGATGGGTGAAACGCGCGAGATGTTGTTCGCCGATTAATCGGCGCTCACCACGATCGACACCCGGCGGTTCTCGGTGCGGCCCGTCGTGGTGGTGTTGGACGCCACCGGCTCGCTGCTGCCTAAACCGCGCATCTGGATGTTCTGTTCTTGCATGCCGACTGTGGTCAGCACCTTGCCGACACTTTTCGCACGGCGCAGGGACAGTTGTTGGTTGTATGCCTCTTTGCCGGAGGCATCGGTGTGGCCGTCAACCCGCACACGCTCGATGCCAACGCCGAGTAATGATTTGCCGATGCGCTCGACGATTTCGGTACTGGCCGGATTCAGGCTGTCGTCGTCACTGCCAAACAGGACTTTGCCGGACAGGCCAAACGCCCAGCCTTCTTCGGTCAGTTCGAAACCTTGCTGTTTAAGCACGGCGATCTGCGCTGGAGTCAGGCCCTTTTGCGGTGCTGTCTGGCACCCGGTCAATGCCAGCAAGGCCATGAACAGGGTGATCGCGAAAAATCGCAGGGAACGCGGGGTCATCGAGAACAAAACAATCAGCTCCTGGTTTGAGCATGGATGACAGGATGTTCCGATCCTGCCGTGTGCTGCGCGCCACGAGAGACGCGTTTGGCTTGGTACATGGCAGCGTCGGCGGCGTGGAGCAAAGTGCCTGGTGTGACGCCATGATCGGGGTACACCGCGATGCCGATACTGAGGGAGGTCAACACATGAGTACCGCCCGGCAACGGAATCGGCGCTTCCATGCTGGCGAGGATCTTGTCGGCAATCCGCTCGGCATCTGCGGTTTTGTGCAGCGGTGACAGCAGCACGGCAAACTCGTCACCGCCCAGACGCGCCACCAGGTCCTCTTCGCGAAGTTGTGCGCGCACACGGGTCGCGACCGCCACAAGCACCGCATCACCGGCCGCATGACCAAAGTTGTCGTTGATCTCCTTGAAGCGGTCACTGTCGAGAAACAGTACAGCCAATCGTTCGTTGAGCTTATTGGCGTTGCGCAACGCACGAATCAACCGGCCTTCGAAAAACGCGCGGTTCGGCAAACCGGTCAGGCTGTCATGGCTGGCCTGGTGCGCCAGGGTTTCGTTTTCGCTTTGCAGGTGGGTCTGCCAGGATTCGAGCTCATCGAGCAAGGCATTGAAGTCGTTGCCCAGATTGTCCAGTTCGGCGATGTCGGCGGGCGGCACGCGACGGTCGAACGCACGCTCGCTGCGAGCGGCGTGAGCCACGGCGGCGAGGCTCTGCAGCGGACCGGTGATCCCGCGAAGTTGGCGCCGCGCCAGATAGAGCGCGACCCAAGCACTGATCGCGGTACACAGGATAATGCCCGCCAGACCGCTAAGCAGAAAGCGCATCAGGCTGCCGCCGTGTCCGGTGAGCTGAATGCTGCCGATCTCCTGGCCCTGATGAACAATCGGCATGTCGATGGGTTTTTCCAGAAAGATCTTGGCGATCTGCAATTCAAGATCGGAGAACAAACCGTTTTCCGAACGCTGCCAGCGCGCCAGTAACCGCCCTTTGGCGTCCAGCACCTGGGCGTCGGCGACTTCCTCGGTGGACGCGATCATGGCCAGCGCTTCAGTGGCGGCGGCTTTGTCGTTGAACACCACCGCCGCTTCGACGGTGTAATCGATCGAGCGCGCAATCAGGTGCAGGTTGTGGTCGGCGTAGACCCGCAACGCGAGGACGCCAAGCAAGGTCAGTGACACGCTGGCCATGGCCACGGCGACCAGCGCGACGATCAGATGCCCACGACCGATAACTGACCGCAAGGTCGGCCGAGTACCAGTTTTGAACAGACTCATGAGGCCGCCGGCTTGCGGCGGGACAACTGCAACACACTGGGGTGAATGCGCACGCCACTGCGGGCGACGGAGTCGAGGTTGACCTCGAAGGATACCTGCTCATCGCCGACCCGCAGGCAGAACAGGCTGCCGACGGTGCATTGATCATCGCTTTCACTGATGCTCAGCACCGGGCGTCCCATCAATGAGGCGAACAGTCGACTGCGTTCATCACCGGTCAGTTTGCCGATGTACACCGCATCGCATTCACCGACAATCGACGGGTTGTCAGCCAGCAGGCGCCGTACAGTGACAGGCCGGCCGGTGGCCTGGGTGGTGCCTTTGACCAGATCGTCGGTGTATTCAGTGGGGCCGACCACGCACAAACGCAGTTGCGCGGGCTCAACCGGCCAGCGGGCGTAACTGAGAATGCCGAGCACCACTTGAGTGACCGATTGGGCACGCTGGTCAGCCATGCTCGCCGGCGTTTGCGACTGCGCAAAAACGCTGCCGGACAGCCAGCAGAGCACGCCAGCGAGCAACACTTGCTTGCCGCCAATGACGCGTCCTGTCGTCCAGGCAGCCACCTTCATGCAGTGATTCTCTTCGATCGTAGCGAAATAATTTCGCCACGATAGCATAGCGATGAAACACCCGCGAGGCCGCGTACTACGGCGCTTCGGACGGTTTTTTGGCGCCGGAAACTCGCGCCTCAATCGCTCGGTGTAACCCTTTCTTCCAGCTCCAGCATCAACCCGCTCAAGCGCTTGACCTTGCGCCGCACGGCTTCTTCAAATACACCGGCGCGAGGCTCGATCAAGGTGAACCAATGCTTGGCCCGAGTGATCCCGGTGTAGATCAGTTCCTTGGTGAGCACAGGGTTGAGGGCGTCCGGCAGGATCAGCGCGGTATGGGCAAATTCCGAGCCTTGGGATTTGTGCACGGTCATGGCGTAGACAGTCTCGACATCATTGAGCCGGCTCGGCAGCACGAACCGCACGCCGCCCTGACCATCATTTCGTGGAAACGCCACGCGCAGCACCTGCTTGCCTGCATCGGGTCCATCACGCTCCGGCAGTTTGAGGGCGATGCCGATGTCACCGTTCATCAACCCCAGGCCATAGTCGTTACGGGTCATCAACACCGGTCGACCTTCGTACCACTGCTGATCGCTGTCGATCAATCGGGCCTTGAGCAACGCGGCGGTCACTCGCTGGTTCAAACCTTCAACACCCCAGGGTCCCTTGCGCACGGCGCACAACAATTGGAAAGCGTCGAAGGCTTGCAACACCTGACGCGCCCATTCGGTCCAGCGTGGATCGTCGAGCGGGCTGTCGAGCCCTGGCCGCTGACTGCGCAGAAGACTCAAATAGTGGCGATAGCCTTGCGGCCCTTCGCCATGCCCTTCAAGCAACAATCGCTCCAGGGCCCGGTCCTGCTCCCCCTTGAGCGGCAGGGAAAACACATCGTCGTGACTTCGTGCGGCCAACAGTTTGCGGGCGTGTTCGGGGTGCTGCTGATTGACCCAACGCGCCAGTTGACCAATGCCGCTGCCCTCGCCGAACCGGCGCGAGTGGCGCAGCATCACCACTTGTTGGGCTAGCGGATGAGTGCCTTGGGTGTCGGCCTGCAAACCACTGTCCTCGAGGTTTTCACCACTGACCGCTTCCAGCCACTGGCGAGTCTGCGGGCTGTACCAACCCGCCTCGGCATCCCGACACAGATCGCCCAGCACGGCACCAGCCTCCACCGAGGCCAGTTGATCCTTGTCCCCCAACAACACCAGTCGCGCGTGGGCCGGCATTGCATCCAGCAGATTGGCCATCATTTCCAGGTCGATCATCGACGCTTCGTCCACCACCAGCACATCCAGCGGCAAGCGATTGCCGGCGTGATGACGGAAGTGTCGCGTACCGGGCCGACTGCCCAGCAAGCGGTGAACGGTGGTGACGTCCGACGGGATTTGCCCGCGAACCGATTCGGCGACTTGCAGGGTGCGGACTTGTTGGCTGATCGACTCCGTGAGCCGGGCCGCCGCTTTGCCGGTGGGTGCGGCCAGTCGGATGCGCAGCGGTTTGCCGGCTTCGACTGCAGGCGCCTGGAGCAATGCCAGCAAGCGCACGACCGTGGTGGTCTTGCCGGTGCCCGGGCCGCCGGTGACGATGCTGAAGGCACTGCGGGTCGCCAGGGCACAGGCAAGTTTCTGCCAGTCGATCACTTCACCGGTTTTGGCGGGACCGAACAACCCGGTCAGGCGTTGGGATAAATCATCCGGCGTCGATTCGTGTTCTGCCAAGCGCAGGCGCAGGGCATCGTCGATGCGTCTTTCGTACGCCCAGTAGCGGCGCAGGTACAGGCGCTTACCCGATAAAACCAAGGGCCGTGATTGCGCCGTTTCACGCCCGTCTGCAGCCAGCGCCACCAGACTGCTGGAGGCCAGCACTTTGCACCAATGGGCACCGTCCAGTGCTTCAAGCAATTGCGACGGCAATAACATCGCGCCACTGTGGACATCACCTTCAGGGGGCAGCGACAGGGCGAAATCCGGTTCTTTCAGGGTCTCGAACAGGTCCAGACACACATGGCCGTGGCCCAGTTGGTGACTGGACAACGCGGCCGCGAGCAGCACCAACGGATCATCGTCAGGCGCAAGTTCGTGGAGGAAGGCGACGAAGGCCTTGTCCAGCGCACGCAACCAGCCCCGTTCAACCCAGCGCGTCAGCAACAGCAGCAAGTCATCGGCACGGTTCAATGGCTCGAGATCCGCCAGGCTTTCCGCCGCCAAGGGGGTCGGCAGCAAATCGGCAAAAGTGCGGCTCATAGCAGTACTCCCTGTTCCCACGCGGGTTCGGCCTTGGGTTCTGGCTTGCCCTGGAACATTCGGTCCAGTCGCTCGATCAGTTCTTTGGGTGGACGGGCGAAGTACACGCCTTGGCTGGCAGCACGCGTACCGCGCAGAAACAGGTACAGCGCACCGCCGACATGCCGGTCGTAATCGTAATCGACCAGCCGCGCCTTGAGCTGTCGATGCAAGGCCAACAGGTACAGCACGTATTGCAGATCATAGCGGTTATCGAGAATCGACTGTTCCATGGCCTGTTCGGTGTAAGCCGCGTCATCAACGCCCAGCCAGTTGGATTTGTAGTCGGCGACGTAATAGCGACCCTCGTGCTCGAAGGTGAGGTCGATAAAACCCTTGAACATGCCGTTGAGCAAGACCGGTTCGGCGGCCACTCGGGCAACGCCGTTGTGGGTGTGCTGGCGCACCAGTTCATCCAGTTTCAGCACGTCGACTTTATGGCTGGCGAACCAGAATTCCATCTCGACGCGGTACTGGGTCAGTTGCTCGAAAATCACCGGGGCCTGCCCTCTGCCGATGTGCAGCGGGGACTTGAGCAAATGCTGCAGCCAATCACTCAGCGTGGTGATCCAGCCTTCCCACCCACGACGGTTGCAGCGTCGGGCAATCGCGTCTTCGACCGCTTGTGGGTTGGCGGTAAAACCTTCGTCGCCGGCCCATTCCAGCAAACCATGAAGAAAAGTACCGGGGTTGGGGCCTCGGGGGAATCGATGGATATCACCGCCACCGGCCGCCACTTCTCGGGGCGCTTGCGGGTCGAGGCGTTCGTCGTCGAAGAGCTTTTGCGCTTGCGGGCTCTCCGGGGCTTCGTCACTGCCCACGCTCATGCTGTCACCAATGCGCAAGGCGCTGTACGAGGCGATCCACCAGTTTTCACTGGCCTTGCGTTTCGGCACGCGCAGCGCAAGCAAGCTCGCCTGGTTTTGCGGCGGATGGTAAAGCTCGGCGGTGGCTGGCGGCATTTCAGCGTAAGTCAGCGCCGGGCAGTCCTGCTGCAAGTCTTCCAGCCAGCGCTTCAGGCCTGCCGACTCGGCCAACGGCAAACCACCACCCAACAGGTAACCCAACGCCGACAAGTGCAGCACCGAACTGTTGTTATTGCCGCGCTTGAGATCAGTCACACCGAGCCAGCACGCATGTTGCGCACGAGTCAGGGCGACATACAGCAAGCGCAGGTCCTCGGCCAGACGCTCATCGTCAGCCAGGGCAATCAACTCGGCAGTCGGCTTCAAACTCACCTGAGCCTTGCCGTTTTCGTCGTGGTAATGCAACGGCAAACGACTGCCATCCACCGGTTTCGCCGAACAGATGAAGGGCAGGAACACCAAGGGGTATTCAAGGCCCTTGGACTTGTGAATGGTCACGACCTTGACCAGTTGCTCGTCGCTTTCCAGGCGCAGGATCTGTTCTTCGCCAGCCTGGCCGGACAACGCCAGATGCTCGGACAAGTGACGGATCAGCGCCTGCTCGCCATCGAGTTCGGCCGCGGCCTGCTGCAGCAATTCGGACAGGTGCAGCAGGTTAGTCAGGACTCGTTCGCCATCGCTGCGCGCGATCAATGCCTGCGGGAGCTGGAAGTCATGCAGCAAACGTCGCAGCATTGGCAGCACACCTTGCTTGCGCCAGAGCTCGCGATAGCCGCGGAATTGCATGACCCGTGCTTCCCAGGCGAGTTCGTCCTGATTCAATCGCTCCAGTTCAGCCAGCGACAGATTAAGCGTGATGCAGGCCAACGCCGCTCGCAATGGTCGCTCGACGTCGGGCTCGGCGCAGGCCTTGAGCCAGGTCAGCACGTCGTGAGCTTCTTGTGCAGCGAACACCGAGTCCTTGTCCGACAGATAGACGCTGCGCACACCTCGAGCCGACAGTTCGCCGCGCACCGCTTGAGCCTCTTTGCCGTCGCGGACAAGGATCGCGATATCCGCTGGCAGCAGGCCTCTGAAATCCTTTCCGTCCGCAATGAAACCTGCCCGCCCTTGTTGCCCACCATTGAGCAATGCGCTGATTTCACTGGCGCAGGCAGCGGCCAATTGTTGCCGATACACCGCGCCGGACAGCGGTTGTTCTGCGGACAAATGCCAGATGTTCAGGGACGGGACCACTTGGCCCTCTACGTGCAGAACCTCTTTACGCCCTTGGGACTCCACCGGTAGGAACGGCACCGGGTTGTCGCCATTCTTTTCTCGAAACAGAAACGCGCCGCGTCCCGACTCACGAGACTCGGCGCGCTCGAATACATGGTTAACTGCACTGACCATGCCATGGCTGGAGCGGAAGTTGGTGCCCAGCGTATGCAGTCGACCGGTCGTGGCCTGACGGGCGCGCAGGTAGGTGTAAATGTCGGCACCACGGAACGCGTAGATCGCCTGCTTTGGGTCACCGATCAGGAACAGGCCGCACTCGGGATTGTTGTCTTCGATGCGATAGATGCTTTCGAAGATCCGGTATTGCACCGGATCGGTGTCCTGGAATTCGTCGATCAACGCGACCGGGAACTGCTCTCGGATCAAGGTCGCCAGACGCTCGCCGCCCTCGGACTGCAAAGCGGCATCCAGACGCAGCAGCATGTCATCGAAGCCCATCTCGGCGCGGCGACGCTTTTCTTCTTCGAACCGCGTTCCCACCCAGTGGGCGGCGTGTTGCAGAACGGCGGCGTCGGGAGTTGGCAGTCCGTCGAGGCTGGCCTTGAGGCCCGGCATTGCGTCCAATCCAGGATGCCGGGGTACTTCACCCTTCCAGGCTTCGGCCATGCCATCCGGTGTCAGACGAGTGAAACCGGTGCCGATGTCCAGTTGCTCAAGCGCTTCATCTTCGGCCCAGGCTTTGATTTTTTCGAACCAGGGCTCGAAGTAGCGTGCCTGCATCTTTCGACCGTCGACGCTCTTGCTCGCAACACCCTGGTGACAGATCACCAGTAGCTCGTCCGCCCATTGGCGCCACGGCATCTTGAGTTCGAGCAACGCGCTTCGTCGTTCCTGCAAACATTCGCTGATCAGTTCGGCCGGCTCTTTTCCTTCAACACTGTCGCGTTCACTGGCGAACAGACCGCGCACACGCGGCAACAACGCTGCCGGTCCACCCCAATTGCTGCGGACCCAGTTCAGTGCATCGCCTTGCATCGGGTAACAGAACAGCCGCCAGTAATCACGCAGGACTTCGCCCAGCAAATCGCTGTGATCGGTTTCCAGGGTCTGGGTAAACAGGCTGCCGCTGTCGAACGCATGTTCGCGCAGCATGCGTTGACACCAACTATGGATGGTCGAGACGGCCGCCTCATCCATCCATTGCGCGGCGATGTCCAGACGGTTTGCGCAACCGGACCACTGTTCGGGGAGGTACTGATCACGCAGTTCGGCAATGAGGCCATCCGGTGCCGGGGTCTCATCACGGAAGAATCGCGCGGCCTCCGCCAGACGTGTACGGATACGTTCACGCAGCTCTTTGGTGGCGGCATCGGTGAAGGTCACGACGAGGATTTGCGGCGGCAACAGTTCACGCCCGAAACCACTCTCGTCACTGCCGTGACCGAGGACAAGGCGCAGATAGAGCGCGGAAATGGTGAAAGTCTTGCCGGTCCCGGCGCTGGCTTCGATGAGTTGGCTGCCGCGCAGTGGGAAGGCCAGCGCAAGAGGTGTTTTTGTGGTCATGAACGCGCCTCCTCGCTGGTCAGTGAACGCCACGGGGCTTCAAGCATCGGTTTGTACAAGGCGTCGCACCAGTCGGGGAACGTTTCGTCGGCGAGCAGCGCGTCAAAGTCAGCAAACTGTCGAGTGAGCGCAGGGCTTTCGCGGCGCTCTCCGTCAGTGGTCTGGCCATCGCCTTCATAGGCTTTGCGGGCAGCGGCTTCGGCTTTCAGCGGATCGGTCTGGCCCAGCCAGGCGAAGGCGGTTTTTACTGCAACCGGCAGGGGTTGACGCATGCCCGCCTGCCAGGCCTCCAGAAGATGTCCCAGTGTTTTCAGCGCGGCGCCCTTCTCCAGCGGCTCCAGCAGCAGGCTATCGTCGCTGGCCACCAGTGCGGTGGTCATCGGAATGCCACTGGCACAAGCGACCAGATGATTGACCCAAGGCCGCGTCAACCGGTGCCATTTGCGGTTTTTGATTGAGCCAATGCTGTTGGGAATAGTGGTGACCGATAGCAAGCCGCCGTCTGCACGCTGGTGCAGACCACTGAGCCAACCTTCGAGGCGCAGTCCTCCCAACTCAAGATTTACTGGCAGAGCGCTGGCCAGCGGTGTCGGCCATAACGCCAGGAGCTGTTGATAACGCTGCAGCAGATCCGGAAGCGGTTCGATCAATTCACGCTGTAGGCATTCGCCGAATCCGGCCATGGGCAGCAGCCCACTGTTTTGCAGCCGTTTGGCCTGGCCTTCCAGTGCCTGATCGACGTGATCGATCTGTCCCAACGCCGCCGCAAGCAAACTGTCACTAAGGCTGTAGCGTTGCAGCGCATCGAGGACAAAGGGTTCTTCATCGGCCAAGGGCACTTCAGCCGCCTCGAAGAACACCTTGAGCCGCTGGCTGAAAAAATGTCGCACGGGATTGCGCAGGAAGTCCTGCAATTGACCGAGGCTCAGCGGCTCCTCTTGTATGTAAGGCGCAAGTACTTCGCCTTCAGCCACCTGATGGGTGATTTGATGAAGTACCTGCCATTCATTGGCGTAGCTGAACAGCGCGTCACCCTCATGGAAGTAACGAGCGCTGAAGGGCTGCAATGGATGTTCCTGAGTCATGGCCTCCAGCAGGTCCTTGTCCTCATCCTGCAGTCGCCAGCCGCTGGCGAGATGGTCACGCAATTGGCCAATCAACACCGAGGCCGGACGTTCGCTGTTGTCCCGGATGCTTCGGCCCACCCAGCTGATGTAGAGCTGATCACGTGCCGACAGCAGCGCCTCCAACAGGAGATAACGGTCATCTTCACGGCGGGAGCGATCTCCGGGGCGATAGTCGCTGCCCATCAGATCGAAATCCAGCGGCGGTTGCGCGCGAGGATAGTCGCCGTCGTTCATGCCCAGTAGACAGACTCGTTTGAACGGAATCGCCCGCATCGGCATCAAGGTGCAGAAGTTAACGGCACCGGCTAGAAAGCGCTGGGACAGGCGGCCCTGATCCAGTCCGGCCAGCCACGCTTCCCGAACCACGGTCAGCGGCAAATCGTCGTGCAAACCGACGGATTCACAGGTGTCGAGCCAGGTTTCGCGCAACTCTTCGAGTTGGGCGAGCAAGTAATCGTCGTGCTCATTGCTGGCCAGGAAGAACAACTGCACCAATGCTTGCAAGCGCACGCCCCATTGCTTGGGCGGTGCCGGTTGAGTCAGTTCCTGATGGGCGATCTCCAACGCATCCAGCAGGGCCACCAAAGGCCCGATGAGCGCGGCATCCAGACCGCCAATTTCGTCGTAAGGCTCGATACCTTCGCACGCAATGGCACTGCCCACGGCATAACCCAGCAGCATCCGGCGCAGGCCGAATCGCCAACTGTTTTGCTCCAGCGCCTCAGGCAGCCCCAGACCCGCACGTTGCTCGGCATTCATGCCCCAACGAATGCCCGCACCTTCGATCCAGCGGTGCAGCGTTGGCAGGTCACGCTCCTCGACGCCGAAGCGGGCACGTAATGCTGGAACGTCCAGCAGGTCGAGAATCTCGCTGACCGGAAATCGACTGTCGGGAAGTTTGAGCAGGTGTTCGATCGCAATCAGCAGGGGATCGCGACCACGCTGGCCCTGATCCGCGAGCGTGAAGGGAATGAAACGAGGGTCGTGGCGTTCAAGTTGACCGAATACAGCGCGGATATGCGGTGCGTAACTGTCGATGTCCGGAACCATCACAATGATGTCGCGAGGCCTTAGGTCCGGATCAGCACTGAAGCGTGCCAGGAGCTGATCATGCAGGATCTCTACTTCACGCTGGGCGCTATGGGCGATGTGAAAACGGATCGACTCATCTTGCTCAAGATCGACGGCGGGCCAGCATTCCCGTGTTTCGCTCAGTGGGCGTAACTCGAGAATGTCGTCCTGCAATTGATTGAGCATGTTCTTTGGCTGATTGTCGCTGAACAGGTCGATGCGCCCATCACGAAATGCCGAGCTGTAGCTGTTGGGATCGTCATAGCTGTCGAGCAGATTGATGTAGTCCCGTCCCTGTTTACCCCAGGCAGCCAGTAGCGGATGAGCATGCTGGTGGAGCGTTTGCGGGTCGAGCACAACGGGCATGCCACTCTTGCGGGCCTGGCGCTTGTATTGATGCCGCAACAGGTCTTTATCGGCGACGATGTCGGCCCAATGGTAACGACACGGGTTATGCACACACAGCAGAACCTGACTGAAACGAGCCAGTCCGGCGAGCGCTTCGAGGGCTTGAGCGGGCAGCGAAGAAATCCCGAAAACGATCACCCGTGAAGGTAAACCGCTGGGGGCGACGTCGAGGCTGTTGATGCGTTCGATAAACCGCTGATGAACACCGGCACGGCTTTGCGCCATGCCTTCCTCACCCACATCGAGCAACAGCGCTCGCCATAATTCGGCCTGCCAGCAGTTGGCCGGGGCCAGTGGCTTGGCTTCGCCTCTGCCGTTGCGCAATTGGTGACGACCATCTGCCCAGTCTTCGAGCCAGTCGGCACGGTAGACCTGATATTGGTCGAACAAGTCTGCGAGTCGCTCAGCTAACTGGTAGCGCTTACGCAAATCGGTGTCGTGGGTCAGGAAGCGCTGCAGAGGCTCAAAGTGCGGTTGGTTGATCAGTTGCGGGAGGAGGCGCATCAGACGCCAGGTCAGGGGGGCTTTATCGAGCAACGATTTGACCGGGATCTCATCCCGTCCAAGGACCATGCGATAAAGCTGCCACATGAAGCTGCCGGGTAACTGCACGTCGATGGCGGCGGCAATACCGCAGCCGCCCATGTCATCCTCTTCTGGATCTTCGGCCAGGGCCAGCTTGAGCCACTGCGCGATGCCATTGCTCTGCACCAGGGCGATTTCATTTTCCAGGGGAGCCAGCGGATAACGCCGCATTACGCTGATCACCAGGCTGCGCAGTTCATTCAGACTGTTGCTTTGAACCACCATAAAAGCAGCGTTGAGGGACGTGGCGTCCGGCATAAAGGCTTCCTTGGGAAAATACAAACGCTAGGGCCGAACCTTAGCATTGTCGGGAGACTGTGACAGCCGGGAGCTGTCCGGTAATGCTGTACGAACTTTCCTGCGGGCAAAACAAAACCCCTACCTGCATACGCAGATAGGGGTTTCGGAATTTAATCTTGACGATGACCTACTCTCACATGGGGAAACCCCACACTACCATCGGCGATGCATCGT
>NZ_JBSKHV010000029.1:0-27870 GCF_057128725.1 Pseudomonas oplopanacis | reverse complement strand
GCGTTTGAAAAAAAAGTGAGTCGCCGTAAGGGCGAAACCCTAAGTGGCCGTAACCGCAGGAATGGATATGTACACCACACCGAGAAAGAGAATGGTCGGCTGTCAGGCCGCCAAGGCAGAAAACCCAGCTCCCACAGGGCCCGAATGAACCCTGAGGGAGAAAACCCAGACTCAGGCCAGGCTCTTGCTCACAACTTCAAACACATCGCTGGACAACTGCCCCGAAGCACGAATCCGCTCCAGCTCGCCCTTCATCAACGCCTGACGCGCATCGTCATACTTGCGCCAGCGAGTCAGCGGTGCCAACTGACGGGAAGCGATCTGCGGGTTAAACCCGTTCAACTCGATCACCAGATCCGCCAGAAAGCGATACCCGGAACCATCCGCCGCATGGAAGTTGATCAGGTTCTGCCCGGCAAACGCCCCCACCAGCGCCCGTACCTTGTTCGGATTCTTCATGTTGAACGCCGGATGCTGCATCAACTGACGCACACGCCCCAGACCACCCGGCAATGCACTGCCCGCCTGAACACTGAACCACTGATCCATGACCAGCGGATTGTCCTTGAAGTGCTCGGCAAAACTCGCCAGCGCCTTGGCTTTATCTTCTTCAAACGACGAATTGACCAACACCGCCAACGCCGTCAGGCGCTCGGTCATGTTGTCGCTCGCCTCGAACTGCTCAAGCGTCGCCGCCAACACTTCCGGCTTGCCGCTCAACATCAGGTACGACAGCGCAATGTTCTGCAACGCACGACGAGCAAAGTGCTCGGCCTCGGCCACATAAGGGGTCTTCTTCGACAGATCACGATTGGCCTGATAACGCAGCCACAACGCCTCGAACAACCCGTCAGCCAATTGCTTGCGCGCAAACTCACGGGCAATGTGAATTGCATCGACGTCAGCCACTTCGCTGATTTCCGTCAGGTACGCCTCACCCGGCAACGAAAGCATTTCCGCGACCATCGCCTGATCCAGCTTCTCGTCCGACAACACGGTGCGCAGGGCAGAAATCAGGCGCTGATCCAGCACCAGCGTTTCACCCGCCTGATGCTGGGCAATCAGCTCTTGCAGCACTTGCACCGACAGCTGCTGACCGGCATCCCAGCGATTGAAACCATCGCTGTCATGCTGCATCAGGAACATCAGTTGATCGCGGTTGTACGGGAAGCTCAATTTGACCGGCGCCGAGAAACCACGCAGCAACGAAGGCAACGGCTGTTCAGCGATGTCGACGAAGGTAAACGTCTGCTCGGCTTCGGTCACCGAAATCACCCGCGACGTACCCTGAGCGCTGGCTTCGCCGGACAGGCGCAAGGCAATCGCCGCGCCTTTGGCGTCCAGCAGGCCCAACTCCACGGGAATCACGAACGGCAGTTTTTCAACCTTGTCCGGGGTCGCCGGGCAGCTTTGGCGGAAGGTCAGGCTGTAGGTTTTCGCCGCCGCGTCGTAGGACTCGCTCACCGCCAAGCGCGGAGTACCGGCCTGGCTGTACCAGCGCTTGAACTGGGTCAGGTCGACACCGTTGGCGTCTTCCATCGCCTTGATGAAGTCGTCGCAGGTCACGGCCTGGCCGTCGTGGCGGTCGAAATACAGGTCACTGCCTTTGCGGAAGCCGTCGGCCCCAAGCAAGGTGTGAATCATGCCGACCACTTCCGAACCCTTTTCGTACACGGTCAGGGTGTAGAAGTTGGAAATCTCGATGAAGCTGTCCGGGCGCACGGCGTGGGCCATGGGGCCGGCGTCTTCGGCGAACTGGTGCGTGCGCAGGTAAGCCACGTCCTGGATGCGTTTGACCGTGGCCGAGTTCATGTCCGAAGAGAACCCGGCATCGCGGAACACGGTGAAGCCTTCCTTCAGCGACAGCTGGAACCAGTCGCGGCAGGTCACGCGGTTGCCCGACCAGTTGTGGAAGTACTCGTGGGCAACGATGGCTTCGACGCGCTGGTGCGCGGCATCCGTGGCGGTTTCGGCACGGGCCAGCACGGCGCTGGAGTTGAAGATGTTGAGGCCCTTGTTCTCCATGGCGCCCATGTTGAAGTCGTTGACCGCAACGATCATGAAGATGTCCAGGTCGTACTCGCGACCGTACACTTCTTCATCCCAGCGCATCGACTTCTTCAGGCTGTTCATGGCGTGCTGGCACTTGTCGATGTTTTCCGGCTCGACGTAGATGCGCAATGCCACGGAACGCTCGGTCATGGTGGTGAAGGTGTCTTCGACACACCACAAGTCACCGGCCACCAGCGCGAACAGGTACGCCGGCTTCATGAACGGGTCTTCCCAGGTCGCCCAGTGCCGGCCGTCTTCGCCGGGACCGCTGGCAATCGGGTTGCCGTTGGACAGCAGCACCGGATAGCTGTGCTGCTCGGCGACGACCGTGGTGGTGAACTTGCTCATCACGTCCGGGCGGTCGAGGTAATAGGTGATCTTGCGGAAGCCTTCGGCCTCGCACTGGGTGCAGAACATGCCGCTGGATTTGTACAAGCCTTCCAGCGCGGTGTTGGTTTCCGGGTGAATCTTGACGCTGGTATCGACCGTGAAGGTGGTGCTGGTCGGGTGCAGGGTCAGGTGATTCTCGGTTAGTTGATAGTCGCTTTCGCTCAGCTCGCGATCCGCCAGGGTGACCGACAAAAGCTCAAGCTGCTGACCATCCAGCACCAGCGGCGGCAGGCCCGGGCCGCGCTCGGGATTGCGGCGCATCACCAGTTGCGCATGGACCAGGCTGTGGTCCTCGAACAACTCGAAGGTCAGGTGCGTCTCGTCGATCAGGTACTCGGGCGCCTGATAGTCTTTCAGGTAAATCATCTTCGGTTGTTCGGTGCGCATGCTGGAGTCCTTACTGATGCACGGCGAGCTGATAAGCCGTGTATTTACGAATATTGATCACGCCGGTGTCGAAGATCAGGTATTGACCCTTGACCCCCAACAGCGTGCCTTCGGCAATCGGATTCTTGTCCAGGTTGAAGCTGACGATCTTGGCCGGGTATTGCTCGACCGGATAGCGGATTTCGAGGGTATCTACGTCGGCAATGGTCTGAATTGCTTGTAGGCCAAATCGTTCCTGCAAGGTTTGCAGGCCCTCGGCGCAGCTGTCGAACAGCTGATCGCGTACTTCGGCCAGGTCCACCGACACCGCTTCGCCCTTGAGCAAGGCACGCCAGTTGGTCTTGTCCGCCACCTGGCTGCGGAACAGGTCTTCGACGAAGCCCGACTGCTGACGGGTCGACACGCGCATGATCGGCAACGCCTGGCGGGCGCCTTGATCGATCCAGCGGGTCGGCAGTTGGGTGGCACGGGTAATCCCGACTTTCACCCCCGACGAGTTGGACAGGTACACGATGTGGTCGGTCATGCAGAACTTCTCGCCCCACTCCGGCTCACGGCAAGTGCCAGCGTCGTAGTGGCAACGCTCCGGGCTCATGATGCAGAGGTCGCACTGCGCCAGTTTGGTCATGCACGGGTAGCAATAGCCCTGGCTGAAACTGGTTTTGGTCTTGCGCCCGCAATGGGAGCAAAAGATCGCCCCCAGGTATTCCAGGCGTACGGTGGTCCCGATCATCGGATTGACCGGCACCTCGACATCGCCCAGACGAAACGCGTACTGCACGTCAGACCCGTCAAGACGCGCCGACATTTTACTGATTGCACCGCGGCCAATCTCGATCAATGGATGGCTTCCGACTTGAACAGAATGTTCGGTACGCTGATCGACTTCGAACTGCATTCCTGCGGGCCCATGTAACCGGTGCGCTGGTCTTCGGGCAGGTTCTGGATTTCCCAGGCGATCATCGCTTGCAGCGACAGCTCGCGTTGTTCGGCGGTGAGTTTGCCACCGTCGGACCATTTGCCGATTTCCACTGCCAGTTTCAGGCTCTGGTAGATATCGGGGGTGATGTTTTGGATCATTTCGTTAAAAGAGGACATCAAGGTCTCCGCGCTCTTTAATACATAAACTGTTTTAGGCGGCCAGTTTACGGCGGTTGTACAAACCACCCAACAAACCGGTCAGGCATCCGACGAGCAACCCGCCGACGTGCGCCGCATTGGCAATTTCACCGAAGCCGATCATCGAGACCAGCCCGGACAGGCACAGCACCAGCCACACCAGCATCATCACCAGCACGCCGCGCGGCAGGCGATAAGCCGGGTTCGGCGACAACAGCTGGAAGATCCAGCAATGCCCGAGCAGGCCGTACAGCACGCCGGACAAGCCACCGAACAAGGTCGGGCCGCTGAAATAATATTGCGCATAGTTGGAGACGAGGCTGAACAGCAACGTCAGGCCGATCAGGTTGATGCTGCCCTGGCGCGACTCGATGCGCCGGCCCAATTCCCAGTACCACATGCCGTTCATGGCCAGGTGCAGGATGCCGAAGTGGATCAGCATCGGCGTGATCAACCGCCACCACTGCCCCGCCGCCAGGCTGTCGGCCAACGGTACGAAATGGATGTACTCGCCGACGACGCGAAAATCGAGGAAAGTCAGCCAGCGCATCGTGTCGAGGTTTTCACCCAGCAGCGTCACCGCACCGACAAGGATGCTCAGCAGCAAAATCGCCGCGGTCGCCCTGGCGTAACGCAGTTGCTCGACAAAACCGGGGCGTCTCGTGGTTTGCGCAGCCGGGATGTCGAGCTGCTGATCGGGATCACCGGCCGGAAAACGTTCGTACAACGAACGCACGTCTTCGCTGATGTTAGACGGCACCCAAAGCACCTGCTCGCCCGACTCCTCGCTGACGCGGTGCGGCACCTGCATGCGCTGCAGCAGTTTGACGAACCCGCTCAAATCCACCGCCAGCGGCAGACGTAATACGGCAACCACACTCATCGCAGCACCTCCGGCCGTTCGACATCGACCCAGACAAATTTATGTGGATCGAGCCGGGTTTCCTGATCCAGCCGATAGGCGACCAGTTTGCCGTAGAGCACGGCGCTGTAATCCAGACAGGCCAGGTTCGGGCGGATCGGTGCCGGTTTGCCGCTGCGCCAGTAGTGGCCGACGAACAACAGCGGCTCATCGACGCCATAGCGCAGCAAGGTATTTTTTTCCGTGGACGACAGTGGCGTCCTGGCCACCGGCTCGGGCAAGGCGTCGGGCTGGAACACAATGTCTCCGTAGGTTTGCGGGTCGTCTTCCCAGAATTTGGTCCGGAAGAACGAACGCACCAGGCCGTCGCCGCTGGTCATGGTCAAGCCATCGGGCAGGCGCATGTCGGTGCCGCGCAGCAACCGGTCGAACACGGTGCAGGCGAAGCTGCCCGGCACGGCCGACGCCTGGAGGAAATGCTCATCGACGCAACCGTTGGGGAATAATCCGCGCAACGGCTCGATCAGGCCCGAATCCCAGCAGGCATGCACCACCCGGAAGCGCCCGGCATCGACGAACAACGGCATCTCGTAGAACCATTGCAGGAAGTCATGCCAGTCACCGGGATGGTCTTCGAACTGGGTCAGGGTTTCACCCAGCAACCGGGCATGGCGCGGCGTGTGTTCACGGACGAACTGCTTGCCGCTGCCCGGTGGCGCCGGCGTGCTCCAGCCCAGCGCGTTGAATTCATGATTGCCCATGATGCACAACGCCTGGCCGGCCTCGACCATGTCATGGACGATGTGCAATGCCTCGCGAATCCGCGGGCCGCGATCAATGATGTCGCCCACAAACACGGCCATGCGCGACGGATGCCGCCAGACGCCACCTTGTTTGTGGTAACCGAGCCGGTCGAGCAAGTGCTCAAGGGTCAGAGCGCAACCGTGCACGTCACCGATCAGGTCGTAGCTACGCGCGGGATCGAGCATCAGTCGCCTCCACCACCCAATCGACTGCCCCAACCGAGCTTGGTCCGACAGACTTCATAGTAGTTGTGGTCAAGCGGATGGATCAGCCGCAGCTTCTGCGCTTTTTTGCTGATGGTGATGGTGTCACCCGGCGCGCAGGTGAAGTGGTTCTGCCCGTCACAGGAGACTTGCGGGTAGATCTGCATATCTTTGGACACGACGATTTTCAGCTCACTGTTGCCATCGACCACAATCGGCCTGCCCGACAAGGTATGGGGGTACATCGGCACAATCACAATAGCGTCAAGCTTGGGATGCATGATCGGTCCGCCCGCCGACAGCGCGTAGGCGGTCGAACCGGTGGGCGTCGCGACGATCAGGCCGTCGGCCTTCTGGCTGCAGACGAACTGGCCGTCGATGTACAGTTCGAACTCGATCATCCGCGTTGATTTGCCGGGGTGCAGCACCACATCATTGAGAGCATCGCCCTGACCAATGGCTTCGGCGTGACGGCGGACTTCGGCTTGCAGCAGGAAGCGGTTTTCCACCAGGTAGTGGCCGTCGAGCACTTCGGCGACTTTGACTTCCAGCTCGTCGGGGCGAATATCGGTGAGGAAACCGAGGCTGCCACGGTTGATGCCGAGTACCGGAATATTGTGTTTGGCCAGCGCGCGGGCGGCGCCCAGCAGGCTGCCGTCACCGCCGACCACTATCACCATGTCACACACTTCGCCGAGCATCTTGCGGGACGAGGTTTGCAGGCCATGACCGGGAAGGACTTCGGCGATGGTGTCTTCGAGGATCACGTGCAAGTGACGATCGAGCAGAAACCGTTTCAGTCGGCGGACGGTATCCAGCACCTGGGAACTGCCCAGGCGACCGATGATGCCGATATTACGAAATTGCTCCATGGGGTTCCTGCAAGGACGGCGAAAAAGACGATTATGGGCGAAAGCGCGGGATAGACAAAATCCTTTCAGCCACAAGGGTGTACTCATGATTAGGGCTATGCTCGCAAGATGATCCTATTTCCCGATTTGCTCTCGTTGCCCCATCAGTTGCGCCACCCCGAAGTGCGCGACCTGGCCTGGGTCATCCTCGCGCCGCCGATGCTCGTCGATACGCCGTGGCCGCAGCGGCATCCGCTGGCCGGCAGCGACTGGGTGCAAGAACCGCATCGCCTGGAGCACTGGCTGCGGCAACTGGACCGTGACAGTTATGACTTGCTGCATTGGCTGTCCCAGGCCCGAACCCGGCGTTTGGGCCTGTATTACGAGCGCCTTTGGCAGTACGCGGTGCGTCACGCGCCGGGTATCGAGCTGATCGCCGCCAACCTGCCGATCCGCCGTGAAGGCCACACGCTGGGCGAATTGGACATGCTGCTGCGTGATCGCGACGGCGTGCATCACCTGGAATTGGCGATCAAGCTCTATCTCGGGCCGCAAAATGGCGACGGGCATGACTCCGCGCAGTGGCTCGGCCCCGGCTGTCATGATCGACTGGACCGCAAACTGGCGCACCTGGCTCAGCATCAATTGCCCATTTCAGCCCGCAGCGAAAGTCGCGAAGTGCTGGCAGCCCTGGATATCCAGCAGTTCAGCGCGCACCTGTGGCTCGGCGGTTACCTGCTGTATCCGTGGCCGGGCCTCGCCGAACCCCCCGGCGGCGCGCATCCGCAGCATTTGCGCGGTAGCTGGCTGCACCAGAAAGACTGGGCGGACTTTGTCGTGCAACGCCCCTTCGGCCGCTGGCAGCCCCTGCCCCGCCATGCCTGGCTGGCGCCGGCGCATTATCCTGCGGAGCAGACCTGGAGCGTCGAGCAATTGAGTGCGTGGCTCGGTGATCTGGAGCCTTTGGCGCCGGCGCAGTTGATGGTGCGCCTGACCGAAAACGCCGAGGGGGATTGGGAGGAAGCAGAGCGGTTGTTTCTGGTGGCGGATCTTTGGCCGAATGTGCCGGGTAATGGTTGAGAGGTGTGGTGTCTGGACCGGCCCCTTCGCGAGCAGGTCTAAAAGGACAACCGCACAGCCAACGCCGCCAACGTCACCAGCAAAACCGGCACCGTCAGCACCACCCCGACCTTGAAGTAATACCCCCACCCGATCCGGATGCTCTTGCGCTCCAGCACATGCAGCCACAACAACGTCGCAAGGCTGCCAATCGGCGTGATCTTCGGCCCCAGGTCGCTGCCGATGACGTTGGCGTAAATCATCGCCTCCTTCACCACTCCACTGGCCTGACTGGCATCGATCGACAGCAAACCGATCAGCACCGTCGGCAAATTGTTCATGATCGAAGACAGAATTGCTGTCAGCACGCCAGTGCCCATGGCCGCGCCCCACACACCGTAATGGGCAAAACCATCGAGCCAACCGGCCAGATACCCGGTCAGCCCGGCGTTGCGCAGGCCATACACCACCAAATACATGCCCAGCGAGAAAATCACGATCTGCCACGGCGCTTCTTTCATCACCTTGCGTGTGGAAATCTTGTGGCCTCGCGCGGCGATACCCAGCAGCAACGCGGCGCAAACAGCGGAAATGGCGCTGATTGGAATGCCCAGCGGTTCCAGGGCAAAACAACCCACAAGCAGGATCACCAAGACCACCCAACCGGCATAAAACGTTGCCTTGTCATGGATCGCGGTAGCCGGCTGCTCCAATTGTTCGGGGTCGTAATCCTTGGGAATATCGCGACGGAAGAACCACATCAGCATCGCCAACGTGGCCGCGACGCTCACCAGGTTGACCGGGATCATGACCGCCGCGTAGCGGTTGAACGTGATGTGGAAGAAGTCGGCGGAAACGATGTTCACCAGGTTCGACACCACCAGCGGCAGGCTCGCGGTGTCGGCGATGAAACCGGCGCCCATTACGAACGCCAAGGTGGCCGCCGGGGAGAACCGCAGTGCCAGCAGCATGGAAATCACGATGGGCGTGAGGATCAGCGCCGCGCCGTCATTGGCGAACAAGGCCGAGACTAATGCCCCCAGCAAGACCATATAAGCAAACAGCTTGCGCCCGCTGCCCCGGCCCCAACGGGCAACGTGCAAGGCGGCCCAGGCAAAGAAACCCGCCTCGTCCAGCAGCAAACTGATGATGATCAGCGCCACGAACGTGCCGGTGGCATTCCAGATGATCTGCCACACAATCGGGATGTCGCTCACCTGCACAACGCCGAAAATCAGCGCCAGCACGGCACCGAATACCGCACTCCAGCCCACGCCCAGGCCTTTGGGTTGCCAGATCACCAGGGTGATGGTCTGCAGGAAAATGAGTGAGGCGATGAGCATGCAAAGCAACCTTGCGCGGAAAAACAAACCGCGATTCAGCCGCAACGCATGACCAGAGTAAAGCCCCAATTTCTACACACCCCCAATCCCGTACAAAAAAAGGTTACAGACGGATAACATGGCCTTGCACTGGCGCAACCCGGCCGTTGAACAGCCGTTGTTCGACTATGAGCTGATGACCCTCGAACACCAGATCGCCGACCCAAGCACCATCGGCGGGTGTTCCAGGAGCTGTCGCAGAAGTGGCGCGAAGCGTTTGCGGCGTGTAGTGATTTACCTGAGCAACCGTCAGAAACGAACATTGATGCGTGGCTGATCACCGCTTGGAGTGGCCGGCGTTATTGCGTGACCGCACAGCCGGCGGCGGTGCAAACGGCTGCGTGGCTGGCGGAGATCGAGTCGATGATCTGTGGCCGACTGATGAACACCCCCTAACCCCTGTAGGAGTGAGCCTGCTCGCGATAGCGGTCTGTCAGCTGACATTGATTTAACTGACACGACGCTATCGCGAGCAGGCTCATTCCTACAGGGGGAGACGGTGTTTTCAGACTTTTTTGTGTTGTTCGACCCACTTCGCGTAAGCATTGATAAAGCTCTGCAGGAACGGCTTCACTGATTCGGACAATTTGCCCGCCTCGTCAAACGCCGAACCCGCCCCTCCGAGGTAGGCTTCCGGCTGCTGCATGCACGGTACATCCAGAAACACCATGGACTGGCGCAAGTGGTGGTTGGCGCCAAAACCGCCGACTGCACCCGGCGAAACACTGATCACCCCGCCCGGCTTTCCACTCCAGGCGCTCTGGCCATAGGGCCGCGATCCCACGTCGATTGCATTCTTCAACGGCGCGGGTACCGAGCGGTTGTATTCCGGGGTGACGAACAGCACTGCGTCGGATGAACGTACTTGTTGCCGGAAAGTGCTGTAGGCTGCCGGCGGTGAAGCACCATCGATGTCTTCGTTGTAGAGCGGCAAGTCGCCGATTTCGACGATTTGTAGTTTGAGATTTGCCGGTGCCAGGTCAGCCAGGGCCAATGCCACCTTGCGATTGATCGATGCCTTTCTCAAGCTGCCGACCACGACGGCGATCGTATAGACGTTACTCATGGAAGATGTCTCGACTGTCCGATGGAAAGAACTTGTAGGTATAGATGACGATTCACCCAGCGGGCTCTGAATTTCACCGCCCCTGACTATTTTTTTCTTGTAGGAAAACTTACTTCGCTTAACCACGGTCTACAGAACCGAAAATTGAGTGATTTATCTCCAGAGGTTCTAAACAGATGGCAGCAGTACTTGTCGGTCAGTTCCATGCAAGAGATGCGGAAGGCCGCGTTTATTCCGTGCATGAGTTCCAGGAATCCACCCCGTCGGCAGACGGCCTCGGCGGCACGGAGCCTGTCACCACCTACAAACTGGCCATTGGCGATCGCGTCAAGAAGCTCGATGACAACCAGTTTCTGCTGGTTCAATCGGACGTGACCATCGTGCGTGAACCCGACACCTTCGTCGGCAGCGTGCCGGAAGCCAACGTCGCTTCATAACCCCGCGTTATGAGCAGAAGTCATATGCACGCACTTGAGTTAGGATTCAGTCACTGATTCCCTCACCTGCTGAACATGGACTTCACGCATGCGTTTACGCCATATCGAAGTGATCCACGCGCTTGTGCAGACCGGTCACCTGGGCACCGCCGCCGAATGGCTGCAGTTGCCGGTGACCGAGGTTGAAGGCATTTTGCGCGAGGCCGAGGGTCAGTTGGGTTTCATGCTGTTCTCCAGCGTGCGTGGGCGCTTGCAGGCGACCCGCGAAGCGCGGGAACTGGAAGCACAAATCACCCACGTCTACGAAGCGCTGGAGCCCGTCCAACGCCTGGCCGCCAGCCTCAAGCAGTACCAGGCACCGCCTCTGCGCATCATCTGCACCCCGCCGCTTGCTCAACAATTGCTGCCCCAGAGCATCGCCGCGCTGCGCCGACGGCTGCCCGACGCGCCTTGCAGCCTGCTGAACCAACCAACCCGCGAGATCGTCAAATCGCTTTTGTTGCGCGAAAGCGATCTGGGGTTGAGCCTGCATGACCCCGATCACGCCGACATCCATTGCCAAGTGATCGCCCAAGGCAAGCTCCAGCTCCTGGCGCCCCATGGCTGGCTGCAACCCAAGCAGAAGTACATTTCGTTGCAGGACCTGGCGGGCCAGTCGATGGTCGGCCTAGAAGGCCACGATCCGCTGAGCCGTGCCCTGGAGAACAAATTGCAGGCGTTGCGTCCGGCCCCGGTCGTGCATATCCGGGTGCAGACGCATCAGATGATGCGCAGCATGGTCGAGGCCGGTGAAGGTCTGGCGATTGTCGACCCTTTTACCGCCCTGGGCGCCAAAACCAGTGGACTGGATGTTTGCCCATTGGCCCCGGCGGTGCCGGTCAGCCTCTACGCCTTGACCCTGAAAAACGGCGAGCCCGCCGCCGCCATTCAGACACTGCTGGAGATCGTTACGGAACAAGCCGCGGCGATGCTGGCGAACTGATCGGGTGTTCCAGCGCATTATCGAACAAGCGATACCAGAACAGCGCCACTTCGGCGGTGTTCGGATCAATCCCGCGATAGCGCAGATGATCCATCCCGCCGATCACGTACCCACAACGCTCATAGAGCCGACAGGCGCCTAGGTTGTTGTTTTGGGTTTCGAGCATGATGCCCGGCAGTTTTTTCTTGCGGCTCCAGAACTGAGCCACGTCCAGCAGGGCTTTGGCCACCCCGTGGTGCCGCGCCGGGGCATGCACCGCCAGCTCGTCGATATGGGCAAAGCCGTTCCAGTTGGTGCTGACCACCAGATGACCGACCGGCTCATCGTCGAGGTACGCCATGAAAATCGCACTGTCGGCGGCATCGCGAAAGCTGCTGAACTCTTCCGGGTCAATGCCGTAGCACTTTCGATAAGGCGTAATCGGCGTAATTAGCCACTGATCGACCGGTTTGCCGATTTCGGCAGCACCATAGGCGGCGACTTCAAAACTGAAATCACTGCCCCAGATGTAGGCCGCAAAGCCGTCATCGGCGACACGCACCGACAGGCCGGGGTACTTGGGATTAATGACAGGTTGCATACTGGGAAAGGTCCTCATTCCTTGATGCAATCGACGGTGTAGTGCCGTCCATTGCCCTCGTCTTCGTGTTGCAAACCATGCACATCGACGACGAATCCTGGGAAACTGCTATCAAACGTCCGTGCAAATGAAAGATAGTCGATGATTGACCGAGTCGACTCGGTGAACCGCTCACCCGGCATGATCAGCGGTATGCCTGGCGGATACGGAACCAGCATCACCGCAGCGATCCGCCCATCCAGAGCATCGATCGACACCGCCTCCACTTCGCCCCTTACCAGATGATCATAGGCGTCAGCGGGCTTCATGACGATTTCCGGCAGTACGGTGTACATGCGCTTGAGGTGCTTGGCCGTGGCATTGCTGCGATAACAGGCATGCAATTGATCGCACAAATCGCGCAACCCCATGCCTTGATAGCGCCCGACACTCTGTTGCGCCACACAGGGCAGGCAGGTGGCCAGGCTGACGTTGGCGTCGTAGCTGCGCTTGAACTCCAGCAACTCGGTCAACAGCGTGCTCCACTTGCCTTTGGTAATGCCCATGGAGAACAACACCAGGAACGAATACAGCCCGGTCTTCTCGACCACCAGCCCGCGTTCCCAGAGGAACTTGCTGACCACCGCCGCCGGAATCCCGCGTTCGCTCAGCGCGCCGCCTGCGGTCAGGCCGGGCATGACCAGGGTGACTTTAATCGGGTCGAGCAACACATAATCGTCAGTGACACCGCCAAAGCCGTGCCAGTCTGCATCGGGTTGCAGCAGCCAGTCTTCGGTGGTCACGCGATCGATGCCTTCCACCGACGGCGGCTGCCAGATGGAAAACCACCAGTCATCCGCCGCGATGTGCTGCCGCAGATTGGCCAGGGCGCGTCGAAAGCTCAGGGCCTCGTCGAACATCTCCTGCAACAGCGAACGCCCGGCCGGGCCTTCCATCATCGCCGAGGCCACGTCCAGCGAGGCAATGATGCTGTACTGCGGCGAGGTGGAGATGTGCATCATGAACGCTTCGTTGAACCGATCGCGGTCCAGTTGCCGCGCACCGCCGTCCTGAACATGAATCATCGAGGCCTGGCTGAACGCCGCCAGCAACTTGTGCGTGGAGTGCGTGGTGAACACCAGCGGGCTGTCTTCGCTGCGCGAGGTGCCCATGCCGTAGCGTCCGGCGAAGAACTCGTGAAACGCCGCGTAGGCGTACCAGGCCTCGTCGAAATGCAGCACCTCGACGCTGTTGCCCAGGTTCTGTTTGATCAACTCGGCGTTGTAGCAAAGACCGTCGTAGGTTGAATTAGTGATCACCGCCAGTTTGACCTTGGGCGCTCGGCCCTTGGTCAGCGGGCTGGCGTCGATCTTGGCCTGGATCGATTCGCGGCTGAATTCGCTCAGTGGAATCGGACCGATGATCCCCAGTTCATTGCGCTCCGGGCACAGGTACAACGGGATCGCGCCGGTCATGATGATCGAATGCAACACCGACTTGTGGCAGTTGCGGTCCACCAGCACCAGGTCATCGCGCGCGACCATCGAATGCCAGACGATTTTGTTGGCGGTCGAAGTGCCATTGATCACGAAAAAGGTGTGATCGGCGCCGAAATTGCGCGCGGCTCGGGCTTCCGCCTCGGCCAGTGGACCGGTGTGATCGAGCAACGAGCCCAGCTCAGGCACCGACACTGATAAATCCGAACGCAGGGTGTTTTCCCCAAAGAACTGGTGAAACGCTTGCCCGACCGGGCTCTTGTGATACGCCACGCCACCGCCGTGGCCCGGCGTGTGCCAGGAATAATTGGAGTCGGCAGTGTGTTGCACCAGCGCCTTGAAAAACGGCGGCAGCAGACCATCCAGGTATTTGCGCGCAGCACGGGCCACCTGCCGAGCCAGGAATGGCACGGTGTCTTCGAACAGGTAAAGAATCCCGCGCAGCTGATTGAGCTCGGCCATGGCATCGGCCGGCGCGTTTTCCAGAGTCACTTGTTCGCCGAGGGCGAAGATCGGCAGGTCCGGCGCGCGCACTCGCGCCAGGCCGATCAGTTCGGCCATGTTTTGCAACAAATGCGAGTGAGTGCTGGGGTCTTCGGCGGCAATCAACATGCAGGAGAGGCCGTGGTGGGTCGACGCGACCAGCCGCCCTTCGGTGTAATCCACCGCCGAAACGATGCTGAAGCCTTCCTGCTCCAGCTCCCGGGCGATGCCCCGCACGCGATCACCGGCGACGGTGTCGGCCTTGATGTCGCGGTGGACGATCAGGACCGGGAATTTCAAATCTTTATACATGGGGCTCAGTGTCCTGAGGCGGCAGACCGTGGCCTGCCAATACCCTCAGGGTAGAGGGTTGAGGCGGATGTGGCGAGTGGCGATGCCCTGAAGTGGGTCAATCGGCGCACCATCATGTGGCCATCAATTCCAAGACTTCGGCAGCTTACCTGTGGCGAGGGAGCTTGCCCCCTCGCCACAACAAGCTCTCCTCGCCACAACAGCCCTTGAATCAGGCCTGGGCCTTGGCGTCCGCCAGTTGTTGCCACAACGACGGGGCGCCGGCGGCTTTGGCGATGGCTTCCAGACGCGCGACATGTTGAGCCAGGTCATCTTCGCTGGCGCGGATGATTCGGGCGCGTGTGCGGTCGGCGGGCAAGCGGCGGATTTCGGTGGCGGAGTTGTCCGCGCCTTCGCCGGAGCCATTACCGTCGGACGCATTGCCGGCCAGCGACAGGCTGGTCTGGCCGCCGGTCATGGTCAGGTAAACGTCGGCAAGGATCTCGGAGTCGAGCAACGCGCCGTGCAGTTCACGGCCCGAGTTGTCGACGCCATACCGTTTGCACAAGGCGTCGAGGCTGTTGCGCTGCCCCGGGTGACGTTCCCGGGCCATCATCAAGGTGTCGAGGATCGAGCAGTGTTGCGTGATGTCCGCACGTTCGTGCTGGCCCATCAGGGCGAATTCGTTGTTGATGAAACCAACGTCGAACGCTGCGTTATGGATGATCAGCTGCGCGCCTTTGATGAACTCAAAGAACTCATCGGCCACTTCAGTGAAGCGCGGCTTGCCCACCAGGAATTCATTGGTGATGCCGTGGACGCCAATGGCGCCTTCGTCACTCTCGCGATCCGGTTGCAGGTAAACGTGAAAATGCCGGCCCGTCAGGCGCCGACCAATCAACTCGACACAACCGATTTCGATAATCCGGTGGCCGTCGGTCACCGGCATGCCGGTGGTTTCGGTATCGAGTACAACGGATCTGGTGGCCATCAGTGCTCAGCTCTCAACGGGTCAATCGTGCAAAAGCGGCGATGTTAACACGCTCGCCCAGGTGTTTCAGGTAGACCGTGTCACGGCCTTCGCGAGCAGGCTCGCTCTCACACTTGACCGAGTTCCAATGTGGGAGCGAGCCTGCTCGCGAATGGCCATGACCCGGTATTTCGACATACGCACACTCAGGCCTGCTTGTACCCACGCACTTCATCCACCCCACGGTTGGCCAACTGGTCAGCCCGTTCGTTACCGTGGTGACCAATGTGCCCACGCACCCATTTCCAGGTGACGTTGTGGCGATTGACCTGCTCATCCAGCAACTTCCACAGGTCAGCATTTTTAACCGGTTCTTTCGCCGCTGTTTTCCAGCCGCGTTTCTTCCAGTTGTCCATCCATTCGTTGATGCCTTTCATCACGTACTGCGAGTCAGTCACCAGCAACACGTCGCAGGAGCGCTTGAGCTCTTCGAGGCCACGAATCGCGCCCATCAGCTCCATGCGGTTGTTGGTGGTGTTGGCTTCGCCGCCCCACAGTTCCTTTTCAACGCCTTTGCACACCAGCAGTGCGCCCCAGCCGCCAGGGCCCGGGTTGCCTTTGCAGGCGCCGTCGGTGAAGAGTTCTACGCTATCGCTCATGCCAATCTATCCAGAAAATGCGGTGGCTCGCCGATCCGTGATCGACGATGCCCGAGGCCGGGACTGACCCGGTCGGGAAAATAAACAGTATTACGGGTCGATGCGACGGCGATTGACCTTGGCCATCGGCAAGGGAATCAGCTTGCCCATCGGTTCGCGCCGTTCCTGACGCAGTGGACGCAAACCCACGACAATCTTGCGCGCCACCAATAAATAGAAGCCGCCGCCTGACAGTTGCCAGTCACCGGCCTTGCGTTCCCAACCGGCCAGACGAGCTTGCCAGGCGGGTGACGCAAGCGGCGGACGATAGCACCCGAAGCGGCGTTTCTCCAGCGCGAAACCCAGCAGGTTCAGCCAGTCGGCAACGCGCGATGGCGAGATACAGCGCGCCTTGCGCATGGCGTCATGGGCGAACACATGACGCAGACCCCACGTGCTCCAGGGATTGATGCCGATGATCAGCAAATGCCCACCGGGCCGCACGCTGCTCGCCGCTTCACGCAGCAAACCGTGGGGCGACAGACAGAAATCCAGCCCATGCTGCAACACCACCACGTCGGCGGCGTGCTCGCTCAACGGCCAGGCTTGTTCTTCACACACGATCTCGACGCCGGGCAACGGTGCACCGAGGCGCACATTGCGCTGCACTTGCGGCGCCGACGGTGGCGTCTGGGCCGACGGACCGTAATGCACCAGGTAACCGCCGAAGAAGCGCCCCAACTCGTCTTCGAGCATGCGTCGTTCTTCGTCCAGCAAAAATTGCCCAATAGGGCCGGACAGCCATTCACGGGCCGCGCTGATCAATGTCAGCCACTCGGGATCAGCCTGAGCGAACGCTTTATCGGTCATTGCATTCTCCAACGCGCCAGGAAGTTCTAAGATGCGCCATTGTTTTCCGCTTGGCGAATCCGACGATGATACAGATCAGTGCCCTGCCCGCCTTCACCGACAACTACATCTGGTTGTTACAAGACCACCGTACTCAGCGCTGCGCCGTGGTCGATCCGGGCGATGCCGCCCCCGTGCAGGCCTGGCTTGCGGCACATCCGGGCTGGGTATTGAGCGATATTCTGATCACTCATCACCACCATGACCACGTCGGTGGCGTCGAGCAGCTGAAAAAAGCGACAGACGCGACAGTCTACGGCCCGGCCAGCGAATCCATCCCGCAGCGGGACATCGCGCTCAAGGACAACGACCGGGTCAGCGTGCTCGGCTGGGACTTCGATGTGTACGCCGTCCCCGGCCATACCCTGGGGCACATTGCCTATTACCATCATGGCCTGCTGTTCTGCGGTGACACCCTGTTTGCCGCCGGTTGCGGCCGCTTGTTCGAAGGCACGCCGCAACAGATGCACACCTCGCTGACACGCCTGGCTGCATTGCCCGAAGACACGCTGGTGTATTGCACCCACGAATACACCCTGAGCAACCTCAAGTTTGCCGCAGAGGTCGAGCCAGACAACCGCGACACCGCCGAGCGCCTCGCAAAAGTGACTCAACAACGCGCCGCCGGAATCATGACCCTGCCGTCGACCCTGGCCCTGGAAAAGCTCACCAATCCGTTTTTACGGGTTGATGAAACATCTGTTAAAGAAAAAGTGGACGAACGGAATGGCCCCAATAACCGGGCTCCGAGTGCGGTTTTTGCTGCGTTGCGGGCTTGGAAAGATACGTTCTAGACCGTCATCCTATTGCAATGAAAATTCTGAATGGTTGACCGCAGGGGGTACCCTTTCTAGAATCGGCCGACATTTTTGCCCGGAACTTACTTCCAGCCAATGTCGTCATCTATTCGTAAAGCCATCAATTCAGACGCATTGACCCGCTTGGCTCAAGCCATCGCGGTGGCTGTGTCCGCCACTCTGGCGGGCTGTTCCAGCCATGTGCCGCAGACCGACGCGGCACATACCCCGAATATCGCCGCTCGCGCCAAACAGAAGCCGATCTGGCTCAGCGAAAAACCCTCGCCGCAAGTACCGCAGGACGTCTGGGAGCGCATGCGCCAGGGTTTCCAGTTGCAGGACGGCCTGGGCGTCAACCCGCGTATCGAGCAACAGCGACTGTGGTTCGCCAGTAACCCGTCCTTCCTTGAAAACGCCGGCGAGCGCGGCAGCCTGTACATTCACTACATCATCGAACGCCTTGAAGAACGCAACATGCCGCTGGAACTGGCGCTGCTGCCAGTGATTGAAAGCGCCTACAACCCGATGGCCTATTCCCGGGCCGACGCGGTGGGTCTTTGGCAGTTCATCCCTTCCACCGGGCGTTACTACAACCTGCGCCAGACCCGTGCCTATGATGGCCGACGCGACATTACCGCCTCGACCACCGCGGCCATGGATTACCTGACCCGCCTGCATGACATGTTCAACGGTGACTGGCTGCTCGCCCTCGCCGCCTACAACGCCGGTGAAGGCACTGTCAGCCGGGCTATCGAGCGCAATGAAAGGCTCGGCCTGCCGACCGATTACTGGAACCTTCCGCTGCCGGCAGAAACCCAAGCGTATGTGCCGAAGC
The DNA here is from genome assembly GCF_057128725.1 of Pseudomonas oplopanacis. NCBI lineage: Bacteria > Pseudomonadati > Pseudomonadota > Gammaproteobacteria > Pseudomonadales > Pseudomonadaceae > Pseudomonas > Pseudomonas oplopanacis. The sequence continues at coordinate 9,298 of NZ_JBSKHV010000029.1, read as the reverse complement.
TGCTGGCCTTGTCGCAAGTGGTCCTGGCGCCCGAAGCGTACGGTGTGAACCTCAGCCCGATCGCCAACGAACCGTACTTCCAGGTCGTCGAAATCAACCAGCGCATGGACCTGTCCAAGGTTGCCGAGGTTGCCAACATCGACGAAGACGAACTGTTCCAGCTCAATCCGGCGTTCAAACAGCGCACCACCCTTGATGGTCCCCAGCACTTGCTGGTGCCAACGTCCAAGGCGCAGTTGCTGACCACCAGCCTGTCGACCATGCGTCCGGAAGAGCTGATCAGCAAGAAGCCTCGCAAACCGGTCTTCGAAGGCGCAGACGATGTTCAACTCGCCAGCGTCAAGCGCACCACCTACCGGGTCAAACGCGGCGACAACCTTGGCACCATCGCCAAGGCCAACAAAGTCGACGTCGAAGACTTGCAACGCTGGAACAAGTTGACGGGCAAGCACCTCAAGACGGGTCAGACCCTGGTGATGCAAGACAACACCAAGCGCAGCGGTGGCCGCGTCAACACGGTCGTGGCCGCCAACAGCAAAGCCGACAAAAAGAAGTCGCAGACCCAATACAAGGTCCAGCAAGGCGATTCGCTGTACATCGTCGCCAAGCGGTTCAATGTCGAGATGCAGCACCTCAAGCGCTGGAACCCGCGCGTTGGCCAGGCGCTGAAGCCTGGTCAGATGCTGGTGGTGTCTTCACCACGCTAAAAAGAGCCCCTGAATTCAGGGGCTTTTTTTTGCCCGCAGCCCGGTTTTCTGGCGAGAATGCAATCCCTGTGGGAGCGAGCCTGCTCGCGAAAGCGGTTGCACATTCAACATTGATGTTGGCTGACACTCCGCTTTCGCGAGCAGGCTCGCTCCCACAGGTTCTGCGCTCGATCAAACCTTCGTGCCAGCAATTATCAGCGCATTAACCCCCTGTCTTTTTCCTGTCGATACAAGCTGTTACTGTACGGGCCACAATGCCCAAGCCGCCTGGATCGGATCTGACTTGAAGCGTCCCCTCCTCCTGCTCCTGATCAGCCTGGCCTTCAGCTCCTGCGCAAGCGCGACAATCAGCGAAAGCCACGGTTATGCGCAGTTCGGCACGCTCAAGTACCCGGCCCGATTTACCCACTTCGACTGGGTCAACCCGCAAGCGCCCAAGGGCGGTACGTTGCGGGTGATGGCATTTGGCACCTTCGATACGCTCAATCCTTACACCTTCAAGGGCTCTAGCCCGGTTTCCACCCCCAATTTCCTGCAGTACGGCATCAACGAGCTCAATGAACCACTGATGGTCGGCACCGGCCAGTACGCGCCGTCCGGCGACGAGCCGACCTCGAGTTATGGCCTGATCGCCCAGTCGGTGGAGTACAGCGAGGACCGCAGTTGGGTGGTGTTCAACCTGCGGCCCGAAGCGCGGTTCCACGACGGTTCCCCGATTACCGCGTACGACGTCGCGTTCTCCTACCGCTTGTTGCTCAAGGAAGGTCATCCGCAGTACCGCACCAGCCTTCAGGAAGTCGCGCGGGTCGATATCCTAAATCCGCAGCGCATTCGTTTTGTGTTCAAGCGCGCCGGCAATCCCTTGCAGATCCTGCGCCTGGGTGAATTACCGGTGATGTCCCGGCATTACTGGAAAGGTCGCGACTTCAAGGCGACCACCTTCGAGCCGCCCCTGGGCAGCGGGCCGTATCGCATCACCTCGGTGACGCCTGGGCGGCAGATCGTTTTCGAACGGGTCAAGGATTACTGGGGCAAGGACCTGGCGGTCAATCGCGGCAAGTACAACTTCGATCGCATGGAAGTCGAGTTCTACCGCGACAGCGATGTCGCCTTCGAAGCGTTCAAGGCCGGCGAGTTCGACGTTTACATCGAGCATCAGGCGAAGAACTGGGACAACGGCTACAACTTCCCGGCAGTACGCCGCGGCGACGTGATCAAGGCGCAGATCCCGCACCAGATCCCGACCCAGAGCCAGGGCCTGTTCATGAACAGCCGACGCCCGACCTTCGCCGAGACCAAAGTCCGCGAAGCCCTGGGGTTGATGTTCGATTTCGAGTGGACCAACCGCACGCTGTTCAGCGGCGCCTACAAGCGCGCCATGAGTTACTACCCCAACAGTGAGTTCGAAGCCACCGGGCTCCCGGTCGGCCACGAATGGTTGATGCTCAAGCCCTACCGTGAACAGTTGCCCGCCAAGCTCTTCACCGAGCCGTTCAGCCTGTCGCACACCGACGGCCGCGGCATCCCCCGGGAAACCCTGCGCAAAGCCCTTGGGCTGCTCGCTGAGGCCGGCTGGAAGCTCAATGGCCAGCGGTTGCAGAATGCCGCCGGGCAACCGCTGCGATTCGAGATCCTGCTGGTCAACCCGAACCTGGAGCGCATCCTCCAGCCCTACGTCGAGAATCTGGCGAGCGTTGGCATCGACGCGCGGTTGCGCACCGTCGACCGCGCGCAGTACAAGCAGCGCCTCGACCAGTTCGATTTCGACATGATTCTGATGACTCTCAACCAGACCCTCAGCCCGGGCCTGGAGCAGTGGCAGTATTTCCATTCCAGCCAGGTCGGGGTCAAGGGCAGTAAAAACTACGCCGGCATCGCCAACCCGGTGGTCGATCACTTGCTCGAACAATTGCTCGCCGCCCAGACTCGCGACGAACAAGTCGCCGCCGGCAAAGCCCTTGACCGCGTGCTGCTGTGGCAGCACTACATCATTCCCAACTGGTACCTCAATTATCATCGCCTGGCCTACCGCAACCGGTTGGCCTTTGTGACCACGCCGCCCTACACCCTGGGCCTGAGCGCGTGGTGGCTGAAGTCTTCGGAGAAAGATCAATGAAACCCGTACGCACCCTGCTGTTGCAGGCCAGCGGCCTGCTGTTCGCCGGGCTGGCCTGCGCCGCCCCGCAACACGCGGTGACCCTCTACAACGAGCCGCCAAAGTACCCGGCCGATTTCAAGCATTTCGACTACGTGAACCCGGATGCGCCCAAGGGCGGGATCTTTCGTCAGGCCGGTTTCGGTGGTTTCGACAGCCTCAATCCGTTTATCAGCAAGGGCGTGCCGGCCGACGACATCGGCATGATCTACGACACCCTCGCCCGGCAAGGGCTGGACGAACCGTTCACCGAATACGGCCTGGTCGCCGGCAAAATAGAGAAAGCCCCGGACAACAGTTGGGTGCGTTTCTACCTGCGCCCTGAAGCACGCTTCCACGACGGCCATCCGATTCGCGCCGAAGACGTGGTGTTCAGTTTCCAGATGCTGACCAAGGACGGCGCGCCGCTCTATCGCGGTTACTACAACGACGTCGAGGAAGCGGTCGCCGAAGACCCGCTCACCGTGTTGTTCAAGTTCAAGCACTCCAACAACCGTGAATTGCCGCTGATCCTCGGCCAGTTGCCGGTATTGCCCAAACACTGGTGGGCCACCCGCGATTTCAACAAGGGCAACCTGGAAATGCCGTTGGGCAGCGGCCCGTACAAGGTCAGCGAAGTGAAGGCCGGACGCTCGATTCGCTATGAGCGGGTCAAGGATTACTGGGGCAAGGATTTGCCGGTCAATCGCGGGTTCTACAACTTCGACGTGATGACCACCGATTACTACCGCGACAACACCGTGGCGCTCGAAGCGCTCAAGGCCGGGCAGTTCGATTACTGGCTGGAGATGACCGCGAAGAATTGGGCCAATGCCTACAACGTCCCGGCGGTCACCGAAGGCCGCTTGATCAAGGAACAGATCCCCAACGGCAACCCCACCGGCATGCAGGGTTTCGTGTTCAACCTGCGTCGCCCGGTGTTCCAGGACGTGCGCGTGCGCCAGGCCCTGACCTTGCTGCTGGACTTTGAATGGACCAACAAGCAATTGTTCAACAGCGCCTACGCGCGCACCCGCAGCTATTTCGAGAACTCGGAAATGGCCGCCACCGGCCTGCCGGATGCCGATCAGCTGGCGATCCTCGATCCGTTTCGCGGCAAGATCCCCGAGCAAGTCTTCAGCGAAGCCTTCGCGAACCCGACGACTGACGGCAGCGGCATGATTCGCGACCACCAGCGCCAGGCCTATCACCTGCTGCAAGAGGCTGGCTGGCGGATCGTCGACGACAAAATGGTCGACGCCACCGGCAAACCGGTAACCATCGAGTTCCTGCTGGCCCAGACCGAATTCGAGCGCGTGCTACTGCCGTTCAAGCGCAACCTCAGCGACCTCGGGATCGACCTGGTGATCCGCCGCGTCGACGTCTCGCAGTACATCAACCGCGTGCGCTCACGGGACTTCGACATGATCGTCGGCAGCTTCCCGCAGTCCAGTTCCCCGGGTAACGAACAGCGCGAATTCTGGATGTCCGCCGCTGCCGACAAACCCGGCAGCCGCAACTCCATGGGCCTCAAGGACCCGGTGGTGGACCAACTGGTCGAGCAACTGATCAACGCCGATTCGCGTAAAAGCCTGGTGGCCCATGCCCGCGCACTGGACCGCGTGCTGCAATGGGGTTATTACGTGATCCCCAACTGGCACATCAAGACGTGGCGCGTGGCGTACTGGAACCACATCGGTCATCCGAAAATTTCACCCAAGTACGACATCGGCATCAACACCTGGTGGGTCAAGCCAGACGCGACACCGGCGATAGAAGTCGAAACCAAACTGCAAGCCGACCCTGCGGGCACGGAGTAATCAGATGCTGGCGTATATTTTTCGGCGACTGCTGCTGATCATTCCGACCTTGTTCGGCATCTTGCTGATCAACTTCGTGATCATCCAGGCTGCGCCCGGCGGCCCGGTGGAGCAGATGATCGCCAAGCTCGAAGGCTTCGAAGGCGCCACCAGCCGCATCGCTGGCGGCGGTGCCGAAGTGTCGGTGGCCGGTTCCGCCTATCGCGGCGCGCAGGGCCTGGACCCCGCCTTGGTGAAAGAAATCGAGCACATGTACGGCTTCGACAAATCGGCGCCGGAACGTCTGTGGATCATGGTGAAAAACTATGCATCGCTGGACTTCGGCGACAGCTTCTTTCGCGATGCCAAGGTGATCGACCTGATCAAGGAAAAGATGCCGGTGTCGATCTCCCTCGGCTTGTGGAGCACGCTGATCATGTACCTGGTGTCGATCCCGCTGGGGATCGCCAAGGCGACGCGGCACGGCAGCCACTTCGATGTCTGGACCAGTTCGGCGATCATCGTCGGCTACGCGATCCCGGCGTTCCTGTTTGCGATCCTGCTGATCGTGGTGTTCGCCGGCGGCAGCTATTTCGACTGGTTCCCGTTGCGTGGACTGACCTCGAATAATTTTGCCGAACTGAGCATGGGCGGCAAAATCCTCGACTACTTCTGGCACCTGGCCTTGCCGGTGACGGCGCTGGTGATCGGCAACTTCGCAACCATGACCCTGCTGACCAAAAACAGCTTCCTCGACGAGATCAACAAACAATACGTGGTCACCGCCAAGGCCAAGGGTCTGACCCGTCACCGCGTGCTGTATGGCCATGTGTTCCGCAATGCGATGCTGCTGGTGATCGCCGGGTTCCCATCGGCGTTCATCGGGATTTTCTTTACCGGCTCGTTGCTGGTGGAAGTGATTTTCTCCCTCGACGGCCTCGGCCTGATGAGTTTTGAAGCGGCGATCAATCGCGATTACCCGGTGGTGTTTGGCACGCTGTTTATCTTCACCTTGCTCGGACTGGTGGTGAAGCTGATCGGCGACCTCACCTACACCTTTGTCGATCCGCGCATCGACTTCGAAAGCCGGGAGCATTGAGATGAACCTGTCCCCGCTCAATCGACGTCGCTTCGAACTGTTCAAGGCCAACAAGCGTGGCTGGTGGTCGCTGTGGCTGTTTCTGCTGCTGTTCGGCCTGAGCCTTGGCGCCGAGCTGATCGCCAACGACAAACCGCTGGTAGTGCATTACGACAACAGCTGGTACTTCCCGGCGCTCAAGCGCTACCCGGAAACCACCTTCGGCGGTGAGTTCCCGCTGGAAGCCAATTACAAGAGCCCGTACATCCGCGAATTGCTCAAGGCCAAGGATGCCTGGGTGTTGTGGGCGCCGATTCCGTTCAGTTATCAAAGCATCAACTACGACCTGAAAGTCCCGGCCCCGGGTCCGCCGTCGGCGGATAACCTGCTGGGCACCGACGATCAGGGGCGCGATGTGTTGGCGCGGGTGATCTACGGCTTCCGGATTTCGGTGTTGTTCGCCCTGACCCTGACCATTCTCAGTTCGATCATCGGCGTGATTGCCGGGGCCTTGCAGGGTTTTTATGGCGGTTGGGTGGACCTGGCCGGGCAGCGTTTCCTGGAAATCTGGTCCGGCTTGCCGGTGTTGTACCTGCTGATCATCCTCGCCAGTTTCGTGCAGCCGAACTTCTGGTGGCTGTTGGGGATCATGCTGCTGTTTTCCTGGATGAGCCTGGTGGACGTGGTGCGCGCCGAGTTCCTGCGCGGGCGCAACCTCGAATACGTGCGCGCGGCGCGGGCGCTGGGGATGCAGAACGGTGCGATCATGTTCCGCCACATCCTGCCCAATGCGATGGTCTCGACCATGACGTTCATGCCGTTCATCTTGACCGGCGCCATCGGCACCCTGACCGCGCTGGATTTCCTCGGCTTCGGATTGCCGCCCGGCGCGCCGTCGCTGGGTGAGCTGGTGGCCCAGGGCAAATCGAACCTGCAAGCCCCATGGCTCGGCATCAGCGCATTTGCGGTGCTGGCGCTGATGTTGAGTTTGCTGGTGTTTATCGGCGAGTCCGCTCGCGATGCCTTCGACCCGAGGAAGTGAAATGAATCAGGACAATCTGATCGAAGTGCGCGACCTGTCCGTCGAGTTTGGGATCGGCGAGCGTGCTCAGCGCGTGGTCGAAGGCGTGAGCTTTGATATCAAGCGTGGCGAAACCCTGGCGCTGGTCGGTGAAAGCGGTTCCGGTAAGTCGGTCACGGCCCACTCGATCCTGCGGCTGCTGCCCTACCCGCTTGCACGGCATCCCTCCGGGACTATCGAGTACGCCGGGAAAAACCTGCTGAACATGGGCGAGAAATCCATCCGCCATATCCGTGGCAACCGGATTGCGATGATCTTCCAGGAGCCGATGACTTCGCTGAACCCGCTGCATTCCATCGAAAAGCAGATCAACGAAGTGCTGGGCATCCACAAAGGCCTGATCGGCAAAGTGGCGACCAAGCGCACCTTGGAACTGCTGGAGATGGTCGGGATTCCCGAGCCGGAAAAACGCCTGAAGGCCCTGCCCCACGAATTGTCCGGCGGCCAGCGCCAGCGGGTGATGATCGCCATGGCCCTGGCCAACGAGCCGGAATTGCTGATCGCCGACGAGCCAACCACCGCGCTGGACGTGACCGTTCAGCTGAAAATCCTCGAATTGCTCAAGGAATTACAGGCCCGCCTGGGCATGGCGCTGCTGCTGATCAGCCACGATTTGAATCTTGTGCGAAGAATTGCGCATCGCGTATGTGTCATGCAGCGCGGTTGCATCGTCGAACAGGCATCGTGCGAAGAGTTGTTCCGCGCGCCGCAGCATCCGTACACTCGGTTACTGCTGGCAGCGGAGCCCAGCGGCACGCCGGCGACCAATGTTATCGGGCCGCCATTGCTGCAAGTCGAGGACTTGAAAGTCTGGTTCCCGATCAAGAAAGGCCTGCTGAAAAAGACCGTTGACCACATCAAAGCGGTGGACGGGATCAATTTCAGCCTGCCTCAGGGGCAGACCTTGGGGATCGTCGGTGAAAGCGGTTCGGGCAAATCAACGCTCGGCCTGGCGATTTTGCGGTTGATCGGCAGCAAAGGCGCGATCCGTTTTGAAGGCAAGCAGCTAGACTGCCTGACGCAGAACGAAGTTCGACCGTTGCGCCGCGAGATGCAAGTGGTGTTTCAGGACCCGTTCGGCAGCCTGAGCCCACGGATGTGCGTGAGCCAGATCGTTGGCGAAGGCCTGCGGATCCACAAGATGGGCACCGAGGCGGAGCAGGAACAGGCGATTATTGCAGCATTGAAGGAGGTAGGTCTGGATCCGGAAACCCGGCACCGCTACCCCCACGAATTTTCCGGCGGGCAACGGCAGAGAATCGCCATTGCCCGGGCATTAGTGCTAAAACCGGCGTTGATTTTGCTGGACGAGCCGACGTCGGCACTCGACCGCACCGTACAACGCCAAGTGGTGGAGCTGCTGCGTTCACTGCAAACCAAGTACAACCTGACGTATTTGTTTATCAGCCATGACCTGGCTGTCGTCAAAGCGCTGAGCCACCAGCTGATGGTGGTCAAGCATGGCCAAGTGGTCGAACAGGGAGACGCGCAAAGTATCTTTGCCGCCCCCCAACATCCGTATACACAGCAGTTGCTGGAAGCCGCTTTCCTGGCACCAGCCACTGCGTAATAACCTGAAAGAGAGGAGCAACACATGGGTTTTCTCGCCGGTAAGCGCGTACTGATCGTCGGTGTCGCCAGCAAGCTGTCCATCGCATCCGGCATCGCTGCCGCCATGCATCGCGAGGGCGCTGAGCTTGCCTTCACTTATCAGAACGACAAACTCAAGGGTCGTGTCGAAGAGTTCGCCCAGAGCTGGGGTTCCAACCCTGACCTGTGCTTCCCGTGCGACGTGGCCAGCGATGAAGAAATCGCCAAGGTCTTCGTTGAACTGAGCAAGAAGTGGGACGGCCTGGACTGCATCGTGCACTCCGTCGGCTTCGCCCCGGGCGACCAACTGGACGGCGACTTCACCGAAGCCACCACCCGTGAAGGTTTCCGCATCGCTCACGACATCAGCGCCTACAGCTTCGTGGCCTTGGCCAAAGCTGGTCGCGAAATGATGAAAGGCCGCAACGGCAGCCTGCTGACCCTGTCGTACCTGGGCGCCGAGCGCACCATGCCTAACTACAACGTCATGGGCATGGCCAAGGCTTCGCTGGAAGCTGGCGTGCGTTACCTGGCCGGCTCCCTGGGCCCGGACGGCACCCGCGTCAACTGCGTATCGGCTGGCCCGATCCGCACCCTCGCCGCTTCCGGCATCAAGAACTTCCGCAAGATGCTGGCTGCCAACGAAGCGCAAACCCCGCTGCGTCGCAACGTCACCATCGACGAAGTCGGCAACGCCGGCGCCTTCCTGTGCTCGGACCTGGCGTCCGGCATCAGCGGCGAAATCATGTACGTGGACGGTGGTTTCAACACCACTGCGATGGGTAGCCTGGAAGAGTGATCTTCAGCTAGCCAATAAAAAACCCGCCAATTTCAGGCTGTGTGAAAACACACTGATGGTGGTTCCAGCAAACGCCCCGACTTGTTCGGGGCGTTTGCTTTTGTGCTCAC
>NZ_JBSKHV010000028.1:0-29747 GCF_057128725.1 Pseudomonas oplopanacis | reverse complement strand
AAATGCTCCGTATCTTTCGATACGGAGCATTTTCTTCGAGCGCTGCGCAGATTGCTAGGTTTTCACACAGCCTGAATTGGGCGGGTTTTTTTATGCCTGCAACAATCGTCAGGATCGACACGGTCAAATGTGGGAGCGGGCTTGCTCGCGAAGACCGACTGACCTTCGACATCGATATTGACTGACCCACCGCATTCGCGAGCAGGCTCGCTCCCACAGGGAGAATTTGTTTAGCCATTGGGCTGGGTTAGGCAACTGGCGAATAGCTGCTGGATTGGCTGTGTACGCTGGCTATAACGCTGCAACAGCACGATCTCCCGATAAAACGTCAATTCACCCAACGGGATGATCCTGACCTTCGCCCCATACTCCAGCCACAACCCCGCTTCCGGCAGCAGCGACACACCCAACCCACACTCAACCATTTTCACAATGGCTTCCAGCTCATCCAGTTCCAGCGCCACGTGCACGTCTATCTGCTGTTCACGCAAAAACCGCGTCACCAGCCGTCCGCCGAACGAGTTGCGGTCATAGCGCACGTGTGGATGATTCGCGAGGATCTGTAACGGATCGTCGCCTTCAAGCGCAGCAGGCACGATCAGCACGAACGGCTCCCGGCGAATCACCTGTGCCGACAATTCCTTGGGCAACTCAAACGGCGGCTTGATCAAAATGGCCAGGTCCACCTCACCGGTGTCTACCTGGCTCAACAGATTCAGCGACACGCCGGGCACCAGTTTCGGCTCCAGCAACGGCGCCTGCTGCCTCAAGCGCAACAACGCCTGAGGCAACAACCCGGTCTGGGCCGTAGCCACAGCCCCAATTTTCAACTCGCCGCGATACTCGCTGACATCATCACTGACCGCCATTCGGCTGAACGTTTCCAGCATCTCCCTGGCCATCGGCAACGCCCGTTGCCCTGCGGCGTTGAGAATCGCCTGGCGCCCCGTACGGTCGAACAAGCGGATACCCAGCGCCTGCTCCAGATTGCGCATCTGCGCGCTGACCGCCGATTGCGTAAGACCAATGTGCATCCCGGCGGCCGCGAAAGTGCCGTACCGCGTGACGGCAATGAACGTTTTGAGTTCGCGCAGCATGACCGCCCCCGATTGATCGAAATAATTTGAGCTCGACGCAAAAACTATCGTCTTTCAATCAAAAAGCACAGCGCTAAACTCAGCCACACACAACGACCATCCGAGGCCTGACCCATGCAACTGTCCCCTTTCCACTTGGCGATCCCGGTGTATGACCTGAGTGCCGCACGAAACTTCTACGGCGAGGTGTTCGGCCTCGAAGAAGGTCGTTCCAGCGATCACTGGGTTGATTTCAACTTTTTCGGCCATCAACTGGTGATTCACCTGGCGCCGAAAAACGCTTCACAGGAAGCCGCACACACCAATGCCGTGGACGGCCATAACGTGCCGGTGCCGCATTTTGGCGTGGTGCTGGGCATGAATGAATGGGAGGCGCTGGCGCAGCGTTTGACCGCGTTGGGCACGTCGTTCGTGATCGAACCGGGCATTCGCTTTCAGGGGCTGGTGGGCGAGCAAGCGACGATGTTCCTCTTCGACCCGTGCGGCAATGCGCTGGAGTTCAAGGCCTTCAAGGACATCAGTCAGTTGTTTGCCAAGTGAACGCGTCTGCCTCGGCCAACAGCCCTTCGATTGAGTCGTGACGCAGAGGGTCGTATTCGATCTGGCCGAGGCTGAAGCGCAGATCGTTGGCGCGATGGGCCGCGGTATTGCGCTCGGCGAGTATTTCGTCGAGACGGGCCTTGATCGCGCCCGGCTCGACAGTGGCTGACCCCGTCAGCAAGGCGACGAAAGTGTCGCCGCACAGCCGGACGATCACATCGCTTTCGCGAAACGCGATTCGCAGCACATCCGCAAAGGTTTTCAGCGCGCGGTTGCCCTCGGCGCGGCCATACAGGTAGTTGATGTGCTTGAGGTCATCGAGCTTGAAAAGCAACAGCGTGGTCGGTTTGTCGAGTTGCTGGCAGGCGTCCAGCCCCTGTTGGGCCAATACGGTGAAACCGTGACGGTTGGGCAGCAGTGTCAACTCGTCCATGCTCGCCATCTGCACGCCCATCAGTTCTTGCTCGGCCTTGCGGGCCAGATCGCGCAGCAATTGCCGTTCCTGTTGTGGCGAACGCAATGGATCAGCGCGAACGCCGTTTTTCACCGGTTTGCCTGGGATCAACATGACTCACTCCATTGGCGGGTATGGTCTTTAGAGTCGGCCATACCTGCATTGACTCCCTGTTAACGGACCGCCGGTCAGCTACCCAGCACCGGACACGGCCCACCCGCCTCGGCCCACAGCTTGAATTGCGTGACGAAAATGTCGTGCGGCACCGGTACCGGCGCCCTGCCCTCACCGGGATTCCAACCCCACAGCACCAGTTTGTCGTCGCTGACATGCTTGATCAGTGCGACGAAATCACGGTCGCCATTGCTCGCGCGGTCCTTGATCATCGCGCACAGTTTGTCCGCCGGCAGGCCGATCCAGGCCATTTTGTGCGACGTCGGCGGCAGGCTCCAGTGCGGCGCCCCCGGTGGCGCGTGCGGCCCGTAACTGGCCGGCGGATTGGCCTCGGCGTGACAGGTTGCACAGGGCAGACCGGCCGCACCCTTGCCGTCCATTCCGCGCACCACGTTCATGGCATGTGGGGTTCCGGCGTCAAACTGCAGCGGCGAATCCCCCGGAATATGGCAGTTCTGGCAACGCGGACTTTGAAAGACCTTCTGCACCGTATCGAATGCCTTGATCGCCTCCTTGTCGTCCGCGAACAGGTCCTCGGCGTAGCCCGCCAGGCCAATCAACAGCACCGCGCCCAACATCAGATGTCGTTTCATCTCACACCCCCGACAGTTGCAGCGGCAGCTCGCGCAAGCGCTGCCCGGTCAAGGCAAACACTGCGTTGGCGACGGCCGGTGCGGTGGGTGGAACGCCGGCCTCACCGATGCCGCCGGACCGTTCGGTACTGGGCACGATATGCACTTCAACCACCGGCATTTCGTTGAGCCGCAGCACCTGATAGTCGTGATAGTTGGATTGCACCACCTGTCCGTCCTTGAAGGTCAGTTTGCTGTGCAAGGCGAAGCCGAGACCAAACGTAATGCACGATTCCATCTGCGCCGCGATGCTCATCGGGTTGACCGCAATCCCGCAGTCCACTGCGCACACCACCCGATGCACGCGGATTTTCAGGTTGTCCTGGGACACTTCAGCGACGTGCGCCACGTAGCTGCCGAACGATTCGTGTACCGCCACGCCCAACGCATGACCGTCCGGCAACGGTGCGGTCCAGTTGGCTTTTTCGACCGCCAGATTGAGCACGCCCAAATGCCTTGGATGGTTCTTGAGCAAGGTTCGTCGGTATTCCACCGGATCCTTGCCGGCCGCCTCGGCCAGTTCATCGATCAACGATTCCATGACGAACGCCGTGTGGCTGTGCCCCACCGAACGCAGCCACAACACGCTGATGCCGGTTTTCGGCGAGTGCAACTCCACCTGGTGATTGGCCAAGTCTTCCAGATAAGGACTGTCGGCGACACCTTCCACCGAAGTCTTGTCCACGCCGTCCTTGACCATGGTCGCCGCAAACGCGGTACCGTCCATGATCGACTGCCCGACCATCACATGCTTCCAGGCGATCGGCATGCCGCTGGCATCCAGGCCGATAGTGGCCTGATGCAGGAACATCGAGCGGTAGTAACCGCCGCGAATGTCGTCCTCACGCGACCACACGGTTTTCACCGCAGCGCCGGCGGCTTTGGCAACCTGCACGGCTTCGGCGACAAAATCCGAGGTCGGATTGGCCCGGCGACCGAAGCCGCCACCGAGGAATTCGGTGTGGATGTCGACCTGTTCGGGTTTGAGCCCAGTGATCTTGCCCGCGATCATTTGATCCAGCGTCTGGAACTGAGTGCCGGTCCAGATTTCGCACTTGTCCTTACTGATTTTCACCGTGCAATTGAGCGGTTCCATCGGCGCGTGGGCCAGGTACGGCACGCTGTATTCGACGTCGATCTTCTTCGTTGCTTTGCCCAGCGCGGCCGTTGCATCGCCCCCCTTGCTCGCCGAAATGCCAGGCGTGGCGGCCAGTTTGCGGAAGCTCTCCAGCAGCTTCTGACTGTCGAGCCCGGTGTTCGGCCCCAGGTCCCAATCGACTTTCAGCGCATCGCGCCCCAACTTCGCCGCCCAATAATGATCAGCGATCACCGCCACGCCCGTAGGCACTTGCACCACTTTATGCACGCCCGGCACTGCCAGTGCCTCGGCGCCTTCGAAGGATTTGACGCTGCCGCCGAACACCGGCGGCCGGGCGACCATAGCGGTCATCAAGCCGTCGAACTGCACGTCCATGCCGAACTTGGCCCGGCCGGTGATTTTCTCCGGTGTGTCCAGGCGCTTGGTGGGTTTGCCGATGACTTTCCAGTCCTTGGCCTCCTTAAACTTGATGGAAGCCGGATCCGGCACCGGCAGCTTGCCGGCGTCGTCAGCCAGTTCGCCATAGGTGGCGCGTTTGTCGCCGGCAATGACCACGCCTGATTCGGTGCGGATCTGCGAAGGCGCCACATCGAAACGCTTGGCTGCCGCATCGACCAGCATCAAACGCGCCGCCGCTCCGGCCTGCCGGTAGCGGTCAAACTCCATCCAGGTCGACGTCGAGCCGCCGGTGATCTGCATGCCACCAAACCCGGCCAACCCGTAATCGGCAGCCGAGGCCGGTGAGTGCTCGACGCGAATGGTCGTCCAGTCGGCGTCCAGCTCCTCGGCGATCAACATGGTCAGGCCGGTCCAGATGCCCTGGCCCATTTCCGAATGGCCGAGCAGTACAGTGACGCTGTTGTCGTTGCCGATGCGCAGGAAAGCGTTGGGCGCAAAAATGTTGCCCTCATTCTCCGCGCCCACGGCAAAACGATGGGCACCGGGGATGACAAAAGCCACCACCAGTCCTCCGCCCAATACGGCGCTGCCCTTGAGAAAACCGCGGCGCGAGACATCCAGGAGGCTGTTCATCATTCTGATTCCCTCGACATGGCATCAACCGATCTCGGCGGCGCGCTTGACCGCTGCGCGAATCCTTGGGTAAGTGCCACAACGGCAAATGTTGCCGGAGAGCGCCTGATCGATGTCGCTGTCGGTGGGTTTGGGAATTTTTGCCAGCAACGCGGCGGCGGACATGATTTGCCCGGATTGGCAGTAACCGCACTGCACCACATCGAGTTCGGCCCAGGCTTGCTGCACCGGGTGCGAACCGTCGGTGGACAGGCCTTCGATGGTGAGGATTTTTTGCCCGTTGGCCACGGCGGTCGCGGGCGTGATGCAGGCGCGTAATGGCGCGCCATCGACGTGCACGGTGCAGGCGCCGCACTGGGCCATGCCGCAACCGAATTTGGTGCCAGTGAGGTGCGCGACATCGCGCAGGACCCAGAGCAGCGGCATGTCCGCGGGGACATCCAGCTCCTGATCCTTGCCATTGATGTTGAGGGTCAGCATTGCGAATTTCCTCAGACTCACGGTGTTCTGAAGGGCGTCGCTACGACAAGCAACTGCCTGTGCGCGCCTTGGGTTATCCCTTCAGCTAAGCGCAAAATGCCGGGCGAGACCGGTTCATCGACCACCGGTCACACAAAGGCCACCTCAAATGGGTGGCCTTTGCATTGATCTTTTGTGGTGCGACAAAAAAGCTGTTTAAAAGTCAGTGGACACCGACACTTCGCGCCACACCTGCAACTCTTCGGCAACGAAGGTGTTTTTGGCTTCAATCGCCGCCACACAGTCACTGCCCAGCGGCAGGCGCAGCGGTGCGTTGGGTGCTTCTGCCAAGGTGATCATGGCCTGCGCGAGTTTGTCCGGATCGCCAGGCTGATTGAGGGTCACGGCCTTGGCGATTTTGCGCACCTCACCCGCGGTGCTGTCGTAGTCGCCAATCGAAGCCGGAGATTCGACCAGCGAATTGCCTTCGAGGAATTCCGTACGGAAGTAACCGGGCTCGACCACCGTCACCTTGATCCCAAGTGGCGCCAACTCGGCATGCAGCGCCTCGCTCAAGCCTTCGACGGCAAACTTGGTCGAGCAGTACACACCGAAACCCGCCCCCGACCGGTAGCCGCCCACCGAAGACAGGTTGATCACATGCCCGCTGCGAGCGGCACGCATATGTGGCAGGACCGCACGGGTGACGTTCAGCAGGCCGAAAACATTGGTTTCGTACACGCGCCGCACTTCATCCGCGCTCGCCTCTTCTACCGCGCCCAGCACACCGTACCCGGCGTTGTTGACCAGCACGTCAATACGCCCGAAGTGCTCGATGGCCGCGTTGGCGACTGCAATGCCCTGCGCCTCGTTGGTAACGTCCAGCGCAACGGCGAGCAACCCCGGTTGGGTGCCGAAACGTTGGGTGATCGTGCCGGCGTCACGGGCGGTGGCGACGACGGCGTCACCGTTTGCCAGAGCGGCGGCGGCGATTTTGGCGCCGATGCCACGGGAAGCGCCGGTGATGAGCCAGACACGTTTGAAGGAGTGGGAAGTGGTCATGAGCGTGTTCCTTGTTTGCGGTTGGGATGAGCACAAGGTACGCAGGAAGATTGATCGGAAAAATCGCCTCGTGCTACAAGCACTATGAAACTGTCTTTCATAATGGCGACCCAATGAATCACGATCCGTTTGACGGTTTGACCGAATTCCTCGCGGTCGCCGAGCACAAAAGCTTCACCCTCGCCGCGACTCGCCTGGCCGTGACGCCCACCGCCGTCAGCCACGCAATCAAGCTGCTGGAGCGCCGCACGGGTGTGCTGTTGTTTCAGCGCACCACGCGACGGGTCGCGCTGACCGAGGCCGGCGCCAGCCTGTTCGCGCGCTTGCGCCCGGCGGCCAGTGAAATCGACGAAGCGCTGGCGGTGCTCAGCGGTTTTCGCGATCAACCGATGGGCACGTTGCGCATCACCGCGCCAAGGTTGTCCGGCGCACTGTTGATCGAGCCGCTGATTCCGCTGTTCCGTCAGGCCTACCCGCAGGTCAGCCTCGATATCTCCCTGGACGATGCCACCGTCGACCTGATGACAGGCGGTTTCGATGCCGGAATCCGGCTCGGGGAATCCATCGAGAAAGACATGGTGGCGGTGCGCCTGACCCCGGACCTGCAATGGTCGGTGGTGGGTTCGCCGGAGTACTTCGCCAAGGCCGGCAAACCGCTCAGACCAGAAGAACTCCCCGGGCATGACTGCATCGGCTTCCGCTTCTCCACCTCGGGCAGCGCGCACCGCTGGGAATTTCGCCGTGACGGACGGGACTTCACCGTAGGCGTCGAGGGCGGCCTGACAGTCAACGATCGTCGGCTGCTGGTCTCGGCTGCGCGAAACGGCCAGGGATTGGCGTACGCCTGTGATCTGGAGATCATCGACGACTTGGCGAACGGCCGGCTGGAGCGTGTGCTGCAACCTTTCGTGCCGCTGAGTACGGCGCTGTACCTGTACTTCCCCAGCCGCACCCAGACACAGCCGAAACTGCGCGCCTTTATCGATTTGGCCACCCGCTGGATCGCCGATCAGGGAGGCTTGGGGCGCTAGACCCGCGGCTTGAACAGGATCGTGGTGTAGCGCGTCAGGAACAGGCCGAACGCCGCGCACCACAGCAACGCCGAAAGTGCCAGCCCTGCGCCGGAAAATGGAACGAGCAACACCCGGCACACGCCAGCGACGATCAGCAAGGCAAAACCCAGCACCACGGTTTTCGATGGCTGTAACAATCGCCCGGTATGGCCGAGGCTGACGCGGGCAATCATCGCCAGGATCAACCCGCCAATGCCGCCCACGGCCAGTGCATGCGTGGCCAGACTTTGTTGTGGCATCAGGCCCGCGTGCCACAGCGCCATCGCCAGCGTAGCCATCAGCATCCAGGCATACGCCAGGTACAGCGACCACAGCAGCGGCGCCCGCCAGATCCCTCGATCGTGCCAGCGCCACAAGCGCAGCAGCTGCAAAGTGCCTATCAGCAGAAACAACGCGGACAACCACGGCCTCGGGCTGTCATTCAACCCGATGGCGAACGACACCGCCGCCAGCAACGAACTCACCAGCAGGATTTTAGTGGGCAATGGATGAGCCGCCGGTGTGGCAGGACGGTTCAAGCCGCGTTGGATGAAAAACGGAATGACCCGCCCGCCAATGACCGTCATCAGCGCCGCCACCAGCCACAAGGCCGCGAGCACACCGTGTCGCTGCAATCCGGCGTCATCGGTGGCGATGCCCCACAGCGTCAAGGCCTGGCAGCCCGCCATAAAGGCGACCACCAGCAAAATCGGATAGTTCTCACGCTTGCCGGCCGCGATCAGGTCACGCCCCAGCATCCAGGCCAGCAGCGGCAGAAATGGTATTTGCACAGCAATCAGAATGGGCGCAGGGATCGGCAGCAACCACGCCAATCGCGCCAGCAGCCACACCAGCAACAGCCCGATCAACGGCCAGCCGCTCAAGCCGGGACGCCCGGTCCAGTTCGGCACCGCCGTCAACAGGAACCCGGCAATGATCGCCGTGGCAAACCCGAACGGCATTTCATGCCGATGCCAGCTCAACATCCCGCCAATGGGTTGCGCACCGGGCAATCGGCCATACAACCACAGCGCCCAGATCACGACGGCCACCAGCGCAAACAGCGCACCGGCAAAAAAGAACGGGCGAAACCCGAGGCTGAACACCGGTGCGGCGGCAAGTTTTCTCATTTCAAACCACCGCTGGGGTCAGGCCTTTGGTCAACCGGTATTGGGCCAGCAGGCGCATGACGTAGCCGATCTTGAGCAATGTAGGACCGATGATGGTCATGGCATGCATCCCCACCAACAACGCGATGGGCATATGACCGTCGTACAAGTAGGCGCCATAGATCCCGGCAAACAGCATGACCAGGCCGGCACCGAGCACGTTGCTCGACAGATGCAGAACGCGCAGAGGGTTATTGAGAAAATCGAACATTTTGGCGTACTCCTGAATCGGGTCAGTTGTACGTTAGGAGTATCAAGTGCCGTGCCAGATGTTAGCCCGTTTAAAATCAACACCTTGAGTGCAGCAGAGTCATATCGACCACAGCGCAAATAGTCGTTATGACCCAACATCAAGTCATATTGACTCGATTCTTCGACAAGATTGGCGATCTACGGTCCCACCGATCAGCGCCAGGCTGTCTACGCTGATAGTCCAGCATGAGTAACCCGTAGAGGAGCGCCACCATGCAACGCGTGCAAAAACTGACTCCCTGCCTTTGGTTCGACACTCAGGCCGAAGAGGCGGCGAAGTTTTACTGTTCGATCTTCGATCATTCAAAAATCACCGGCACCACCCATTACGGCAAGGCCGGCCAGGAGGTCCACGGCATGCCTGAAGGCCTGGTGCTGACGGTCAGCTTCGAACTGGACGGGCAGAGTTTCACCGGCCTCAACGGCGGGCCGCATTTCAAGTTCAATGAAGCGGTTTCCTTTCAGGTCAACTGCCAGACCCAGGAAGAAATCGACCACTACTGGGGCACGTTGTCTGCCGGTGGCGAACCGCAGGCCCAGCAGTGTGGCTGGCTCAAGGACAAATTCGGCCTGTCCTGGCAAATCGTACCGATCCTGCTCATGGACATGCTCAAAAGCCCGGACACCACCAAGTCCCAGCGCGCCATGCAGGCCATGATGCAGATGAAAAAGCTCGACATCGCCGCCTTGCAGCGAGCCTTTGACGGCGAGAGCTAATACACTCCCGGACTGACCTGCCGAGGACGCCGAAGATGAAGCACGCCGCTGCCAAAAACGCCGACAAAGCCCCGCGCTTCTGGCGTGATGACGCCCTGCCTTTCATCGAGGCCCGCTCTATCGCCGACGGTCGCGAAGTCTGCTACACCCGGCATGCCCACGAGCACTTTTCCATCGGTGCGATCACCGCCGGGTGCAGCACTTACCTGCACGAACAATCGGCCTTTGAGGTCAGCGCCGGCACCGTGGTCCTGATGAACCCTGATGATGTTCACGCTTGCAACCCGATCGACGACCAGCCGTGGTCGTACCTGATGCTGTATGTCGAGACGCCCTGGCTCACCGATTTGCAGCATCAACTTGGCTTCAGCCAGGACGCGATGTTTCGGCGTTTTTCCACCACGCATACCCGCGATACCCAGCTGTTTGTCGGCCTGCAAAATCTGTACAAAACACTGATTGATCCCCTGCACGACGTGCTGCAAAAACACAGCGCGGCCGTGGAGTTTTTTACCGATGTACAGCAGCGACTCAATCCGGCCGATCAGCCGCTTCGCGAGCCCAATTTCAAGCTGGAACGGGCCGCCGACTACATCCGTGACAACTGCACGCAGGTGCTCAAGCTTGAGGACATTTGCGAAGCGGCTCAGTTGTCCCCGTCGTACCTGATCCGCGCCTTCAAGCAGCATTACGGCATGACGCCCCACGCGTTTCTGGTCAACCGGCGTATCCAGTTCGCCCGTGATCAATTGCGCAACGGCAAGTTGATTGCTGATGTTGCGCTGGAAGCGGGGTTTGCTGATCAGGCGCATTTTCAACGGGCATTTAAACAGCACCTGGCAGCGACACCGGGGCAGTACCGGGGTTGATGTTAAATACCTTACAAACTTACACCTTGTAACAACCAACCAACTAACAGCACTCTTTTTAAATAACGCAACACACAGATACAGAAGCGCAACAACTATCACTCACGCACTCAATTAAGCTCCGCCTCACTTCACAACCAGAAGATGGAGCTTCAACTTGAATAACGCACTCTTCCAAACCAACAACACACATCAAAAACAGTTAGTTTCCGAAGCTATTTACAACTTGCTGAGCGATCAATACCAGATCGTTCAAATTGATTGGGAGTGGGATCGTTTAGCCGTCACCCGTGTCACCGATTCCGACCTGGACGCCCTCCATCAATCGGCAATGTTAAGCCTGAGGAGAATGATTCGGCATCCGGACTTTGTCAGGATCAGATCCGCGCACTTCATCCCGCCAGGTGTGGCATTCCAGGTTGATCAACAGGCTCACCTCTATTACGTCTACGAAAATATCAGCAGCCGCCAGAGTGAGGAAACCGACATTACTGTCGCCTACTATTCCGCGCGTGTGGACATCACTCATCATTTCACCGGTGTCGCGGATTTTGATGAAAACCTGAACCAACTAGCGAGTATTGCGAAGCTGACCGGCGGGCTTGTTACGTCGAGCGATCAGATGGCCGTTGGTCAATGGCTACGTTTCCACGGCTTGCCACTACCGACCACTGAAGCGAGTGCTAAAGAACTCATCGACCTGCTCAATTTCGCCACGCTTTCCGAGAATTCACCCTATGGAAACTATTGGCAGCTGCTCGATACCCCGCAAGACTCGCCATTCAAGTTGACCGAAGAAAACCGCGCCATCATTCGTCGAGTCATTGAAGACGAAACGGGTGGCGAGATTTCACTGGCGGCCCTGTATGGTCGCTCAGTGGTGCTCGAAAGCATTTCTGCCGACAAACTACCGACCCACCAGAGTTACCGACTGAGGAACCTGATCGACAGCGCTGTAAGTTCGGCAGATAACGGGCAAGCGTATATCGATGCACTCGGCTGGTTCGCCGAAGAAAATGCCCCAACGCTAACGCCGCAGTTCATCGAGCAATTAATGATTGCGGTGATGTTGCTTGACCTTGACCCTGAGGCCGATAACGCCAGTACCACGTTTGCGGGTTTCGACCTCTACTCCAAGCGTTTCCTGCTCAGCCACCCTGCAGAAGTGCGCAAGCAACTGGAACGGCACCTGGTCGACGCCCTTCAGCTTCACGTCATGATTGCGCCGTTGGTGGTGGAGTTGATTCTAGGCGGGATGGCGCCTGAATACCTGGCGCGGGATCTACCCCAAACATTACGGATCGGCACCCCGGGCTGGGTCGTCTTTACCCAATCCGTACATTTTGCAGAGGCGATCGTTCCGGGCATCTCCCGAAGCATGAGCTACCAACACTTGCTGGGTTTTAGCCGACTGTCGACGCTCAACCCTCAACTGGAGGCAGTATTCGCTGCACACACGGCGGACCCCGTGATCACTTGGGCCTTCATGAACAAGCTGATTGCCCGGGACGTTGATGGCAGCCTGAGCCAGGAAGCGGTAAGCCTCGCCTTGAATGAATACCAGCGTTATGTGGACCTGATAACCAGCGCCGCCAACACACTGGGTGAACCGCTACCGCATCGCAAGCCGCTTGCACTGAAAGAACTGAAATCCCAAGTACCGGACTGTGACCCCGAAGAACTACTGGTTAAACATCGTGGTACAGGTGGCGGTGCAGGAAGGAAAGTCTCGGTTATCGATCTTTACATGGGCGATGAACTGCACACCGAGGATTGGGATCGCCCCCGGGGCAACAGTATCTATCAAACATTTCCTCGATTGACCGAACTTTTTCCGGTTGCCGACCTGCATGAACACGCTGTTAACAAGCATTACCAAGGCACCACAGAAGCGCTGGCCAGCAGCATTGCCATTGCACTGTCGCAATTAAAAACTGAAGACGCCGATTACATGGAATATGGCGTGCTGGATATTTACTGCATTCGACAACATACAACACAGACATTTTCAGCCGCACGACCAGGCATCGTCATTGACCCGATTTCCGCTCCGGGAGCAACGGGTCGATTTGGCGTGATTCTCTGTGCGAAATGGCGCGACAACGTTCGCTGCTATGAGCTTTTTCCATTACGACTGGAATGCCGGCCCAATCAAAAACTTGAAACCCTGTTCCGTCCTCTATCGGGCCGCGACCTGAATGACTTTGAGCCAGAACACACTGACCACAAAATCATCGAGAGAATACCGGTTGATATAGAGGCTTACCTGCAAAACCTTGAGCCTCGGGACAATAGCCAGTCCAAAGTGTTTATCCGCAAGATCGGTGAACTCAAGTCGCCGCTGGAGGACGCAGATTCGGCCCCTGCGCCGCCCTCGTTGTTGTCCCCGCGCAAAATGGCGATCGGGAGGCTCATTGCTGAACAAAATCCGTACTTCACCGAAGACGAGGTCAAACAACTGAGTTTCGATCAGACCGAACGCGAACGGGCCATTGAAAAGACCGACGCCGTCTTCAACACCCTTCTTAATCTGATCATCCCGTTCAAGGAGTGCATCGAGGAGCTGTCGTCCGGTGTTCCTTCTCGACAAAAGAACGCAATCTCCGGATGCGTCGTGGACGCGGCATTGCTCGCTGTATCGTTTGCAGCCGTACCGGGGAAAATTGCCGCCACCACCGCCAAGGCAGCCACCGTGGCAACCCGGTTACTGTCGGCATCCAAAGTGCTCAGCCGGACCCTCCTTACTCTGTTCAACCCGCTGGACGGCGTGCCGCAACTACTCAAGGGCGGCGGCAAGTTATTGGGCAGAGGTGTGAAGAAACTCGGTGCTCACTCCCTGGCAACGCCGCATCGAGTCCGGCAGCAATTGCGCTTTCTGACCGGCGCAAATGCCTACGACCTGCTCAGAGCCGTCGACCATACCGGCGCGGCAGCGCAGATCCGCCAGTCGCTGGACACCGTCAGTCATGCACGAACGATTTTCAAGGCCGATAGCATCGAGACTGCGGACCAAGTGCTCAAACATCTGCGTGCCCCTGACGCGAAGCTGCTGAAAAACATCCCCGAGCAGGAGCTACAACATTTACTGGAGAACTCACTGATCGACATTGCGCTTCAGTCCGAACCTGCCCGGTTGCTCAAAAATCTCTTGAATCCAGACATCGTCGACAGTCTGGTGCGCCAGCAGGCGGCAAAGTTCTCCCTGAACAACCTGCACCAGTTCAAGGAGCACACAACGTTGTCAGAACTCTTCCATGATCTGTTGAAGGTGGAGCACAGAAATCTGACGGCGATGCGCGCGCACCAAGATGCCCTGATCGTTAAAGATCTGGGCCAGGCACCTTACAACGGCATCCTCGATGAACTGACCTTCAACCCCAATGGATTGACGGCTGACGGTGAGCGGGCAAACGCCTGGATTCTCAAAGCGTCCAACTCTCGAAACGAGGCTGACAAAATCAGCGATGTGCTTCGCGAATACACTGTCAACGACGCGCCTTTGACATCACCTTCGGTCTATAACGCGCTACATCGGCGTATCGCGCCCGAGGTGACAGGAAGCTTCCGCAGCCCGACGGCAGAGGCCCGATACCCCTCCAATGTTTCTGGTGCAGCGCTCCTGGAACAGCACCTCGCAAGCCTTGATCCTGGCCACGAGGATTTCGCCAAACAGGCGCTGGGCGCATTCCTCGGATTCCACAGCTTTGTCGATGGCAATGGCCGCACGGCGCGCGCGATCTATGCGATTGCAGAGCTGAGGAAAGGCCGATTCAACCCACTCACTGTCGCGACTGAAAGTGCCCTGAGCGGATTGAGCTAGCATTCGTTTGCACTGATTCCGCGCCCCGTTTGACGGGGCGCGGACCTACGACAACATCAGGCCAATCGCGCACACCGCCAACAGCAACGCCATGCTCCGATTGAACAGCCGCATGCCCGCCGGGTTGCTCAAGTAGCCGCGTAAAAAAGTCCCCGCGTACACCCAGCAGCCCACCGACACATAACAGATCACCAGATACACCGCCGCAAACTGCCACACCAACCGCGCCTCGCCGTCCGCGACGAAGGCGCCCATCCCCGCCACGCAGGCCAGCCAGGCCTTCGGGTTGAGCCATTGCATGACCGCGCCGTACAGCATCGACGGCGCCCGGCCCGTCGCTTTGGCATCGAGACGACCATCGTCCGCCGCCAGTTTCCAGGCCATGAACAACAGAAACGCCACGCCCGCCAGTTGCACCACTCGCGTCAGCGCCGGCCACACCTGCAATACCTCATGCAGCCCCAGCCCCATCAACACCAGCAACAAAACGAACCCCAGCGTAGCCCCGGCGACATGCCGTTGACTGGCGCGAAACCCGAACTGCGCGCCCGAGCTCAACGCCACAATGTTCACCGGCCCCGGCGTTATCGACGCCACCAGTGCAAACGTTGCCATGGAAATCAACAGACTCATCGAGCACCTTCTTCAATTCAGGAAAATCAGCGCTCAAGGTACTGAGCGCCCCGCTCCGCGTATTGAAGAAAACTGCCTTCGGCAACTGCTGCAGGCGTTGCGTGTTCTCAATCGTCTTCGTGCAATTTGATGCCCCGGGCGTGGAGCAGATGCGGGACGATCAGCACCAGCAACGTCAGTGCCAGGAACGATGCGGCGATGGGTTGGGTGAGAAAGGTTGTCCAGTCGCCCTCGCTGATGGACAGGGCATTACGCAGTTGCTTCTCAGCCATGGGGCCCAGCAACATACCCACGATCACCGGCGCCACAGGGAAATCAAAACGCCGCATCAACACCCCGCCCCAGCCGATGCCGAGCATCAGCAAAAGATCGAACGAAGAATGACGCATGCCGTACACGCCAATGGTGGCGAACACGAGGATGCCGGCGTTCAGGTAAGGGCGCGGGATCTGCAACAGCTTGACCCACAACCCCACCAGCGGCAGGTTCAGCACCAGCAGGATGACGTTGCCGATGTACAGCGAAGCGACGAGGGTCCAGACCAGATCCCCCGAGGTCTGGAACAGCATCGGGCCGGGTTGCAGGTTGTAGTTCTGGAACGCGGCCAACAGGATGGCCGCCGTGGCGGAGGTCGGAATGCCCAGTGTCAGCAGCGGCACCAACGAGCCGGTCGCACTGGCGTTGTTGGCCGCCTCAGGCCCGGCCACACCTTCAATCGCGCCCTCGCCTTTGCTGCCGGCAAACTCCTTCGGGTATTTGCTCAATTTGCGCTCGGCCGAATAGGACAGAAACGTCGGAATCTCGGCCCCACCGGCCGGAATCGAACCGAAAGGAAACCCGATCAACGTGCCGCGCAGCCAGGCCGGAACCGAGCGTTTCCAGTCGGCGCGGGTCATCCACAACGAGGTCAAGCGGTGCCGGTTGCTGGCTTCTTCTTTTTGATACAACAGGCTGTACAACGCCTCCCCCACTGCAAACAGCCCCACCGCCACCAACACCACTTCAATGCCGTCCACCAACTCCGGCACCCCCAGCGTGTAGCGGGCAATACCCGAGGTCGAATCCAGGCCGATCAAGCCAATGGCCAGGCCCACGCCCAGCGAGGCGAAACCGCGCAGCATCGACGCGCCGAGGACCGCCGACACCGTGGTGAACGACAACACCAGAATTGCGAAATACTCCGCCGGACCAAACTTCAGCGCCAACGTGGCAACCACCGGGGCAAACAGCGTCAGCAAAATCGTGGCAATCGTCCCGGCCACAAATGAACCGATGGCCGCCGTGGCAAGCGCCGGCCCGGCACGGCCGTTGCGGGCCATCAGGTTCCCCTCCAGGGCCGTGACCATGGAGGACGATTCCCCCGGCGTGTTAAGCAAAATGGAGGTCGTCGAGCCACCAAACTGCGCGCCGTAGTAGATACCGGCAAACATGATCAGCGCTCCAGTAGGATCGACCTTGGCGGTGATCGGCAGCAACAGCGCCACGGTCAGCGCCGGCCCGATGCCGGGCAACACGCCAATCGCCGTGCCGAGCAGACAGCCGATAAAACCCCACATCAGATTGATCGGCGACAACGCGGCGGAAAACCCCATCGCCAGACTTGCAAGAATATCCACCGGGTTGATCTCCTTCGGCCCGGATCAGATCCAGGCGTTGACAAGGGGCGGCAGGGAAACCCCGAGCCCGGCGTTGAACAGCCAGTAGATCGGCAGCGTCAGGGCAATGCCGATGGCCAGGTCGCGCAGTGGATGGCGACTGCCAAACCCGCGTGCAGCACAGACGAACAACAGCCCGGCGGCGAGGACGAAGCCGATCAGGTTAATCAGCACCGCCACCCCTACCAGTCCCGCCGTCACCCACGCCACACCCCGTTTGCCGCCGGGCAGTGCTTTCGCCGATTCGTCATCGTGGTCCGCCAACTCGCGAAAACCACCGGTAACGGCCTGATAACTCAGCAGCAAACCGACCACGCCGAGGAACACCGCCAGTCCGTAGGGATAGACATGCGCGCCCAAAATGACGAAACCCATCTCGGGCGGAAACCGAAAGGCCCCGACCGCCAGAACGACACTGATGGCGATCAGGCCAAGGCCGATCGCCAATTGTGGCGGCACAATATTGCGCGGCCCAGCCATGTCAAAGCAGCCCGACCTTGACCAGCATCGCGTGCAACCGCACGTGTTCTTCGTCGACAAACTTGCCAAACTCATCGCCGGTCAACACGGACGGCGACCACGCGTTGGTCTGGATGTTGTCTTTCCAGGATTGGCTGTTGGAAGCCGTGACAACGGCGTCGGTCAGTTCTTTACGCTGCTCCGGGCTCAGGCCGGCGGCGCCGTACACACCGCGCCAGTTGCCGATGATCACGTCGTAACCTTTCTCTTTGAGGGTCGGTGCATCAATGCCGGGCACACGCTCCGGCGCACCGATGGCGAGCACGTGGAACTGGCCGTCCTTGATGTATTGACCCAGTTCGGCATAACCGCCGGTGATCACCTTGATCTGGCCGCCGAGCGCCTGGGCAACCACTTCACCGCCACCGGCGAAAGCGACGTAGTTGACCTTGTTCACCGGGATGTCCATTTTGCCGGCCAGTTCGGCGATGCCGATGTGATCGACCGAGCCTTTGGAACCGCCGCCCCACGTGATGCTGGTCGGTTTGTCCTTGAAGGCCTTGAGCAAGTCCTCCAGGGTTTTGAAGTCGGACTCTTTGCGCACCGCAATCACGTTGTACTCCGTGAACAACCGGGCAATCGGTGTCACGTCTTTCAAGGTGATTTGCGGTTTGTTCTGTTCAATGCCCGCGACCATGATCGCGCCCACCACCAGCAACGCATCGCGTTCACCCTTGGTGCTGTTGGCAAACTGCGCCAGACCCAGCGTCCCGCCAGCCCCGCCCTTGTTTTCGAAGGTGGCGGATTTAGCGACTTTGGCCTCGATCAAGGCTTTGCCCAGCTCACGGGCGGTCTGGTCATAGCCACCTCCGACCGACCCCGGGGCCATGAACTTGACCGTATCCAGCGCCATGGCGGGTGTCGAGAGTGCGGCAGCGGTAATCGCCACGGCGGCGACGTAATTGAAACGACGGAACAAAGCGAACATGAGCGGTCTCCTGATCTTGTTTTTGTAGGTGCCGGTTGAATCGCGCTCAGGAGCAACCCCTGCTCACTGAACATGCGTCTGTGAACAAGCGTAGGTCATGGTTTTGATTGCTGACGGATGGTTACCGAAGAGGAAGACCTTTGGGCATTTCGCTGGCCGTTGGCGCAACCGTCTGCGGGCGCTTTATCCGGCGGATTTTGCGGGCGACGTCCACGAAGGGCGTGACGACCAGGCTGTACACCGTGAGGTAGCGCGAGTGATCCGCGTCCCCGGTGCCAAAGCGCAGCGTCTCGGGTCTGGAGGTGGTGACGTAGAGCGTGCCGAACATCCAGTCCCAGAGTGACAGGTTGATACCGAAGTTCTTGTTGATGTGCCTTGGCGCATCGCTGTGATGGATCTGGTGCTGGGCCGGGCTGTTCAGCACATGCTCGACCACGGGGCCAAATGACAGCCAGACATGGGTATGGCGCAGGTTGGCCGCGAAACCGTTGAGGATCAACACCATCCAGGTCACGCCAAACAGCGTGTAACGGCTGATTTCGCCGCCACAGGCGTACCAGAAGACCCCGGCAAAGGCACCGATGCACAGCGTATTCGTCAGCTTCTCGACAATTTTTTCCACAAAATGAATCCGGCTTGCCGTCGCCGGAACCAGCACCGGGGCCGAATGGTGGACTTTATGGAAGTCCCACAGCCAACGCGTATGAAAGGCCCGATGGCCCCAGTAGTTGGCGAAATCCTTGACCATAAACACGCCGAGCCCATAGAACAGCGACAACGCCAGGTGTTCCTCGACTTGAATGCGCGCGCCCCATAGGTTGGTGAAAAAGCGCACGTAGTCGGCGGAGCGCAGGACGTAGGGATCCACCAGCGCAACGATGGGCAGCACCAGCATGACTTTCAGAATGGCGCGGATGAAGTAGTAGCGGTAATCGAGCAACGCCGACCGATGCAGATGAACCTGACGGCCGCCGATGAATTGCCAGAAGGTCCGTGCGTGCGTCAATCCATGAGATTTCCTGAAGCGGAACAGCCCATAGGCAACGCTGTAGGAGGACGCAAGAAACAATAGGCCGAAGCGGCCATTCAAATCGAATATGCCAAGAAACTGATGGGTAACCGGGGTTATCACCCATCGGGACAGGCAGTCATAGACAAACGAAAGGACATCCACGACCGTCTGGCCTCCAAAAAAGTGAGGGAAATTGTAGTTCAGACGACCAGAGAGCGGCACTGTTTACGTATGCGCTTCCACCACCCACTTCACTTTCAACAGCGCGTGTCGAAGCGTGTCCATGTCCACCGAGCCCAGCGCCAACCGCAAGGCATGCGGAACATGCAGCGAAATCGCGAAGGGTTCGGCGGTGGACACCGAGATCTGCTCGCGCATCAACGCCACGGCAATCTGGTCTGCTCGTGCGTCTTCCGATAAAGGTAGCCACAGAAAGTACGACGACGGATGGCGGATGACTGCAAGTCCGCTTAGCGCCTCATCGGCCAGCTTTTGCCGCGCCTGTGCGTCTTCGCGCTTTTGTGCTTCGAGCCGGGTGACAGTGCCATCCTCGAGCCAGGCGCAAGCGATGGCCGTCATGACACCCGGAGTGTTCCAGGTGGTCGCCCTGATCGTGCGTTCGAGTTCGGCGACGTTTTGCGCAGGGGCCGCAATGAAACCAACGCGCAGGCCGGTGGCGACGTTCTTGGAAAAACCGGACACGTAAATCGTCCGCTCCGGGGCCAGCTCGGCGATGGGCGGCGGCGCGTGTTCGGCGAGAAACGCATAAGCCCCGTCCTCGATGATGTGCAGGTCGTGTTGGCGCGCAATCGACACCAGGCGTTCGCGCTGATCGGCCGGCATCACCCAGCCCATCGGGTTATGCAGGGTCGGCATGGTGTAGACGGCGCGCACCGTCCGGCGGCGGCACAGGTCCTCCAGCGCCTGCAGATCCGGGCCCTGCTCCGTGACCGGAATGGGCACGATTTCAAGGTGCAGCGTGGCGGCCAGCACTTTGAAACCCGAGTAGGTCAGCGCGTCAGCCGCGATCACGTCACCGGGTCGCAGCAGCGCCATCAGCGTCACCGCCAGGCCATGTTGAGCGCCGCTGACAATCAACACGTTGTCGGCCTCGACCGTCAGGCCGCGGCTGCGCAAATGGCGGGCGATGGAGGCGCGCTCATGCGCCCGCCCACAGTGGGGCTGGTAGCGCAGGTGCGATTCCAGGTCGCCGGACAACGCGAGTTGGCGCAAGGCATTGCGCAACAGGTCGGCCTGCCCCGGCAGCGCGGGATAGTTGAAGTTGAGATCGACCACCCCCGGCGCAACGTCCGGCTGATCGATGCCGTGGCTGGGCGGCAAAGAGGTTTCCCGGACAAAGGTGCCGCGCCCGGTTTCACCGCTGACCAGTCCCATCGCTTCCAGCTCGGCATACACCCGGCTGGCCGTGACCAGCGCCAGGCCTTCGCTGGCGGCCAACTGACGATGCGTGGGCAAGCGAGTGCCGGGCAGCAAGCGCCCCGAGTGAATATCGGCGGCCAGGGTGTCCACCAGGGACTTGTAGCGGGAGCGCGGCATCGTGGGATGTATCCATGACAATTTTTTGATTGTTCTTAATCCTGGCTCATAGGATGCCTTTCACGCAACCTGACACGGAGACGCCACATGGAAAGGACCTCAACGCTCAACAGACCGACGTTGGACAAGCACGCCAGCGGGCTGATCAATGGCTTTATCGGCGTGCTGATCTTCAGCGGCTCACTGCCCGCCACCCGCGTGGCCGTGCTCGAATTCGACCCGGTGTTTCTGACCGTCGCCCGGGCCACCATCGCCGGCGTGCTGGCGCTGTGCATGCTGTGGCTGTTCAAGGAAAAACGCCCGGCACGCAGCCAGTTACTGCCCTTGATCATCGTGTCGTTGGGAGTTGTGGTCGGCTTTCCGTTGCTGACGGCATTGGCGCTGCAATACGTGACGTCGGCGCATTCCATTGTCTTTGTCGGTCTGCTGCCGCTCGCCACGGCCGCGTTTGGCGTGTTGCGGGGTGGCGAGCGTCCACGACCGGCGTTCTGGTTTTTCTCGGTGCTGGGCAGTTTGCTGGTGATCGGCTTTGCCGTTTCCCAGGGGCTTACCGCGTCGCCTGTCGGCGATTTGCTGATGCTGTTGGCGATTCTGGCGTGTGGCCTGGGGTATGCCGAAGGTGCCAAACTTTCCAGAACACTGGGCGGTTGGCAGGTGATTTGTTGGGCCCTGGTGTTGTCACTACCGCTGATGGCCGCGCTGACGGTGTGGCGGCTGCCCGTTTCGTTTTCCGGGATCACGATGCCGGCCTGGTTGAGCCTGGCGTATGTGTCCCTGTTCAGCATGCTGATCGGTTTCGTGTTCTGGTATCGCGGCTTGGCGCAGGGCGGTATTGCGGCGGTGGGACAGCTTCAACTGCTGCAGCCGTTTTTCGGCCTGGCGCTGGCGGCGACGTTGCTGCACGAACAGGTCAGCCTCGGCATGCTCGGGGTCACCGTGGCGGTGATCCTCTGCGTGGCAGGCGCGAGAAAGTTTGCCAAATGAAAGTGTACTGCGGCTTGCGCTCATGGCTGTACGGGGCGAGCCGCACAACGTCCATGATAAATATGGCGCTCTCGTTTCCGGAGACTCGCCATGGACCTCGCCACCCTCACCCTTTTTCTGCCCGCCTGCTTTGCCCTGAACATGGCGCCCGGCCCGAATAACCTGCTGTCGGTCAGCAACTCGACACGCTACGGCTATCGCACTTCCTGCGTGGCCGGGATCGGTCGGTTGCTGGCGTTCGCCGGCATGATCGCCCTCGCCTCCGCCGGGTTGGCCGTGGTGCTGCAAACCTCCGAAGTGCTGTTCTACGGGATCAAGATTGTCGGCGCGGCGTACCTGTTTTACCTCGCCTGGCAATTGTGGCGCGCCGACCCTGGCGCCGAGCGTGCTGACACCCGAGCCCCCGTCGGCGTGCTGGCCTTGGCGCGGCAGGAGTTTCTGGTGGCGGCCGGCAATCCCAAGGCCATTTTGATCTTCACCGCGTTCCTGCCCCAGTTTGTCGACCCGACCCGCGCAGTAACGCCGCAATTCGCGTTGCTGGGTGCGCTGTTTTTGATGCTGGAATGGATCGCCATCAGTGCGTACGCCTACATGGGATTGCACATGCGTCGCTGGTTCGCCGAGCCGCGTGGCAAGCGGATTTTTAACCGTTGCTGTGCGGGGTTGTTGTCGGCGGCGGCTTCGGTGTTGTTGATGGCTAAGCGGACGTGATCAAACCGGGGGCGATGGCTCTTTAAGTACGACATCGTCCCCTTCCCTCCTTTTCGTTCGAGAAATGTCATCCCTCCATCCAAACTTTTCGCGTCACCGGGCGTCATCTCTTTAATGCTGCCGATCTGGCTTGCAGAACCAGACAACTGACCTCAGCTAAGGATGGATGATGACCTTTCTTGTTTTTCTACTAGCCTGCGGTGCCGCCGCAAGCACAGGCTTCTTTTTCAAACCGGGCCAGTGGTACGAATTTCTGGTCAAACCCGGCTTCACCCCTCCCAACTGGGTGTTTCCAGTCGCCTGGTCGACGATCTACCTTTTGCTCGCCTGGGCCGGGTACCGGTTGACCCTGATACCTGGAAGCCAGGAGGTGTTGGCGTTATGGGCGGCGCAGATTGCGTTGAACACGCTGTGGACACCGGTGTTCTTCGGCGCGCAGCGCATTTTCGCCGGCATGCTGATCCTGACGCTGCTCTGGTTGGTGGTCGCGGCGATGGTGGTGATGGCATTGCAGCTTGATGTGATCACTGGCTTGATTCTGCTGCCTTACCTTGGGTGGCTTTGCGTCGCCGCTGCGTTGAATTTTTTCATCTTGCGCAATAACCGATGAATGCCGACGAGGGAGTCAAATCGCCTTGGCCTGCTGACGAGCTGGCGTTGGCGCAAGTGCGCGATTTCAACAAGAAGCTCGCCTGGTTGCCACGCTTTCGAATCCGCAATCGCATCACGCCTCGATTGATCCAGGCCTTGCTGCGCGCCAGTCAAATCGGCAGTGCCGGTAAATTGCTCAAGCATGGGCTCAAGGCTGAAAGAAAGGTGGTGAGTGTGGGCGGCGCTTCAGTGCCCGTTCGAATCATCCGGCCCAGAGGTAAAGCAAAGGGCGTTGCGCTGGATTTCCATGGTGGCGGTTGGGTGATCGGCAACGCGCAGATGGATGACAACTTCAACGTGTCCATGGTGAATACCTGCAGCGTCACGGTCGTCTCCGTCGATTACCGGCTTGCGTTATCGACGCCGATTGAAGGCGTGATGGAGGATTGCCTGTGCGCTGCACGCTGGTTACTGAATGACAGTTGTGAAGAGTTTGCCGGCCTGCCCGTGATCGTCGTCGGTGAATCGGCCGGGGCGCATCTTGCTGCGGCAACGTTGCTGGCGCTATCACCCGACTTGCTTCAACGGGTGAGCGGTGCGCTGTTGTATTACGGCGTCTACGATTTGACGGGAACAGCGAGCGTGCGTGCGGCTCCCCCTGAAACGCTGCTGTTGGACGGCCCCGGCATGGTTGAAGCGTTGCGCCGGCTGACGCCGGACCTGAATGACCAGCAACGCCGGCAGCCACCCTTGTCACCGTTGTACGGCGACTTTACGGGTTTCCCGCCAGCGCTGATGTTTGCCGGTGAGCTGGATCCCCTGAAGGACGACACACTCGAATTAGCCGCTCGCTGGATGAAGTCGGCACCGGTTGAGGTGCATGTGTTGGCGTCATGTCCTCACGGGTTTATTCATTTTCCGACCACTCTGGCAGATAGCGTGCTTGCGTATGGCCGTGAGTGGATAACGGCTCGGATCAATGCGCTGGCAGGCGCCTAGCGGTGTTGGCGAGGAAACAAGCTCCCCCGCCAACGTGATGCAACGACTACTTGGGTGGAACGAAGTTATCCAGCATTCGATTCACCGCCAGCTCCCCCAGCATGATGACCTGCTGCAACGCCAGCACGTTACTGCGATGAGTCCCCTCTAGCGATGCCGCCACGTTGCTGGCCATGACACTGGCCGACGCCATGTTCTCGCACGTTTGAACCAGCAAGGTTTCATGGTCGACGTCTGGGGCAATCATGTAAATGGTGCTGGGTTTACGTGGGGTGTTGTTCATGAGCGCCGCCGGATTGAGATAGAAATTGAGCGCGCGTTCGGCGGCGTCATGGAGTTTTTTGGGGTCGAGGGTTTCGTACGGGGATACTGAATCGGCGGTTGGCGGATCGGTATCGGGTGAATCGGTGTCCGGTGGGTTAGGCGTTACTTTGAACATAGATGAACTCCAACTTCTAATATTGAGGAGCCATCACCCTCGCTACCAAACGAAGGGGTGGCGGCCATACGTGGGTTGGTAGACCGGTAGAAGCTGGAAACCCGGCGCTCACAATGGAGCCCCACGCATGACCACCATAAATACAGAGTCCCAAAAAGAGACTACATAAGGTGTTGTCATGCGGCTTCTAAACGGGCTACCAAACCCGATCACTGTTTTTCAGTGACAGGGAAACGATATAGCCCACCCCGTAGCCGCACAAGCCGGCGGATTCTGGCTTGATCGTAGGTAACGGCGCAAGGTCTTGTAGCCTTCGGGACGTAACACCAAGTGTTTTTAAACACGCATCGTTAAACGCGTGAAAGCTTGCTAAAAATCAAAGAAACGTCCGACATTTTTTAGCGCAGGTGGCTGCTTGAGCGCTTCGTTCAACAAAGCCCGGCATAGCCCGATCTCGGCTTATACGCTGAACGAAAACGCGAACGCCCCGTACCGATTGACGGCCGGGGCGCAGTACAAACGTCAGACAGGATCAGGCCGGGCTTTTCACGCTTGGCCGCTCAGCTGTTTTTGCGTTCCATACCATCAGTGCAGTGCATTCGTCCGGAATCGCTATCTGAGCGAAACCGGCGAAGACCAACCCTGCCCAAACGGTGATATCCGCCATCGAGAATTGATCGCCGGCCACGTAAGACTGCGATCTCAAGACCTGGTCGAAATACTTCATGCCGTTGATAGCTTTCTCTCGGTGCATCTCGCCCCATACGACCCGGTCGCTCCACTCGGGGCTTTTATAGGCTTTCAATTGAGGCCCGAGCCCGTCGGTCGCGTGGTGAAAATAGATGCCGATGGCATCGATGAGCTGGTCGTCGGCGCGTTTCTGCATCATGTGGATCATCCCCTTCTCTTTCGGCGTTGTGCCGGTGAGCGTGGGATTGCCATCAAGGTTGTCGAGATACTCGGTAATGGCCGTGCATTCGGACAGATAAGTGCCGTCATCCAGTTCCAGAACCGGCACGGTGCCGGTGGGGTTGATCGCTAAAAAAGCGCTTTGTTTGTGTTCGGCTGCCGGCAAATCGATCTTGATGAATTCGATTTGGGACGCCAATGCCTTCTCGGCGATGACCACTCGAATACGTAACGGGCTAGGAAAACCGGGGATATCGTAGATCTTCACGTTAACTCCATTGCCATCTATCTATCGGGAGGTAGACAATGCGGCCAGCGATCGTTCAGGTCAACAGATATCTATCGATAGGTAGGCAAAAACAGCATGACAACAATCGATACCAAGCAAACCATCCTGCAAGCAGCCCGTAGAGTCGTGCAGGCCCGCGGCTACAACGCATTGAGTTTTCGCGAGTTGGCGAAAGAAGTGGGGATCAAAAGCGCCAGCATCCACTACCACTTCCCAACCAAGGGTGATTTGGGTGCTGCTCTGGCTCGACGCTACACCGAAGACACCGCTGCGTATCTGGATCAGTTACTGGTGGAATCACAAGACCCGAAGTCGATGATGAAGGACTACACGGCCGCCTTCCGCGCCGCCCTGGAAAACGACAACCGGATGTGCCTGTGCGGAATCCTGGCGGCCGAGCACCACGATCTCCCGGCCGAAGTACGCGTCGAAGTGGACGGGTTCACGGACACGAACGTTCGATGGTTGGCCAAGGTACTGGCGCTGAAACAGCCAGACGTTCAGCCAGAAGCACTTGAACGGCAAGCACTGTCGATATTTGCCGCCATTCAAGGTGCGCAACTGGTGTCCCGAGGGCGCAACGACATTTCGGTGTACGACCAAATGATCGAATCCTATCGAGTGGCCGGTTTGATGCCTTGAAGTTCGCTTGCCCCGAATCGAGTTTTTACGATAGCGGCTTGGGGATGCCTAAGCCTGATCAGTGGACGGCCCTTTGAGCTCAACCTGATTACCATCCGGGTCGAAGCAATACAGCGACAAGCCATAACCTTCCGCACCAAAGCGCGTAGCCGCTTTCTCCGGTGCCAGACCAAAAGACTGCAAATGGCTGACAAGCGCCACTTCATCAAAAGGTTCGATGCGCAGGCAGACATGGTCGAGGTTACGCCCCTCCTGACCCGCGGCAGCCCCGCCCTTGCGCCCGAGCTCACCGTCCAGGCTGACGAGGTCGATCATGGAAGTCCCGGCGCGCAGGTGCACCAGCCCCAGATCGTCGCGGCGCTTGACCAGTTCGGCGCCGAATACCTGGGCGTAAAACGTGATGCTGCGCTCCAGGTCCTGGACGCGCAGCACGATGTGATCAATGTGTTGAATCGTGAACGGATGCATGAAATCAGTTCCTGAAGGGTTGCATGACCGGTAACCCGAACACTGTAGCCCAGGGTCTCAAAAATTCACTGTCGATTTTCCGGTGGAGTCACCGCCCACAGGGTTTTATGCTCAGCCCATGAACATACAAACCGCTTTGCTGCCGCCCCACGCCGAAATGGTTCGCGCCATGCTCGAACGCGACACTGCCTACGAAGGCGTGTTCTTCACGGCCGTGAAAACCACCGGGATCTTCTGCCGCCCCGGCTGTACGGCGCGCTCGCCGAAACCGGAGAACGTCGAGTTCTTTGCGCACGCCGATGAATGCATGGCGGCGGGTTATCGCGCGTGTCTGCGCTGCAAGCCGCTGGACGCTGCGGCCATCGCACCCGACTGGGTGCAGACGCTGCTGAAGTCGGTGGACGCCGATCCCGAGCAACGCTGGACCGACGCCCAGTTGCTGGCCGAGGGCATCGAGCCGCTGAAGTTGCGGCGCTGGTTCAAGCAGCATTTCGGCATGACCTTTCACGCCTGGCTGCGCACCCGACGTCTTGGCATGGCGCTGGGCGGGATCAAACAGGGCGATTCCATCGACAGCGCGGCCTTCGACTCGGGTTATGAATCCCTCAGCGGTTTTCGTGACGCGTTCCAGAAGTCATTCCACATCACCCCGGGCCGCGCCGCACAGAGTGAACCCCTGCTCTTCACCCGCCTGACCACGCCACTGGGGCCGATGATTGCCATGGCCGAGCGTCGCGGGCTGGTGCTGCTGGAGTTTCTCGACCGCCCAGCGTTGACCCGTGAAGTCGAAGAACTGCAAAACCGTTACGGCTACGCGGTCGCGCCGGGACACAACGTGCACTTGCAACAAATCGAAGCCGAACTGGCGCAGTACTTCGCCGGCAAACTCACCGAGTTCACCGTAGCGCTGCATACACCCGGCAGCGAATTCGCCCGGCAGGTCTGGGCCGCACTGGCACACATCCCGTACGGCCAGACCAGCACCTACGGCAGCATCGCCAGACTATTGGGCAAGCCCGGCGCCAGTCGCGCAGTGGGTCTGGCCAACGGACACAATCGACTGTCCATCGTGGTGCCGTGCCACCGGGTGATCGGTGCAGATGGCTCGTTGACCGGCTATGGTGGAGGACAACCGCGCAAGGCGTTTCTGCTGCGGCTGGAAAACGCCGCGATGCAGATGACCCAACAACTGGCGTTCTGATTGCCTCAATCGTCATAAGGAAGGACATTCGATGGACAAACAATTTCACCAATTGCACCACGAAGGCTTGTTGATCCTCACCAACGTCGCCGACGCCACCGGAGCGCGCATCGTCAAGCAACTGGGCTGCAAAGCCGTCGCCACCAGCAGCGCGGCGGTGGCCTGGGCCCATGGCTATGCGGACGGCAACGCCCTGCCCCTTGAACGCCTGGTATCGACCGTCGAGTCCATCGCCCGGGTGATTTCCGTGCCGTTGACCGTGGACGTCGAGGCCGGTTATTCCGATGACCTGACGCGGGTCGCACAAGTGATCGAAGCAGTGATTGCTGCCGGTGCGGTCGGGATCAATATCGAGGACGGCGCGTCCCCGCCCGAGTTGCTGGTGCGCAAGATCGAAGTGGCGCGCAAGGTCGCGGATCAGCGCAATGTGAAGCTGTTCATCAATGCGCGCACCGATGTGTACCTCAAGGGATTGGTGCCGGCCGAGGATCGCGTTGCCGAGACACTCAAGCGTGCAGCTCTATATCAAGCGGCAGGTGCCGACGGATTGTTCGCGGCGGGCGTGTCGGCGGAGTACGAAATCGCCGCGCTGTGCCAAGGCACCCCGCTGCCGGTGAACGTGCTGGGGCTTGCGAGCCTGCCTTCGCCTGAAACGCTGAAAGCACTGGGCGTGCGGCGGCTGAGCGCCGGCTCGGGTATCGCCGAATTCCTGTATGGCGCCATGGCCGGGCTGGCCAAGAGTTTTCTGGAAACCGGCAAACTCGACAGCAGTCACCTCAAGGCTTTGACGTACGGTGAAGTGAACGCCCTGCTGAAAACAGCCGGGAACGCTTGATCGCCATGCCTGATCCCTATGGGCCCGCAACCGAATTTCTGGCGTCCCTCGACGCAGACTGGGCGCGCCACATTGCCGCCGTCGGCCCGTGCCTGCACCAACCGCATGCGGCTCGCGATCCGTATGAGTCGCTGGTGCGGGCAATCGCCTACCAGCAACTGCACGCCAAAGCCGGGGATGCGATTGTCGGGCGCTTGCTGGCGTTGTTTCCCTCGGTGGCGTTTCCACGGCCGGAGCAGATCCTGGCGACCGGTTTTGATCAGATGCGCAGTTGCGGGTTTTCGGCGGGCAAGATCGCGACCATTCAGGGGATTGCCCAAGCGACGCTGGATGGCGTGGTGCCTGACTATGCGACGGCGTTGGCCATGGACGATGAGGCATTGATCGAGCGCTTGATCACCTTGCGCGGGGTTGGGCGCTGGACGGTCGAGATGTTGCTGATTTACAGCCTTGAGCGGCCGGATATCTTGCCGGCCGATGACTTTGGCGTGCGTGAGGGCTATCGACGGCTGAAGGGATTGGAGGTGCAGCCGACGCGCAAGCAAATGGTGGAGATCGGTTTGGGGTGGAGCCCGTATCGGACGGTGGCGGCGTGGTATTTGTGGCGGGTGCCTACCCGGTAGACCGCGTTATCGTTCTTCGCGAGCAGGCTCGCTCCCACAGGGGATTTGTGAACACCAAAGATCCGGTGTGCGAGCCTGCTCGCGAAGGGGCCAGCAAAAACAACCCATCAAGCCCTGCCAGGCTCATCCCCCACAGCCAACCACATTCCAATGTGGGAGCGAGCCTGCTCGCGAAGGGGCCAGCAAAAACAACCCATCAAGCCCTGCCAGGCTCATCCCCCACAGCCAACCACATTCCAATGTGGGAGCGAGCCTGCTCGCGAAGGGGCCAGCAAAAACAACCCATCAAGCCCTGCCAGGCTCATCCCCCACAGCCAACCACAT
>NZ_JBSKHV010000027.1:0-32830 GCF_057128725.1 Pseudomonas oplopanacis | reverse complement strand
GCCAGAAGCATTCTTTATCGGCGCTTGGGTGAAAGGAGGAGGGGCGAAATCTCCCACGGTCTGTACTGCGTCAACAGGCAGAATCGAGCCTAGTCCCTCCTCCTCCCTTCAAGTCCTACCATACAAGCGAGCCTGCTCGCGAAGGGGCCTGAACCGACACCACAAAAAATCCAGGCCAAAAAAAACCGTCTCTTTCGAGACGGTTTTTTCATTCAGCGCCTGATCAGGCCGCTGGCTCCAGCTCTTCGCTGACGGCTGAAGTGGTGGTCACCACCGCTTGCCCGCTCAATGCCAGGTCCAGCAACTCACGGTTGGCCACCGCGTACATGGCGTAGTCCGTGCCGCTGGCGGCACGGATTTCCACCAGCATCGCGCGCCAGCGTTCGATCATGCCTTCGTGCGCTTCCATCCACAGCGCCAGGCGTGTTTCCACGTCCTGAGTGCCGTCGCCCTGTTGCAGGACGGAGATGGTGATCGCACGTTGCTGCCAGTCGACGTCATCACGGAACGCTTCACGGGCCAGGGCTTGCCAGTTGTTTTCAACCGGCAGCGCGCTGATCTGTTGCAGGTACCAGGTGATGTCCAGGGCGCTGCCGACGGCGAAGTAAGCCTTCGCGACGTCTGCTGCGTTCTGGCCGGTCACGTCCGACGCCTCGATGATTGGCAGCAAGGTGTACAGGTGAGTAGTGCCTGCAACCATGCGCGCCAGCAATTCAGGTACGCCAGCAGCGACGTAAGCCTGATAGCGGGTCTGCCAGCCTTCGCGAGTCGGGCCTTCCAGCAGTTCGTCGAGCTTGAGGCCCAGCGCTGCCAGATGTGGACCGAAGTGCGCGACGTCACGAGCGGCATTCTGCTCGTTGCGACGGCTGCGCAGGAACCAGCGCGTGGCGCGGCGGCCCAGACGCATCAGCTCA
This sequence comes from Pseudomonas oplopanacis, assembly GCF_057128725.1. NCBI lineage: Bacteria > Pseudomonadati > Pseudomonadota > Gammaproteobacteria > Pseudomonadales > Pseudomonadaceae > Pseudomonas > Pseudomonas oplopanacis. The sequence continues at coordinate 31,916 of NZ_JBSKHV010000027.1, read as the reverse complement.
TCCATCAGCTCCAGTTGCACGTCAGCGGACACCTGGTAGTCCAGGGCTTCGATCTGACGGAACCAGTGCGGGAGATGGAAAATGTCACGCACGATCACATAGGCGCCCGCCACGTTCGCCGGGCTCATGCCGGTCGACTCTTTGAGTCGTTGAACGAAGGTGATGCCCATGTGGTTGACCAGGTCGTTGGCGATCTGGGTGCTGACGATTTCGCGCTTCAGACGGTGACGGCGCATGGCTTCGGAGAACTTGCTCACCAGGGACGGCGGGAAAGCGGTTTCCATGTCGCGGGTCAGGTAGTCGTCGTCCGGCACCAGGGAGTTGAGCAGCGCCTCCTTGAGGTCGATCTTGCTGTAGGAGATCAGCACCGACAGCTCGGCGCGGGTCAGGCCGTGGCCCTCTGCAACGCGCTCGTTGATCGCTTCTTCGTTCGGCAGGAACTCGATGGCGCGATCCAGCTTGCCGCGGCCCTCCAGATCGTTCATCAGACGCTTGTATTCAGCGATACGCGGCAAGGCACGACGCGCAGCCAAAGACAGAGCCTGAGTCTGCTTGTAGTTGTTGCCCAGCACCAGGCTGCCGACTTCGTCGGTCATGCTCGCCAGCAACTGGTTACGTTGCTTGTCGGTCATGTCGCCCGCGTGAACCACTTCGTTCAGCAGGATCTTGATGTTGACTTCGTGGTCGGAGCAATCCACGCCACCGGCGTTGTCGATGAAGTCGGTGTTGGAACCGCCGCCATTGAGACCGAATTCGACACGACCCAGTTGGGTCATCCCGAGGTTACCGCCCTCGCCCACGACTTTGCAGCGCAGTTCGTTGCCGTTCACACGCAGTGCATCGTTGGCCTTGTCGCCGACATCGGCGTGGCTTTCGCTGCTGGCTTTGACGTAGGTACCGATGCCGCCGTTCCACAACAGGTCTACCGGTGCCTTGAGCAAGGCATTGAGCAGTTCGGTCGGGGTCAGCTTGTCGGCCTGAATGTCGAAGCGCTCTTTCATCTGCGGGGAAATCGCGATGCTTTTCGCGCTACGGGAGAAGATCCCGCCGCCTTCGGACATGATGCTGGTGTCGTAATCCGACCAGGCCGAACGCGGCAAGTCGAACAGGCGCTGACGCTCGGCGAAGCTGTTGGCAGGCGCAGGATTCGGGTCGATGAAGATGTGCAGGTGGTTGAACGCAGCCACCAGTTGCAGCGTCTCGGACATCAACAGGCCGTTACCGAATACGTCGCCGGCCATGTCGCCGACGCCGACCACGGTGATGCTGTCTTTCTGGACATTGATGCCGCGTTCGCGGAAGTGACGTTGCACGCCAACCCACGCGCCCTTGGCGGTGATGCCCATTTTCTTGTGGTCGTAACCGGCGGAACCGCCGGAAGCGAACGCGTCACCCAACCAGAAACCGTAGTCGATGGCGATGCCGTTGGCGATGTCGGAGAAGGTCGCAGTGCCCTTGTCCGCAGCCACCACCAAGTACGGGTCATCGTCGTCATGACGCACGACGTTGGCCGGCGGAACCAGCGCGCCGTCTTTCAGGTTGTCGGTGATGTCCAACAAGCCCGAAATGAAGATGCGGTAGCAGGCGATGCCCTCGGCCGCGATCTCGTCACGGCTGCCGCCCAGTGGCAGGCGACGCGGCAGGAAGCCGCCCTTCGCGCCGACTGGCACGATGACCGAGTTCTTCACTTGCTGGGCTTTTACCAGGCCCAGGACTTCGGTGCGGTAGTCTTCTTCACGGTCGGACCAGCGCAGACCGCCACGAGCGACGTTGCCGAAGCGCAGGTGCACGCCTTCGACGCGAGGCGAGTAAACGAAGATTTCGAACTTCGGTACCGGCTTCGGCAGCTCTGGAATCAGGTGCGGGTTGAACTTGAAGCTGAAGTACGACTTGTTCTTGCCGTTGGCATCAGTCTGGTAGAAGTTGGTGCGCAGGGTGGCCTTGATCAGGTCCAGGTAGCGACGCAGGATGCGGTCTTCGTTCAGCACCTGGACTTCGTCCAGAGCGGCGATGATCGCGTGTTCCAGGCGTTGCTGCTTGTCTTCCAGATCGTCGCCGGACAGCTTGCGTGCCAGGTAGAAACGGGTCTTGAACAACCGGGTCAACTCGCGAGCGATGTCGGTGTGGTTGTTCAGGGTGCTGGCGATGTAGCCCAGGTCGAAACCCAGACGGATCTGTTTCATGTAGCGAGCGTAAGCACGCAGCAGCGCCACATCGCGCCACGGCAGGCCGGCGGTCAGCACCAAGCGGTTGAACGCATCGTTCTCGGCATCGCCACGCACGATGTGGACGAAAGCGTCCTGCAGCGTGTCGTTGAGTTGCTGGATGTCGAGTTCCAGGCCTTCGGCAGCGGTGAACGCGAAATCGTGAATCCAGAATTCGCGGCCATTGGTGTGGCGCAGGCGATACGGGAATTCACCCAGTACGCGCAGGCCGAGGTTTTCCAGGATCGGCAACACGTCGGACAGCGCCAGCGGGGTATCGGCGTGATACAGCTTGCAGTGCAGCATGCGCTGGCCGGACACCTGACCCAGTGGCTGATAGAAGCTCATCACCAGCGGATTTTTTTCGTTCAGGCTCAGCAGGTGTTGCATGTCGACCACAGCCGAGTGCGCGGCGAAACGCTCGCGGTAACCGGCCGGGAAGCCTTTCGGGAAGTCGGCCAGCACGTTGGTGCCGTGGGCTTCGCCGAAGCTTTCAACCACCAGGCTGGCGTAGTCGTCCTGCCAGCTGCGGCACGCTTGCACCACTTCTTTTTCCAGCAGGACCGGATCGATGTCGAGGCGGTTCTTCGGATCGACGCGCAGGATCAGTTGCACGCGGGCCAGCACGGATTCGGAGAAGAACGTCCAGAATTCGCAATCCGAAGCTTTCAGGCGATCCATCAGCACTTGCTGGATCTTCTGGCGCACTTCGGTGGAGTAGATGTCGCGTGGCACGTAGGCCAGGCAGTAGCAGAAACGGCCGTACGGGTCTTTGCGCAGGAACACGCGAATCTTGTTGCGTTCCTGGATCTGCACGATCGACATCACGGTGCTGAACAGTTCGTCGACCGGGGTCTGGAACAGGTCATCGCGCGGCAGTACTTCAACCACCTGCGCCAGTTCCTTGCCCAGGTGAGCCTTGGCCTGGAAGCCGGAACGGCGTTCGATTTCTTCGACCTTGCGACGGATGTACGGGATGACCCGCACGCTCTCGCCATACACCGAAGAGGTGTACAGGCCCATGAAACGGCATTCCTTGATCACGTTGCCGTCGGCATCGATTTCACGGATCGACACGTAATCCGGGTAAGCCGGACGGTGTACACGGCTTGGGTGCGCAGCCTTGGCGAACGACAGCAGGGTCGGTTCGCGCAGGTAGTTCACGGCGTAGTCTTCGATGCGCAGGTCATCGTAGGTCAGGCCGGTACGCAGCAGTTTGGTCAGGCCGAGGAAGGAATCCTGGTCGTAGACGATGTGGCCGCCGTCGGCTTCATCGCGTACCACGAATTCTTCGTAGCCGAGGAACGTGAAGTGGTTGCCCACCAGCCATTCCAGGAAGCTTTTGATTTCGCCTTTCTCTTCCGGGTCGACCGCGTACTGGCTGTTGTCCAGGCCGGTGAGGATTTCCTGGACCTTGGCTTTCATCGGTTCGAAGTCGGCGACAGCGACGCGGACTTCACCCAGCACCTGCTCCAGCTCTTTGCTCAGGACATTGAGCTCGGCAGTGTTGGCGCAACGGTCGATTTCCAGGTACATCAGCGATTCTTGAAGAATGCCTTCGCCCTGGGTGCCTTTCGGCAGGATTTCCAGCAACTCGCCCTTGCTGCCGCGACGCACGCTCAGCACAGTGGTTTGCAGGGTATGAATGCTGTAGCCGCGACGGTTCAGCTCGGTACGCACCGAGTCCACCAGGAATGGCAGGTCGTGGTGCAGCACTTCGACCGCGGTGTGGGTCGACTGCCAGCCGTGGCGTTCGTAGTCGGGGTTGTAGACGCGCACTTGTGGTTGCGCGTGATCGAAGCGCTCAAGCAGGCGCCACGCAGAAAGGGTGCAGCCGGCGAGGTCGGACAACCGACGCTGGGTCAGCTCGTCCAGGGAAATGATGCCGAAGAATTGTTCAGCGAACAGCGCCACTTGTGGCAGTGCCTGTTCACTGATGTGCTGTGCCAGTGCCGCTTGCAGTTGGTGCTGGAAGTCGGCTTTGCTGGCTGCGGTGAAGAACGCCATCTGTGGTACTCCGCTTGGGCTTGTTATTGATGGAAGCGTCGCGTGCAAAACCCCTTTCGGGGCGATCCGTCACCCTGTTCCTGATTCTCGGGCAGAGGAAACAGGGGACAGGTGGGTGAAGCTGGACGAGACACTCAGGTCACATTCACCTTCCATGAATGGGCATCTGCAAAACCGACTGGGCTGCGAACAGCGCAATGTCTTTACAGGTGCTCATCCGTTGCGCAGCTTAACGAGTGCGGCGAGGCCCGTGCTTGCGGTGCTGCGACATATTCGGTCATCGGTACGCAACTGGCGGCACACGCCTCGAACAACACTAGCAGCCGTGAGCAAAAACGGGCGTTTTATCCCCGGTTTTCCGGCACCTGCGTACCAGAAATGACCAGTAACACTCCAAGTGTCCACGCCCCTCCTCTGACACTCAGCCGAGCAGAAATTCCGTTGGGCTGGCAGAATTGCGGTTTGTGCGTCTTTACCACGCTCGTCGAGCCAGGAATTCCCCATGCAAATGACCACCGCCCTCTTGATTGTGAACCCTTGCGATGACGAGGAAGACAACATGGCCATGCTCTGCTGCCACAGCGAGGCGGGCGACATGTTCCTGATGACCCGCTACCCGGACGAGGATGAACTGGAAATCACCCTCGACGGCGAGCCTTCGACCCTGGATGGCGTGAAAGTCACCCTCAGCCCTACCCGGCTGCTGATCGAAATCGCCGCGGCGGATGCGGATGCGTTGAATGGGGATGATTCTTTGGAAATCATTCACAACACGGAGGCTGGAGATTTGGCGGAAGTCGAGGAAACGCTGAAAAATATTCTTGAGGGGACGGGGACTTATATAAGCCAGCTCTGAATATCAGTGCTTTTGCCGGCCCCTTCGCGAGCAGGCTCGCTCCCACATTGACCGCGTTTCAATCAAACGACTCGGTCAACTGTGGGAGCGAGCCTGCTCGCGAAGAGGCCCGAAAGAACGGCAACACTTTCCGACCCGGACAAATTTCAGACAATTCCACCAATCATTTACCTTACTTTGCACAAAATGCCGTTAGTCGCCGCCCCCCGCGATGGATTAAAGTAACGCCCCCAGCCCAAGCGTTATTCGAACGACTTCGGCCACCTTCTCCAGGAACAGTCATCGATGGAACATCGTGAAGCGCTGCTTGCGCTGCGAACCTTTCTTTCAACGCAGATTCTCGGCCAGGAAAAACTCATCGAGCGCTTGCTCATCGCTTTGCTTGCCGACGGCCACATGCTGGTCGAGGGCGCCCCGGGCCTGGCCAAGACCAAGGCCATCAAAGAGCTTGCCGAAGGGATCGAAGCGCAGTTCCACCGCATCCAGTTCACCCCAGACCTGTTGCCGGCCGACATCACCGGCACGGAAATCTATCGCCCGGAAACCGGCAGCTTTGTTTTCCAGCAAGGTCCGATCTTCCACAACCTGGTACTGGCGGACGAAATCAACCGCGCCCCAGCGAAGGTTCAGTCGGCGTTGCTCGAAGCCATGGCCGAGCGTCAGGTCAGTGTCGGGCGCAGCACCTATGAGCTGTCGCCGCTGTTTCTGGTGATGGCCACGCAAAACCCGATCGAGCAGGAAGGCACCTACCCGCTGCCCGAAGCCCAGCTCGACCGTTTCCTGATGCACGTGAAAATCGGCTTCCCGGACGCCGCGGTCGAACGCAAGATCCTCCAGCAGGCCCGTGGCGAAGCCCTGAACGGCGAAACCAAGCCAGAACGTCGGGTCAGCCAGCAGGCGATCTTCGCCGCGCGCAAGGAAATCCTCGGTTTGTACATGGCCGACGCCGTGGAGGAATACCTGGTGCAACTGGTCATGGCCACGCGCAACCCGGGCAAGTTCGACCCGGAAATGGCCGACTGGATTGCCTACGGCGCCAGCCCTCGCGGCTCCATCGCCCTCGACCGTTGCGCCCGCGCTCACGCCTGGCTGGCCGGCCGCGACTTCGTCAGCCCGGAAGACATCCAGGCCGTGCTGTTTGACGTGCTGCGCCACCGCATCATTCTGTCCTTTGAAGCCGAAGCGGCTGGCATCGACCAGGACCGGGTGGTCCAGCGGATTCTCGACGTCGTAGCCGTCGCTTGACCCCGATGAACGCCCTACTGCCGCCCGAGCCGGGCATCCGTGTCAGCCTCGCCGAGCTGATCGACATGCGCCATCGCGTGCGTGAAGTGCAGTTATTCTCCACGCCGAGCCAGCGCAGCCCGCTGATCGGCCTGCACCACTCGAAATTTCGCGGGCGCGGCGTCGACTTCGACCAGGTGCGGGTGTATCAGGCCGGCGACGATGTGCGCACCATCGACTGGCGCGTGACCGCGCGCACCCAGGAACCCCATACCAAACTGTTCCATGAAGAACGCGAGCGGCCGATTTTCATCATGGTCGAGCAAAGCTGCCGGTTGTTCTTCGGCTCGGGCCTGATGTTCAAATCAGTGCTCGCCGCTCAGGCCGCGAGCCTGATCGGCTGGGCCGCGCTGGGTCATAACGACCGGGTCGGCGGGTTGGTGTTCGGCGACAACGAGCATTACGAAATCAAGCCGCGGCGCAGCAAACAGAGCCTGCTGCAACTGCTCAACCGGCTGGTGCGGGTCAATCAATCGCTGCACACCGAAACCGAGCAGAACCGCGATTCGCTCAACATGGCCCTGCGTCGGGCGCGGGAAGTGTTACGCCCCGGCAGCCTGGTGATCGTGATCTGCGACGAGCGCGCCTTGACCGAGGGTTCGGAACAACAGCTGAGCCTGCTGTCGCGCCATTGCGACCTGTTGCTGCTGCCCCTCTCCGATCCGCTGGATCACGCCCTTCCCGCCGCCGGTTTGCTGCGTTTCGCCGAACGCGGTGCGCAACTGGAACTCGACACCCTGAATTTCGACCTGCGCCAGACCTACCGCGCGCAGGCCGAAGCGCGCATCGCCCGCTGGGAATTGCTCGCCCAGAAGCTGCGCGTGTTGCTGATGCCGTTGAGCACCCAGAGTGAAATGGTCGAACAACTGCGCGAGTTTCTGAACCCACAGAAACCGGGGAAAGGTCGATGAGCAGCCTCGATCAATTGCAGCCGCTGATTACGCCGCCGCCTATCGAATTCTGGCCGCCCGCGCCGGGCTGGTGGCTGTTGCTGTTATTGCTGCCGCTGATCGGCTTTGGCTTGTGGCGGATGCGACACTTGCTCGTGCGTAAACGTCCCATCGTTCGCGCCGAACAACCGCTGGACCCGGTGCGTCTCGCCGCACTGGCCGAACTGGCGCAAATGCCCAAGCCCTACGACGGCGCACCGGCCGGTGCCTGGTTGCAACAGCTCAACGGCTTGCTCAAGCGCCTGTGCCGCAACCACTACCCCTACAGCCAGAGCCACACCCTCAACGGGCGCAAATGGCTGGCCTTTCTCGACAACCGCTGCCCGGCGGCCGGCCTGACGCGCTGGATGGTGCTGGTGGAAGGCGCCTACAAACCCGAATGCAAACTCGACGACAAGGCCATCGCCGGCCTGACCCAAGCCGTCGACACCTGGATTCGCAAACATGTTTGAGTTCGCCTGGCCGTGGATATTTGCCTTGCTGCCCCTGCCGTGGCTGATGCGCGTGTTGCTGCCAGTGGCCGACAGCGGCGAGCCGGCCCTCAAAGTCAGCTTCCTCAATGACCTCGAAGGCCTGGCCCGCCGTCGCGCCCGGGCTAACCTGCCGGCCTGGCGTCAGCAGGCACCGTTCATGCTGCTGTGGCTGTTGCTGCTGATCGCCGCCGCGCGCCCGCAATGGCTCGGCGAACCGCTGCCAATTGCCGCCAGTGGCCGCGACTTGCTGGTGGCGGTGGACGTGTCCGGCTCGATGGATTTCCCCGACATGCAGTGGCAGGACGAGGACGTCAGCCGCTTGAGCCTGGTGCAACATTTGCTCGGTGATTTCCTCGAAAGCCGCGATGGCGATCGGGTCGGCCTGATCCTGTTTGGCAGCCAGGCCTATCTGCAAGCGCCGCTGACCTTCGACCGGCACACCGTGCGAGTGTGGCTCGACGAAGCGCGCATCGGCATCGCCGGCAAGAACACCGCCATCGGCGATGCCATAGGGCTGGCCCTTAAACGCCTGCGCCTGCGCCCGGCACAGAGCCGCGTGTTGATTCTGGTGACTGACGGCGCCAACAACGGCGGCGAAATCGACCCGTTGACGGCAGCAAGACTGGCGGCCAGCGAAGGGGTGAAAATCTACCCCATCGGCATCGGCGCCAACCCGGAAGAAAGCGGCACGCTGGGCTTCCTCGGCGTCAACCCGAGCCTGGACCTCGATGAGCCGGCCCTGAAAGCCATCGCCGAGGCCACTGGTGGTCAGTACTTCCGCGCCCATGACGGTAACGAACTACAGATCATCAAGGACACCCTCGACAAACTCGAACCGGTGACACAACAACCGACCCAGGCCCGCCCGGCGCAGGCGTTGTACCACTGGCCGCTGGCGATGGCCCTGCTGCTGAGCATGCTGTTGGTGGTGCGCGAACGCTGGCCGGATAACCTGTTGCAACGCCTGTTTACCAAGGATCTGTTCTTGCAATCGCCCCTGCCTGACTGGCGCCAGCGCCTCAAGCGCCTGCGCGTGCGGAGACGCCGATGAGCGCGCTCTGGCCTTTCTGGTTTCGCCCGTGGTGGCTGTTGCTGTTACCGGTGCTCGGCTGGCTGCTGTGGCAACTCTGGCACCGGCAAAAGCGCGCCGGGCGCTGGCAGATGATTCTGCCGCCGGCCTTTCACGCCGCACTGCTCAGCGGCGGTAACGGACGCGACAGCAAACTGCCGTGGGTCGTGCTTGGCCTGGCATGGGTGTTGACCGTGCTGGCGCTGCTCGGCCCGAGTTGGCAGCGGGTCGAACAAAACAGTCAGAAACCCGCCGACCCGCTGGTGGTGGTGCTTGAGCTGACCCCGGAAATGCTCGCCACCGACGTGACGCCAAATCGCCTGGAACAAGCGCGACGTAAGCTGCTCGACCTGCTTGAGGTGCGCAGCGACGCCCAGACGGCCATCGTCGTCTACGCAGGCAGCGCTCACACCTTGGTGCCGCTGTCGGATGATCTGTCGACCAGCCGCAACCTGCTCGATGCGCTGAAACCGTCGCTGATGCCCGAGGCCGGCCATCGCGCCGATCTCGCGGTGAACAAGGCCCTGGCCCTGCTAAGTCAGGGAGCTTTGGGCGATGGCCGGATCCTGCTGATCGGTTCGACCCTGACCGAACAGGAACGCGAAGGCATCCATCAGGCACTCGACGGGCACTCGACCGAATTCTTGATGCTGGGCATCGGCACCGCCGAAGGTGCACCGGTGGCTCAGGAGGACGGCAGCTTCCTCAAGGACAGTGAAGGCGCAATTCTGGTGCCGCGCCTGGACAACTCAAGCCTCAAAGCCTTTGCCCATGATCTGGGCGGACGCTACCGCCAGGCGCAACTGGACGAGGCCGACTTGCGTGCGCTGGGCCTGCTGGATGGCCCGCGCATGTTACGCAACGACGGACAGATGTTGCGTCTCGACACCTGGGCCGACCAGGGTTACTGGCTGTTGCTGCCGCTGTTGTTGCTGGCGGCGTGCGCCGGGCGGCGCGGCTGGTTGTTCTGCCTGCCGTTGCTGTTGGCGCTGCCGCAACCGAGTTACGCCTTCGACTTTGAAGACCTGTGGCTGCGCCCCGATCAACGGGGCCTGCATTTGCTCAGGCAAGACCACCCGGCCAGGGCTGCACAGTATTTCGAGGATCCGCAATGGCAAGGCGTGGCGCTGTATGAAGCTGGCGACTACAGTGGCGCCGCCCAGCGGTTTGCCCAGGGAAGTGACGCCCACGCCCACTACAATCGAGGCAATGCCCTGGCCAAAGGTGGAGAACTGGAAGCCGCGCTGGATGCTTACGAACAGGCGCTGGAACTGCAACCGGATTTGCGCCCGGCCCTGACCAACAAGGCGTTGGTGGAGAGTCTGCTCAAACAGAAAAACACTCCGCCACCGGTTGAGCCCGAGACCTCCGACGACAACAAGGCACCGTCCACCGAGCAAGAATCGCAGCCCGGTGCGGCCACGCAACCGACGAGCGAAGGTGAACCGCAAACCGACGTCCAACAGACCACGCCGGACGCCAAACAACAGACCACCTCGCCACCGAAACCGGGCGCCAATGAGGTGCCGGGCAGCGAGTTGGGCGACGAGCAAAGCACCAAGCCGCCACCGCGTCCGACCAGCGACACGATCGAAGGCGAACAGCTTCAAGCGCTGGAGCAATGGTTGCGCAAGATCCCGGATGACCCGGGTGAACTGCTCCGGCGCAAATTCTGGTACGAGCAGCAACAACATCAGGATCAGGGAAAAACTCGATGACCCGCTTCACCCTCTTCATGCTTGCCCTGCTGTGCTGTGCCGTTCAGGCTCAGGCAGAGGGGCTCGTGGCCAGCGTTGATCGCAGTCGCCTGAACTCCGGCGAGACGGTCGAGCTGACCCTTGAATCCAGCGACGTAACCCAGTTCGGCAAGCCGGACATGAGCCCGCTGGAGCCGCTGTTCGAAGTGCGCGGCACCCGTCAGGTCAATCAGTTGAACACCCTCAGTGGCGACAACCGCGCGACCACGCGCTGGATCATTACCTTGCTGCCCAAGGAAAACGGCAGCGTGACCATTCCGCCGTTGCAACTGGGCGAGGCGCAGAGCCAATCGATCACGCTGCAAGTGGTCGAGAGCGAAAACCAGGACACGGCGACCAAACTGGCCCCGGTGTTCATCGACGCCAGCCTCGACCAGAGCAGTGTGTACGTGCAGGCCCAGGCGATCCTGACCTTGCGCATCTACCATTCGGTGTCGCTGTACGACGACAGCAGCCTGACCCCGTTGCAGGTGCCCGATGCGCGCATCGAACAACTGGGCGAGTCGCGCACCTACGAAAAAGTCATCAACGGCCTGCGCCATGGCGTGATCGAAATGCGCTACGCGATTTATCCGCAACACAGCGGCGAATTGGCGATTCCGGCGCAGATCTTCAGCGCCACGCTGGTCGACACCCAGCCCGCGCAGGACGCCGCCGCCCAGGTGCCGAAATCCGGCAAGCTGATGCGCGTCAGCTCCACGCAGATGTTGCTGACGGTCAAGGCCAAACCCATCACCTACCCGGCCGACCTGCCCTGGCTGCCGGCTCGCAGCGTGACGCTGAGCGAAAGCTGGAACCCGGAACCTGACTACACCCAGGTCGGCGACTCGTTGACCCGCAGCCTGATCCTCAAAGTTGAAGGCCTGGCCAGTTCGCAACTGCCGCCGCTGCCGGCCACCGACGTCAACGGCTTGCGGCGCTATCCGGATCAACCGGTACTGGGCAATCAGAACAGTGAGCGCGGCCTGATCGGCAGTCGCGAAGACCGTGAAGCCCTGGTGCCTGCGCGCAGCGGTGCAATCGAATTGCCGGCGGTGGACGTGGTCTGGTGGAACACCTTTGAAGATCATCTGGAACGCAGCAGCCTGCCGGCGCGAACGCTGCAAGTCGCGAACAACCCGAGCATGCAGGTCGATACACCGGCCGGGATGCCTCAGGTCGGTTCCACCGTGGACAGCGAAACCCTGTGGCGCTGGAAACTCAGCACGCTGATCCTGGCCTGCACCACCCTGCTCGGTTTCGGCCTCTGGTGGCGTGCGCGCTGGCAACCGGCGATCCTGCGTGCGACGCAGACCGGCCCGAGCCCACGCACTGTCCTCGACGACCTCAAGCGCGCCTGCCTGGCGAACGACTCCCACGCCACCCGCCAGGCGCTCGACGCCTGGGCCCGGCAACAACCGGAAACCCTGGCCGACATGGCCGCCCGTTTCGTGCCTTTGTCCGATGCGCTGGACGGCTTGAACGGTGCGCTCTACAGCGAAACCGGCCAGCACTGGCAAGGCGAAGAACTGTGGCGCGCGATCAAGGCGATCCCGATTGCCGAGCGGGTTCAGGACCCGGTGGGTGATAGCGGGCTCCCTCCCCTATACCCCAAATAATCGAGCTTTTGTGGTGAGGGGGCTTGCCTGTGGCAAGCCCCCTCACCACAACTCTGCGGTTTCATCACATCCACCGCGCGCCACGCTTTTTTTGCCAGTAAACTCCTTCCCCTTTAGCCGCCCTCATTCCTCACGCGGCCATCACCTTATTTGCAACGGAGTCCGCCTTGCGTCTGTTCCACACCTCCGACTGGCACCTTGGGCAGAATCTGCACGGCCAGGAACGCGATTTCGAGCACGCCTGTTTTCTCGAGTGGTTGTTGCGCCAGCTGAAGCTGGACCAACCCGATGTGTTGCTGATAGCCGGCGATATCTTCGACACGGTCAACCCGCCGGTCAAAGCCCAGGAGCGCCTCTACGACTTCATCGTCAGCGCTCATGAACAGCAACCATTGCTGACCATCGTGATGATCGCCGGTAACCACGATTCCGGCTCGCGAATCGAACTGCCCGCGCCATTGATGCGCCGCTTGCGCACCCATGCGCTCGGCCGCGTGTTGTGGCTGGACGACGGGCAACTGGACGCTGAACGCCTGTTGCTGCCGTTACCGGATGCAAGCGGTGAGATTGCCGCCTGGTGCCTGGCGCTGCCGTTCCTGCGTCCTGCCGAAGTTACCGGCGCGCAGTTGGGCGACAACTATTTGCGCGGGATTGGCCAGGTTCACGAATGGCTGATCGAAGCGGCCAACGCCAAACGCACACCCGGCCAGGCATTAATCGCCATCAGCCACGCGCACATGGCCGGCGGTTCGGTGTCTGAAGATTCCGAGCGCAGCCTGATCATCGGCAACGCCGAGGCCTTGCCCGCCAGCCTGTTCGGACCCAGCATCAGTTACGTCGCCCTCGGTCATTTGCACAAGCCGCAGAAGGTCAACGGCGAAGAGCGCATCCGCTACAGCGGCTCGCCGATTCCGCTGTCGTTCTCCGAGATCGGTTATCAACATCAGATTCTCGACGTCACCCTCGACGGCGAAACCCTGGTCAGCGTCGAACCGAAACTGATTCCTAGGGCAGTGAACCTGCAACGCATCGGCCCGGCGCCGCTGGCAGAGATCCTCCTGCAACTGGCCGACCTGCCCAACATCGATTTGCTGGCCGACATCCAGCGCCAACCGTGGCTGGAAGTCCGCGTTCGCCTCGACGAGCCACAACCCGACCTGCGTCATCAGATTGAAACCGCCCTGCAAGGCAAAGCCGTGCGTCTGGTGCGCATCGCCGCCGAGTACGCCGGCAACGGTAGCCGTGACGGCGTCGACGACGGCACCACGCTGGTTGAACTGGACCAACTCACACCTCAGGAATTGTTCAGTCGCGCCTGGCAGGACAGCTACGGCAGTGAGGTCGATGAGCAAACGCTGAAGGACTTTGCCGAGTTGCTGCAAGACGTGCAGATGGAGAGCGAACAGCCATGAAAATCCTCGCGATCCGCCTGAAAAACCTCGCCTCCCTGGCCGGGCCGTTTGAGATCGACTTCACCGCCGAACCCTTGGCCAGCGCCGGTTTGTTTGCGATCACCGGGCCGACTGGTGCCGGCAAAAGCACCTTGCTCGATGCCTTGTGCCTGGCCCTGTTTGGCGCCGTACCGCGCCTGAGCAATGCGCAAGTGTCGGCGAAAGCACCGGACGCCGATGGTGAAATCAGCACCGGCGACCCGCGCACATTGCTGCGTCGCGGCACCGGTGAAGGCTATGCCGAAGTGGATTTCGTCGGCATCGACGGCCGGCGTTACCGCGCCCGCTGGGAAGCCAATCGCGCCCGGGAAAAGGCTGGCGGCAAGCTGCAAGCCAGTCGCCAGAGCTTGCGCGACATCGATCAGGATCAACTGCTGGCCAGCCAGAAAGTCGAGTTCAAAACCCAGCTCGAGTCCGTATTGGGCCTCAATTTCGAGCAGTTCACCCGCGCCGTTTTGCTCGCCCAGAGCGAATTTAGCGCCTTCCTCAAGGCCAACGACAACGAACGCAGCGAACTGCTGGAAAAACTCACCGACACCGCGCTGTACACCCAGCTCGGTCGCCGCGCGTTCGACAAGACCAAAGAGGCGCGTGAAGCGCACAAACTGTTGCAGGACCAGGCCACCGGCGTAACACCGCTGGCACCCGAAGCCCGCGCCGAACTGGATGAGCGCTTCAATGAAGCGCAGCAACAGCTGAAGACACAGCAGGCGCAGCTCAAGCAGCTTGAGCTGCAGCACACCTGGCTCAAGGACCTGCGCCAGTTGCAGGACGAACAACTGAGCGCCACGGAGCAATTGACCGGTGCGCAGCAAGACTGGGAAAGTCAGGTCGGCGAACGCCTGAAACTGACGCGCCTGGAGCAGTTGGCCCCGCAACGGCACCAATTCGCCCGCAAAACCGAACTCACCGCCCAGCTCACACCACTGGCCGCGCAGATTCAGCAACACACGCAACAGCAACAGGAACTGACCGAGCGCCAGACCCAACTCGAACAGAGCCTGAGCAGCGCCCACACCGCGCTGACCGAAGCACAACAGCAGCACACCCACAGTGCGCCGCTGCTGCGCCAGGCCTTTGAAGCGCAAAGCACCCTCGCCCGTCTGGTCAAGGACGCGAGCCTCAGCGCCGATCTCAAGCAGCAAGCCGAACTGGCCTGCACTCAGGGTCAGAGCACCATTCAAGGTTTGCTGGACCAGCAGAAACTCGTCGCCGAACGCCTGCAACGCATCGCCGGGGAGCTAGAACAAAGCGCCGCACTGGCGCCGCTCAGCGAGGCGTGGAATGCCTATCGTGATCGCCTGCAACAGCTGATGTTGATCGGCAATCGCTTGAACAAGGGCCAGGCCGAAATGGCCGCCCTGGAGCTCAGCGCCGCACGCGCAGCGCAAGCATTCACCGCGCAAAAGCAGCAGCTGGAAGTGCTCTACAAAGAGGCCGGCGCCGAGCCCGAAGCCGTGGCTGAACAGATCCAGTTGCTCGGCAATCTGTTGCAGGACAACCGCAAGCAGCTACGGGCCTTCGAAGAGCTGACACGACTGTGGAGCCAGCAGCGGGAGCTGGACAGCCGAGGCGCGGAGCTTCAACAACGCCAGTCGACCGCTCAGCAGGAACGGGACCGGCTGACCCAGGACGGGGTAAAAACCAAGAACGAACTGACGGTCGCCGAACAGACCCTGACCGTTACCCGCGAACTGCTGGAACGTCAGCGTCTGGCCCGCAGTGCCAGCGTCGAAGAATTGCGTGAGCAGTTGCAGGACGATCAACCGTGTCCGGTTTGCGGTAGCCCCGACCATCCTTATCATCAGCCAGAAGCGCTGCTGCAAAGCCTCGGCCGCCATGATGAAAGCGAGCAGGCCAACGCGCAGAAAGCCGTCGACCAACTGAAGGAAAAACTCACTGACTTGCGCGGAGAAGTCGGTGGCTTGATCGCTCAGCAGAAAGAGCTGCTACAGCAGCAAGAGCAACTCGCCACTCAGCAACAAGCCCTGACGCCAAGCCTCGACGCGCATCCTTTGTCGACGCAATTGCTGGCGCAGGACACGAACAAGCGCGATGCCTGGCTGACGCAGCAAAACACTCAGTTGAACCAGAGCATCACCCAGGACGAACAGCGGCAAACCGCCCTGCTCACCCTGCAACAGGACGCCGCGCGCCTTCAGCATCAGCTGCGCAGTGCCGAAACAGCGAGCCAGCAAGCGGCGCAGCACTTGAGTACTCAGCAACGCGAGTTGAGCAGCGATCGCCAGCGTCTGGATGAAGAACTGACGGCGTTCAGCACCCTGCTCCCGAGCGAGACGTTGGAAGCGTTGCGCAACGAGCCCGCCGCGACGTTCATGCAGCTCGACCGGCAGATTGCCCAGCGCCTGGAGCAACTCGAGCAGCAACGCGATGAACTCGGAGAACAACTGCAACGCCAGCAGACGCTGGAAAAAGAACAGGACCGCCAGCAAACGCGCATTCAGCAACGGGAAGTCGCCAGGCAGCAGTTCGATACCCTCGCCGAGCAACAGCAAACCTGCCAGCAGACCCTGAGCCAACTACTGGGCGCACACGCCAGTGCCGAGCAATGGCAGCAGCAGCTCGATCATGCGGTAGAACAGGCACGCACTGCAGAGTCGGCTGCCAATCAAGAACTGCAAACCGTGCGCACGCGCCTGGTGCAACTCGCCGCCGAACTCAAGGCCTTGCACGAGCGCTCTCAAGCGCTGGAAACCGAAGACCGCGAGTTGAGCAGCAAGATCGCCGATTGGCGCGCCCAGCATCCGGAGTTGGATGACGGTGGTCTGGAAGCGTTGCTGAGCGTCGACGATCAACAGGTCAGCGAACTGCGCCAGCAATTGCAGCACAGTGAAAAAGCCATCGAACAGGCCAAGGTCTTGCTGCAAGAGCGCGACAAACGCCTGCTCAATCATCAGGCGCAGCACAATGGCAACCTCGATGCCGATCAATTGGCCAGCGCGCTCGCCGAACTGCAAAACCTGTTTGCCGCCAGCGAACACCGCTGCGCCGAACTGCGCGCCGAACAGGCCGAGGATCAGCGCCGGCAAAACGCCAATCAGGCGCTGGCACAGCAGATCGCCGACGCCTACACCGAGTATCAGCGTTGGGCGCGCTTGAGTGCACTGATCGGTTCGGCCACCGGCGATACCTTCCGCAAGATCGCGCAGGCGTACAACCTCGACTTGCTGGTGCATCACGCCAACGTGCAACTGCGCCAACTGGTGCGCCGTTATCGGTTGAAGCGCGGTGGCAGCATGCTCGGGTTGCTGGTGATGGACACCGAGATGGGCGATGAACTGCGTTCGGTGCACTCGCTGTCGGGCGGTGAGACATTCCTGGTGTCGCTGGCGCTGGCCTTGGGCTTGGCGTCGATGGCGTCCAGCACGTTGAAAATCGAATCGCTGTTCATCGACGAAGGCTTCGGCAGCCTCGATCCGGAATCCCTGCAACTGGCCATGGACGCGCTCGATGGCTTGCAGGCTCAGGGTCGTAAAGTCGCGGTGATTTCCCATGTGCAGGAAATGCATGAACGGATTCCGGTGCAGATTCAGGTCCATCGCCAGGGCAACGGCCTGAGTACGCTGGAGGTGAAATGAATACGCTGTATTCCTTCCGCCGCTGCCCGTACGCCATGCGTGCGCGCATGGCCCTGCGTTATTCAGGGGTCGCGGTTGATATCGTCGAAGTCAGCCTCAAGGCCAAACCCGCCGAGATGCTCGCGCTGTCGAGCAAAGGCACGGTGCCGGTGCTGAGCGTTGATGGTCGGGTCATCGATGAAAGCCTGGCGATCATGCACTGGGCGTTGGCGCAAAATGATCCACAGGACTGGTTGCTTAAAGATGATCCCGCCGGACAGGCGCAGATCACCGCCCTCATCGAAGCAAACGATCAGGTGTTCAAGGTGCATTTGAATCGCTACAAATACGCCGAACGTTACCCCGAACAGCCGATGGAGGTTTATCGGGCACAAGGTGAGGTGTTTTTGCGTCAGCTTGATGAATTGCTGCAGGGGCGCGATTACTTGCTGGCCGAACATCCAAGCCTCGCGGATGTAGCGTTGATGCCGTTCATACGGCAGTTCGCCCATGTCGATCGCGAGTGGTTTGCGCAGACGCCTTATGTGCGGCTGCAAGACTGGTTGCAGCGTTTTTTGGAGTCAGGCCTGTTTACCGGCGTGATGCACAAGTAACCCCACACATAACTTGTGGCGACTGGTCGCTCAGGCAAACACTTCACACATCCGCAACACCGAGCAATCCACCTGAAACCGCCCGAAGAAATCGACCTGGCGCTTGATCGGTGGATTACCCGCCAACAGCCCCATCGCCTTTTGCGTTTCAATATTGCGTGCAAGGTTGTGATTGGCCTCTATCGAGCGAGCCACAGAACCCGCCGAAGCCTGCCCGATGCCCAGCAACGATGAACCGTTGGTGATGAATGCCAGAAAGGCAATCACCCAGAGTTTGCGCCCTTTCATGCCCCGACCACTCCCGCCAGTTCTGCGTGATCGACCACGACGTCTTGAGCGCGGTGTTCGAACTGGATGGCGGGATAGGCGACCTGAATCGGCGCGTCGATGGTGTGTTGCGATTGAGCCGAAAGGCTGACCACCAGCACCATTGCGACGTAAAGACCGATAGCCAGGTAGGCGCCGTGTTTGGCAGAAGTGAGGATTGAGCTGGCCATGGTGTTCTCCGCGGGCATGTTTCGATGCCCACAGAATCAATCAAAAAAGCTGTGGCAACCACTCAGGGTTATCCATAGTGACCATCAGCTTCGTTGATCATTAAGCCAGTCTATTTCAGTCTTCGATAAAACTCATCAAGCGCTCGCGCGCAGCATCCGGCTCGTCTGGAACGGGCTGGACAGCCGAAACAATGGGGGTGGAATACAGAAAAAGAAGAACCACTGCCAGACGCATCGCCATGCTGTCGATCCTTGTTATTAGAAAAGGAGTCAAAAACTCAGCGTCAAATCTAGACTCGTGGCGATGTGATATCAAGTCGAGAGTTGATGGCAATGTGATGCTGTCGTAAACGCGTTATGCAGGAGCGACATCACTCAGGTTTCTCGAAGCTTTTCAGCTTGATCGACGCAAGTGACTTCGCTCCTGCATAAAAGGTGCAGGGCTTGAAGTTCAGGCTTGGGTTTTGTGATCCAGAGCGGCGTAGAAGTTGGCGCTCTGTTGCAGGTATTTCTGGGTGTAGCTCTGGGAGTGGGATTTTTTCTCGCTGATTTCAACGTTGGCGCTGGCTGGCAGAGCAACGGTGGCGGAGATGGCGGAAGCGGCGATTACAGAGAAGAGATTGAAGTTCATGGCGGTATTCCTCGGATTCAGTTGGCTTGCTTGCCCGGTGGGGCCGTGAAGCAAACTTAACCTTCGAGGGTCCGCGTCTTGAAATGCTTTGTAGCATTAGCAGATATCAGCATCATTAATAGAAGGTTGCAGGCCCCTTGTACCGGGGCCTGCGGCCTATTGACGCAGCATGAACTTGAGGTCGCTCGGCGCGTCCATCGGCAGCTTTTGCACGGTTTTACCCAACAAACCGGTCTTGGCATCGCGTTCGACGACGACAATCTGGTTGCTCTTCTGGTTGGCAATCAACACGAACTGGCCACTGGGGTCGAGGCTGAATTCGCGCGGATGGTCGCCTTCCACGGAGCGTCGCTGCAGTTCCTTGAGGTGGCCCGTCGCAGGGTCGATGGCAAACACCAGCAACTGATTGGCGGTGCCACGGTTGCTGACGTAGAGGAATTTGCCATCAGCGGAGGCATGCAGCGCTGCCGCTGCCTTATCGGACGTAGGCTGGCCCGCAGCGAGGTCGACCATCTGCGTTTGCGCCAGCGTGCCGTCCTTGTAATCGAACACGGCCACCTGAGCACTCATTTCCATGCTCAGCCAGGCATGTTTGCCATCAGCGCTGAACAGCAGATGACGCGGCCCGCTACCCGGTGGCAACTGCACCGATGCCGGTTGGGCTGGCGTCAATGGCAGGTCCGGGTTGGCCTTGGGGTCGAAGCGATAGACAAAAACCTTGTCCGCGCCCAGGTCATTGGAGAACACGTAGCGACCGTCCGGCGAGGACATCGTCGAATGCACGTGCGCCGACATCTGCCGCTCGGGGTTGACCCGACTCGACGGATGACTGCTCATCTGCACCACGCTGTTGAGTTTGCCATCAGCGCCCACCGGCAACACCGCGAGGGTGCCGCCCGGATCTTCCACCACCGAATAGTTGCTGACAAATAGATGACTGCCATCGCCGCTGAGGCTCGAATGGGTCGGCTCGTTGCCCAGGCTCTGCACCTGATTGATCAGGCTCAGTGCATGGGTCTTGGGATCAATGGCATAACTGCTGACGCGCCCGACTGGATCTTTCTGCCCCGGACCGTTTTCGTTGACCACGAACAGCCGATGCTGATCCTTGGACAGGGTCAGCCAGGACGGGTTTTCACTCTTGATCACTTGCAATGGCGTGGGGTTGATCTGCCCGGTCGAGCTGTCGAAGCTCATGCGATAAATGCCCTGACTCTGACCCGCCGTGTAGGAACCCACCAGCAATTGATAGTCCTCGGCCGAGGAGACCTGAGTGCCCATCGCACCGATACTGCCGGCCAACAACAGAGGCCAGATCTTACGCATCCTCATGCTCGCCGTCCTCGTCGTCACCGCCGCCGAATGCTTCCGTACACACCAGACGATGCTCACCGGAACTGCCAGTGATCAGCCAGCTTTGCAGGTCTGGATCGAAAGTCGCGGCCTCAACTTCGGCCAGGGTGAACTCCCAGTGCTTGGACACACGACCGTCGATGCATTCGATGTGCAGGTTGTCGTCTTCATCGAGGGAGAATTCGAATGCGTACAACCCGTCGATTTCCACCATATCGCAGTGTTCGAGGGTGTTGAGCAAGGTGTCCGCTTGGGCAGTCATGGCAATCAATCTTTGAATGGGAAAGACGCAATGATAGCTCATGACACCGGCCCCCTGTGGGAGCGAGCCTGATCGCGAAGGCGATTTAAAATTCAACATCAATGTTGAATGAAAGACCGCTTTCGCGAGCAGGCTCGCTCCCACAGGGGATTAGGGTGTGGCTGTTACAGGGCTTCTCTGGATGGTTGGCCATCCACCAGGCGCTGGATGCGCAGCGGATTGGCATTCTTCAACGCGTCCGGCAGCAGGCTGTCCGGGTAGTTCTGGAAGCACACCGGGCGCAGGAAGCGGTCAATCGCCAAGGTGCCCACCGACGTGCCGCGCGCATCGGACGTCGCCGGGTACGGTCCGCCGTGGACCATCGAATCGCAGACTTCCACGCCGGTCGGATAGCCGTTCAACAGAATCCGCCCGACCTTTTGCTCCAGCAGCGCCGTCAGCTCGCCGAACTGTTCGAAGTCCGCCGGATCGCCAATGATCGTCGCCGTGAGCTGGCCATGCAGCCCGTTCAGTGCAGCGCTCAATTGCGCCTGATCAGCCACTTCCACCACCACCGTGGTCGGACCGAACACCTCTTCCTGCAAGACTTCATCGCCCTCGAGCAACAGGTCGACGTCTGCCTTGAACAGTTGCGGCTGAGCCTGATTGCCCTTTTGCGCGCTGCCCGCCAGGTGCGAGATGCCCGGATGCGCGAGGAGTTTTTCCAGGCCTTTGCCATAGCTGCTCAAGGTTCCGGCATTGAGCATGGTTTGCGCCGGCTGATCGTTGATCAACCACGCAACCTGCTGCACGAACGCGCTGAACTGCGGCGAACGAATCCCGATCACCAACCCTGGATTGGTGCAGAACTGACCACAGCCCTGAACCACCGAAGCCGTCAGGTCACGGGCGACCGTTTCAGCGCGGCTGTGCAACGCCTGCGGCAACACGATCACCGGGTTGATGCTCGACATTTCCGCGAACACCGGGATCGGCTGCGCGCGTGCAGCGGCCATGTCGCACAAGGCACGACCGCCCTTCAACGAGCCGGTAAAGCCGACGGCCAGAATCGCCGGGTGCTTGACCAGCGCTTCGCCGACCCCGCCACCGTAGATCATATTGAACACACCGGCCGGCATGCCTGTTTTTTCTGCTGCGCGCAGGATTGCGTCAGCCACCCATTCGGCCGTGGCCATGTGGCCGCCATGAGCCTTGAACACCACCGGGCAACCGGCTGCCAGGGCCGAGGCGGTGTCGCCGCCAGCGGTCGAAAACGCCAATGGAAAGTTGCTGGCCCCGAACACGGCGACCGGGCCGAGCCCGATACGATACTGGCGCAAGTCCGGACGTGGCAGTGGCGTGCGCTCGGGCAATGCTTTGTCGATCCGTGCACCGTAAAAATCACCGCGACGCAGCACTTTGGCGAACAGGCGCATCTGGCCGCTGGTGCGACCGCGTTCGCCTTGAATGCGCCCGGCAGGCAGCGCGGTTTCGCGGCAGACCACAGCGACGAACTCGTCACCCAGCGCGTCCAGTTCGTCGGCAATCGCATCGAGGAATTGCGCACGACGTTCCGCGCTCAGGCTGCGATAGGCCGGGTAAGCCGTTGCGGCAGCCTTGGCAGCGGCGTCCACTTCTTCCGGGGTGGCCTGGTAAAAATCGTCTGGCAACGCTTCACCGGTGCTGGCATCGATGCTCTGGAGCTTGAGTGAGCCGACAGCGCTGCGCTGGCCACCGATGTAGTTGTGTCCAAGGATCTGGGTCATGCATGTCTCCTTAAAGGGTGCCGACGGTGCCGGGTTCGAACGCTGCTGGCGCCGGCTCGATGCCATTGATCAACGGTGCACCAAATTCGGCCTGGCTGATCTCGAACACATCGCCCGGCTGCGTACGAATACCGTCGGCGAACGACAAGGTCGCGGTGCCGAAGAAATGAATGTGCACGTCACCCGGCCGCAGGAACTGACTGTACTTGAAATGGTGGTACTCGAGGTTTTCCAGGCTGTGGCACATGTTGGCTTCGCCGCTGAGAAACTCGTTTTGCCACAGCACTTCGCCGTCGCGCAGGATGCGGCTGGTGCCGGCCAGATGTTGGGGTAATTCGCCGACCCGAAGCTCCGGGCCGTAACTGCAACTGCGCAATTTGGAGTGCGCCAGGTACAGGTAATTTTTACGTTCCATGACGTGGTCGGAGAACTCGTTGCCGACTGCATAACCCAGGCGATAAGGCTTGCCATCGCGGCCAATGACGTAGAGGCCGCTGAGCTCGGGCTCTTCGCCGGCGTCTTCGGCGAACGGTGGCAGCGGGAACGGCTGACCCGGCCGAACGACGATGCTGCCGTCGCCCTTGTAGAACCACTCCGGTTGTACGCCCGGCTGCCCGGCGCCCGGTTTACCGCCCTCCACGCCCCATTTGAAGATGCGCATGGTGTCGGTCATGGCCGCTTCGTCACCGGCGTGTTGATGCATTTTGTCCCGGGCCGAGGCGCTGCCCAAATGGGTCAGGCCCGTGCCGCTGACCAGCATGTGCGCCGGGTCCGGGTGATCCAGCGGTGGCAGGATGCGCAATGTGGCAAGCAGTTCGGCGTAGTCGTGGCTGATGCCCAGGCCCAAAGCGTTTACTTGCTGCTGCAGCTTTGTGCCGGCTTCGATTGCCGCCAATGCCAGGTCACGAACGGTGTGCGCGTCCTGCACTTCATGCACCAGACCTTCCTCGACGACGCCCACGCGGCGCTCGCCATTACTCAATTCGAATTGAACCAAACGCATGAATATTCTCCTGTTAACACTCTTGAAATCGGCATTGCACCCTGTGAGAGCGAGCCTGCTCGCGAAGAGGTCAGCACATCCGACATCTTTGGCGGCTAACACTCCGCTTTCGCGAGCAGGCTCGCTCCCACAGGGGATTTGGGGATGGCTAGGTACGGGTGGCACCACGCGCACTGGCCGCAAACTGATCCGCCGGCAGCACATGCTTGCGCTCCAGCAACCGGTAAACCACACCCGTCAGCACCAGCCCGAACACCATCACACCCGAGAGGAAATACAGCCCCGACGCCAGGTTGCCGGTGTACTCCTTCAGCGCACCGATCACGAACGGACCGATGTAACCGCCAAGGTTGCCCACCGAGTTGATCAAGGCGATCCCGGCCGCGGCGCTGGCCCCGGCAAAGAATCGGCCCGGCAAGGTCCAGAACACCGCCGTGCAGGAAAACAGCGCAAACGCCACCAGACACAGCGCCGCCAGTTGCAACACCGGCACGGTCAGCCAGGCGCTGAGGAACAGGCCGATGGCGCCCAGCACATACAGCACGGCCAAGTGACCGTAGCGGTCATTCAAACGGTCGGAGCTGCGCGGAATGATCAGCAAACCGACGATCCCGAAAATGTACGGCACCGCGGAAACGAAACCGGTGACGAGGTCACTGCCACCGAACTGTTTGATCAACGTCGGTAACCACAGGCCCAGTCCATAAATGCTCAACGTCACCGGCAGGTAAAACAGTGCCAGCAGCAACACACGTTTGTCCTTGAGCGCGTGCAGCGGATTGCCGTGACGGGTCTGGCCGTATTCCTCAAGGTCCTTTTTCAACTCGCCGGACAACCAGTCCTTCTCGGCCTGGTCCATCCATTTCACTTGTTGCGGACCATCAGGCAGGTAACGCAGTACCGGCCAGGTCAGCAGGATCGCCGGGGTGCCGATGACGATGAACAACCACTGCCAGCCGTGCAAACCGAGCGTCCCGTCCATACCGAGCAAGCCACCGGACACCGGCCCGGTGACCATCATCGCGATGGGTTGGGAAAGGATGAACAGACCGAGGATTTTGCCGCGATGGCGAATCGGGAACCACTGCGTGATGTAGTACAGAACGCCTGGGAAGAACCCGGCTTCCGCCGCACCGAGCAGAAAGCGCATCACATAGAAGCTCTGCGGTCCCTGAACGAACGCCATGCCGATGGTGATGGCGCCCCAGGTGATCATGATCCGCGCGAACCAGCGTCGTGCACCGAAGCGATCAAGCATCAGGTTGCTGGGGATTTCAAACAGGAAATAACCAATGAAGAACAGCCCGGCACCGAGACCGTAAGCGGCGTCGCCGAGGCCGATGTCAGCGCCCATGTGCAGCTTGGCGAAGCCTACGGCGGAGCGATCCACATAGGCGATCAGGTACAGCAGGATCAGGAAGGGAATCAGTTTCAGCGTGATGCGGCGGATAAGCCGCAGTTCCTGGCTCATGAGATCGGTCTCCGATTGTTGTTGTTATAGAACCTCGGGGGCCGCCTCTCGCCAAAAATCACCAGGGCCAACCCTCCGTTGAAATCGACTATATAGTATTACTATTTACTCAACAACACTTCCAAACAGGCGATTTTGCGCTTATGTTACGCCGTAGCCGCAACAATATAGTCATACAATAAGAGAATCGATCATGTCTGATAAGAAACCCACCCTGCGCTCCGCCCAATGGTTTGGCACCGCCGACAAGAACGGCTTCATGTACCGCAGCTGGATGAAGAATCAGGGCATCGCCGACCACCAGTTCCAGGGCAAACCCATCATCGGCATCTGCAATACCTGGTCGGAACTGACCCCGTGCAACGCGCACTTCCGCCAGATCGCGGAGCACGTCAAGCGTGGGGTGATCGAGGCCGGTGGCTGGCCGGTTGAATTCCCGGTGTTCTCCAATGGCGAATCCAACTTGCGCCCGACCGCCATGTTCACCCGCAACCTGACGAGCATGGACGTCGAAGAAGCGATTCGCGGCAACCCGATCGATGGCGTGGTACTGCTGACCGGTTGCGACAAAACCACCCCGGCATTGTTGATGGGCGCAGCGAGTTGCGACGTGCCGGCCATCGTCGTCACCGGCGGTCCGATGCTCAACGGCAAGCACAAAGGTCAGGACATCGGCTCCGGCACGGTGGTCTGGCAGCTCAGCGAACAAGTGAAAGCCGGCACCATCACCCTCGACGACTTCCTCGCGGCCGAGGGCGGCATGTCCCGCTCGGCGGGCACCTGCAACACCATGGGCACGGCATCGACCATGGCCTGCATGGCCGAAGCACTGGGCACTTCCCTGCCCCACAACGCGGCGATTCCGGCGGTTGATTCTCGACGTTATGTGTTGGCGCACATGTCCGGCATGCGTGCTGTGGAGATGGTTCGCGAAGACTTGAAGCTGTCGAAAATCCTCACTAAAGAAGCTTTCGAAAACGCCATCCGCGTCAACGCCGCCATCGGCGGTTCGACCAACGCGGTGATCCATTTGAAAGCCATCGCCGGCCGCATCGGAGTGGACCTGGAGCTGGATGACTGGACCCGCATCGGTCGCGGCATGCCGACCATCGTCGACCTGCAACCGTCCGGGCGCTTCCTGATGGAAGAGTTCTACTACGCCGGCGGCCTGCCCGCCGTGCTGCGCCGTCTCGGTGAAGCCAACCTGATCCCGCATCCGAATGCCTTGACCGTCAACGGCAAGACCCTCGGCGAGAACACCAAAGACGCACCGATTTACGGTCAGGACGAGGTGATCCGCACCCTCGACAACCCGATCCGCGCCGACGGTGGCATCTGCGTGTTGCGCGGCAACCTGGCGCCACTCGGTGCGGTGCTCAAGCCGTCCGCAGCCACGGCAGAACTGATGCAGCATCGCGGGCGCGCGGTGGTGTTTGAAAACTTCGACATGTACAAGGCGCGGATCAACGATCCGGAGCTCGACGTCGACGCCAACTCGATTCTGGTCATGAAAAACTGCGGCCCCAAGGGTTATCCGGGCATGGCTGAAGTCGGCAACATGGGTTTGCCGGCCAAGCTGCTGGCGCAAGGCGTGACCGACATGGTGCGCATTTCCGATGCGCGCATGAGTGGCACCGCGTATGGCACCGTGGTGTTGCACGTCGCGCCGGAAGCAGCGGCAGGCGGGCCGTTGGCCGCAGTGAAAGAAGGTGACTGGATTGAGCTGGACTGTGCCAGCGGGCGTTTGCACCTGGATATTCCGGATGCTGAACTGGCGGCGCGGATGGCGGACCTGCAACCACCGCAACAGATGATCCTGGGCGGCTATCGTCAGCTGTACATCGACCATGTGCTGCAGGCGGATCAAGGTTGCGACTTCGACTTCCTGGTCGGCTGCCGCGGCGCCGAAGTGCCGCGCCACTCTCACTAACCCCACCGTCCTCCTGTGGGAGCGAGCTTGCTCGCTCCCACATTTGCTTTGCACCTGCCTCAAGATCCCGTCGTGCCTGTTATCATGCGCGACACCCCTTCGCACAGGACCGCGCCGTTCCCCATGGATTACCGCAAACCCTCCGACCGCAAAAGCATGCACTCGCGCATTGTCCAGGAACTGGGCATGCAGATCGTTTCCGGGCGCTTCAAGCCGGACGACAAACTGCCCGCCGAAGCCCTGCTGTGTGAGGAGTACGCGGTCAGTCGCCCGGTATTGCGTGAAGCCACCCGAGTGTTGGTTGCCAAAGGCCTGGTGTATTCGCGCCCGCGTGTCGGCACGGTGGTCAAGCAGCGCAAGGAATGGCACATGCTCGATCCGGACGTTTTGCACTGGTTGATGCAAAGCAGCCCGCAGAATCAGTTTTTCGATTTGCTCACCAGTGTGCGCAGCATCATCGAACCCGCCGCCGCTGCACTGGCCGCGCAGTTCGCCACGGAGGCAGACATCGCCTCCATCGGCGAAGCCTACCAGCGCATGGAAGCGGCGCCGACCCCGGAAGCGTTGCTGCAACCGGACCTGGACTTCCACAGCCGCATCGCCGATGCGACCCACAACGACTTGCTGGCCAACCTGTGCAACATGCTGTCAGTGGCGATTGCCGAGGCGTTGAAGCATTCCAACCAACGGCCGAACCTGCATGAGCTGGCGCTGCCACGGCACAAGGCAATCCTCACGGCCATCGAAAATCGCGATGCGCTCGGCGCACGGCACGCGACGCTGGTGCAGCTGGATGATGCGCGCAGTGCGTTGAATGTGGTGTTGGGCAGCGATCCTTCCTGAAAAAATACAATCCAACGGCTACAAAAACCCCCTGTGGGAGCGAGCCTGCTCGCGAAGGCGGAGTGTCAGTCGATATCATCTTGACGGGTACACCGCCTTCGCGAGCAAGCCCGCTCCCACATGGGTTTAGCGTCAACCTTCAGATGTAAAAAAGCCGCAACCAGGGTTGCGGCTTTTTTGTTTCAGGCAAGGATCAATGAGCGAACAGCGAGTTGCCCTTCTGCCCGGCCAGTTTCTCCGGTTTGATCAGGAAGCGGGCCAGCGCCGGCAACAGCCACAGCGCGCCGAACATGTTCCAGAGCAGCATGAAGGTCAGCATCAGGCCCATGTCGGCCTGGAACTTGATGGCCGAGAAGATCCAGGTGCACACACCGATCGCCAGGCACAGACCGGTGAACAGCACGGCTTTACCGGTGGACTTCAGTGTCTGGTAATAGGCTTCTTGCAACGGCAGACCGGCACGCAGGAAGCTTTCCAGACGGCTGTAGATGTAAATGCCGTAGTCCACGCCAATCCCCACACCCAACGCTACTACCGGCAACGTCGCGACTTTCACACCGATACCCATGAAGGCCATCAAGGCGTTGCCGAGTACCGAAGTCAGCACCAGCGGCAGAACGATACACAATGTCGCCGCCCACGAACGGAAGGTGATCATGCACATGGTCGCAACGCAGATGTAGACGAGGATCAGGATGGTCAGCTCGGATTCCTTGATCACCTCGTTGGTGGCCGCCTCGATCCCGGCGTTACCGGCGGCGAGGATGAATTCCAGACCGTCCTTGTTGTTCTCCTTGGCGAAGTCCTGCACCGCATGCACCGCACGATCCAGCGTTGCCGCCTTGTGATCGTTGAGGAACACCAGCACCGGCGCCAGGGAGCAACTGTTGTTGTACAGGCCATCGGCACGCGCAATGGAGTTGTTCAGCACGTCCGGGTTACGCGACAGGGTTTCCCATTTCAGGTTGCCCTCGTTCATACCCTTGATCATCTGCTTGGACACGGTCACCAGGGAAATCGCCGACTGCACGCCCTCGGTGTTCTGCATCTTCCACATCAGCTCATCGATCGGCGCCATGGCTTCATAGCGTGAGCAACCTTCTGCCTTGGTCTTGACCATCACCACCAACACATCGGAACTGGTGGAGTAGTTGCTGATGATGAAATTGTTGTCCTTGTTGTAGCGCGAGTCCGGACGCAGCTCGGGAGCGCCCTGATCGAGGTCGCCGATTTTCAGGTTCTGGCTGTACCAGAGGCCGCCACCGAAGGCGATCAAGGCCAGGAAGATCGACACCGGCGCGACTTTCTTGCTGGCGAAGTTCGACAGCAGACGCCAGAACGGGTGCTCGCGGTGTGCATCTTTCTTGCTGCGTTCGACGGCGCGCTTGCTGATACCGACGTAGGAAATCGCCACCGGCAGCAGGATCAGGTTGGTGAACACGATCACCGCCACGCCGATGGACGCGCCGATGGCCAGTTCACGAATCACACCGATATCAATGATCAGCAGCGTGATGAAACCCACCGCATCCGCGAGGATCGCGATCATCCCCGGCAGGAACAACTGACGGAATGTGCGTCGCGCAGCGGTCAGCGCGTTGTCGGCCTCACTGGATTGCAAGGCGATACCGTTGATCTTCTGTACCCCGTGGGAAATACCGATGGCGAAGATCAGGAACGGCACCAGCATCGAGTACGGATCGAGCCCGAAGCCGAAGAAGTGCATCAACCCCAGTTGCCAGACCACCGCCACCAGCGTGGTACTGAGTACCGCCACGGTGCTGCGCATGCAGTTGGTGAACCAGTACAGCAGGATCAGCGTGATGATGAAGGCGACGCCGAAGAACATCACCACCATGACCAGGCCATCGATCAGGTCGCCGACTTTCTTGGCGAAACCGACGATGTGGATCTGCACGTTAGGGTTCTGTTTTTCAAACTTGTCGCGGATCTTTTCTTCCAACTGGTGGGAGAACTGGCGGTAGTCCAGTGCCAGCAACTTGCCCTGGTCCTGCGGGTCCGGGTAGGACTCCAGCAGCGGGATATCGACGATGCTCGACTTGAAGTCGTTGGCCACCAGACGCCCGACCTGACCGGACTTGAGGACGTTATTGCGCAGCAGATCGAGGCTTTGCTGGGAACCGTTGTAGCTCTGCGGAATGACTTCACCACCGGCGAAGCCCTCCTCCGTCACCTCGGTCCAGCGCACGCTCGGGCTCCACAGCGACTTGAGGCCGGAACGGTCGACGCCGGAAATGTAGAACACCTCGTCGTTGATCTGACGCAGGGTCTCCATGTATTCCTTGGAGAAAATATCGCCGTCAGTGGCTTCCACCGAGATGCGCACGGTGTTGCCCAGGTTCGCCAGATCGTTGCGGTGCTCCATCATTTTTTGAATGAAGGGATGCTCGAGCGGGATCATTTTTTCGAAACTGGTGGACGGCCGGATCAGCGTCGCCTGCCAGAACAGAAAAATGCTGACCAGCAGGCAGATCGTGATCACTGCCGGGCGGTTGTTGAAAATCAGGCGCTCAAGAAACGTCGCCTTGTCCTGGTGATGACTTGTCATGGATGTCATAGCTCCGCCCTTCTTATTATTTGCCCAGCTCTGAGCCGGTTGGCGAAGTAGCGCGAACGCCGCCCTGTCCTGCCAGAATCAGATTGCCGTTGCCCGCCGCCGTGACTGCCGAAACGGAAATGCGATCCGGACGGTTGAACACGCTGAAGGTTTCGCCGTTGTCGTTGCTGCGGATCACCGAGCCGCCGTTGCCGACGATCACGATGGAACCGTCGTCGAGCAGCGTTGCGCCGGACAACCCGAACTCCAGCGCGCCGCGAGCGGCTTTCAGCTCAACCTGTTCCCAAGTGCTGCCGAAATCCGTGGAGCGGTAGAGATTGCCGCGCAGGCCGTAAGCCAGCAGCGTATTGGCTTGCGCCGTGCCGATCACGCCGAACAGCGAGCCTTGGTACGGGCCTTCAAGTTTTTCCCAGGTCTGACCCCAATCGGCGGAGCGGAACATGCTGCCCTGCTCGCCGACGATGAACAGCCCGGCATCCTTGACCGATGCGATGGCATTGAGGTGGAACTGGTCTTCGTTGTCCAGGCGGTCGCTGGCGTCTTCCCAGCTTTTGCCACCGTCGGTGGTTTCCAGCAGCGCGCCATACGCGCCCACGGCAAAGCCGCTGTTGGCGTCCTTGAACCAGACGTCGAGCAGCGGCGCTTCGCGTTTCAAATCTTCGAATTGCTTGGTCCAGGTGGCGCCACCGTCCTCGCTGGCGAGGATCTGTGCGTCATGGCCGACGGCCCAGCCGTGTTTGTCATCGACGAAAAACACCGATGTCAGCAGCGCCCGGGTCGGCACTTTGGCTTGAACCCAGGTTGCGCCCTGGTCGTCGGAATACAGGATGTGCCCGCGATCACCGACCGCCACCAGGCGCTTGCCGGCGTGGACGACATCGAGCATCAGGCTTTTGGCAGCCTTGGCAGATTCAATGGAATAAACAACATCGGATGCTGGCGCGGCAGCGGCCAGCGCAGGTGCCGACAATGCGGCACAGCCCAACAGCGAGAGCGCTGTAGCCAGCAATGCGAATTTGCGCAGTGCCGGCGGGCGGCAGATACCCACACCCATGACAGGCTCACTCATAGACCTTCCCCCATTATTATTGTTAGGTCGTTCAACCTTTCAGGGCGCCGTAAGGTGGCTCGTTGTGATTGGCAGTCTGGAGCTTAGTCCTGAAACGCGCAATCTAGAGCCCCTTCGGAAGCTGGCTTATCCTATCGGGGTTTGGAAAGGTCTGACAATCGACGCCACGTTATGTTTTGTTAACCTGAGGGGGATGGGTAGGTGCTGAATAGCACAGCATTCGGACGCGTGATTTCGATGCGTGTACATATCCGTTGCTGCGGTAACGGCTGATTATGGTTTCGCTCTTACAGCGACTCACTTTTCCAGACGCCGGAATGCCGGCCCAGCGAAAAGTAAGCAAAAGGCTTCGCCCCGGCGTACGGCACTTCGCTACGGTGTCCATCAGGGGGCATCGCCTACGGTCTGCTTCGCTACGACCTCCTCTCGATGTGTGCGGCTTCGCCGCACGGCGCTACGCGCCTACCCCCCTGATGAACACCTACGCTCGGCCTGCCGAAGGGGCGAAAGATCAAAAGCAGATCAAGATCAAAAGCCAAAGCCAAAGCCAAAGCCAAAGCCAAAGCCAAAAGCTTCGCGAGCAAGCCCGCTCCCACATTGAATCGGCGTACACCCATTGCTTCTCACCACTCAACAGGCCGAGCGTTAGCTCGCCTGCAGCTTTTGATCTGCCCGCCCCTTCGGGAGGCTGAG
>NZ_JBSKHV010000026.1:0-35112 GCF_057128725.1 Pseudomonas oplopanacis | reverse complement strand
CCGGGATAGCGAATTCTTTTTCATGAAGATCAAGAGCGTCTTTCCCGGTAATCCGTGAAGAACCTTTTTTTTGCCTGAAATAAGGGTCGCCATTGGGTTGGGTTTTCTATTACTCGATTACTACGCGCCGTTCACATTTCGTTCAGCTCTCATTTCCTATGATCGGCCTCTCAGCTCTCTGTCCGGTCTTCGACGTCCATGTCCCGCCCCGCCGCTTCACTGTTTCTGCTTGCCGCTTTGCTGTTTTTCTTCGCGCTGGGCAATTACCAACTGCAAGGTTCCACTGAGGCTCGGGTGGCCGGAATCGCCATGGAAATGCACCTGGATAACGACTGGGTGACCCCCCGTTTGTTTGGCGAACCGTTTCTTGAGAAACCGCCATTAAGTTTGTGGCTCGATGCCACGGCGATCCGCGTGTTCGGCGGCACACCGTGGGCCGTGCGACTGGCGTCGGCCTTTGCCGGGTTGTTCAGCGTGATGATTCTTTACGCGATGCTTCGCCGGTTCGGCCGCCCCAAGGAAATAGCGTGGACGGCGGGCATCCTGCTCGCCACCATGGCCAGTTACTGGAGCAACGTGCGTGGCGTCGGCGAAGACGCCTTGCTGGCGTTGGGCGTGAGCATGGCGTTGCTCGCGTTCTTTGAAGGGCAGCGGCAGTTGACGCTCGGCAATGCGCTGCTGTTTGCTTCAGGGATTGCTATCGCGACCTTGAGCAAAGGCGTGCTGGGCCTGGCCATGCCGGGGGTGGTGATCTTCGCGTACCTGTTGGCCGACACGCTGATCGACAAACGCCTGAACTTCGCTGTCTGGCTGCGCCCCGCACTGTTGACGTTGCTGGGGTTGGTGCCGCTGCTGATCTGGCTCGTCATGCTCTATCAGTGCGGTGGAGCGCAGGCCGTGACGGATGTGCTGCTGACCAACAGTGTCGGACGCTTCAGCGGCTCGTTCGTCGAGGCCGGGCATTACGAACCGTTCTACTACTACCTGGCCAAGCTGCCACAAGCGTTTTTGCCGTGGAATATTCTGGTGTACCTGGGGCTGTGGCATTTCCGCAAAAACCTGGTGGCCAATCGTTACTTGCTGTTTTTCACGCTGTGGCTGCTGGCACAGTTCGCCATGCTGACGCTGGCCTCGAGCAAACGCACCGTGTACCTGATGTCGATGACACCGGCGGCTGCGGTGATTGCGGCGGAATACGCGAGCGTGCTGTACGCAAAACTGAAGGCGCGTGAAACCGCTGCAACGCTGTTGGGTCGCATCGCTCGGTATCGACGGGGTGGGGTGATCGGCGTGTTGGCCGTGGTGATTGGCGGCTACCTTGGCGCCGCACAATGGGCGATGCCGCTGGCGGATCGTACCTTGTCCTTTGTGCCGCTGACCGCGCAGATTCAGACGATGCAGGCAAATGGACAACACGTCGCCCTGTTCCAGGCCAATGAGCGGGTCGGCGGCGCCAGTGTGTTCTACAGCCAGCGCCTGCTCAAAGGCCTGGACACTGACGCGCAACTGCATGAGTTTCTCGCGGCATCAGCGTCCAACGTCGCGGTCATGTCCGGTGATACCGAACCGGCCGCGCCGTTGAAAGTGCTCAAGACAATGACGGTGGGGCGACAGGTTTACTACTTTGTGAGCCTGTAACTACATCCACACTGGAGCGCTCGGCCTTTTGCAGCACCGGCACGTCCAGCCTGGCCCGACCGTAAAACGCCAGGGCTGTCAGCAGGCACGCCAGCCAGACAAAGATCCCGGCCCAGAAGGTGTGGGACATGTAGTGCCAGCCTTGCAGAACCCGCGTGGTGCCGTAGACGAAACCCAGCACCAGCGAGAACCACAACACCGCTTTGGAAAAGCGCCACTGGTAACGGCGGGCAACGAAGTACAGCGCAAGCATGGTGAAACCGCCCGACGCATGCCCACCCGGCCAGCAGCGACCGTCACCGGCTTCGCGGAACAGCTGGAAGTTGTTGTACCACTCCATGTGGGCAATCTTGCCGCCGTAGAGGGTCGTTTCAATCGGGCAGTACACGCTGGTGTGCGCCTTGAGGAAATGGATCACGCCGGTGCACACGGCAAACGCCACCACCACAAAGATAAAGTCACGGCGATGGTCGGCGGTAAACCGCAGCACCGGGGCGGCTTTGATCCGCTCCAGGAAGTGACCGATACGCGGACGTTTTTGCGGGTTGACCAATGGCCAGACAAACGACAGCAACATGCCGATCAAGGCGATTTCAGCGGTCCAGTTGGGAATGATCCGCGCCCACTTGTGCGTGAGTTTCTCGAAGAAGTGAACCTTGTCGAGCGGGAAGGTCTGGGTGACCGGGTCAAAAAGAAGGTTGCTGAACCAGATGTCGATTTTGGTCATGTCGAACATCAGGAAAACCACGGCCGCGCAGGCTAGCGCAATACCGAAGTTCACCCAGTAAAAGCGGTGGCGGGAAAAATTCAGCATTGTGTGTCCTGATCCAGAGAAAAATTCATTCGGTGGTTACCGTGTGCCAGTCGGAGGCTTCAATGAAACCCAGCATGTGTGTCGATTGCGGTGTTGGAGCGGAGATAAACAATGAAGCGCCGTAACCCGGGGTCGAGGTCGGCAACTTGAGGTCTTTTTCAAGTTGCGCCATGCACTCGCTGTGGGTCACCAACACCAGATTTCGACCCGCCACTTTGTGCGCCAGGGCATCACGCAACATAGTGCCCTTGCAACTGATTAGCCAGTCTTCACCGACGCCTGCCTTGCTGAACATGAAACTGGCGGTCTGCGCCGTGCGGACCATCGGACTGCTGTAAACGTCCGCCTTGCTCATCCCGAGGCGCTGGAACTGCTCGCCGACACTGACCGCCACGCTGCGGGAACGCTCGGTGATGCCATCATCGCCCGCCAGACAAGCAGCCGGGGAGTGATCGCAGCGTTCAACATGGCGCACCAACACGATCATGTCACCCTTGGTCCAACCGTCCGTCAGTGCCTTGGCACCCGCGACATTGCCATGGGCCAGGTCCGGCACCGCGGCGGGTTGCAACAGCCAGACCGTCAACGGGATCACCAGCAGCGCCGACGCCAGCACCACCGCCGCATTGCGGTAGCGGGCTAAGCGCCTCAAGTCGATCGAGCGTTTTATCCCGAGTAGATTCAGTCTCAATTCCACATCAAGCCGCCTCGCCGGCACGTACTGCGCTCATCAAATCCGCTGAGCCTAAAGAGGCAAGCGTCGGCAGCGAGTGAAACTCATGTGAAAAAAAGCTTAAAAGGCACGCAAAGCCTTGTTACAGGTTGCGCCCTACAAAATCCTTTCAGCTCTCGCGAATGCGGCCGATACACACCTGCGACCTACCTTGCTGGCTCCCAAAAACAACAATCTTCCAGCCAACCGACGATCAAGAAACACAACGTTCCTGGAGGAATTGATGAATAGCTGGTTCGGCAATATCAGCGTGAACATGAAACTGGGCCTGGGATTCGGCCTGGGCCTGGCATTGACCTGCGTCCTGGCCCTGACCGGCTGGACCAGCCTGGGCAGCCTGATTGACCGCAGCAACTGGATGAGCGACATCACCCAGCTCAACGCCGGCCTGACCAAGCTGCGTGTGGTGCGCCTGCAATACATGCTGACCAACGGCGACGAAACCGCCGCGCAGAACGTACAGACCACCCTCGACGCCTTCTCGGCTCAGCAACAAGCGTTGCTGTCGAAATTCAAGAGCCCGGAAAACCTCAAGCTGCTCAAAGAGCAAGGCACCGTCATTGCGGCGTACCAGACCTCGCTGAACAAAATGCGCAGCGCCTACCGCACCGGCAACAGTGCCCGCGACACCATGGGCGCCAATGCTGAAACCGCCAGCTCGCTGATCGACTCCATCAGCACCCGCGTGCAGCAAATGCCGCTGAGCGATCAGCGCTTCGAGCAGTTCCAGGCCATCACTGCCGCCAAGGAAGCGTTCATCCTGGCCCGCTACGAAGTGCGCGGCTACACCGCCACCACCAACGCCGAGACCGAGCAAAAAGCCGTCGGCCAACTGGACGCAGCGATTGCCAGCCTCAAACCACTGAACGCGCAGTTCGCCGAGACTCAGCAAGACGCCTTGCGTCAGCTGGAAACCGCGCTGGTCAACTACCGCAACGCCTTGCATTCCTATAAAGCGGCCAACACCGATGCGGTGCAGGCGCGCAAGGAAATGACCGACCAAGGCGCCGCCATCGTGACCCTGAGCGATCAGCTGTATCAGATCCAGCTCGACCGCCGCGACGCCGAAAGCGCCCAGGCCCGTACCTTGCAATTGATCAGCACCTTGCTCGCGTTGCTGGTCGGCGTAATTGCCGCCGTGATCATCACCCGTCAAATCACCGGCCCGATTCGCGACACCCTGGCCGTGGTTGAACGTATCGCCAGCGGTGACCTGTCCCAGGACGTCAACGTCACTCGCCGTGACGAACTCGGTGTATTGCAGCAAGGCATCGCGCGCATGGGCGTGACCCTGCGCGACCTGATCAGCGGCATCCGCGACGGCGTCACGCAAATCGCCAGCGCCGCCGAAGAACTGTCGGCCGTGACCGAACAAACCAGCGCCGGGGTGAACAGCCAGAAGATCGAGACCGATCAGGTCGCCACCGCCATGCACGAGATGACTGCCACCGTGCAGGAAGTCGCACGTAATGCCGAAGAAGCGTCGCAAGCCGCCGCCGCGGCAGACGGCGAAGCCCGCGAAGGCGACAAAGTGGTCAACGAAGCCATCGCCCAGATCGAGCGTCTGGCCAGTGAAGTGGTGCGTTCCACCGAAGCCATGAGCGTGTTGCAACAGGAAAGCGACAAGATCGGCAGCGTGATGGACGTGATCAAGGCCGTCGCCGAACAAACTAACTTGCTGGCACTCAACGCCGCGATTGAAGCCGCGCGCGCCGGTGAAGCCGGTCGTGGTTTTGCGGTAGTGGCCGATGAAGTGCGGGGCCTGGCCCAGCGTACGCAGAAATCCACCGAAGAAATCGAAGGCCTGGTGGCTGCTCTGCAAAATGGCACGCAACAAGTGTCAGCGGTCATGAACAACAGCCGCGCCCTGACCGACAGCAGCGTCGCGCTGACCCGCAAGGCCGGTGTGTCGCTGGAAAACATCACCCGCACGGTGTCCAACATCCAGTCGATGAACCAGCAGATTGCCGCCGCTGCCGAACAGCAAAGCGCCGTGGCCGAAGAGATCAGCCGCAGCATCATCAATGTGCGCGATGTATCGGAACAAACCGCCGCTGCCAGCGATGAAACCGCTGCGTCGAGCGTTGAGCTGGCACGGTTGGGTGGTCAATTGCAGCAGATGGTCAGCCACTTCCGAGTCTGACATTCGCCTTGCGGTGAATGAAAAATCGATTCGCGAGCAGGCTCGCTCCCACAGGTACGGGGTCGAACACAGAATTTGTGAACGACCCAAGTCCCCTGTGGGAGCGAGCCTGCTCGCGAATGCGGTCTACCTGCCGGCGAAGATGTTCATGCCTCCCACGGATTGATTACCTCAACCCCTGAAAACTCGAAGTCCCGTACATTGCGGGTGGCTATCGAAGCCCCGTGACTTCGGCAAATGGCGGCAATTTGCGCATCTGCCATGGAAACCGCTCTCCCCTTTGCTTCAGCACCTGCGACCAGCGTCGCGTACTCGACAGCGGCATGGGCATCAAACGGCAAAATACGCCCGGCAAAGTCCTCTTCGAACATGGCCATCGCATGAGATTCCAGTTTCTGCTTACGTTTGCCAAACGGAAGTCGCGCGATGCTGTGAAGAATTTCCGCCACAGTTATTGCACTGATCGCCAGATCCATCGCGGGCAGCGCATCGACCCAATCCAATACGGCTGGCTCCGGCTCGATACGCATAAATTCAGAAAGCACATTGGTATCGAGCACTATCATTCAGAGAAATCCACCGCAGTCGCTTTTTCCTGACGTGCAGGCAGATCGAGCTCAACCCCATCGCTTGCACTGAATCTGCTGCGAATCCGGCTACCAAGCCCTCCCGCCCGATCAACAGTCTCCAAGGCCCGTCCTAGAATCTGGCGAGCCTCTTCTTCCATCGAATGTCCGTTATGAGCCGCGGTGATACGCAACTGCTCCTTGAGTTTCTCATCGAGGTTTCGAATTGTGATGCTGGCCATATCGCCCCCTGCAATCAATGAAATCATTGATTGCAGGCTAGCACATCCTACCTAGCCAAAACCCGGCAATCTTCCGAACGGCCAATGGCACCCCTCACCGAGTCCCGCGTTGGCGCAAGGCCGACGGCATGAAATACGCGTCTTCCGGCACCGGTTGGGCGAAGTCCACGGTGGCCGGTTCTTCGTTGTCCAGGTTCTGCACGTAGTAACGACGCGCCTGCAAGTCATGGAAAACGTCCAGCGCACTCCAGGTGGTGGGCAGGTCGTAGAAGTTTTTCAGGTAGGCCATCGACACCCGCCACAACTCCCCTCGCCCGTCATATTGATCCACCAGTGCGGCGCCCCAGCTGTCCTCGTCGAGAAACAGCACACGCTTGGAATAGATATGCCGCGAGCCCGGCTTGAGCGTGCCTTCGACCACCCAGACTCGATGCAGCTCATAACGGGTGAATTGCGGGTTGAGATGACCCGGTGTGAGCAACTGCGCGTACTTCACGTCAGGGCTGCCGACTTTGTAGTTGTTGTACGGAATGTAGACCTCTTGCTTGCCCTTGAGCTTCCAGTCGTAGCGGTCCGGCGAGCCGTTGAACAGGTCGGTATCGTCCGCCGTGCGCAGGCCATCGGATGAGGCGATTGGCGTGTCATACGCCAGGTTCGGCGCGCGGCGCACACGGCGTTGGCCGGCGTCGTAGACCCAGGCCTGACGCGGGTCCTTGAGCTGGTCCAGGGTCTCGTGAATCAACGCCGCACCGCCGGCCAGCCGGGCCGGGCTCTTCACGAACGCCAAGTAGTAAAACAGGATGTTTTTCAGGTCGGCAAACTGCCCGCCCGGACGGTAATAGTTGAAGAGACCTTCCTGCTGCGAGGTCACGAGCGCGAAGCTGCCGTTGCGCTGTACCGGCGCTTCGGAGGCGCGACGCACCACATAGATGCCGCGATAACGGGTGATGTGGTTCCACAGCACTTCGATCCCGTCCTTGGGCACCGGGAACGGCACACCGCCATAGGCATCGGAAAACCCGCTGCCGCCTTCGAGCAGCTTGGCCGAGGTCGCATTCTTGAAGGTGTTGTCATACAGCCACTGCGGTGCCGAGCCCGACCGGCGAGAGGGATAGACCGGCATCTGGAAGGTGTCGGGGTAGCTGTTGAACAGGGCGACCTGACCCGGGCTGAGGTGGGCCTTGTACTGATCAAGGTTGGCCTTGGTGATGGTGAACAGCGGCTTGTCCGACGCGTACGGGTCCGGGTGGTGTTGACCGGGTTTGTAGCCGGCCGGCGCCTGGGTGATGCCGCCGGCCCACGCCGGAATCGTCCCGGCGGCGTTGCCGGCACGCTCGGCGCCCAGCGGTGTCAGGGTGGTTTTCAATTGCTCGGCTTGCTGGGGCGAGATGGCGGCCAGCGTACTGCCGGCGGCCAGGGTCAGGACCAGCGCCAGCGTGGTTTTGGTCAGTCGTGAGGTGTGAAACATGATCGTTCTCCGAAAAATCCAGCAGGTCCGCAAAACACAGCAGATCCCTGTAGGAGTGGGCCTGCTCGCGAAAGCGGTGTGTCAGGCGACATCTTTATTGGCTGTGCGGCCGTCTTCGCGAGCAGGCTCGCTCCCACAGGGGGTTTGCGTGTAGCAATCAAAGGAAGTACTTGAGGTTGAAGCCGACGTTGTCGCGGTCGCGAAGGCCGTTGTCCTGCCCGCCGCCGTAGAACTCGGTGTATTGCAGCTCGGCCTCCAGCTTGTTCTGGTAGTTGGCCTTGATCCCCAGGGTGTAGGCCTTGCGGCCTTCGATGGTGTTGCCCGCCTGATAGCTGTTGCCCTTGAAGTCGTCCTTGTAGACGACGTAAGGCGAAACGTTGACCCCGGCATACACGTCGTTCCAGGTGCCATTGACCATCGCGGTGTAGCTGTAGGAATCGCGGTTGACCTGGTCGGCGCGATCGCCGCCGGACACATAGGAAAAGTTACCGGTGCCCGCGTAGTAACGCGTACTGCCGTCATAAGCGGTGTAGTGCAGACTGCTGCCGCGCAGGTGCTCGGACGCCAGTTCGAACACGCCGAACATCGAGTCGAACGACAGGCTCGGGCCAAAGTTGTAAATGGTGCCCAGGGACGTGTTGAACGCTTCCACTCGCTCGGCGTTATTGATCTGGCTGGCGAGCGTGACCTGCTGCCCGCCAATGTTGATGGTCTGGCCGCCCGCCGCTGCGGCAGCGCCGTTGGCCAGGTCGCCGATCAGGTCGTTGGTGGCCGCAACGCCGATGGGCAGGTTCGGCCGATACGCCACTTCACCGAACACCGATGCCTGGCCCAGGGTGGTGTTGAAACTGAAGCCGTACATGCGGATGTCTTCGGCGTAACGGCGATGCGCCTGAATATTGCCCAGCACATCAATAGTCGTCAGGCCGTTGGCCAGTTGCCCCGCCTGACTGCCCGCCACCCCGGACAACAGGTTGGTCAGCGCATTGATGTCGACCCCTTTGTACCCGCCCAGATCGGCGGAAATGGTCGGCTCCTTGGCGTGGTAATTGACCATGTACACGCCGAACTCGGTGCTGTTGAGTTGTTCGGCGATGTAGCGAAAGGCAAATCCGAACTGGCCGTCGTTGCGCGCGTTGTAATCCTTGCCGACCGAAGCGACCTTGACGGTATTGCCGAAAGTCGGGGTAACCCCGTTGGCGTAAAGACCGGTAGTGCTCAGGGCCTGGTTGAGCAACGGGTTGTTGCCCAGCGCGCTGTACAGGCCGATCACGTTGCCGAAACCGGGCACCGGAGTGTCCAGCGCAGTATCGGTAAAATTGTTGTAGCCGGTGTTGCCGCCGTCGGCGAACAGGTCCGTTTGCGAGTAGAACGTACCGACTGGGTCGATGCGGGTTTCCTTCCAGTTGGTCTGGTAAAAGCTTTCCATGGTCAGGGTGTCGGTCAGGCCGATGTTGAAGCTGAGCGCCTCCACCGGCACCAGCACTTCCTTGACTTCGGCGCCAGGCAAACGGTACTTGGCCGCGTCCACCGGGTTGGTGGTGTTGATCCCGCCCCGGTAGAAAATCCCCTCGCCCCAGTTGAACACCTGACGCCCGATACGGGCCGTGACCGGCATCTGCGCGACGTCCCAGTTGCCATAGAGATAAGCGTCGAGCATCTCCACCCGACTGCCGGCGATGTCGCGGGTCTGGCCGGTGAAGTGGTCGTCCTGCGGGTAACTCTGGCTCGGTTGCGAGGGGTTGTTGTTGCTGTAGTAATCGTTGCGCTTGTCCATCAGTTGGGTGTCATAGAACGCGGTGCCGCGCATGAACATCCCGTAGTTCTGATAGTTGGCCTCAAGCTCCGAAGTGATCTTGTACACCTCGGAAACCAGCCCGGTGTCGAAGTTGCGATTGCCGTCGTTGGTGTTGACGTCGTCGTTGTTCTTGTCCCGGCCCTGGACCCGCCACAAGCGGCCATAGGACAACGTGCTGTCGAACGAGCCAGTGACCTGATTGTCCAGCACACTGAATTCCTCGGCCTGCACGCCGTCGACCGCGCACAGTTGCAGCAGCCCTGCCAGCCCGACGCCGGGGAGCGCCGCGCCGGACAGGCGAAATCGGGTTCTCATGATCTGTTCCTCTTCCCTGGTTTTATTGTTTTTATGGTTTCTAAGTCGGTGTCGCGATGGCTATGGCGCAAGCCCCGCATCGACATAAATCCGGCTGTGCGCGCCGAAATGCCCCAGCAGTTTAAACAGCTGTTGGTTCAGTGCCGGATGGTCGAAGTCTTCGCGCTGCACCTGGTTACCGGCGCTGAAATCGCTGGTGATCGGGGCCGTGTCCAGCCACTGTCCGATGGCTTCATCAAACGCTGCGGATTCATCGGCGGACTCGGCGCTCACCACTTCGCGCAGGTAGTCGACCGAGTACGGTGGGTAACTGGCGTCCTGAGCAGCGTCGGCATAAGCGTCGAGCATCGGATGTGCCCGGCCGGCACGCAGCAGGCGACGCAGCCAGGTCGACTGATACTTCTCCACTTCCATGTGCCGGGTGGCGACCCGTTCAATGGCGGCATGCTTGTCGGCATCGAAGCCGGCCAACGCCTTGCTTTCCAGTAGCAGCAGGCTCGCCAGCTCGACGCCGGGCAATGGCTTGGCGTGATAAGGCTGGGTCAGGTCCTGAACGTGGTGCAGCCCCCAACCGAGAAAACGATAGCCCCA
Source organism: Pseudomonas oplopanacis (assembly GCF_057128725.1). Taxonomy (NCBI): domain Bacteria; kingdom Pseudomonadati; phylum Pseudomonadota; class Gammaproteobacteria; order Pseudomonadales; family Pseudomonadaceae; genus Pseudomonas; species Pseudomonas oplopanacis. The sequence continues at coordinate 24,804 of NZ_JBSKHV010000026.1, read as the reverse complement.
GTAAGGATGGCCGCTGGCAAACGCCAGTCGCGCCAACCCCATGTATTGGTAGGCGCGCCAGTCCGGCCAGCTGCGCTGAAGAAATCCGGCCGCGGCATACACCACCGCACTTTCATGGAAGAAGCCCATATGGAACGGCGCCTGGGAACTGTACTGAAACCGGGGATCGCCAAAGGGCTGCAGGCCGAAGCCGTACAAGGCGCCCACCTCGCCTGGGTTGTCGCTGAACAGGTTGATGTCATGGCCGTAATCAGGCTCGTCAGCGGCGCTGGCCAACACGGCCAGGGGCGCGACTTTTTCACCGTCAGCCACGCGGATGAAACGCTGGCGATTCCACGGCGAGAGGGTCTGCTCAACCATGACCTGCTCGGCCCTCAGGTGTTCACGCTCGGGCAGATCCTTGCCCGGCATCGGCTGGATAACCATGGCCAGATGAATCTGCGGATTGATCCGCAGCGCGGTGAGGAAGTCGTGGCGCAAATTGTCCCCAGGCACGGCGGGCAATTTCAGGTTGTCGGGGCGCGGCGGATATTGGGCGAAGTGCTCGCGAGCGAAGCGTTCCTGTTCGTCCAGCAGCGCGGATACGGCGGGGTATTGTTGCGCGAGAAACTGCTCCAGCGGCTCGACCTCGACCTGCGGCGCATCGCGCAAGGCCGGCAGATCCTGCAACGCCAGGTAGCTGCCGACCGTATGGTTGGACCAGCCCCATGCCATCGGTGCCGTTCCACAAAGCAGCAACAGGAGGAATGTCAGCTTCATTGCTTTTGGTTCTTATTGGATGAGCAGTGGGGTTGAGCCTAACAACCGCCCCTGCCCCTGACACTGTCCAATCTCACCAGAAAAGTTCTCCGATAGCGCCACGTGATGTTGAAGGAAACACCGTCAACCATTGTGGGAGCGAGCCTGCTCGCGAAAGCGGTATGTCAGTGAAATCATCGGTGACTGACACTCCGCTTTCGCGAGCAGGCTCGCTCCCACAGGGGACTTTTTGGTGTTGTTTCAGGCGGGGTAACCAGTGATGTTGCGGATGCTTTGGTACAACGGCTTGAGCTGGCGGTACATGCGCAGGTAAACCTCTTTGTACAGTCGCTCATAGATCTGCTGCGCCTCGGGTTGCGGCATGAACACCTCGCCCACCCGAGTCATGGCCGCGATCGCCGTGGGAAAATCCGCGTGCAAACCCAGCCCCACCGCGCAGCAAATCGCCGCGCCCAGGCCGGACGCTTCGTACACATGCGGACGCTCGGCCGGCAGCCCGAAAATGTTCGCCGTGAGCTGCATCGCCGCATCACTCTGGGAGCCGCCACCGGCAACGCGCAAACGCTTGACGGAGATTTTCGAACGTTTCTCGATCTTCTCCATGCCCTGGCGCAAGGCATACGCCAAACCCTCGAGGATCGCCCGATAAATGTGCGCGCGGGTATGCACGTCGCCGAAGCCGATCATCGCGCCCTTGGCTTCCACACCCGGTTCGCGGATACCCGGTGACCAGTAGGGTTGCAGCATCAGCCCCATGGACCCCGGCGGCACGGCGTCGACCAGTGCATCGAAGAGTTGCTCAGGTTCGATGCCCTGCGCTTTGGCCTGCTGCATTTCCCGCAGGCCGAACTCGTTCTTGAACCAGCTGACCATCCAGTAACCGCGATAAATCATTACCTCGCAGTTGTATTGATCCGGCAGCGCCGACGGGTAAGGCGGGATCAGCGGGACGATTTCCAGGTAGCGCGACCGGGTGCTGGTGATCGTCGCGGTGGTGCCGTAGGACAGGCACACCGTGTCCGCGTCGACGACACCGGAACCGACGACTTCGCAGGCCTTGTCGGCACCTGCAGCGATCAGCGGAATTCCTTCGGGAATGCCGGTGTGGCGACTGGCTTCAGCGGTGATAAAACCCAGGGTTTCACCGGGCTTGAGCAGGCTCGGCAATTGCTCGGGACGCACCGCCAGCGCCTGCCATTTCCAATCGCTGGGCGCGGCCCATTTCAGGCGTTTGAAATCGAATGGCAGGTAGCCGACGCAACAACCCACGGAATCGACAAAGCGCCCGCACAGGCGATGAGTCAGAAACCCCGAAAGCAGCAAAAACTTGTCGGTCGCCGCCCAGACGTCAGGCTGATGGCGGGCGATCCAGTTGGCCTCGGCCTGGGCGCGAAAGTAATCCACGGTGGCTTGCGCGCCGACCAGTTTGAACAGCCAGCCCCACGGCCCCTTGATCCCGCCTTCGACTTCGCTCTGGCGTTGATCGAGCCACAGAATCGCCGGGCGCAGCGGCTTGCCTTGGGCATCGACATTGATCACGGTGCCGCGCTGGGTGGTCAGGGAGACGCCGGCGATCTGTGAGCGATCGATACCGGTTTGCTGCCACACCTGCTGGCACGCCTCGCCCAGTTTCGCCCAGTAATATTCCGGGTCCTGCTCGGCCCAGCCGGGTTGAGTCGAGTAATAGGCCTGCAACTCGACCTTGCCTTTGCCCAGCAGATTGCCCTGCAGGTCGAAGAGCAGCGCGCGCACGCTCTGGGTGCCATTGTCGATGGCCAGCAGGTAACGCTTGTTCGGGTGGTTATCCATGGAGCTCTCTTCAATGGGCATCAAGGCGCGGCATCCGGCAAACCGTGATGGCGTTGCCACAACGCCCGGTAACGCTGTAATTCCTGCTGCCAACGCTCATCATCCCAGCCCAGTCGTGGCTGGCAGAGTTGGCGGATGGCGGCAAAGTATTCCTCGCCACCACGCGGCAGCAACAGGCCCAGACGGGTGCGACGCAACAGCAAGTCATCCAGGTGCAGGACCATCTCAGCCTCACAGGCAAAGGCCAGTTCCGCCCACAAGGTGTCCGTGGCGCCAACGCTGTCATGGCCCAGTTCTGCGATCAGTTGCGCCAGCCTCGGCAGGTCACGGCCATGTCGCCCGGCCAGGCGCCGCCACTGGTTGCCACTGAGCCCTGGAATCGTCAGCGGCGGCACGACGGCAAACACCGGCGCGGCGTCATCACTGAAGGGACGTTCGAGCATTGCCGCGCAGGCCTTGAGCACTTCGATGGCCTGCGGGCGAAAGGTGGTCAGTTTGCCGCCGGCCAGAGTCACGCAACCCGGCTCCAGCCACAGCACATGCTCACGGGTTTCATTCGACGGTTTGCCTTGATGTTCACCCGCCGCATGGCCCACCACCGGGCGCACTCCCGACCAGGTCGACAGCACGTCGTCAGCGACTACTTCGGCGTGGGGAAATTGTTGGGTGCAGGCTGCCAGCAAATAGTCGAGTTCATCAAAGCTGATGCTCGCGCTCTGGTCCAGATCACCGTGATGATCGAGGTCCGTGGTGCCTACCACCGTCGCGCCCTCCCAAGGAAAAACGAACACCGGTCGACGGTCGCTCTCATGCAGGAAAGTGAAGGCTTGCGCCACCGGCAGGCGCCAGCCCGGCAGCAACAAATGGCTGCCACGCAACGGGCGCAACTGACGCGGGGCATCGGGCAGGCGCAAACGCTCGGCCCAGGCACCGGTGGCCACGGCCAGCACACCACAACGCAATTGCAATGACGCGCCACCTTCGCAGTCTTCGACCTGGACCCCGCAAACGCGTCCCTCCTCACGCAGCAATTGCTCCACGCGCACGCCGTTGAGCACCACCGCGCCGTCGGCCCGGGCCTCGCCCAATACGCGCATCACCAGACGCGCATCGTCGGTCAGCGCATCGACAAAACAGGTGCCGCCCAGCAGGTCATGTTCCTTCACCCCCGGCGCCAGATAACGCAGTTGTTGCGCGTCATGGAAGCGATGGCTACGCCGTCCGGCCAGCGCGTCGTAGATGGATAACAAACCACCCAGCACTCGCGGTCCGGGAAAGCCGCCACGGTAATGCGGCATCATGAAACTCATCGGATCCACCAGCCCCGGCGCTTCGTCGAGCAGGCGCTGGCGTTCGCGGACGGAGTCGCGGGTCAGGCGCCACTGGCCCTTGGCGATGTACCGCAAGCCGCCATGGACCATTTTCGAGGATCGACTGGAGGTGCCCCAGGCGAAATCGCGCTGTTCCAGCAGCAGGCAACGCCAGCCACGGCGCGCGGCTTCGCGCAGGATACCGGCGCCACTGATGCCGCCGCCGATGACGATCAGGTCCCAGGTTTCCTCCGCCAGCGTCGGCAGCACTTGCTGGCGCCACGCGGCGTTCCAGTTCGGGCTCACGGCCGTCACTCCGGCAACAACGTGCCGGGGTTGAGGCGCCCGGCCGGATCAAAATGCCGGCTCAGCGCCTGCAGGGTGTCCATCGCCAGCACGCCCTTCTCGCGCAGCAGGTACGGCGCGTGGTCCTTGCCCACGCCGTGCTGATGACTGATGGTGCCGTGGTTATCGACGATGGTCTGGCTGGCCGCGTGCTTGAGTGCCTGCCAGCGAGCCAGCGTGGCGGGATAGTCCGCCGCCGGGCGAAACACATAAGTGGTGTAGATGCTCGAGCCTTCGCCGTAGACGTGGGACAGGTGAGTGAACACGTGCACTCGCTCGCCCTCAGCCGCCAAGGCATCACGCAGGCTGTTTTCGATCAGGGTCAGGAGGTTATCGACGTTGCTCCAGTCGGTGGCCGTTTCCAGGGTGTCGACCACATAACCGGCGTTCCACAAGTTCTCGCGCAGGTAGGGAAAACGGAAGCGGTTCTGCGCCCACTTCTTGCCGAGCAAGGTGCCGGTAAACACCCCGCCGAACGCCTTGAGGTGCTGCCGCGCCTGACTCAGGGACAGCGCATTTTGCCGGCGATTGCCAGTCACGCCGAACGTCAGCAGGCATTTGCCTTCAGCAGCACCGCGCAGCGACAGGTACTTTTCCAGCCAGGCGATCTGCTGCGGATGACCGGCCAACGCCAGCTGGGTTTCGGTTTCCACCGCGTTGGACAAGCGCAGCATCGACAGCGGCACCCGCGCCTGGGCCAACTGGCGGATGGCTTGCAGCGCCTGGGTCCAACTGGGCAGAAACACGCCGTAGAAACGTTCATCGGCAGGCAATGCGCTGACCCGAACCTTGACCTCGGAAATAATCCCGAAACGGCCCTCGCAGCCCAACACCACTTCGCGCAGGTCGGGCCCGGCGGCCGAGGCCGGGAACGTGGGGATTTCCAACGGCCCGGCAAAGGTTTCCAGAGTCCCGCCGGCAAACAGTTGCTCGATGCGCCCGTAGCGCAACGATTGCTGACCACTGGAGCGACTGGCGACCCAACCACCGAGGGTCGACAGCTCCCACGACTGCGGAAAATGCCCCAGCGTATAGCCCCGGGCGCGCAACTGACTTTCCACCTGCGGCCCACTGGCGCCGGGGCCGAAAGTGGCCAGCAGGCTTTGTTCGTCGAGGTCCAGCAGACGATTCATCCGGGCCAGGGAAACCGTGACCACGGGCCGCGCGGAATCCGGCGGATTGATGTGCCCGGCCACCGAAGTGCCGCCGCCATAAGGAATCAGGCACAAGTCCTGTTCATGAGCCAGCGCCAGCAATTGGCGGATCTGTTCTGCCGTCTCGGGAAAGGCCACGGCGTCGGGATAATTCCCCAGCGCGCCTTCGCGCAACGCCAGCCAGTCCGGCAGGCTCTGCCCCCGGGCATGCAGCAGACGATCCTGCGCAACCACGCTGTACAAGGCGTGTTCCTGCAACCGCGAGGCCGGCACGCGGGCCAATGCCGTCTCGAGCGAGGCATCGGGCAGCGCTCGACCGTCACCCAGCCGCTGGGCGAGAAAACTCGCGCCCTGGGCCGGCAGTTCGACCACCGTGGTTGCATCTCCCCAGCCGTTCCAGCGTCGCATGCGTGTGTCCTTTTGCGGTTCTTATTGGTGATATTTCAGGCCCCCATACTAGTCAGCTGCCCGAAAGTGTCACGGTCGCATCCGGCCAGTTCGAGTAGCCAATTGAGTCAAACGTCGCACAGATGCCAGCCATTTACTTTAGCGGTAGTTTCAAATTACCTTTCAGCGCATTCATCCGCGCACGCGGGCCTTGATCAAAGGAATACGATCATGCAATCCCTGGGCTTCACTTCCGTTCCGCCGCTGCTCAAATACCTGCGTCATGCCGAACAGCTGGGCATGGCCATCGAGCCTGCGTTGGCGGCGGCCGGGTTGCAGGCGCAGCAGTTGAGTGACAACAGCCTGCGATTGCCGGGTGAAGCCCATGAACGCTTGCTCGATTATTTCTGCGAACACTCGGGCGATCCGTTATTCGGTCTCAATGCCGCGCATTTTGTGTTGCCCAACTCCTGGAGCGTGCTGGGTTACATCACCATGAACTGCGCGACCCTGGGCGATGCCATGAGCCGCATCATGCCGTTCGAGAAACTGGTGGGCGACATGGGCGTCAGCCGCGCAGAAGTTCAGGACAGCAACGTGCACCTGATCTGGACCTGCCGCTATCAACGCCCGCGAATCCGCCGGCACCTGGTGGAAAACGTGCTCGGCTCCTGGCTGCAATACGCGCGCTGGATCGCCGATACACAGATGTCGCCGGCCGCCGTCTGGCTGGAACATCCACGCCCGGCCGACACGACGCAGGCGCAATACGAGCAGTTCTTCGATTGCCCGGTGCTGTTCGACCAGCCTTATTCGGCGCTGATTGTGCCGTTGCCGTATTTGCAGTTGCCGTTGCGCCAGGCCGATGCGCAATTGCTGCGCACCCTCGAAGAACATGCGCAGGGGTTGATGGCGACGCTGGAGGACGCCTCGCTGGAGCAGCGGGTCAAAAGCATCCTGCGCCAGTTGCTCAAGGAAGGCCTGCCACGCAAGGAGCAAGTGGCCGAGCATCTCGCCGTGTCGGTGCGCACGCTACAACGCCAGTTGCATCAGGCCGGCACGTCGTACCAGCAAATCCTCGACGACCTGCGCCAGGAACTGGCCGAGCATTACCTGCTCAACAGCACCTTGCCGATCCAGGACATCGCCCAGTACCTGGGCTTCACCGAACCGCGCTCGTTTCACCGTACGTTCAAGAGTCGGCGCGGGATGCCGCCCGGCGAGTTTCGCCAAACTCACCGGGTGCAGGACGAAAGCTGAAGGTTCAGAGGTGCATCGGGCTCCGGCCATGCCGGTGTTTCAAATTCCTACAGACTCCCGTCCTTCTTCCCTGTCCCTGCGGTGAAAGATCCAGTCCTCGGTCAATGACAAGGCTGACAGCGCACCTGCATGCCACGTCGTAATGTCGTCAGCTCCACCCAAGGAGACTCACCGGCATGGACGACAACACGTTACTGACTTCTCTGGTCAGGGCCTATGGCACCGGGCAAACCAACGATGCACTGGTCAAGTTCTTTAAAGACACACTGAAATTCACCTCGGTGTTCGATATCGCCTGCCTCACCGAAACCGAATTCAAAAAACAATTCGATGACGCTATCAAGGCTGACAACACGGTCAAAGACCAAGCGACCAGCATTGACACCGCAAAGCTCTACGACGACGTCAAATGCCTGGCCACCCAGATCAGTCATCTGTATCGGGAACAGCGAACGTCAGTCGAAACGGCACAGGATCATTGGCATCCCTTGGGCATTCGTGCGATCGAGAAACAAGGCCCCACCTACACCCATCTGTTCAAAGAGAATTGGGACGAGGCGTGCAAAAACGATTCGATTGCTGCCATCGACTCGCCGGTTGCCTACCTCAGAGCGCTGTACCGGTTTGCCTTGCAACTGGAAACCAGTGCCTCGTCGTTAGCGGGGGAAAAAGACAATCGAATCACATTGGAAAAACGCCGTCCGGATCTCGCCGCCCTGTCGATTGATCAGCAAAGCACCTTCACTGCGCAACCGATGCTCGGGATCGTCAATGAGACGCTGGACAACAATATTCAGAACGCGCTGAAGAACACCGAAGACGAGGGTAAGTCGACTTATGAAGTGCTCGCACAAAAGTATTATCCCTTTGCGCTCCCCTATGAGTTTTACCATCACCAGTGCCTGCTGGGACTGACTGGTAACAAGCCCACGCTGGGAGAACTGGGTTACCTCGTGAGCGAATCCCTGCCTCTCACGGCCCATGACATCGCTCAGTACGGCAAGGTGTTGAACGCGGGTTCTGATCAAGCGCAGAGGCGGATGTCCGGACTTGGCCCCAAACAGCAGGCATTGCTGACAGAACGGCCATGGGCTGCAAAGATTCTGAATAACCTTGCGTACTCCCGCCTCCCGGGCACGGAACAGGACAAACGGAAAAAACACTATTGGGAAAAAATCTACGGCGGCACGTCAATTTCCGATTTGAAGAAAATCAACATCTTCCTGGAGCGGACCGAACTTAAAGCCGAACAATTGGAAGTATTGCTGGCGCAAGGTAAATACGCGCCATGCCTGTCTCCTCATTACCTGTTGCCGGCACCTCATTCCCATCCTTTTGGAGCCCGTTACGTAAACGGACCTCGCTTGGTCGATGACAGCATGGCGCTGGACAACGAGAAAAAAACCGGGGAAATCGCAAACGCGACCGAGGACCGACTTGAACGCTTGCATCGAATGATCCGCCTCCAACGTTGGCTCGGCATCCCGTTTGCCGATCTGGACACCCTGATATGCAGCGCATTTGAATCACAGCTGTCGCTCAATGCCCAGCGGCTACTGGACAGTTATGCCATCAAGGCCTTGGGCGTTTATCGGTATATGAATCGCCGGTATTCCATCACGGCCGAAGAGTTCGCGGCGCTGCTGCATCACGTTTCACCTTTTGCGTCCGGCGATGAGACGTCGCTGTTCGATAAGGTATTCAATCAGACCCGGGTATTCGCAACTGCGCTGAAGCTCGATGGTCGCGTCTTCGTGGCGGAGGATTCAAATCCTGCCTCCCACACTACTCTCCAACACCTGAGTATCAGCCTCGGCCTGCCTTTGACCGAGGACTCACTGATGCAGGTGGTCAAGAACACACTGAAATACCAGGGAACGCTCAAGTGCGATTTGCCCACCCTGTCATCCATTTATCGACAGGCCCGGGTAGCGAGAATGTTCGGCCTTTCGATCGCCGAAAGTTCAACACTGGCGAACCTGCTCGGGGGGGAACATGTTGCCAGGTGCCTGGCAACCGGCGACACGGGCAAACGCACACTGCGAATCAGGGGCCAAAAGGGGGAGCAGTATTTCGAACTGGTCGCCATTTTTCAGCTCTCGACACAGGGGAACTCCGGTAAGGCGCCCCTGCTTCCCGGATCGACTCTGGAGACCAACTCGTCATGGTTCGTTGACCAGACAGCCGCTAAAAGGATTGCTCTGCGATTCTCCCAACCGGGTGCAAACCCTGCGCGGCTTATCTTCATCACCCAGATCCCAACCACACAGCCATCAACCGTTACATCGCTAGAGGGACTATCCATGCACTGGAGTGGCGGGAGCCTTGATGAACTGTCCCTCCTTCAAAATCCGGCCGTGGTGTTGCAATCAATCCATTCCACAAGGGAAATAGACTCGATTGGCTCTCACACAGGCGATATAGATCAAATCACCCTGGTCAATGAAGCCCCCCAGGAAGATTCTGCACAAAACATTCTTGGCATCCTGATGCAAATGGACTGGGTAACCTGCTGGATCAAACAATCCGCCTACGACATTCCGATGCTGCAACGCGTACTTGAACTGCAAGGCCGCGATGACTATCCGTTGGGAGGGCTGCAGCAACACCTCATCAAACTGGGTGCCGAAACGCGTCATAGCGCGGTTACCGCACAAGAACTGGCAACGTTGGCATTGCCAGGAGACGTCAACTGGCGTGAGAAGCTGGCCGGCACCCTGCTCTATGACAACGGTTTAGTGAAAAACTTCGCCCCATCGATTCAGGACGATGTGGTGCAACAGTTGACCTCGGTGCTGAACACCGTCATCGAAGACGAAACATTCAAGCTGGACGGCGATCCCGAAAAAGACCTGAAGCTTAAAAATGACGCCCGGCAAAAACTGAAAAACCTTCTCTTGTTGGCGCATGACCGGCAGTTGCACCTCATCGAAGCGTTTCTACAGGAAGCATTCCTGCTGCCCATGAATTGTGCGAAGGATGTTGTGCTATGGGCCAACACCTCGGTCCATCAGATTCTCACCGAAGTCCTGAATTCAAAGGACTCACATGCCTTGGTGCAGACACTGCATCCGCTCCTGCGTCACACCGAAACTGCCGTCCGGTTGCAGTTGAGCAACAAGGCCCTGCGTGCGCTCCTGAGCACTGCCCGTTGGCTGGACACAGCGGATGGACAGTTGAGGCTGTCATTCAAAAGCCTGTACCTGTTCGATCGCTTCAACCATTGCCTGAAGACTTACCAGCAGACGGAAGAAAGCCTGCTGAGCTATCTGGAGTTCGCCAACTTCTTCGGTCGCGAGAGCCATGCCGTCAACGGCCGACTGGCCCAATTGTTGAATTGGGAAGCGGCTGAGGTGACCGTGCTCACCTCGAAACTGATGTTCAAGCACGCCCAATCGATGAAGGACATCGATTGGATCATGCGCTGCCACCAAACCTGCAAGGCCACCGGACTCAGTGCAACCGCCCTGCTCAGCGCCGCGACCCTCGACAACAAGAGTTCGCCCGACCACTGGAAAACGGTCGGTGAGGCCGTCATGGCGGCCAGCCACTGATCCCCCTGCATGCTCAAGGAATGAACATGTCTATTGCTATTGAAAAACAACTCAACGAAAGCCTTCGTGATGCGCAGCTCGGGCTCTATCTGTCGGTGATTGCTCCGCAAGACAAGACGCTCAAGGCACTGAAACTGGCAGAGCACCTCAAAACGCCCGATGACCTTTATCACTATTGGCTGCTTGACGTTCTGGTCAGCCAGGACGTGCCGACCAGCCCGGTCGCCTGCGCCATTGCCAGCCTGCAGCAATACATCAACAGTATTCTGGCCAATATGGAGCCCGGATATCACACCGCCCGTATTCCCTCGGATCAAGTCGAAGCCTGGCGCACCGTCATGCATCACTACCAGGACTGGGCCACCAATCAACGTCTTCACTACTTCCCCGCTGCCTACCTCGATCCAACGCTTCGCAACAGCAGGACCGCTAGTTTTGAGCAGCTGGAAAACGACCTCAACCGCAATCAGCTCACGGCGGAGTCCGTGCAAACGGCGGTACTGGCCTATCTGACCAGATTAGAGGAAGTGGCCAATCTGGAGATCGTAAACGGTTACATCGACGGTAGCGACTTCGCCAACAGCACCTATTACTTTGTTGCCAAATCCCGCGCGGCAAACACGTGGTACTGGCGCTCGCTGGACATGGCGTGTCGTCCCTTCATGCCCGGCTCCCGGACTGACAAATTTGATGCACCGGAACCACAGGCATGGTCCGACTGGCATCGCATCAATCTGCCAGTCTCCGAAAGTGCCATCGAACACACCATTCGCCCGGTCATGTTCAACAATCGCTTGTATGTGGTCTGGGCTGAATGTGTCTGTCAGGATCAGGCGAGCAAAGAGGATAACCACGACAATTCCTATCCACTGTTTCGTCTGAACATGTGTTTCAAAAAATACGACGGGAGCTGGAGCCCGCAGCAGACTTGCGCACAGGGTTACTGTTCATCCAACACTCTAAAAAGCATGAACCTCACAACGTTGAAGGGAGACATACGGACCATTGCCACCTTTGACCAATCATCCTCATCGTTGTGTGTCGCCCTGCATATTGGTGAGTTTGAAGACACGGGCAAGGGGATTCCACATGTTAATTTCAGCCTGTCGTTTTCTATCGACAAGGACGCTCGGATCACGTCGAAAATGGCTGCTCGTACCGAGTTGGATATCACGACAGACAAGTCCCTTATTGCTGTTCTCGATTGCTGGCCATTTTCCAGTAAAAAAATGCTTCAGTTCAGCTATCACCCACACCCGCCAACAGCTCCCAGTATCGAAACCCATCTGGATAGCAAGATCGGCAGGACCGACTTCATCGACTTTAAAGAATCAACAATAAACTACAGCGATGGCCAGGATGGCCAGGATGGCCAGCCTCGCCATCCCATCCGAATGAACATCACTTTCGCCAGGCACCTGATCGAACGCGCAGAAGACAGCATGGATACCTTGCTGAGCTGGTCCTCTCAGCACTTGCAAGAGCCGCCACTGGGGGCAGACAAACCAACTGAGCAACTGGATTTCTACGGCGCCTACGGTCGCTACTTCGTCGAACTGTTTCTGTACCTTCCCTGGCTGGTGGCTCACCGTTTTAACCAGGAGCGTCAATTCAGCGAAGCCGAACGTTGGCTGCTTTATCTATTCAACCCCGCCCGAAAAGCAGTCAGCGGCGGCAACCCGGATTACTGGAACGCGGTGCCACTGATCTCCGGCCCTCCAAAGCCGGGGCAGTCCAGTTATGCCCTCCAGGGGCCAAAGGATCCGCACCAGATTGCACTGAGTCATCCGGTGCACTTTCGCAAAGCCTTGTACGTGCTCTACATCGACATTCTGGTCAATCGCGGCGATGCCGCTTATCGCGAATTGAGCCCCGACAGCCTGACCGATGCGAAGCTCTGGTACCTGCGCGCCCAGCGCTTGTTGGGGCCCAGGCCGGATCTCAGGCAAACCGATTTATGGGCGGCCCTGACGTTAAAAACATTCAGTGAGGAACATGATAAAAAACTGCGTGAATGCGAGGTAAAAGTAGTCAGAGACGATACACACCAGCTGATGACCAGCGCCCCTGCACTGGCGCCAGAGGTGTGTGTCCGCCCTTATGTCCATTCACACTTCACGAGCCTGATCGACACGCCGCATTCGCGCTTACCCTTCAATCCCGTGCTGTTGCCACGCTGGGAGAAACTCGAAAGTCGTCTGCACAACCTCAGGCATAACCTCGACATCGTCGGCCGCCCCTTGCAACTTGCACTCTTCGCCACCCCGGCCGCGATAGACAACCGGCTCGGTGCCAATCCACAACGGGCTGCGGAGCCCGGCCTGGCCCAACGCCTGGGCGCAGAGATTCCGCCTTACCGTTTTAATGCTCTGCATGCCCACGCCATGATTGCGGTAGACACGGTGATTCAGTTCGGCGCGACGCTGATGTCGTTCATCGAGCGCAGCGAACAGGCCAGCTATCAGGAGCTTTCGCAGCAACATGTCTGGGACATCGCCAGCGTTGCGGTAGACCTGCAGACCCAGACCCTGAACATCGACCAGAAAAACCGGGAAGCGTTACTGGCCAGCAAAGCGATCGTCGAATGCCGCCGCGATTATTACAGTCAGCGGGTTAACGAAGTCGTCAACCTGGAGGAGGTGACCGCTGCCGCTTTTCATCTGGAGGGACGTATCGCTGAAGCAAGCGCCCATGCGGCTCATGCCATGGGCCAGGGGTTGAAGGTCGTCCCCAATATCTTTGGCACCTCAGACGGCGGCGCCCGCCTGGAGGGCGGCCCCTTCGCGTCGATGGCAATGGCTCAAGGGCTGACAACCGCGGCCTATGGCGCCGGCGAAGCCCTGGAACGTGCCGCACAGTATCGACGCAGGCATCAGGACTGGACGCTCGCCCACGACCAGGCAACGCTCGAAATTGCCCAGATTGATGCTCAGTTGGCGCTGGAGGCCGAACGAGAGACGGCCTCCAGACTGCTGCTGAAACAGACTCAAACCGCTTTGGATCAAGCCCGGACCCGCTACACCTTTCTGAGCCAGCGTTTTACCAACGCACAACTTTACCAATGGTTCACCCATCAGCTCTCCAGCTTCTACTACCAGGTGTATGACTCGACCTTTTCGCTGTGCCAATTCACCGAGCGGAGTTGGCGATACGAGATGGCCGACAGCACCACTCAACCGTTCTTCCAGAACCTGACCTGGAACAGCACTTACCGAGGTCTAGGCCCCGGCGAACGCATGAAGCTGGGTTTGGTGAAGATGAACAATGCCCATTTGCTGGGCAACGAGCGCGAACTGGAAATCCGCAAAACCGTGTCACTTCGCCTGCTTCATGCGAAGGAAAACACCCTGGACCTGCCGGCCCCCGCCCTCAACAAACCCTGGGACGATGCGACCGCGGCTGACAAATCCGTCACCAAAGGAATCAGGTCCACCCTTGTAGAGACTGGAAGGTGCGAATTCGAGTTGACGTCTGCGCTTTTTGAAAACGATTACCCAGGACATTGTTTGCGCAGGATCAAAAGCATCAGTATTTCCCTGCCGGCAGTCCTCGGGCCTTATGAAGATGTCCGCGCCACGCTGACCCAGACCAGCAGTGAAGTCGTCATGCCCGGTAGCAGCACGGTCATGAACAGCCTGCGCGCCAATCAGCACATTGCCCTGTCGACGGGTATCGACGACAACGGCCTGTTCACTCTGAACTTTCAGGATGAACGCTACCTGCCGTTTGAGTACACCGGCGCGATTTCGAAATGGCAGCTGTCATTCCCCAACCCTGCGGCACAGAAAGCCATGCTCGAATCACTCACCGATATCATCGTGCACCTGCAGTACACCGCCAAAGTCAGCGGGGGTGCGCAATGAGTAAACAAGCCGTTATTCCTGTGCATTCACCTGTCCTGCCCAAGGGAGGGGGAGCGATTCAGGGCATCGGCGGCAGCCTGGGTGCCATCGGCTCCAGCGGTAGTGCTTCCTGTCAGATTCCACTGCCTGTATCTCCCGGTCGCGGATATGCCCCGAGCCTTGCCTTGAACTACAACAGCAGCCAAGGCAACGGCGTGTTCGGCCTGGGTTGGCAATTGTCCTTGGCGACAGTCTCACGACGTACACACCTGGGGGTTCCAGCCTACACCGACGATGATGTATTCCTCGGCCCTGGTGGTGAGGTTCTGATGCCTGAGCGGAACCGGGAAACCGGCGCAATCGTCTCCACCCGAAAGCGCTGCAGTGACGGTAAGCAGCAGGTGGAACACACGGTCGTGTGCTATCGCCCGCGCATCGAAGCCGCGTTTGACCTGATCGAGCATTGGTCCAGCGCCGAGGACAAACCCGGGTTCTGGCTGATACATAACGCCGACGGCAGCCAGCATCTGTTTGGAAAAACGCCATTGGCACGTCGAGCAGATCCCGACGAACAATCCCGCGTAGCCGAGTGGTTGCTTGAAGAAAGCATGAATGCTCATGGCGAGCACATCAATTATGAGTACAACGCGGATCCAGCCTCCCAGGCGGGCCCTGTCGACAGCCGGGCCCAGCGTTATCCCTGCCGCGTACGCTATGGGAATTTCAAAGCCGACTCACAGTTGTACTCGTGTAAAACCGACGGATTCAAAGACGTTCGTTGGCATTTCGAGTTGCATTTCGACTACGGCGAACGCAGCCCCACACTGGATAAAAAACCCGCGTATCTGGCGACGAAATTGTCACCCGTACGCAGCGACCCGTTTTCGGATTTTTCCTATGGGTTCGAGTTGCGCACCCAACGCCGGTGCCAACAGCTGCTCATGTTTCATTACTTTCCCGATGAGGCATCGATGGGAGCGATGCCGGTGCTGGTTCGCCGCACTGTAATCGAATACCAGACCAGCCCCTTGTCCTACAGCTGCCTGAGCGCAGCGATGACCCAGGCCTACGGCGAAAGCGCCGACAGTTACCTTCCCCCCCTCGAATTCACCTACTCCAGCTTCGCCCTTGAACCTGACGTTCATCGCTACAAACCTTTCGAGGTGTTGGCGAGGCTCAACCATCAACAGCATTTTCAATTCGTCGATCTGCTGGGGGAAGGTCTGCCCGGTGTGCTGCACCGTACCGACAAAAGCTGGCGCTATAGCCAGCCATTGCGCGATGACTCAGGAGGGGATCAGGTCACCTACCAGGCGTTGAACGATCTGCCACAGATACCGTTGACCGACAGCCGAAAGTCGACTCGCCAGTTTCTCGGTAATCTTAGCGCCAGCGGTCGCCCCGACTGGATTGTGGCGCAGCCCGGCTTCAGTGGATTCTTCACGTTGAAACCCGACGGGAAATGGTCCGGTTTCACCCCGCTTGGGGCCGTCCCGACCGAGTTCTTCCATCCTCAAGGGCAACTGGCCAACCTGATGGGTGCCGGGCTCAGCGACCTGATCATGCTCGGCCCCCGTAGTGTTCGCCTGCACGCCAACCTCAATGGCAATCGTTTTTCAACCGCAACCGAAGTGGGACGAAGGGCGGATGAGGACGATCTGCCACTGCCCGGCAACTCACGCAGCGAATTGGTGGCCTTCAGCGATGTGCTGGGCAGTGGGCAACAACATCTTGTTCGAATCCGTCATAACGAAGTGAAATGCTGGCCCAACCTGGGCCGGGGGCGCTTCGGAAAAGGTCGGGTAATTGCCACTCTGGATTTTTCCTATGAGGAATTTGAAGCCTCCCGTGTGTTGCTGGCCGATCTGGATGGTTCGGGAAGCGCGGATCTTGTTTATCTCCTGCCCAAGTGCGCGCGCATTTTCATGAACCGTAGCGGCAACGGCCTGGGCCCGGCGATCGATTTGCCCTGGCCCGAAGGGTTTCGCCATGACCGCTTTTGCCAGGTGCACGTCACAGACCTGCAAGGGCTTGGCTGCTCCAGCCTGGTGTTCAGCCCCTCCGGTAAAACGCCGCGACATTGGCGTTATGATTTCGTCAGCACCAAACCCTATTTGCTCCAGACAACCAACAACAACATGGGCGCTGCCGCAAGCCTGCGCTACCGCAGCTCGGCACAAGAGTGGCTGGACGAAAAAAAACAGCTGATCAAGAACCATAAACCGGTGGCTCCACACCTGCCGTTTCCTCTCTTTCTGGTCAAGCAACAGACTCAGGAGGATGAAGTCACCGGCAATCGATTGACCCGTCATTTCAAGTATCGACGCGGTTTCTACGACAGCGCGGAACGTGAGTTCCGAGGTTTCGGCCTGCTCGTCCAGTCCGACAGCCCCACTGGTCGCGGTGACACAGAAAACAGGCGCCTGAGCGCACCGACAGTTACAAAGACATGGTTCCACATCGGCAACGCGGTCGATCTGATCCTCCATGACCGTGACTTCAGCGATGAAAAAGCGGTTCTTCTTAAAAAAACTCTGCAGAACCTTGGAACAAGCTGGACCCCGCAAAGCGAGGGACACGCCCTGGCCAAGACGTATTCCAAACCCCGCGAGCGCGAAATTGCCCGGGCGCTGAACGGACGCATCTTGCGGGTCGAGGTGTACGGCCAGGAGCAGGATGGCAAATCAAAACTCCCGTATTCGGTGCAACAGCATCGCTACAAAGTCAACGAGCTCAGGGGCATGGGCAAACACAGCCCACATTCGATCCTGCGCGTCGTCCTGCTGGAGTCGATCAATTACCAGTACGAGCGTGTCCCGCAAGATCCTCGTTGCACCCATTCGATCAATTTGAAATGGGACACCTATGGCTTCGTGACTCACTCTGTGGAGATCAGTTATGCCCGACGCACAACGGCTGCCGACACCCCGCCGTTCACCGACAAGTGGGGAAAAAAATGGTGGGGCGATGCCCATGACGAAACCCAGCAGCACTTCTACCTGAGCGAACACAAAGCTCAATTCATTCATATAGGAACAGCGCAAACCAGACGACTGGGGCTGCCCTATCTGCAACGCGTCAATGCACTGAGATTGCCCAAGGCGCCTGCTGCTGGCGGCCTGTCACCCTCAGACATCAACCACGAGACCTTACTTGCGCTGAGCACGTCAGACCACTGGAAAACCGGACAAGTCTTGACGAGCCTGTCTGTGCAGCGCTACAGAAAACCGGACGCCAGCGGCACCTTCGCGGACGGACAGGCCAGTGTTGAAGCATTGGTCGATCACACGGAAACGGCTGAACTCAATCCGTTGGCGTTGAAGGCTTACGACAAACTCCGGCGACAACCCGACGCGTCGTCCTTTGATGTGACTCAACGACTCAAGGAGAACGGCTACAGACAGATGCCCGTCGCCTTACCGGCGGACACAGCGTGGGATACACAGCACGGCTTGTGGTCAGTACGGCGCCATTTCTTCACTTACGAGACCAAGGATGGTTTTTTCAAACCATCAAGCTTCAAAGAAACCTCGCAACAGGGCTCGACAACATTCACCCATGATCCTTATTACTGCCTGACTGCCCGCACGCAACTGGCGGACGGCTGCGCCACCACAGCCTCCAACGTTGACTACCGACTGCTCCAGCCCTGCCGCATTACCGACGCCAACAACATTGTCCAGGAAGCGTCATACGACGCTTTTGGACACGTTCAAGCCATCAGCCATTACAAGAGCGGTATCGACGCGGACATCGGGTTCAAACCAGTCTCCAACTATGCCCTTCGCTATGCAGGCCGACCGGACCTGGCAATCGAAAATCCGCAGCAGGCACTGCAGCAAGTCGCTAGCGCCTGGTTCTATAACGCATTCAGCTGGATGGGACATATCGTGCCGGCCACACCGCTTGAACGGGATTTGTGCAAAGAGGCGGTCGCCTCGGGCGATGTGTTGCCCGACGGACACATCCGCGCCAGCACTCGCGCTCGCCTGGCCCGCCGCGATATCAAGAAAACAACCTACGAACAAGCGCTCCGAACCAAGATTGAAAGCGCGCCGCGCGAACCGGTTTACTGCGCCGAACTGCAAGCAGACCGATTCCCCAACGATGGTGAAAACACGCAGATTCGCGTTGTTGTCACTTGCCATGACGGCTTCGGCCGGTTGTTGCAAAGCAAACAGCAAGTCGGCCAAGGAACAGCCCTGGCAGTCAAAGCTGACGGAACGTTGACGTGGGTGAACGACAAACCGCAAGAACACGAAGTCAGCCTGCGCTGGCGTGTCAGCGAGCGTAACGAATACAACAACAAGGGTCTGGTGACGCATACGTATCGGCCCTTTTTCAGTGACCGTTACCACTACATCAATGATGTGTCCCTGCGCCGATCGGGCCTGTGCGACCAGTATTTCCATGACCCGATGGGCCGACTCATTCGCGTTATCAATGCCAAGGGTGACGAGCGTCGCCACACCTTTCACCCCTGGTATTCCATCACCGAAGACGAGAACGACACACAACCCGACACCCCGGCCTCGGGAGGTGTGAAATGAGCAGCAACACTCATCGTCATACCCCAACCCTGAACGTTGTCGACAGCCGTGGCGTGCAGGTCAGCGAAGTCCGCTACCTGTGCAACGAGTCCATCAAGGAGCCTGAAGCCCGCACGACGCGTTACCGCTACGACATCGGCAACCAGACCGTCGAGCGTTACTCGCACGCCGATGACCTACAGCTGAAGGTGGCGGACTCAACACACATCACCAGCCTGTCGGGTGCCCAGGTTTTTACCGACAGTCTCGACGCCGGGTGGCGTCTTACGGTCTTTGGAGAAGCAGGGCAGACGCTGGAGACGTGGGACTCACGCGGCAGCCATTGGCAAACGGAATATGACAGTCAGTTACGCCCACGGGTGGTCTTCGAAGCATTCGAGCAACAGGCCCGACGGGCCATCGAGCGCTTCACCTACGCAGCTACCTCGGACGAAGCTGCCGGCATGAACCAGTGTGGTCGATTGATTCGGCATGATGATCCGGCAGGCACACTGCTGTTCACCGCCTATGACCTGACGGGTAAGCCACTCAGCCAAACGCGACATGTTCTGAAAGATTTACAGGCCGCGCACTGGCCGGAAGAGCTCGATAAGCGCGAGGATCTTGTCGAAAGCGGTACAGGCCATACCACCACCTGGCGGTACGCACCCACCGGCGAAACCCTTGAGCAACAAGACGCCAAAAGGCATACGCAGCGCTTCTGGTTCGATGTCGCCGGCCAGTTGCAGAAAATCACCCTGCAACTCAACGGCGCTACCGAACAGAAGCTGATAGTCGATCAGGTCAGTTACAACGCGCAGGGGCAGATTGAATCGCAGGTGCTGGGAGGCAATATCACCCAGGCGGCGGTGTTCGCACCTGAAAATGGTCGTATGAGCCAGCGGACCCTTTCGCGCACAACGACCAACCCCGGCGTGCTTCAGAAACTGCACTACGCCTACGACGCTGTCGGCAATGTGCTGAGTGTCGAAGACCACAGCAAACCCGAACAATACAACGCCAATCAATGCATAGAACCGGGCAGCACTTACGCCTACGACAGCCTGTATCAGCTGATCAAGGCGACGGGCCGGGAAACACAGACAGCAAGCATCCATGCAGCGCTTCCCGAGTGGCTATCCAGCCCGGCCGACCAAAGCCGACTGCTCAATTTCACTCAGCGTTATACCTATGATCAACGTGGCAACCTGACCAGGTTGCAGCATCAGCGCGAGGGTAATAACTACACCCGCGAGATGCGCATTGCCCCCGACAGTAATCGGGGGCTGGCATGGAAAACCGGTGATTCGCCCCCCGACTTTGCAACCGGCTTCGATGCCAACGGCAATCTGCAAGCCCTGCAAAACGGGCAACCGCTGCTATGGAACGCGCGCAACCAATTGCAAAGCGTGACCTTGGTGGAGCGCGCAGGACAAGCAGCGGATACGGAAAGTTACCTCTACGATGGCAGCGGCCAGCGCGTTCGCAAACGGCAAACCCAAAAGGCTCATGCCGTCACTCACGCCCGCGACGTCCTCTATTTGCCCAGTCTGGAAATCCGGGAAAGCACGACGGAAAAACTCGAGGTCATCAGTGTTCAGGCAGGAAACTGCAACGTCCGGTGTTTGCACTGGAGCCTGGGAACACCCTCCGGCATCAGCAATGACGCGATGCGCTTCAGCTTCGACAATCACTTTGGGTCCAACACAATGGAGTTGGATGCCAACGGCAGTCTGATCAGTGAGGAAGGTTACTACCCCTTTGGTGGAACGGCATGGAGAGCCGCTCGTAACGTGCAGGAAGCGAAATACAGAACCGTCCGTTACTCGGGCAAGGAACGTGATGCCAGTGGATTGTATTACTACGGCCAGCGATATTACGCACCGTGGTTACAGCGCTGGATCAGCCCCGATCCGGCAGGAGCGGTTGACGGGCTGAACCTGTATTGCATGGTCGGAAATAACCCGGTGCGCTACGTCGATCATCACGGCAATCAAAAAGACGAGGCTGCCATCAAGGAAGAATTAGGTGCCTATCCCGGCATTTTGAAGGAAGTGAACAATAGGGTTGGCACGCTGAACCATCAGCTCTACAACAGCATGAGAAAAAGAGACATCGTAAAACGAATGTTTCAGAGTTACGCCTATGCCGCAATGCGGTTCATGCTGTCGTGGGGGGCCGGCCTGTTGGCCGCACCAACCGGGCCGGTTGGCATGTTGGGGACGAAAATCGCCACTGCTTCAACGACTGACACGATTGCCAGCAAATTCAATGCAACACGCCATCTGCCCGTCGCCACGTATCCCCAGACCAGCCGACTGAAGCCTGACGAAATAGAATATAGCGGCCGGACGGCTTTCTATAACTTGAAAGCAAAGGCTGAGCACGCAAAAAAAGAGGACCTCAATCTACGGAACAAGACGGGACAGAAAAACCTGTCGGTGATGGCAACCGGCTTCATTCTGTCAACGGTACTTGAAGTCCAAGGGCCGTGGGTTCGAAGCTTTGAATCGTCAACCCAGGCGACCAATGCCCTCGAAGGTCTGCCGGGACAGAAAATCGAGCGTTTGAACAATGCCCTGGCAGAACTCGACAATCATCTGGAGCACGACACTCACGCCATCAACGCAGCATTTGACGATTTGGGAGTGGAAGAGTTTTATGCCGCGGGTGTGAAAGGCAGACTGGGTCAAACCACTGATCGCATGGCCGATCATATGGGTGTAGAAAGCTCAAACCTCATAAGCCGCGCCTCTATGCAACGTGATGTGAACTCCACACGAGCAACGATACAAAGGGGAAGGGAGTTGCTGTTCAAACTTAATGAACACAACAAATCGCAAGGCAGATTTTTTGTTTGAAGTTGACCAGCGAGGCCTGTCAAGAAATAAACAGTGCCTCGCTTGACCTCGCTCAATCAAGCACTGATCGCATTGGTAAACACCAACCGGTTCCCGAACGGGTCTGCAATGGTCATGTCCTGGCTCCCCCAGGGCATGGCCTGAATCTGTGGATGCGCGAACTGATACTCCTTGGCCAGCAACTGCTGCTGAAACGATTCCAGTTCATCGGTCTCGATGCGCAATGCCGAACCCGGTGTGCTGTCGCCGTGGTGTTCGGACAGGTGCAGCACGCATTCGCCACGGGAGATCTGCAGGTACAACGGGAAATTCGCTTCGAAGCGATGTTGCCAGTCGATCTTGAAACCCAGGAAGTCGACGTAGAACTCCAACGCCTTGGCTTCATCGAAAATCCGCAGGATCGGGGTGGTTTTACCGAAGCTCATGCAGTTACTCCCTGACTGAAAAGACACCCAGTGTAGCTGGGCCGATTGTCAGCGCTTCGGCTCAGTGGCGGCTTTCTTTAATTGCAATGTGCCACTAGTGTGACAAACCACAAAGAATGCTCACTGAAACCCATCCCGCAAATCCCCTTCCCGCGCCAGGAAACGCCCTTCCCTTTTACCGTTCGCCTGCCCTTCGCTGTAGCTCAACACGCCGTTGACCCACACGCCGTCGATCCCTTCTGCCGCCCGTTGCGGATCGTTGAAGTCCGCCACGTCGCGAATGGTCACTGGATTGAACAACACCAGATCAGCCCAATGCCCTTCACGGATTTCACCGCGCGCCTTCAAGCCAAACCGTGCCGCCGACAGCCCGGTCATTTTGTGTACCGCGGTGTGTAGCGGAAACAACCCGACATCGCGACTGAAATGGCCGAGAACACGTGGGAATGCGCCCCACAAGCGTGGATGCGGGAACGGGTCTTCCGGCAATCCGTCAGAGCCGACCATCGATAGCGGGTGCGCGAGGATTCTTCGTACGTCGGATTCATCCATGCCGTAGTACACAGCGCCCGCCGGTTGCAATTGGCGGGCGGCATCGAGCAATGACAGGTTCCACTGCGCGGCGATGTCCATCAGGTCGCGACCGCCCATTTCAGGGTGCGGGGTGGACCAGGTGATGGTAATGCGATGGGCATCGGTGACTTGCTTGAGGTCCAGCGTCGAAGAACTCGCCGCGTAGGGGTAACAATCGCAGCCTACCGGGTGGGTTTTCGCCGCGTGTTCGAGAGAGGCCAGCAATTGCGGACTGCGTCCCCAGTTACCGGCGCCCGCGCACTTGAGGTGGGAAATGATCACCGGGGATTTCGCGTGACGGCCGATCTGGAACGCCTCGGCCATGGCCTCCAGCACCGGTTCGAACTCGCTGCGCAAATGGGTGGTGTACACCGCGCCGAATGCCGTCAGCTCTTCGGTCAGTTGCATCACTTCATCGGTGGAGGCCGAGAAGGCGCTGGCGTATGCCAAGCCTGTGGATAACCCTAATGCACCTGCCTCAAGACTGTCGCGCAGTTGCTCGCGCATCGCGCTGATTTCGTCTGGCGTGGCGGTGCGAAACAGGTCGTCGAGGTGATTGCTGCGCAGCGCCGTGTGGCCGACCAGTGCGGCGACGTTCAGCGTGGTGTTCGCCGCTTCGACCGCCGTGCGGTAGTCGCGGAAGGTCGGATAAACAAACGCTGCGGCCGTGCCGAGCAGGTTCATCGGGTCCGGCGGATTGCCTTTCAAGCTCACCGGCGAAGCGCTGATTCCGCAGTTGCCGACAATCACCGTGGTCACGCCCTGGCTGAGTTTTGGCAGCATCTCCGGCTGGCGGATCACCACAGTGTCGTCATGGGTGTGGACGTCGATGAAACCCGGCGCCAGCACGCGGCCGGCGGCGTCGATTTCTTCGCTGGCAGTGGCGTCGTGCAAGTCGCCGATGCGCTCGATGCGGCCGTTGAGGATCGCCACGTCGGCGGGATAACCGGGAGTGTTGCTGCCGTCGATGATCAGGGCGTTGCGAATCAGCGTGTCGTACTTCATGTCAGTCTCCCAGCGGCAAGTGATCGTCGCCGCCGCGGTAATCGTCGAGGGCAAGTTTGATCCGCCGCAGACGTTCTTGATTGTCTTCAGGATTAGCCAATGCCAGCTCGGTCGCAAGCACGTCGATGGCCAGCAGCATGCCGTAGCGCGCCGCCGTGGGTTTATAGATAAACGAGGTTTCGACGCCTTGCAGCGGCAACAGCACGTCCGCCAATTGCGCCAGCGGCGAATCGGCCCGGGTGATGGCGACAATGCGGGCGCCGTAACTGCGTGCCAGTTCAACGGCTTCTATGAGTTCGGGAGTAATGCCGGTCAACGAGCAGGCAATCACGGCCCGGCCGGCATCGAGGCTGGCGGCGGTGACGCGCATCATCACCGGGTCGTGGCACACCGCAATCGGGTAGCCGAAGCGCACCAGCCGCACTTGCAGTTCATCGCTGCACAAGGTCGAGCAGCCACCCATGCCGAACGCGTGAATCATCCGCGCCTTGCCCAGCAGCTTCACCGCATCGGCGAAGCGCGACTCGTCGAACGCCGACAAATGCTGGCGCAAGGTTGACTCGATATCACCGACAATCTGCCCGTAAAACGCCGACTGGTCGGGGGTGCCTGCCGGGTCGAGAAAACGGCTGCCGACGCCGCTGGCCTGGGCCAGTTGCAAACGCAAGTCACGCAAGTCACGGCAGCCCACCGTGCGGGCGAACCGCGACAGCGTGGCGGTGCTGACTTCCGCTCTCAGCGCCAGCTCATCAAGGCTGGCAGCGGAGGCAAAACCTACGTCGTCGAGCATCAGGCGCGCGATGCGCCCTTCACCGGCGCTGAAGGAATCCTGGCGGGCGCGGATCTGATAAAGGATGTCCATGGCAGGCGACTCCGGTTAGATCAGGTAAGAAAGGCCAACGGTCAGGCCGAACGCGACCACGGAAATGATGGTTTCCAACACGGTCCAGGTCTTGAAGGTCTGGGCCACGGTCATGTTGAAGTATTCCTT
>NZ_JBSKHV010000025.1:0-37843 GCF_057128725.1 Pseudomonas oplopanacis | reverse complement strand
AACGGCGCAATGTAGGTGTACGCCGTGAAATGCGCGGCGACCACTGTGCCCAGTAGCAACATGCTGCGCCGGGCATTACTGCGTAACAAAAATGCCACGAGCGCGCGCCACTTCAAGCCTTCACTGGAAGGCAATGACGGCAAGGTCAACGCTTGCGCAATCAGCGCCAGCAACGCGAGCCCTGCGGTCACGGCAAACGACATCCGCCATGAAAACAACGTGCTGACAAACGTCCCGAACGGCACTCCGAATACCGTTGCCAGGGTGATCCCGGCGAAGATCAAAGCAGTGGCCTTCGCTGCCTTCGACTGGCTGACCAACCGCCCCGCCGCCGCAATGGCCACAGCCCAAAAACCCCCTAAAGCAACACCGAGAAGCCCGCGCCCCAACAACATGACCGGCAATGACGGCGCCAACGCCGAGACGACGTTGGACGCCACCAGCAACAGGGTCAACAGCAGCAACAGGTGTCGCCGATTCATGCGCCCCGCGCCCAGCATGATCGCCGGCGCCGACACTGCCGCTACCATGCCCGGCACAGTCACCATTAACCCGGCCACACCATCGGTGATGCCCAGGCTATTGGCAATTTGCGGCAGGACGCCGACAGGCAGGTATTCGGTGGTGACAAAGGCAAAAGCGCCCAGGGCCACCGCGTACACCGACAGCCAGTCGCGCCAGTAGGACGGCTCAGCTGGCGCGAGCGCAGCGGTGGCCGGTGATGCAGACAGATCGTTCATGGCAAAGCTCCACAGTAATGAGTGGCGCCATGCTAGGTATCCGAGCCCTGCGGAAAAATGGTGCGCGGCTCCGATCACTGCGGATCA
This sequence comes from Pseudomonas oplopanacis, assembly GCF_057128725.1. NCBI lineage: Bacteria > Pseudomonadati > Pseudomonadota > Gammaproteobacteria > Pseudomonadales > Pseudomonadaceae > Pseudomonas > Pseudomonas oplopanacis. The sequence continues at coordinate 37,016 of NZ_JBSKHV010000025.1, read as the reverse complement.
ATCGTTCCGCAATCGAACCGACGCGTAGCCATTAGCGCCTTTCCTGTCCGCAGTGTTCGGCCCTTTGGCCGGTTTTTCTGCGGGGCCGCGCTCCCTAGACTTCACCTCGTCAGCCAAACCCTACGAGGACATTCCCATGACAACTGCACACTCCCCTATTCGCGTCGGCATCATCGGCGTTGGCAACTGGGCTCGCCACGGCCACCTGCGCGTGCTTAATCTGCTGCCGCAATATCACTTGCAAGCGGTGTACAGCGAACGCCGTGAACGCGCCGAAGCCGCGGCCAGCGAGTACGCCATCAGCCAGGTCGCCGACTCGGTCGACGCGTTAGTCAATAACCCAGAAGTCGATCTGGTCGTGGTGCTCAACACCGCCCCGCAACACGAAAAAACCGTGCGTGCCGCCATCGCTGCCGGCAAAGACGTCTACTGCGAATGGCCGTTGACCACCACCACCGCAGATTCCGAACAATTGCTGCACCTGGCCAAAGACGCCGGCGTGCGTCACATCGTCGGCCTGCAACGCCGCCACGCGCCGCACAACCGCTACCTGCAAGACCTGCTGCAACAAGGCTACGTCGGCAAGGTGCGGTCCGTGCGGATGCACGTCAGCATGAATTACTTCCAGGCCTTGCGCCCCAACGCCCTGCGCTGGACCGCCCCCGAGGAAAACTTCTCCAGCGTCATCGCCATCTACGCTGGACACTTCCTCGACATGCTCTTCACCGCCACCGGCTGGCCAGTGAGCGTCTCGGGGCTGATGGTCAACCAGTTCCCGAAAGTGACCATCAAGGAAACCGGCGAAGTGCTGGACAGCACCGCCCCCGACCAGCTCGTGCTCAGCGGCATGCTCGAAGACGGCGCCGTCATTTCGATCCACATCGAAGGCGGCAAACGCAACGGCTCAGGCGTGCAGATCGACATCACCGGCGACCAGGGGGATCTGAAAATCACCAACCGTTCGGCGTTTGGCGATGTTGGCGACGACTATGTCGTCGAGGGCGCGCATGGCGATAACCTGACGCTGGAAGTGTTGCCCGTGCCTGAGAATTATCAGCGCCTGCCGGCCTCGTCATTGCCGTCAGCCGTACTTGAACTGGCAGAGCTCTATCACGTGTATGCGCAAGATGTTGCCGAAGGCACCCATGCGGCGGCGACGTTCAACGATGCATTGCGCCTGCATCAGTTGCTGGATGCGGCAAAGAGCGGGACTCAAACTCCCCTGAAACGGATCGTGTGACGACTCATGCTTGTGAAATACCTCGATATTGAACTATCGAGTATGAAACCTCGTTGGCGCAGCCGGGGCGGACACATGCCCGCCCCGAAGCGCCATTTAATCTCAGAGGCCATAATTGGATCGTCGCAGCCCGCCCTTTTACTCAATTGAATCCGGGAAACGTGCGCCGAACATCGGTAGGCCGCTGGCGGAACTGACTGTGGTCGCCTCGTCCTGGAGCACGTCCCAGTGTTCGACCAGAATGCCATTTTCGAGACGCACGATGTCTACTGCGATGAGCGCAGTCGGACTACCGTTGCCAGAGAAACGGCCATGAACCATCACTTTGTCATCCTCTGCCATTATGACGCTGGGTTCATACGTCAGTGTATTGGGCAGACTTTTGATCAAGTCAAATAAACCCTGCCGTCCTGGAGGGATAAGCGCACTGTGCTGAATATAGTCAGCAGACCAATACTCCTCGGCTGCATCGTAGTCACGTTGATTAAATAAAGCATCGAAAGCTTTAAGTACGATAGATTTGTTTTTTACTTCAATATTCATAGTTGTTCCTGATTGTATGTTGAGACATGGGGAGATAGAACGCGGGCCATGCGAGTCCTAATGGACAGTTACAACGATGGGTTGGCCTCTAGAGCGCTTTCAAATTCCGTCAAGTCCGGTTGTGAAAGGGCGAACAAAGGACAACGCATCAGAGTTCCGCACGCTGTAGGCAATACATCTTAGCCCTGAGGATTTAACCGAATAAGCCGAAAAACCGACATTTCATGCCAAACCGTTCACTCTGACCGAGGACTTTCTAGACGCATTTCGTCGTTGTTAAGCATGAGGAGCAACCGCAGATCTAAGTCCACGGCAGGCGCTTAGCCGTATTTCATAGCTTACGAGTATTGGTTAAAGGCTTTCTCGTGTACGAAACGACAAAGGCGTTTTTCAATAAAGCCTGAAATCTCGATGATTTGCAGAAACAAAAACGGGGGAAATCACACTGCGACATTTCCGCGTTCATAGCCCGCTATCGGACGACCTTTGCTACCAGCCAAGGGTCGATTTTTCAGGACTTCGCGACAAGCAGAAATCAACCAATAGCAGCCGGTCAGAACTGACTGCTTTTGGTTCATTCACGCCGAATCTGCAGCTTACTTACCCCACGACCTCGGCCAGAAGTGGCCCTACACTTCCTCAGGCAGACGTCCACTAACAGGATGGAGTTTTAAACAAAAGAAATTTAGCCATGGATGTTCAAGAGCTCGAAGAAAGCAGCGTCTCACCGCCCGAACACCCTCGCAGCTCTCTGAGCATGCACCATCATGCCGGGCGGCTGACCGCGCAATCCTTGACCAGCTCACGCAACCACTTCAAACCTGAATCCGAATCGAACCGGGCGTGCCAGTACGCAATCAACTCGGGCTCGGGGAAATCGACCGGCGGCTGGTGGCAGCTCAGTCCGAAGGTTTCTGCAAACACCTGGGCAATTGGTCCGGGCAGATTGCAGATATAGCCCGTTTGCGAGGCAATCACCGGCATCGCCATGAAGTTCTGCACCAAGACGCCAATACGACGACTCAGCCCCTGGGCCTGCAGGGTCGTGTCGATTATGTTGCCCACCCGTTGATGCATTTCGATCATCACCTGGGGTCGCTCCAGGTAGAGGTCGAGCGGAAAGCGCCCGGGCGGCAGGCCTTCGCGGTTCCAGATCAGCGTGAGCAGCGAAACCGTGGTGATCGACTCCTCGCGCAGGCCAGCGCCCAACGCCAGGGGCGTGTTGATGACCAGGTCGATTTCGCCGGTTTCCAGCAGTGGTGCCAGGGCATTGCTCGGCGGCAGTGGCACCACTTCGATCATCACCCCGGGCGCTTCACGGGCGATGTGCTGGATCAGCCGGGGCAAGATCAGGAACTCGACGAAATCGCCGGAGGCAATCCGGAATTTGCGCTGCGCCACAGCCGGCAAAAACGGCGTAGTGCCTTGCAGCACGTCGTCCAGGCGGCTGAGCGCTTCGCGCACCGGGCCGATCAGTTCGGCCGCGCGCGCAGTCGGTACCAGGCTATGACGGCCGGTGACGAACAGTTCGTCGCCCAAGCGCTCGCGCAGTCGCCGTAACGCATGGCTGACCGCCGGCTGACTCAACGCCAGGCGTTCACCCGCGCGGGTCACGTTCTGCGTATCCCACAGGGTGGCGAACACCACCAGCAGGTTCAGGTCGAGGGTGCGGGTATTTACATTGTGCATGCCTGAGATTCTATCTATTCATTTCCCTCACTGTAGCGGCTTTGTTGTAGTAGCTCCATCGATCCCTCGATACAAGAGCCCAAGCATGAATAATAAAAAAACCCTGCAGATGGGTTGGTTCATTCCAACGATTGGCGACACCACTGCCTTCAGCGATCCGAGTCAAAGCATCCCGCAATCCCTTGAGCATTTCGAGCGGGTCGCCGTCGCCGCCGAACAGGCCGGATTCGACTACGTGCTGGTCCCCGTGACCCCGTTCTGTTGGGATGCGTGGGTGACGGCCTCCTTCGTCATCGCCCGCACCCAGAAGCTGAAAGCGTTGGTGGCGGTGAAACCTGGCTTCATCCATCCGGTCGCCCAGGCCAAGATGTTCGCCACCTTCGACCGGCTGTCCAAAGGACGCATCTACATCAACCTGATCGCCGGCCTCAGCGAGAAGGACGCCTACGCCGAAGGCCAGATCGTCTCCAAGGAAAGCCGCTACGAGCAATTGGAGGAAGAAGTCGAATTGATGAAACGCCTGTGGACCGAAGAAGGCGTGGAATACCAAGGCAAGTACCACCAGGCACACGGTCCGAAAGTGATCCCGGCCCCCTTCCAGCAACCACACCCGCCGTTCTTCCTCGGTGGTGGTTCGGAACAGGCTGCCGAAATTTCCGCCAAGCACTCCGCCGTTCACTTGTTCTGGGGCGACTACCCGGAGCGCATCGCCGAACAGATCAAGGAAATGCGCAAACGCGCTGCCAAATATGGTCGAGGCGAGGACATCGAGTTCGCCATGCGCCTGCAGATCATCTGCCGGGAAACCGAGGAGGAAGCCTGGGCCGCAGCAGATACTTTGGTCAACGGCGCCGATCCGGCCTGGACCGAACAGGTCAAGACGATGATGGCTGAGTCCGTTGCCAACCAACGAATGAAAGAGCTCTCCAAAACCGACGGCCGCAAGATGACGCCGCACCTGTGGACCGGCATTACCGAAGTGCGCCCCGGTGCCGGTATTGCGGTGGTGGGCAACCCGCAGCAGGTTGCCGATCAGTTGCTGGCATTCGTCGATGCCGGTTGCAGCGGTTTCTGTCTGTCCGGCTACCCGCACCACGAGGAAGCCGAGCGCTTCGGTCGCCTGGTCATGCCACTGCTCGACCGCTGATCCACTCCAATCCAATAACAATCAGCTGCCGGCGTGTCCGGCGGCAATGGAGTTCCCGTCGATGAATACTTCTAATTTCGACCCCAAGCAGTTCCGCGAGGCGCTCGGCGCCTTCACCACCGGCGTGACCATCGTCACCACCCGCGGCCAGGACGGCCAGGACTATGGATTGACTGCCAACAGTTTCAACTCGGTGTCGATCGATCCGCCGATGGTGCTGTGGAGCATCAACAAGGATTCCTCGTCGGCACACGCCTTCACCGAAGGCTCGCACTTCGCCGTGCACATCCTGGCGACCGACCAGGAGCTGCTGTCCAATCGCTTCGCCAAAAGCGGCACCGACAAGTTCGCAGCGCTTGAGCTGCAGCGCGGGCCCAGCGACATTCCGTTGCTCGATGGCTGCTCGGCACGCTTCCAATGCAAGACCACCTACCAGTACGAGGGCGGTGACCACATCATCCTGGTCGGTGAAGTGCTGGCATTCGACCGTTTCGACAAGGCCCCGCTGGTGTTCCACAGCGGTGGTTACCGGCGCCTGCTGCCTGCCGCCGCGCGCGGGCAGGAAAGTGTTATCTACGGCGAAAACTGGCTCGGCTTTCTCCTCGGCCGCGCCTACTACCAGCTGCAATTACCGATTCGCCAGCAGTTGAACGCGATGGGCATGCAGGACCAGGACTTCGAGCTGTTGGGCATCCTCAGTTTCAGCGAAGGCCGGACCCTGGACGAGTTGCGCCAACTGTTCGAGTTCACCGGCAAGTCGTTGGCTGAAGATCAACTGGCGATCTGGCTGCAGAAGGATCTGCTGATGCTCCAACAGGAGCGCGTGCTGTTCACCGACAAGGGGCGCCAATTGGCGATCCAGTGGCTGTCCTTCGCCAAGGCTGCCGAGATGACTGCGCTGGAAGCACTGTCCTTTGACGAGGCGCAGCAACTGAAGCTTCTGATTGGTCGAGTGATACAGCACACCGGCGCCGAACTGCCGATGCACTGGCGCAAGGAAAACATCTGGCAGGACAACAACCTCTGGCAGCAACCCGATGCGATCGCGTCGGCACGCTGAGGCAGCACCGCGCGGTGATTTGCGCGCCGCGCGACCACAAGAACAAGCCCAGGAGGTAAACCGTCGATGACTCGCACAACGTCCATCCCGGCGCAGGCAACGCCCTGCGCGACGCCGTTACTGACCAATCGGGGCCGAGCCAACTATGCCTTGGGTGTGCTGATGCTCGCCTACGTCTTTTCGATCATGGATCGGCAGGTCCTCAGCCTGTTGGTCGGACCGATCCAGCAATCGCTGCACGTAAACGATGCCTGGATGGGCATGCTCCATGGCTTCACCTTCGCCGCTTTCTACTCGTTGGCCGGCCTGCCGATCGCGCGCTTGATCGACCGTGGCAATCGACGCCTGATCATCATTGTCGGTATTGGCCTGTGGTGCCTGGCCACTGCTGCCAGCGGCCTGGCCAATGAGTTCTGGCACCTGCTGCTGGCACGCGTCGGCGTGGCGGTCGGCGAGGCCGTGTTGCTGCCGGGCGCCGTGTCGCTGATCAGTGACCTGTTCGTGCCAGAGAAGCGCGGCCGTGCCCTCGGTGTGTTCGGCGCCGGCGGACCGATAGGCGTTGGCGGTGGTTTGCTCGCCACCGGCCTGGTGCTCGGCTACTTCAATGCCCATCCACTGACCCTGCCCTTCCTTGGCACCCTGGCGCCCTGGCAAACCACGCTGATGTCGATCGGCCTGCCGGGCCTGATCGTTCTGCTGCTGATGTTCGGCGTGGCCGAGCCGCGACTGGATCGCGCCGCACGAACGACGCCGGCCTCGGTGGCGCCGGGTGTGCCACTGATTCAAGTGCTGGCGTTCTTGCGCGCAAACCGGCGCACCTTCGTCGCTATTGTGGTCGGAATGGGCTGCTACAACGCCGCGGTGTACGGATGCGGTGCCTGGGTCCCCAGCTACCTGGTCCGCGAGTTCGGCTGGACTTACGCCAAGGCCGGCACTGTGATGGGTTTGATCATGTGCGTCAGCTCGCCGCTGGGTGTGCTCGGTGCCAGTTGGCTGGGTGAATACTGGCGCCGCCACGGCGTGGCCAATGGCAACCTGCGCGTGGCGATCTGCGCCAGCCTGCTCCTGCCGCTGTGCGCCACACCGCTGCTGCTGGCGCCCAGCGCCCCTCTGGCAATGCCATTCCTGGCCCTTTCTGCGGCCCTCTGGGTTTGCCTGTTCGGCATCGGCCCGGCATTGATCGTTGAAGTGGCACCCGCACCGATGCGCGGACAGTTCATCGCTCTATTCACCGGGGTACTCAATCTGCTGGGTGTCGGCATCGGCCCGCTGGCGATCGGCGTCATCACCGACTACGTGCTGGTCGACCCCGCCGCCATTCGCTACTCAATCCTGATCGTCACGCTGATCGCCTGCGCCCTCGCCTGCCCGCTGCTGCTTTGCGCCCGACACAGCTTCGAGCATACCGCCCGGCGGGCCCGCGAATGGCAACCCGCTACCTCGACCCTGACCCCATCCCACTGAGGAGAACGCTCATGAACATGATTAAAGGCAACTGCCTGTGCGGCGGCATTCACTACTCCAGCCACCTCGCCCCGCTGTCCACCGCAGTCTGCCATTGCAGCGACTGCCAGAAGCAGACCGGCAGCGCCTTCTCGGTCAACCTGCTGGTGCGCGCCGAAGGTTTTCTGATCGAAGGCACGGGCCTGGGGTGTTACTCCAAAACCGGTGGTAGCGGGTTACCGGTCAAGCGTTTCTTCTGCACCCGTTGCGGCTCGGCGCTGTACTCCGAAATCAGCGCAATGCCCGGCGTATTGGCGGTCAAGGCCGGCACCCTGCTCCGTCCGGCCAGCCCCGAACCGAATCTGCACCTGTGGTGCGCCTCGGCACAGCCCTGGGTGGTCATCGACCGCGCACTGCCGTGCTTCGAGCAGGCACCCACCGAGTGAAAGACCAAGACCTGTAAGCAGTTCCAAAACTTGAGAGCGACTACATGAAAACAACAAAAATACTAATGCAAACCGGCGTCCTCGCGCTTTCTCTGCTGGCCACGGCCGTTATGGCCAAGGTGTCTCCCGAAGAAGCTGCGCAGCTGGGCACGACACTGACGCCAATGGGAGGCGTCAAGGCCGCGAACGCCGACGGCAGCATTCCGACCTGGACCGGAGGCCTGCCAACAACCGCCGGCACTGTGGACAGCAAAGGATTTTTGAGTGACCCGTTTGCCAACGAAAAACCCTTGTTCGTCATCACGGCAACGACCGCCGAAAAGTACAAGGACAAACTGTCTGCAGGTCAGTTGGCGATGTTTGCGCGTTATCCGAACACCTACAAAATCCCCGTGTACCCCACTCACCGAACCGCAGCGGTGCCAGCAGACATCTACTCGGTCATCAAGGCCAGTGCGATCAAGACTGAAGAGGTTGACGGCGGCAACGGCCTGAGCGGTTTTTCCGATACCCGTTACTACGCGTTCCCTGTGCCCAAAAATGGCGTCGAAGTGCTCTGGAACCACATGACTCGCTACCGCGGCGGCAACCTCAATCGCTTGGCCACCCGCGTTCAGCCGCAAGCTGACGGGGCTTTCAGCATGGTTCAGCTGGAAGACGAGATTTCCTACCCGCGTGAACTGCCTGACCTGGACAAGAGCAAGGCCGAAAACATCCTGTTCTACTTTATCCAGCGAGTGACAGGTCCCGCCCGGCTGGCCGGTAACGTGTTGCTGGTACACGAAACCATCGACCAGGTGAAGGAACCCCGCGATGCCTGGTTGTACAACGCCGGACAGCGCCGCGTGCGCCGTGCGCCACAGGTTTCCTATGACGGGCCGGCCACGGCTGCCGATGGCCTGGCAACCACGGACAACTACGACATGTTCAACGGTGCACCGGACCGGTACACCTGGGAACTTGTCGGAAAGAAGGAACTGTACATCCCTTACAACAGCTACAAACTCGACTCACCCAACCTCAAGTACGCCGACATCCTCAAGGCCGGTCATATCAATCAGGACCTGACCCGCTACGAGCTGCACCGTGTATGGGAAGTAGTGGCCAAGGTCAAACCAGGCGAACGCCACATCTACGCGACGCGACACATGTACTTCGACGAGGACACTTGGCAACTGGCAGAAGTGGACCATTACGACGGACGCGGCCAGCTGTGGCGCGTGGGCGAAGGGCATGCCCAGCAGTACTACCACAAGCAAGTGCCTGGCTATACCGCTGAAGCCCTCTATGACCTGCAGTCCGGCCGCTATTCGGTACTGGGCCTGAAAAACGAGGAAAAACGCAGCATTGAATTCGGCGTCGTAGCGTCGGCGAACAGTTACACCCCGGCAGCGCTACGCCAAGAAGGTGTCCGCTAGTCTCGTCATTGCATTTGGGTGTTGTTTTTGGCGGCTATTCAGCCGCCTTTTTTTATGTCGATTGTAGGTGTTCGCGACAGGCAGCAATCGGCTGAAGCGGACGTTCGACTGATCAGACAAGGTGGTAAGGCTGGCGTCTTTTCCAGCGACAGGGACGAACGCATGATAGAGGTCTACCAGGGAAGCAGCCTTTGCATATCGATCATGTTATGCGCTACTTATTACGCTAAACCAGTGAGTCATAGTTCTGGACGTTCGCCCCGAAACGATTCAAAAAAGGATATCGATGAGGGATGAGCAATTACTCTTCAAGTGATGCGAGGACTTCGCTTTAGTCGAGGCGCCCAATTGCTTAGGATGGCGCATGCCCTATCACATTATCTTGCTCGTACTTTTTGCAGCGCTCTTGCATGCCAGCTGGAATGCCGCATTGCGCGGTGGCGCCGACAGACTTTGGTCGATGACGATCATGTGCGTGGCGGTAGCCATTGCCAGCATCGCAATAGCCTTGTTTTTGGAAGCTCCGGCCCAAGCCAGCTGGTTCTACGCAGCGCTTTCAGCGGTGCTGCACGTTGGCTACAACTTGTTCCTGGTGCGCAGCTATAAGGTTGGAGACCTTGGGCAAACTTACCCTATATCTCGGGGCTCCTCGCCTATCCTGATTACCCTCGCGGCTTCGGTTTTTGCCGGAGAAACGGTTGGGCCAGTCGCGATGATCGGCATTTTACTGGTGTCAGGCGGAATCATTTCGCTGGCCTTTAGAGGGCGCAAGCTTGCCGTTCCCAGTCTGCCTTACGCCCTGGGAACCGGTTGTTTCATTGCGGCTTATAGCGTGACGGATGGCATTGGCGTCCGCCTGTCCGGCGCGCCGATGGCATACACGGTATGGATGTGCGCCTTGTGGGGCATCTTGATGCCTTTGGTGTATGTCGGCGTGCGCGACGCGAAGAGTTTATTTACCTTCCGACCGGGGTTCATGTCGGCCTTCATTGGAGGTCTGGTCTCACTTCTGGCCTATGGCATCGTCATCTACGCCATGTCCGCCGCGCCCATGGGAGCGGTGTCGGCATTGCGCGAAACCAGCGTGTTGTTCGCGGCATTGATCGGATATTTTTTCTTGGGCGAAACACTGACTGTCCGAAAGGTGTTGGCATGCGCGGTGATTGCTGTCGGGACGATCATCATTGGCTGACGGCAGGGGCGCAAAGCCGAGGTCAACTATGGGCTCGGTTACAGCCCTTTGCGATAGGCAACTAGCAGCCAGAAGCGGTCATTCAGAAATCGTCAGAATGTGGCTAAGAATCTGAAAATTCAGCTCGATAATCACTGTGCCTCAGTGCCAGTCCCTAAAACAGTGTATGCATTGACGCGCACGCCAAGTCCTCAACTGCCCTCCGCAAAATGAGCAACGGGTAATTTTCTGCTCGCACAGAGGCCTCATCCGATGGCGGAAATATTCCCAGACGACCTCCGGATAAGTATTTTCTCGGCGGACTATCTCATCTACTACTGCCTGATCACCCTTCTCGTGGAAAACCCCGATGATCGCTAGCGTTTCAATTGATGGACAGTAAGCAGTAATTGATTCGCCACATCGATTACAAACGCGTTGACCATAGTCATTAGTCATGAATTCGTTTCAGTGCCTCGAACTGGAGATGACCTTTTTACTAGACGCTGGGTGCAGTGACAACGTCCACTAAGGGTCGATTGCAGTCGGCTGTGAAAGGCAGAAATCGGCTAAGCAGTCGTTCGGAGTTGAATCAAAAATGCTTGTCCATCAAATGCCCACGCGCTTTTAAGGCCTCGCACAAAAAGACCAGCGCACGATGAAAGACAGGGTGGCAATCGTCACGACGGCGATCAGTTGATCGGGATGCTGTCCATTGGCGATATCGTCAAGGCCGTGATTGCCGAGCAGGACCAACTGATCGAGCAACTGGAGCAGTACATTCGCGGTCACTGATCACGCCTTCATGTCTTTCAATGCCGTCATGAGTTCGCTGTAAAACCACCTCAGCGCAGTGGACTGATCGTTGCGTGCATGCCAGTGCAGGTTCACATGGAACGACGGGACCTTGAACGGTAGCTCCAGCACCTTCAATGGACCGGTCACCGGGTGGCGGCAAAAGCTTTTGGCAATGTGCGACGGCAACACCGTCAGCAGCTGTGTGCCGGGAAGGATGTTCGGCAGCACGGAAAAGTGCGGCAGGCGCAGGCGCACGCGGCGTTTGATGTTCAGGGTCTTGAGCACCTGCGCGACCATGTTGTGCCCCGATGTGCTGTTGACCAGTACATGAGGCTCAGCGACGAATTGTTCCATGCTCAGTGAATCCCCCACCCTCGGATGATCCGCCGCCAGCAGGCACACATAGTGCTCCAGCAGCACCGGATGGTGGGTGATGCCCGCCCCCACCAGCACCCGACTGCAGATCAACGCATCGACATGCCCCTCGTTAAGCCACTGCGTCGCCAGTTCGACGTTCAGCGAGATAACCTCCAGCTCGATGTATGGCGCCACCCGGTTTAAATGCGCCAGAACCCTGGGCAGAAAATCCACCTCACCCATGTCCGACAGCGCCAGGCGAAAGTTGCGCGTGGAACTGGCGGGATCGAATTTGCGCGCCTGGGCGATCGCTGAATCAACGTTCTGCGCCACCTCCTTGAAGCTCGCGTACAGCGCGTTGGCCAACCGCGTGGGCTGCATGCCGTTGCGATTGCGGATGAACAGCGGGTCATCGAACTGCTCGCGCAATTTGCCCAGCGCGTAGCTGATGGAAGGCTGCGTGACGTGCAGGCGTTCGGCGGTCGCAGTGACGCTGCCGGTCTCGTGCAGGGCCACGAACATGGGGATCAGGTTCAAATCAAAGGTGCTCATCAGCCAGTCCGACCTCTATAAAGACCATCTATGTTGTCATCATCAAATATTGATTGGTTGCATGAAAGGATAATTTCTAGACTGGGCCGATCATGCCTCCGGATCGCCGGCGCCGTAGGCTTGGTTGGAGCGCAGATGCGTGAAAAAACAACAACAAGAGATATTCCTATGGCTACTCATGACGCATTAGAAGTCGCTGAAACCGCGCCCATGAACCGCTTCCACTTCGGATTGCTGTTCTGGTGTTCCTTCATCATGTTGTTCGATGGATATGACTTGGTCATCTACGGTTCAGTGGTGCCTCACCTTATGGAACAGTGGCAGTTGCCAGCGGTGCAGGCCGGGTGGATGGGCAGCGCGGCGCTGTTCGGGATGATGTTTGGTGCCCTGACGCTGGGGCCGCTCGCCGACCGGTTCGGCCGTCGACGGGTGATTCTGGTGGCCATTGCGCTGGGCAGCCTCACGGCTTTTGCCAACGCCTTTGCCTGGGACGCCTGGAGTTTTGCGGTGCTGCGCTTCATCACCGGGATCGGCCTGGGTGGCACCATTCCCAACATCGTCGCGCTGATCAATGACATGGCGCCCAAGGCCCGGCGCAACATCATGACCACGGTGATGCTTGGCTGCTACTCGCTGGGCGCGCTGCTGTCGGCACTGGTGGCGCTGCTGGTGCTGTCGCGTTTCGGTTGGGAATCGACCTTCATCATCGCCGGGTTGCCGCTGTTGACGCTGCCGTGGATGTACCGCTTCCTGCCCGAATCACTGCCTTACCTGTTGGTACGCGACAAGGTGGCTGCGACGGCGTTGTTGCGTCGGATTAAGCCTGGGCTCGATGTCGACAAACTGCGCTGGCCGTCCCTGGATACCCCGCGGGTTTCCGCGCCTGTTTCCGGTCTGTTCACTGAGGGCCGCGCCCTGCGCACCTTGATGCTGTGGGTTGGCTTCGGCATGTGTCTGCTGATGGTTTATGGCCTCAATACCTGGCTGCCGAAGATCATGGTGGCGGGTGGTTATCCTCTGGTGTCGGGCCTGATGTTTTTGATCACCATGAACCTGGGTTCGATCATCGGCGCATTGGGCGGCGGCTGGCTGGCGGATCGCTGGGGCGCCAAGCCGACCTTGATGATGTGCCTGACACTGGCGGTGGTGTCGCTGATCATTCTGGGGATCAAGCCCGGCCCGGTGTTGTTGAACATCATGCTGATGCTGGCCGGCGCCGCGACCATCGGTAGCCTGTCGGTAATCCACGCGTTTGCCGCGCAGCAATACCCCACCGACATTCGCGCCACGGGCATCAGTTGGTGCTCCGCCGTTGGACGCATGGGCGGCATCGCCGGCCCAGCCCTGGGTGGTCTGATGCTGAGCCTGAACCTGTCGCTGCAACTGAACTTCATCCTCTGCGCCGTCCCCGGCATGATCGCCCTGCTGGCCGTCGCAGCCGTCACCCAACGCCGCGCCAGAGAGCCCGCTGTGGTGCAGTTGCATGACATGAACGCCTGACACACCCAGCCACATCGCCTGACCGCCAATGCCCGCCGAGTGCTCACTCGGCGGGCATTGGCATTCCCCCCCGTTCACCGCGACTATCCGTGGACGCTGTGTAGGAGCTGCCGAGAGAAATGAGGCTGCGATCATTTCGAGGCCACTTGAGTCTCCAGCAAAAGATCAAACGATCGCTCATCCGGAACATCTTCCTCGCGGCACAAAAAAGCGCCGGGCCATGGTTCCAGTGAGACCGGAACCTGACACCCGACGCAAAACCCAAAACCCAAAACCGATTACACGATGCCCTAGAACAGCACAGCCACCCGCACAAACCCGGTGTAGTCGAACTTGTACCCTCCCCTCACCTCAAGGTCGCGGTTGAGCTCGGTATAGAGCTGCACATTCTTCCTCACCCAATACCCGACACCCGCGCGGGCACGCAAGTAGTCGGTACGGCGGCCGGTCTCGATGCCCTCAACGCTGGACTCTCCACCCCAGGTGCGCGCCACGCCGACCGAGGTCGTCACCTTGTTGTCGAAGGTGTAGCTCAGCCACGGTTGGAAATTATAGGTAGGGTCCTGCTTGAGTGTGCGGTTGGCGGCGCCGTAGTGGTCGTTGTCGCCATACCAGGTCACGTCCTGATTGAGCTCCAGCCGCCACGGCCCCCAGCTCTCTGCATACCCGAGCGAGAGCGCGTGGGCATAGCGATTGTTGCCCATGTTCAACGAATGGTTGTTTGCGTAGGAACCGGTGGGAAGCGCCACGAACCCGGTGATCGAGAAGTAGCGTTTGAGCTTGGGGTCGTCGATCACCCAGGCCGTCACGGCCATGTAGGCGTCGCCCAGACCACTTTCATGGCGAATCTTGGTGCCGTTGAATTTCAGGTCCTGACTGCCGAACGGCAAGCCGAACTGAAGTTGCACCCGGTGCTCGGCCACTTCGAACATGTGGAACAGGCGCACCAACCCGGTTTTGGTCTTCAGCTCAGTGCCCTTGCTGACGGCCTTGCCCTGCACCGGTTGAAACTCATCGGCCTTGCCACCCCCCAGGTACAGCATGGCCAGATTGCTGCCGGTGGGGATGGGTACATAGGCGCCTGGCGAGGCATCAACCGCATTGGCACCACCGCAATACAGACTCAATGCGGAAGTAGAAACTACAAACGTGGCGCGCAGGGAAGCCCTGCGCGCATATTGATAAGCGCTCATCTGGATACCTATTTGTTTTTATTAAAATTGGCTTTCAGCTTTGCTGATGTGGCTGCTGGTGTTGTTTTAACTCAACTCCTCCCATAGGGCTGGCAAGAACATTTCATGAACCAGGACGCGTGTTTGTCCACGACTGAACACTGAGCGCCTGGCCCATAATGGGTAGGCCGCTCGGCTGCTGGCATTACAGGCATCGCGATAACGACACACTTCTATTTCGCTGCGCTTATAAGGCTTTTCGCCAAACAACAGACTGCCCAGTGGAACATTGCCCAATTCAAGTAACGCTGAATCACTCTCTTCAACATCACGATGATTGATCACCGATCTTGCATATACCCACGGCCGACCGAAACCGGTCAGGTAGACTTCGCGAATCCAGCCCATGACCCCGGGTTGCAACCCCAGGACCCGGCACTCTTCCGGCAGGATAGGACCCACTGCTTCGCGCAGGGGAATCACTTTGAACTCATCGTCGGACAGCGCCCTGAGCCGCCGCGTAAGTGAACTGCGGTCGAACAACCAGTCCCGGTGGATCGCGGCCATCGACTCACGCCAATGGCCGAAAGCACTCCACTTCAGTTGCGGTTGCGAAAATCGGTACGCCACCTCCATTCAACTGGCCTGAGCCGGGAAGTCATAGGAAATGCGCCCGGCGGGCAGGAAGAAGAACGCAATCAACGCGCCGCCCTTGACCTCTGGAAAGTGATGGCTGCCGGGCGACGGCGCCGTCCACCCGGCACCCTGCCAGCCCCGTGGCCCGGCCAGTAAGGCGCCTTCATCCAGCGGGATCACCATGTTCAATTCACCGTAGGGGTGTTGGTGATAGTCGCCGCGGAAGGTGCGCTGATCGTTATCCAGCTCGTAACCCTTGCTGTCCATGTAGACGGTGGTGATGCTGAAGTAGAAGGTTTCCGCACAGGGCTCGCACAGGCGACTGCGACGATAATTCGGGCCGCTGATTTCAGTGTTGGCCGCCCAGCCTTGTGCCACGCCTTCAATCACCAGGTCAGCAATTCGCTGGTAAGTTTCACTGTCCGGCCCATAAGTATCGTTGAGCCACTGTTCAAGATTATTACTTGCGGTTTTATCTTTGACCTTGGCCAGAAACTCAATACAGAGATTGATCAACTCATCACGTTTATTCATTTGTCAGACGCTCACTGTTTTAAGGTTTTTTTACACTCTCCCATACTTGCACTCGGGCAAAAAGCGAACTTTCTGCAGTGTCTCAATGCATGACATTCAACACTGGCGAGCCTTGATACTCGCTTGCAAATGCTTGATTTATGAACTCAAATTATTAGCCAACTCGCGCCCTCCGGAATGCCCGCCATGATTACGTTCGATAAGCTGGATCTGAATCTGATTAGGGTCTTCGACGCCGTCATGGAAGAGCGCAGCGTGCTGCGTGCCAGCCAGCGCCTGCACCTGAGTCAGTCCGCTGTCAGTCATGCGCTGTCCCGTTTACGCGAGGGCCTTGCCCAGGAGATTTTCGTCCGCACCGGCAAAGGCATGACCCCCACCAGCTATGCGATAGAAATCAGCGGCCCGTTGCGCGCGGCGCTGCACAGCATGAGCCAGACCCTGGCACAGGCCGCGTCTACCTTCTTGCCGCAGACCGTGTGCCGATCCTTTGTGATCGCCGCCAACGACTACGTGTCGGCCACGCTGCTGCCGCAACTCAACCGCCAGTTATCGACCGCGGCCCCGGGCATCGACCTGTCGATCACCCCGGCGACCCGCCTGGACCTGGCCGAGCAGATCGACCTCGGCCGGATCGATGTGGCAATCGGCACCTTTCGCAGCGCCCCGGAGCGGTTTCGCAGCAAGCCCGTACTGTCACAGGACGAAGTGTTCATCTGCAGCGGCGGGCATCCGATCGGCGACAACGCGCTGCATCTCGAAGATCTGGTGAAGTATCCGCTGGCCGTGGTGTCCCTGGGCGGCGAAGGCGAAGGAATGCTCAGTGGCTACATACTTGAACGAGGCCTGGCGCGACAGGCGCAGATGTACGATCGCAATGCCCTGGAGAATGCATTGACGGAGGCGGGATTGTCGGTGAGAAGGCAGATCGTGCTGCCACATTTCCTGGCGTTGCCGATGCTGCTCGAAGGCAGTGAATTGCTGGCGATCGTACCGCGTCCGCTGGCGCGGACATTCGCCAAAACCTTGGGCTTCATGATCAAGCCATTGCCCTACCCCGTCGCCCGTCAGCAGTTGGACATGATCTGGCACAGCAGCAATGACAATGATCCGGCGCAACGCTGGCTGCATGGCCAGATCAGTGCGGCGGCAGAAGAAATCTCTCGTTTGCAGGACTGAGCAAGTCCGTTCGTGGCAACGTCCTTGCTCAGTGCCGAGTCAGGCTGCGCGCAGCGCGCCGGAGAACCTCACCAACGCCGCACCGATGGCCTTCACTTCGCTCTCCACCTGCGGATTGCTCAACTGGTCGTTCTCGCCGAAGGCCTGGTGTGCGACGCCCAGGGTAAAGGTTTGCGGGATCAGCATCGCGCCAAGCTTTTCCAGCACGCCACGCATGGCCAGCATCGAACGAATGCCGCCCATGGGGCCAGGCGATGCCGAGATCACTGCTGATGCCTTGTTAGCGAACAGCGCCAGGCCGGAGACTTTTTCAGTCGTCGGACGGCTCATCCAGTCGATGGCGTTTTTCAACAAGGCCGTGTAGCCACCGTTGTAGTCCGGCGAGGCCACCAGCAACGCATCGTGCTCGCTGAACAGTTTCTGCAGGCTCAGGGCATGGGCAGGAACGCCCTGCTCCTTCTCGAGCTCGCTGTCGAAAAACGGCAGCGGATAATCGCTCAACGAAACCACGGTCACTTCAGCGCCAGCGGCCAATGCGCCCTGCACGGCGACGTTCAGAAGTTTTTGATTCAACGAACCCTTGCGGGCACTGCCCGATAGGGCCAGAACTCGTACTGCCATTTTGATGTACACCTCGTGCTGCCGTGTGGGGGACGCCGGGAAATCGATACAGCGTGGCGTCCCGAAAAATGGACTACTGATCGAAGCCCAGGAAGTGAGTGAAGGCGTGGGACGACTCTCGCGGCATGCGCAGAGCGTTCACAGGCGCGCTTTCATCGGCGTAGCCCAGGGACATGCCGCAGACGATTTCCTGGCCGCAGTCCAGGCGCAGAAAGTCTTTGATCAACGCCTGGAATCGTGCGAACGACACCTGCGGACAGGTCGACAGGCCACGGGAGCGCGCCGTCAGCATCAGGGTTTGCAGGAACAGGCCGTAGTCGAGCCAGCTGTATTTCTTCAGGTTCGCGTCGATGGTGAAGATCAGCCCGACGGGGGCGCCGAAGAACTCGAAATTCAGGCCGCTGACACGAGCCCGGCCGTCGTTGTCGCACTTGTCGATCTGATGCAGGCCGTAGAACAGGGCGCCGAAATTTTCCTGGCGGTCGCGGTACTTCTGCGCCAAATCGTCCGGCAAGTGCAGCAGCGGGTCGGCGAACGGATCGGTGTGGGCCGTGGCCAGCAAGGCGCTCAGCGCACGCTTGGGCTCGCCGGTCACCACATGGACCGACCATGGCTGGGTGTTGGAATTACTGGGGGCTAAACGAGCGACATCGATGACTTCATTGATCAACTTCCTCGAAACGGGCGTCGGTAAAAAAGCCCGCACAGCCCTGCGCGAGGCAACCACAGCATCAAAATCATCAACGAACGAACTCATACCAAACTCCACAGCTGCAACGGTCTTGTAATTAGTCCGAAGAGTTTTACATGGCGTTTGGTCAAAGAGCAGTGAAGTGTTTGCAGCTTGGAAGTGCAGGATGTGCAACTGTGCCGAACGCGGTGCCGCCTACCTCGAATAGGCCACCAACGTGTCGGCCAGTTCCAGTGTCTTGCCATCGTCCGAGGGCAACCGCAGCGTGGCGACCGGACGTCCGCGTGCCCTGTCGACCAGGGTCGCGACGGGTCCCTCGCCCTCGGCGAACAGATGGCGTTCGCCCCACTGGCGCAGGGCGACCATGACATGGAACAGGTCCTTGCCCAGATCGGTGAGCACGTATTCCTGATAGTTGCTGCCGTCGGATGCTGGCTGCACTTCGAGAATGTCCCGGGTGACCAAGCCCTTGAGCCTGACCGAGAGAATGTTCTTGGGGATCGCCAGGCTCTTCTGGAATTCGTTGAAGCGGGTGATGCCTTCGAACGCGTCACGCATGATCAACAGCGTCCACCAATCGCCGATGGTGTCCAGGGCCCTGGCAATCGCGCAGGGTGAATCTTCAAGACTTTTTCGTTTCACGGGTCGACCTGTCAGTTTGGCAACGCTCGAAATGGCGTCGCCGGGAGATGGAAACTGGGTCTCATAATAAAACTGACCAGTGGCCCACGCAATCAATCCCCGCTCTACGGCGGGCGACTCCTTCACTTCGGTACTCGCAGCTTAATAATCCATGCGGTTATCTGGTTGCATTATTGAACCAGTAAATCTAGGATCAATCAGGTCTCATTATGAGACCAGATGCGTGCACCTGTGGTCGCACGTCAACCTACCGTTCTACAGGAATCCGTAAAGATGCCCAGCACTCACAACCGCCTGACGATCTCCAAAGTTTCCCCTGGCTACTGGCGTGTAATCATCGGCAACCCGCCGATCAACCTCTATGACCCTGAGATGTTTGCCGAACTGCGGGTGCTGATGGACCGCATCGAGCAGGACGACGACCTGAAGGTCGTGGTGTTCGAGAGTTCGAACCCTGACTACTTCGTCGCCCACTACGACCTGGTGCGTGGCGAGGTGATTCCGGACATGCCAGGGTCGGCGAAATTTGCCGAATGGCCAGCCTTCGTCACCCGCCTGGCTCAATCCCGGGTCGTCAGCATCGCCAAGCTTCGCGGCCGGGCCCGTGGTCATGGCAGTGAATTGGCCCTGGCCTGCGACATGCGCTTTGCCAGCCGTGAAAAAGCCGTGCTGGCCCAGGTCGAAGTCAGCGTGGGCGTGGTGCCTGGCGGCGGCGCGACGGAGTGGCTGTCGGCCCTGGCCGGTCGTTCCCGGGCCCTGGAAATCATCACCGGCTCGAACGACTTCGATGCCGACACCGCCGAGAAATACGGCTGGGTCAACCGCTCGATGCCCGACGCCGAGCTCGATGCATTCGTCGACAACCTGGCCCAGCGCATCGCCAGCTTCAGCAAAGACGCGCTGGAACTGGCCAAGAAAACCGTGAACGCCCGCGCTGGCGTGCCCACCGAGGCTGATCGCTGGGGCTCCAACCAGGCGTTCATCGGCACCACCACTTGGCCCGACACCCAACGCCTGATCGCCAAGGCGCTGGACCAGGGTCTGCAGCAGGAAGGTGATTACGAGTATCGCCTTGGGCACCACGTGGCGAAGCTCAACCAGCAGTAACCCCGGATCTGCCTGACGCATAGGTGAGCACCGCGGTTTGCAGGGCGGTGCTCCCGGTTCCAAACAAGTCCAACAACAAAGGAAATCATCATGCATGCCATCGTTACCGACACTGCCGACAAACACCCTTCCACGCATCACCGTGGCAAGGATGACCTGCCCTATGTCACGCTGATTGAAGGTCTTGAATTCAAACTGCTCCAGGTAAACGCCGACACCGGGCTGTGGGTGGTACAAACCCGCTTCGCCCCAGGTCTGACCATTCCCCGGCATAAACACACGGGCGATGTCTACGCGGTCACCTTTTCCGGCAGTTGGAAGTATCTGGAGTACCCGGAGGTCAACACCGCTGGTTCATATCTCTACGAACCTGCCGGCTCTATGCACACCTTGCATGTGCCGGCGAGCAACAGCGAACCGACCGAGGTCTGGTTCGCCATTAATGGCGCCAACCTGAATATGGATGAACACGACAACGTCGAAAGCATCTGGGATACGCCGTTCATCACCGCGCTCTACCTTGAAGAATGTCGCAAGGCGGGGTTGCCGGTTCCGGATGTGATCGGGCTGTCGGCATAGGCAGTCTCCACAAATACCCTTTTCGGAACGGTTTAGGAGCTGTCGAGTGAAACGAGGCTGCAATCTTTTGATTTTTAAAAGCCAGATCAAAAGATCGCAGCCTTCGGCAGCTACAGGGGGAGCTGCGTGCAACGATCACTGTTCTCGATATTGACTATGCGCAAGGGGGTGTACTCATCCTGACTCTCCGGCTCTACAGTGGCCCCATCCTCTCACCGCGCTCTGGAGCCTCATCATGAAAAGCATCATCGGTATCGGTTTCGCCCTTTCGGTCCTTGGCGCCACGTCGGCCATCGCCGCACCCCACGCCACCCACGCAGTCGTTGCAGCAAACACCGTCAGCCAACCGGCCACGGTGAATGTGAACACGGTCAGCAGCGACCGTCAGGATGTGCAGAAAGCAAAACTCTACGTCGCGGAAAACCGTTCCGAGTTTGGTTCCAAGTATCAGCGTTATTGATCAACGGCCTTGGGCTGCTGGAAACGGGAAACCCCGGGTGGATCAGGTCCATCCGGGGTTTCTTTTTTTGCCTGAGCATGCGCCGCCCTCCTGTGGGAACGAGCAGGCCCGCGACGGTCAACGATAACGCTGGCTACCTGAATGCCCGCATTACCGCAACCAGGCTCGCCCACAGTTTCCTTTCACCCCCGCCGATCCATACGGCCCACCTTCAACACCGTTGCCACCGCCAACGCAAGCACCAGCGCCCCGAGCCACATCGAGCTGTGCAGTCCCATGGTATTGACGGCTGCGCCGCCCATCAGTGAGCCCAGTCCGATGGACAATTGGAAAACGCTGGTATTGACCGCCTGCGCGGCTTCGGGGTCATTTCGGGTGGCGTTGTACAGCCACAATTGCGTGCAGACCGGCGCCATACCCCAGGAGATCGCCCAGACGATCAGGCTGAGGGTGACGATGACCACATGACTGGCGAACGCCGCCATGCAGATCAGCGCAATCAGGAAAATGACCACGGTCGCCACCACCGTCAATTGCAGGTTTCTGCCAGCGAAAGATCCACCCAGAAAATTACCAGCCACCGCCCCCACGCCATAGATGAACAACAACGTACTCAACACATTGGTATCGACCCCGGTGACCTGCTCCAGATACGGCGTGACGAAGGTGTACCCGCAATACTGCCCGGCGACGATGAAGATCACCGTCAGGAAAATACCCCTGACTTTCGCCGACTTCAGCAGGCCGAAAAAATTGCTCAGCTTGATGCCGTGGTCGATGAGGATTTTCGGCAGCGCGACCAGTTGAATCAGCAACACCACCACAGCCAGCACACTGGCGGCCATGAACGCGATGCGCCAATCATAATGCGCGCCGATGTAGGAGCCTGCCGGGACGCTCACCACCGAGCCGATGGAGATGCCGGCAAACACGATCGACGAGGCGGCATGCACTTTCTCGTCCGGCACCAGCCGCGCCGCCGCCGTGATCGAAATCGCCCAGAAACCACCGACGCCCACCCCCAGGATGACCCGCGCGATCAGCAGCATTTCGAAGTTCCTGGCCAGGGCGGACATGACGCTGGAGATGACCAGCAAAACCGTCAGCGCCAACAGCACCAGACGCCGGTCGGCTTTGCCGATCGACATGGCGGTGATGGGTGCCGCGAGAAACCCCAGCAGCGCGGTGGCCGTGACCGCAAGGCCGGCCGTGCCTTCGGAGATCCCCAGATCACGGCTAATACCCGGCAGCAATCCCACCGGGAGAAACTCCGTGACCACCAGGGCGAACGCGCCAAGCGCGATGGCCAGTACGCCGAACCACGAATAGGGGGTGACGCCTTCACTGTCTAACGTGCTTGAAACCATGAGTCTTACCTATGTCTTTTTGAGCGGCCACGGCGAGGCTGGGGACCCTGCCCCTGCCTTCGGCTAAACCAAGCATGTGGTGAATTCAGAAGTGTTCTTTGAACGGTCTTAAATCGAGTTCCTGCGTCCATGCCGTCAACGGCTGCCGATGCAGGTGCCAATAGTTTTCGGCGATGGCATCGACGTCCAGCAGACCGTCCTCGCCGCGCTGGGCGACCACCTCAGGCCTGAGCACCCGCAGGCGCTCGCCATTGATCCCGCCGTCGACCACCACATGCGCAACGTGGATACCCTGCGGTCCGAACTCCCGGGCCATGCTCTGGCTGAGCATCCGCAGCCCCGATTTCGCCGCGGCGAAATGGCCGAAGCCGGACCTGCCCCGCAGACTGCCCGATGCCCCCGTGAACAGGAGGGTGCCGGCGCCCCTGGGGACCAGATAACGAGCAGCCTCGCGACCGACCAGAAAGCCTGCATAACAACCGATGCGCCAGAACGCCTCAAACTGCGACGCGCTTAATTCGCGCAGGGGAATATGCGCGTTATTACCCGCGTTAAAGACCACCACGCTGGGCGCTTCACGACCGGCCACCGGTCGCATCGCATACTCGAAAAGCCGCAGCACTTCGCGCTCTTCCGTTGCGTCGCAGACCACCGCCTCTGAGCTGCCGCCTCGTTGTTTGATGGTATTCACCACCGCGTCGAGTTTCGCCCCCGTGCGGCCGACGGACAGGACATGAAAGCCTTCACGGGCAAAACGCCGACTGATCGCCGCGCCCAGCCCCTGCTCAGAACCCACCCCGACTATCAATGCTGTTGGCTGCTGCATAGCGAACCTCCTTCCCATGCAAGTGGTTTATTTATGAAACCACAACAGTTGTATCAACGTTGGTTCTATAATGCAACCAGATAGCACGATGATCAGGAATGAAAAAACAGCCCTACGCAGCAAGAAGCCGAGGGTTTCACTCGGCAGTCAGATGGTTGAACTCACTGAGGAATTCATCGGAGGCAATCTCATCCGCCAACTGGCGCAGCAACGCCGCCGACGACCGCCCCAGCACGGTTTCGACCCGATCGTTGGCGGCCTGCCACAGCACCAGCGCTTCGGCTAGAAGCTGGTCGCCCTTGGGGGTGAGCACGCAATGTTTGGTCCGCTTGTCCAGCGCGTCTTGCTGCAACTCGACAATGCCGTCGCGCACCAGGGGTTTCATGGCATGGGAGATAGCAGACATCTGGATCGCCAGCAGCCCTGCCAACTCCTGCAAGGTGGGCCCGTCATGCCCGTCGGCGCTCGGAAAGCGGCTGATCTGGGCAAGCATTCCAATTTGCGTGGCCTTCAAGGAAATGGGCGCGAGCGCTTCGTCATACAGATTGCCAAGGCGCCTGGCGGCGCGGCGCAACGCGGTATTGGTGCACGCCACTTCGCCCAGCAGGTCGAGGTCGGAGGCGTCGTCGGTATCTCGGGGGGAGGTTTTTGAGTTCTTCATCCCCCTAGAATGATTGAGGGCAAAACCATTGACAAGCGGAACGTCCCGGCCTCTATACTTGAGCCCTCAATCATATTGATTGAGTACTCATGCATCGGAGATGCCCATGTCCACAAATGACGCTCAGAAAATTGCCCTCATCACCGGTGCTTCTTCGGGAATCGGCGCGGTGTATGCCGATCGGCTGGCTGCCCGTGGCTACGACTTGATCCTCGTGGCGCGACGCCAGGATCGCCTCGATGCCCTGGCCGAAAAAATTTCCGCCCGCCATGGCCGGCTGGTCAAGACGATTCGTGCCGACCTGGTCAACCCGGACGATCTGGCCCAGGTGGAGAAGATCCTCGCCACCAACCCGGCGATCCGCGTGCTGGTGAACAACGCCGGTCTCGCCAGGCTGCACCCGATCGCCGAGTCGTCCGTCGACGATTCCATGACCCAGATCGCCCTCAACATCACCGCCCTGACCCGCCTGACCCATGCGGCGCTGCCGGCCATGCTCAGCCGCAACAAAGGGGTGATCATCAACGTCGCCTCGGTGCTGGCACTGCACTCGCTACCGGTGAGTTCCGTCTACAGCGGCTCCAAGAGTTTCGTGCTGGCGTTCAGTCGCGGCTTGCAGGCTGAACTGGCGGAAACAGGCGTCAAGGTCCAGGTAGTCCTGCCCGCTTCCACCGCCACGGAAATCTGGGATGAGTCCGGCATCCCGCTGTCCGCACTGCGCAAAGAAGCCGTCATGACCACGGAAAACCTGGTCGACGCGGCGCTGGCCGGGTTCGATCAAGGCGAAAGCATCACTTGGCCGTCGGTGGCGGACTTTTCGCTGTGGGACAAATACGACGCGGCCCGTGCAGAACTGTTCGGCGCGACCCAGACCGGCATTCCGGCACCGCGCTACAAGGTGTCTTGAACACCTAACCCGTCACACGGTACGCCACCCAGCGATACGCCAGCTTCAAGTGGGCGTCTTCGCATAACCCCCGCTCTGAGCGGATGCCGTAGCATGCGGATCATCAATTCAGGATCAATCGGGCTGTAGAAGTCGGGCAAGGCGATGGCGCAAATCTCTCAGTCGCGACACCGATCAATGCTGCGCAGAAGGTGATCGGCGGGGATGTGATCTTCAAGGTTGAACGAGTAATACAGCCTTTTCTGTCCACTCGATAACTGCCCCATCATGCTGCGTGCTTCCCTGCTGGCCAATGCAGCGATTTTGCCGCAGGCCAGACAGGCGAGCTACTTTTTCAACAGAATCGGTCGTTTTCTGCCTTTCACAAATGCGCGCAATCGGCCGAAACCAGATGCCTGTAACTCTTTCTCCACCGAAACACAGGCATTTGCGCGATCACTGTTTGTATATGTCCGCCAGTAGGCTAGCGCTTGGCTGCGCGGCCGTCGCTTCTTACTGTTCGCTTACCAGATCACCTTGCAGTCCCCTGAGACCCGCCGGGCTTGAGTAGAGGCTTTCAAAAGCCAATGTCTCAGCCAGTTGCTGTGGCGAAAGCGTTTTCTCTTCCTTCTCAAGCTGAATGCGCATGGGGTCTGCAATATCGCTCGGCAGCGTCTGTTTGAGCGCCACACGCAATAATCCGCAAGCCTTGAGCTTGTTACGCTGGATGCCCTGCCCATTATCGAGATGAACGGCGAGGGAAATCAGCGCCACAGCGTTTCCTTGAGTGGCCGCCTGCAACAACCAGCGATTCGCCAATGGATAGTTCACTGGTACATCACCGCCACTACTGTAGAGGTAGCCGAGGACGTACTGGGCGTTGACCCGGCCCTGATCGGCAGCGCGCGTATACCAATGCAATGCGGCGGGTAGATCTTTTGGGGTACCAGTGCCATGTAAAGTGGCCGCTCCCAACAGTTCGAATGCAAGGCTATCGCCGGCATTGGCCGCCTGGGTGAGCAATTTCACAGCGTATTGAGGGTCTGCTGGGACCCCTTTACCAAAGAAATAGAGAGTACCGAGTAGCGTCAGAGCCTCGGCATCGCCTTGAGCGACTGCCTTGCTAGCCCAGTTGAAAGCCTGCTGGTCGTTTGCCTCAACGCCGTTACCTTGGTAATAAAGGGTAGCGAGCTGTCGTTGAGCTTTGGCATGACCTTGCTCTGCAGCCTTGCTGAACCATGTCTCAGCGTGGGCATAGTCCCTCGGCATATCCAGGCCCGCAATACTTGCAACACCCATATAGTATTGGGCGTCTGCGTTCCCGTGATCGGCCGACTCAATTATCCACTGAAGACCCTTTGGTCGATCAACG
Organism: Pseudomonas oplopanacis; assembly: GCF_057128725.1. Taxonomy (NCBI): domain Bacteria; kingdom Pseudomonadati; phylum Pseudomonadota; class Gammaproteobacteria; order Pseudomonadales; family Pseudomonadaceae; genus Pseudomonas; species Pseudomonas oplopanacis. Next base: position 10,922 of record NZ_JBSKHV010000025.1, on the reverse strand, counting down.
TCGATACCTCGACCGTAGTATTGAATGATGCCGAGCTTGTACTGCGCGACACGGTCGCCTTTTTCTGCTGCGCGTAAGTACCAGTCTGCGGCTTTGCCGGGGTTGCGGCCAACTATCAGGCCCTCCTCATAGACTGAGGCGATCAAGACAGTGAGGCTGTAAGGGCTTCGCCACAACGTGACAACGAAGGAAACAAGCAGAAATGCCACGAGGCTGAGGAATAGAGCAAACAAAGACCGGCGCAATTTCGAGTCCGTTCATGAAAGGAGAGCTGGAAGTGTATCGATGCCCGCTTTTTGTTCAAACCATGAAAGGAGATGTGATGTGCTTCAGCGCCTGCAACAGCCAATGCGTCGGACTGCGTTTTTTGCGGACACAACGGCGCTGATCCTGTTTTTCACGACCACCGGCATCATCAACGAACGTTTCATTGCCGGCATGACGTGGGATCAGGTTCTTCATGCTCGCCTTCTGGGAGCAGCCCTGATGATTCCAGTCGCGAGACCTTACGGCCTATGGCGGGATTGGTTAATGAGACGAGCCTGTGAGAGCACGATTTCCAGGTTGCTATGGGACAGTATTGCCCTCGTCAGTTTCCAGGTGCCCATCTACGCAGCGATCATTGCCTTCAGTGGTGCATCGGGAGGCGGCCTGGTGCGCGGCACTCTCGGTGCGGCCTTGATAATGCTCTTTCTGGGACGACCTTATGGAGTGTTCCTTAACGGGGTAAGGAAGCTGTTTGGTTTGCCTCCGGGTGGCGATAAGCCAATGTCGCTGAACAGCTGAGTGATCGCAATCGGCTGTGGATTCAACCGGTCGGCGCAACAGGTTGGATAAATCGTGCAGCGGGCTCTTCATCGCCATGCGGCTGGCAGAGGAATTCGCGTATCGCTTCGGCGGTTTGCCTGGCGCTGGTCACCACGAAAAAATGCCCCTCGCCCGGCAGGACGTGAAGTTCGGCACGGCGAATGGTGCGGCGCAGGATATGCGCGTTGTACAGCCGCACCAGCGTGTCGCGTTCACCGGTGAGGATCAGCGTGCGCTGGCGTAGTCGTGACAGCCGCAGCAAGCTCGTCCAGCCGACCAGTGCGGTGAGCTGGTGGTAATAGGTTCGCGGGTTGGCCGTCAGCATGCCGTTTACCACACCGAAGCGCAGCAGCGTCTGTATCGAATTGCGCGAGCCTTCTTGCTTCCCCGGTTTGGCACTTTTGCGCCTGCCAAAAAAATCCAGGATGTCGCCGGGCTTCACCAGCATGGCCGGGCCGGCCGAGGTCGCCGCGAGGATCAGCCGGCGCACCATGCCCGGGTAACGCAGGACGAATTCTTGCGCCAATGCGCCGCCCCAACTCACGCCGAACACATCGACCTGCTCGATTCCCAATTGCTTGAGCATCTCGGCGATCAGGTCGGCATGGCGCGGCAGACGCATCGGCCAGCGGGGCATTTGCGATTTGCCGACCCCGGGCACGTCCAACGTAATGGTCTTGTAGCCCACCAGTTCATTGCGCAGGGGATCGAAGGTACGGATCAAACCACCCAGGCCGTTGAGTAATAGCAGCGGTGAGCCGTGGCCGCGGATTGAAACGTTCAGCTGCAAGTCTTTAATGGTTAATTTGCGCGTTGTCATGGTTTCCACCTTCGCCTACCCGCTGTTAAGACCGCGTCTGACGTTGGCGGTGCAAAAAAGCGTGACATCCGCAGCCGCTGGACAGACTAGTGGCTAATAGGTAGCGTCGACTTTCTTCACTGAACTGTTACCGCGGTTGGGCTCGGCGTCATCAATTGCGTTTAAAACCGGCAGTGATGTCGGCAGAGAATAGTCCGGCTTATTAGTTGGAGGAGTTGCAATGACAACAGTCGATGTGAAACCCCGATTCGAAGCAAAGCTTCTTCGTCCAGCAAAGCCTGGTGATGACACGTCGTGGGCGTTTGTAGTACTGCCAAGAGAAGCAAGTGAACAGCTTCCGAGGCGAGGAAGGACGACAGTTGAAGGCACCATCAATGGGCACCACTTCCAGGCAACCCTTGAGCCGGATGGTCAGCTGAGCCATTGGCTGCAGGTCAGTAGAGCGTTACTCGAAGCCGCAGGCGCAACCGCTGGGGACATCGTTACACTAGAGCTAGCCCCGGTGAAAAAGGAACCCGAGCCTGACATCCCCGCAGATTTTCAGGAGGCACTGGCAGCTACTCCTGAAGCTCGAAAAGTCTGGAACACTACGACGACCATCGCACGCGTGGACTGGATACACTGGATTACTTCAGCCAAGCAACTCAAGACGCGCGCAAAACGAATTGGTGATGCCTGCGATATGCTTGCGTCCGGCAAGAAGCACGTTTGCTGTTTCGACCCGTCCGGCTACTACAGTAAAGCGTTCCGTGCGCCCGAGGCGGATAGTTTTTAAATGGGGCATTACGTGGAATACGCGCCCCTGATGCTGCCGTCCGCTCGACAGAAGCCGCCATTCAATCCCGAGCAATCTTGTCATTTGCCAAGGCTTAAGGCAGGGTCGATACCACTGAGATTTCTGCCAAAGGAGTCACCTTATGTCAAAGCTATATCCCAGTATCGATCCTGAGGGGCTGGTCGAGTATTCAGTGGTCTACACCGACCGCTCGCTCAACCACATGTCGCAGTCATTTCAAGACGTGATGAAGAACATTTCCAGGACCCTGAAACAGGTCTACAACGCCCAGGCGGTTGCGGTGGTCCCGGGCAGCGGCACATTCGGCATGGAAGCGGTGGCGCGACAGTTTGCCACCGACCAGCAATGCCTGGTGATACGCAACGGCTGGTTCAGTTATCGCTGGAGCCAGATCCTTGAGATGGGCAACATCCCGGCGGCCACCACAGTGCTCAAAGCCCGACCGGTCGAAACGGGTCGCCAGGCGGCCTACGCCCCACCTCCTCTGGACGAAGTGCTGGCAGCCATTGCGGCGCAGAAGCCGCAGATTGTCTTCGCCCCCCACGTTGAAACCTCATCCGGGATTATCCTGCCCGACGACTACCTGCGGGCCGTCGGCGACGCCGTGCATGCGGTAGGTGGCCTGTTCGTGCTGGACTGCATCGCCTCAGGCACGCTGTGGGTTGATATGCACAAATGCGCTGTCGACCTGCTGATCAGCGCACCGCAGAAAGGCTGGAGCGCCTCCCCTTGCTGCGCCCTGGTGATGTTCAGTGCTTTGGCCCTCGAGCGCATCGAACAGACGCAGAGCAGCAGCTTCGCCTGCGACCTGAAAAAGTGGCTGCAGATCATGCAGGCCTACGAACAGGGCGGCCATGCCTACCATGCGACCATGCCCAGCGATTCCCTCGCGCGGTTCAACGAAGTGATGAAAGAGACGCAGGCCTACGGTTTCGACAAGGTCCGCGGGGAACAACAGGCGCTGGGCGATCGGGTGCGCGCAATGTTGACCGGCAAAGGCATCAAAAGCGTAGCCGCAGCCGGCTTTCAGGCCCCTGGCGTAGTGGTGAGCTACACCGATGATGCCGACATCAAGAGCGGCAAGAAATTTGCCAACCACGGCCTGCAGATCGCCGCCGGAGTGCCGTTGCAATGCGACGAGCCAGCTGACTTCCAGACCTTCCGCATCGGTCTGTTCGGACTCGAAAAGCTGCACAATATCGAGCGCACGGTCAGCACTCTGGAGCAGGCACTGGACGAGGTGATGCCCGAATCGCCGTGAGCATTCGTCAGCGTTGGGCGTTGTGGTGGGTGCGCTGCGCTATCAATGCTGAATTACCAGGCATCATGACGCCGCAGCGATATTCGCGAGGTGAAAAAGGCCGTCACTGCGGCGAGCACCAGCAAGATAGCGCTTGCGAGAAAGGTCATGCGATAGCCGCTCCCGTCGAACAACAGCCCGCCGAGGGTAGAGCCCAGCGCAATGGATAGCTGAATGACCGCCACCATCAGGCCGCCACCGGCTTCAGCATCCTTGGGCAACGCCCTGGCCAACCACGACCACCACCCCACAGGTGCCGCCGTCGCGATCAGGCCCCACAGCCCAAGTAATACAAAAGCAGCCACGACTCCACCGCCAAGGACAATCAAGGACAGCGCAATGGCGGCCATCAAGAGAGGAATGCTGACCAGGACGCGGTACATGCCGGTTTTCAGAAAAGTGCCGATCAGGAGGGTCCCTACAAAACCCGCCACGCCGATGACCAGCAGGATCATCGACAACAGGGAGACATCTACACCCGTGACGCTTTCCAGAAACGGGCGCAGATAGGTGAACAATACAAACTGCCCCATGAAGAAAATGCCCACACTCAACATGCCGAAAAGGACCAATCGGCTCTTGAACAATCGAAAGACATTGCCCGCTCCCGCTTTGCGCGGCGCCGCCATGGCTGGCAGGCTGATCCACTGCCAGATCAACGCGATGATCGCTACCGGAATCAGGCAGAAAAAAGCCCCCCGCCAACCGATGACACTCCCCAGATAGCTTCCCAGTGGCGCGGCCACTACGGTTGCCAAAGCATTACCGCCGTTGAAGATTGCCAGAGCCTTGGGCACGCTACGGGACGGTACCAGGCGCATGGCCATTGCCGCCGACATCGACCAGAACCCACCGATCACCACGCCGATCAGCGCACGACCCATCATGTACACCGTATAGTTTGGCGCCAGACCGACCACCAGCCCCGACACGCACATAATCCCGGTCAGTAGCAGCAACAGCGTCTTGCGGTCCATTGCGCCTGCAAGCCTAGAAATCGACAGGCTTGTCAGCACCGCGAAGGCGCCGGAGATGGCGATCCCATACCCGGCCAGTCCTTCACTGATGTTCAGATCCGATGCTATCGGCGTAAGCAAACTGACGGGCATGAACTCTGAGGCGATCAGCGCGAATACGCACAGCGTCATCGCAAAGATGCCACTCCAGTAAGCCGGGAGCTCCCCAGTCCCCGGCGTGCCGAGGGCATCACCTGTCGGGGTGTCGAATACAGGTGTCTCGCTCATCATCGGTACTCCGCTCCAGATAGGTGACAGAGCTTGACGGATTCGAGATACCTTGATTAGTAGGTGTAATCTTCATGTAGTTTTGAGAAAAACTCAGCAATGGCCCATACCAAAGTCAACGATCTCCAAGCATTTCTGGCAGTGGCGCGCGATCAAAGCTTTACCAAAGCCGCCGCCAAACTGGGCATTACGCCTTCTGCGCTGAGCCATACGATCCGCGCGCTTGAACAAAGACTGGGAATACGACTGCTGGCCCGCACGACACGCAATGTGTCGCCGACAGAGGCTGGAGAACGATTGATGCGCTCGATCGCCCCGCTTTTTGATCAGATCGCCGTCGAGATTGAAGCCTTGAGCGAATTACGGGACACGCCCAGTGGCACGATTCGTATTTCCTGCACTGACGATCAGATTGAATTGTGCATTCGGCCGATGCTTGCAGGCTTCTTGAAGAATTACCCGGATATCACCCTGGAGTTCTACGTCGACTATGGATTCACTAACGTGGTCGAGGAACGCTTCGATGCCGGCATTCGCCTGGGCGAATCGATCAGCAAGGACATGATCGCGGTTCGCATCGGACCGGACTGGCGGTTGGCGGTGGTGGGCTCTCCAGCCTATTTCGAACGCAACCCGGCACCCACAACCCCCTATGAGCTGACCGGGCATGACTGCGTGAATATCCGACACAGGCCATCAGGGGCGATTTACGCCTGGGAGTTTGAGCGAGATGGCCAGGCGTTTACGGTCAAGGCAGAGGGGCAACTTGTTTTCAACAGCATCATGCATGTGCTCAATGCTGCCGTTGATGGCATTGGTCTGGCCTACGTACCAGAGGAATTGGTCGCACCGTATCTGGCCGACGGCCGACTCAAAGAAGTCCTGGCCGACTGGTGCCCCAAGTTTCAGGGTTACCACTTGTATTACCCCAACAGACGCCAGACGTCTCCCGCCTTTTCTGCATTGGTGGAGGCGCTGAAATATAGAAGCTGACTCACTGCGCCTCCCCCTCTTTCGCATTCGCTTGCCCTGATCGTTCCTCCAGTCTCACCGAACCCCGTCCAGCAAAAAACCGATGTTGAGTCAGTATCGGTTCAGCCGATTGAAGCCTGCGAATTATCGATTTGAGCTGTTATTGAAGGCGCCTGAATATGGGGTCACTTCCAACAACAAAAACAAAGGACCCGCCATGATTGCCCGATTCCACAATCCAGTTGATACACGTTTCGGCTGGGGCAGCCTGCATGAGCTCGCCAACATTACTGAAAACCAGAAAGTCGCCCTTGTGACCTTTCCCGAGGCGCGTGGGCTGGGCTTGGTTGATCGCATTCAAGACCTGCTGGGCGACCGTCTGGTGTATGTGATCGAGGATGTTCAGCCTAATCCCGATGTGGCCCAGCTACGTGATACCTATGAGCGATTCTGGCAGCAGGCCGGCGAATGTCACGCGGTCATTGCAGTCGGTGGCGGTAGTGCCATCGATACCGCCAAGGCGCTGATTGTGGGTACTGAATCGGGGCACTTTGATGAATTGCTCGCGCTGCTGGCAACCGCAAAGCCCTTCGTCCCGGCGCGCAGCAAAATACTGATCGCGGCGCCCACCACGGCGGGCACCGGGAGCGAGGTGACGCCTTGGGCGACGATCTGGGATTCGGCCAGCCACAAAAAGTATTCGCTGCACCTGGAATGCACCTGGCCCAAGGTCGCCATTGTCGATCCAGAGTTGATGCTGACGGTTCCGGGAAGCGTCACAGTCTCTACGGGCCTGGACGCTCTGTCGCATGCATTGGAATCGGTCTGGAACATCAACGCCAACCCGGTTTCGGACACCTTCGCCATCTCCGCCATTGCCGACATCCTGGAATGCCTGCCGCTACTGCGTCGGGATCTCTCCAACAAGGAACTGCGTTCGCGCATGGCGTTGGCCGCGCTCAAGGCCGGGTTGGCGTTTTCCAACACCAAAACCGCCCTCGCCCATTCCATCTCCTACGAAATGACCCTGCGCTACGGCCTGCCGCACGGGATTGCCTGCTCCTTTACGTTGCCGCTGGTACTGGGCCTTGCCTGGGGCCACGACGCAGCGCGTGACCGAACCCTTCAACGAATATTCGGCAACGACCTGGACAAAGCCCAAAGTCAACTGCGTGAATTCCTGCATAGCCTGGACGTGAAAACAGAGTTTTCCGACTACGGTGTAACGGCGTCACAAGCCGAGCAAATGATCAGTTTCGCCATGCAGGGCGCGCGGGGCAAAAACTTCATCGGCTCTCAAGCTGCCTAGAGCCTGCCAGCCCAACCAAGCACTGTCAGCGGCATGACGAGCCGCGACGATTTCCTGCTGCACCCATAAAAGAGTGCACCCGCCGACACACCATCGGTGGGACCGAACAATAATAAGGAAAAGATCATGAATCGTGCCCAAACCATGCCTGCTCTGGCCGTCCAAACCGCGTCGTTTCGAGTCGCTCAATGGCGCATGCTGCTGGCGGCGATGTTCTGTTATCTGTTTTTCTACACCGGCCGACAGACGTTCGGTTTCGCCATTCCGGGGATCCAGGCCGAGTTCGGCTTTACCAAGGAACACCTTGGATGGGCATCGGCCGCAATGCTCTGGGCTTATGCCATCGGCCAGGCAATCAACGGTAATCTCGCCGATAAATTTGGTGGCCGCCGCATCATGACCGCCGGTGCCGTATTGTCCTGCGCCGCCAACTGGGTGACCAGTTTCGCAGGCAATTTTGCCGCGCTGATCCTGCCTTGGGGCATCAACGGTTATTTCCAGGCCTTGGGCTGGGCGCCGGGCAGTCGGCTGATCTCCAATTGGTGGAGTGCCGGCGAGCGCGGCAAGGTCTATGGCTTGTACGTGTTCGCCGCCGGTTGCGCCTCCGTACTGTCTTACGTGACCTCGATCGTTGTGCTTGAGGTGATGCATCTGGAGTGGCGCTGGATCTTCAGGTTACCCGTGTTGTTGATGCTGGCAGGCGGCATCATCTTCTACCTGGTGGCGCGCGAACGTCCACAGGACCTGGGCTTCGAGCCACTCGCCGATACCGGGGTCGCCAACGCCGATGACAAAAATCACGAAGTGGCCCATGGCGAAGTCGAAACCTCTGCACAACGCTACAAAGCCGTCCTGAAAAACTTTCGTTTGATCATCGCCGCGGTGTCCCTGGGTTTCCAGAACGCTGCTCGCTATGGCCTGATCGTCTGGGTACCGGTGCACTTTCTGGGGGCCAACTGGAAGAGCGGCGACAGTATGGTCGATCCGAAGTGGATCACCGTTGCCCTGCCAGTGGGCATGGCCATTGGCGCGCTCAGTAATGGCTGGATTTCGGACAAATTGTTCGGGTCCAAACGCTACCTGGCGATCATGCTCTACATGTTCCTCGGTGCAGGCACCAGCTTGTGGATGTGGACCCTTGCACCTCACAGCGCGACCGGTCTCGTGGCGTTGTTCCTTTGCGGTTTCTTCGTGTACGGCCCTGCTTCCAGCTTTTGGGCGCTGTGCCCGGACCTGGTCGGAGCAAAGCGTGCTGGCACGGCAACCGGTGTGATGAACTTCTCGTCCTATTTGTTTGCGGGCCTGGCGGAACCCTTGATCGGCAGTATGCTCGACAGTACCGGCAATACGTCGTTGATCTTCATCGTGGTCACTGCCGCGTGCCTTTGCAGCGCTGTGGTTGCGCTATTCATCAGACGTTGAATACAAGGTTCAGAGACTTGAATCAAAGGTTACGGCTCAGGAACAGGATCTTTTATGTACCAGTACCACAAGTGGTTACGTTCTTTTCATGCGGTAGCGAAGACCGGCAGTTTCACCCTTGCTGCCGAGTACCTGAGCGTCGGCCAACCGACGGTCAGCGAGCAGGTCAACGCGCTGGAAAAGAAGTTTTCCGTGGAACTGTTCCACCGTCGTGGCCGCTATATCGAAATGAGTTCGGCGGGACACAAGCTCTATGCGATCACCCAGGGCCTGTTCGGCCAAGAGGATGAAGCCGTGCAACTTTTACAAAGTTTCAAGCAACGCAAGTCCGGTATGTTGCGCCTGGGTGCAGTTTCTCCGCCCATCGCAATGAACCTGACGTACGAATTGATGCAACAACATCCGGACATCGAACTGGAGACCTCGTTTTCTCCTGAAAAGGAAACGCTGGACCGGCTCTTCAACTTCGACATCGACGTGGCAATTCTGGCGTTGTCCGAATTCGACCAGCGTTTTGATACGCAGCTTTACCGGCGCTATCCGATCATTGCCGTCGTGCGTGACGACCATCCCTGGGCCAGTCAGGAAGAAGTGCACGTTGAGCAGATCAGCAGTGAACGGTGGGTGCTTCGGGAAAAAAGCTCACGCACTCGTCAGTTGGTGGAAGAAAGCTGCAAGCGCCTCGACGTCTCGCTGAACTGTGTCATGCAGTTGAACAGTCGCGAAGCCATCGTCCACGCCATCGCCAAAGGCATCGGCATTGGTTTTGTGTCTGCCGTCGAGTACACCGAAACCCCAGGTACAAAACCGATCACGTTTGTTAATCACCCGTTTTCCATCGACTACCACCTGTGCTGCCTCGGTATTCGCAGAAACCGGCCGATGATCGCGGAGTTGTTCGACTCAAGCCCGACACCCGCTATTTAACTCTGTAACGCACTTCAACAATCGATAAGCCTACTTCTCACTGATGAGAGGGACGGCCTCCCCCTACCCAAAAGTGGAGATTCACCATGCATTACAAACAACCTGCTCAACTGCAAGCCGTGGTCCTGGACTGGGCCGGCACCGTCGTTGATTTTGGCTCATTCGCCCCTACACAAATTTTCGTCGAGGCTTTCGCCGAGTTTGGCGTGGCGGTCTCTCTGGAGGAAGCGCGCGGTCCCATGGGCATGGGTAAGTGGGACCACATCCGCACATTATGCAACCAGCCACAGATCGCAGAGCGTTACCGTGCGGTGTTTGATCGCTTGCCGACCGATGAGGACGTCACAGCGCTTTATGAGCGTTTCATGCCGCTACAAATCGAGAAGATCGCTCTGCATTCGGCGCTGATTCCTGGCGCCTTGAACGCCATCGATGCGCTGCGCGGCCAGGGTTTGAAAATTGGGTCCTGCTCAGGCTACCCGGCCATAGTCATGGCAAAAGTGATGGAGCTGGCGCGCAACAATGGCTACGTTGCCGACCACGTGGTAGCGACCGACGAAGTGCCCAATGGCCGCCCACATCCAGCCCAGGCTTTGGCTAACGTGATCGCGTTGGGGATCAGCGATGTAGCCGCTTGCGTGAAGGTCGATGACACCTGGCCGGGCATCCTCGAAGGCCGTAGTGCCGGCATGTGGACAGTCGCGTTGACGTGCTCCGGCAACGCCCTGGGCTTGACCTACGATCAGTACAAAGCGTTGCCCTCCGACAAACTGGCAGAAGAACGCACCCGCATCATCAAGATGTTTGAAGGCTCTCGCCCGCACTACCTGATCGACACCATCGTCGAGTTGCCGGCCGTCATCGAAGACATCAATGCCCGCCTGGCACGCGGTGAAACACCTCAAGGTTGCTGACTCCACCCGGCGACTGAAGTGACCGTGGTTGCCCCCGGACGGCCCCCACCCAAAACAACAAGAGAGACTCGTCATGATCTACACCCCTCCTGGCACCCCCGGTGCCCTCGTATCCTTCAAGCACCGCTACGGTAACTACATCGGCGGCGAGTTCGTCGCGCCTGTCAAAGGCCAGTACTTCACCACGACTTCGCCCGTGAATGGCCAACCGATTGCCGAATTCCCGCGCTCCACTGCCGAAGACATCGACAAGGCCCTGGACGCTGCCCACGCCGCCGCCGATGCCTGGGGCGCCACGTCCGCCCAGGCTCGTTCGCTGGTGCTGCTGAAAATTGCCGACCGCATCGAGCAGAACCTGGAACTGCTGGCAATCACCGAATCCTGGGACAACGGCAAAGCCGTTCGCGAAAC
>NZ_JBSKHV010000024.1:0-46604 GCF_057128725.1 Pseudomonas oplopanacis | reverse complement strand
TCACAGGTGTGGGCCAGCAGGTCTTCGTCTTTGAGGTCCGGTGCAAGCATGAACATGGTGCTGGGTTTGCGGGTGGGCGGTGACTTCAGTACTGCGGGGTTGAGGTAGTGATTCAACGCGCGTTCGGCGGCGTCGTGGAATTTTTTGGAATCGATGGATTCGTAGGGAGAAACGTCGTCGGTTTCCGGGGGATTTGGTGTTTCTTTGAACATGGTGAGACTCCAAGTAAATTGTGGAGCTGCCACTGATCGCTGCGACGCGATTTGAAGGAGGCAGCTGTACGCGGGGTCGCAGACCGAGCTACTTGGTAAACCCGGCATACCCGAAGGTATCCCGCGCACAGCCACCATAAAACCAATCGACAATCTATGAAGGAGAGTCGATTGAGGACGGTGATTATGCACCAAGTAAGCTAAGACGGACTGCGACGCCCGGTCGCTGAATTTGCAGCGACACCCAAAGCCTACCCATTTCCCGTCTGACCCAACAACCGACACAACCTGTCGGAATCCTCCTCAAAAACCGTCCCGGCTGTAGGACCCGCGTAAATTTTCAGACTGATCTCAATCGAAATGTGGGAGCGAGCCTGCTCGCGAAGGCGGCAAACCACACACAAAAAAATCAAAACCTACCCCCCCGACCCACTGCTCACCGTCCCCCCCTGATCCTGATCAAAAAACTGCGGGATCTCATGCTCATAACTCTTCAACCAGCGCTGCATGCTCAGCTCCCGTTCAGTCGCCGTCGAGGTCTGTGGTTTCTGCGAAGCCGCCTTGTTGCTGCTTTGCAGTTGTAGCCAGCCTTCGGTTTCCGCTTGTTGTGGCGAGGATGGGCCGTCGAGCGCATGGGCGGCGAGGGGCAGGGCCAGCAGGCAGCAGAGGACGATTGGTTTCATCGCAAAGGACTCCCTATTGAAGGCTCGGCGTCGTGACGACGGCGACCTGGTTCGCAGGAATCGGGCCTGTCTTGCCCGGGGTCTTGAGTTTTTGTGCGCGTTCCTGGGCTGCGGTGACTTGGGCGGGGCTGAGGCCGAGGCGGCTGACGAGTTCGGCGGCGCGGCTCCAGTCGTCCTGGTAGATCAGCAGCGTCACCATGTTCAATGCGGCCAGTTGATCGCCTTGCTTGAGTTCCATGGCGGTGAGGAATTCGAAGCGTGCATCGTCGACGCGCAGTTGGTTGAGGTACACCACGCCGAGGTCGTTGCGGATTTTGTCGTCGGTGGGCGCCAGCCGTGCGGCGCGCAGCAGGTGGGACTGGGCCAGGCCGTTGTCGCCCTTGGCGGCGGCGAGTTGGCCCAGGCCGTGTTCGGCTTCGGCGGCCATGCAGGTGCCGAGCAGGCTGCGGTATAACGGTTCGGCTTCGCTGCGGCCCAGCAGGCGGTAGACCTTGGCCCGGCGCAGGCGCACGTCGGCCACGTTGTCCGGCAGGCTTTGCAGGTTGGCCAGGCTGGCGTGCAGTTTGCCGTCGTTGGCCATGTCGTCGGCCAGGTTCAATTTCAGCTGTTCATCGCCACTCAATTTGCTGCAACTGGCACTGCTGGTCAGGGCGTTCCACGGTGCCTGGCCGTCGGTGGCGCAACCGCCCAATAACAGCAAACTCAAACCGGCAATCATTGCTTTCATCAGGATCCCTCTACGAACCAATGGCCCGGGCCAGGGCGGTGAAGCCCGGGCCGGCCAGCACGATCAATAACGCCGGGAAGAGAAACAGCATCATCACGACGGACATTTTGGCGGACATCTTGGAGATGTATTCCTGCAGGCGCGTCAGGCGCCGGTCATCGAATAATTGCTTGAGCGTCAGCAGGGATTTCATCGCGCCGCCGCCCTGATGAATCAACTGCTCAAGGATCACGCAGGTGTCGGTGAATTCATCGACCGCCAGTAAACGGCTGACCTTGTGCAACTCTTCGCCCAGTTCCAGGCCGGAGTCGACACGGGCCAGCACCAGGCGCAGTTCATGGGTCAGCGCGGGCATGAGTTGTTTGCCTTCGGTGCTCAGGACGCGCAACGACTGCTCCACCGCCATGCCCGATTCGAACAGGATGCGCAGCAGCGGGATGAAGGTGGAGATCTCGGACGCCAGTTGTTTTTGTCGACGCAGGGCGGCGGCGACGAGTAAGCGCTTGGGCAGCAAATAGCCGATGGCCGTGGCAAACAGCGGGGCGATCCAGTGGTTCTCCGTGTCGGGGTAAAACAACCCCTGAATCAGCAGGCTCAGGGCCAGTGCCAGCAACGGCACGCCGACCTGGCACGCGGCGAACAGCGAGCGCCGGCGGGTGCTGCGCCAGCCTAGGCGGTTGAGCAGTGCCTGGGTTTCGTTGTCCAGGTTGACCGAGCGTTGACCGATCCGGCTATTGCCCAACGCCTGCAACCAGAGACCCACCTGGCTGTGGCCGAGCGGCTTGCCGTCCAGTCGCTGGGCTACCTGACGCGCCCGCCGACGCTGGTCCAGCAGGCTGCTGAGCAGCAACAGCGTGGCCCCGAAAAACAGCAGCGCACTGATCAGTAGAGGCATTTTCATACGCTGCGCAACATGCGCCAGAGCGCCAGGCTGCCCACCGCCTGCAAGCCGAATGCTGTCGCCAGCATGATTTGCCCCGAATGGTCATTCCACATGGCGAGTAAATAGGCCGGGTTGGCGACCAGGAAATAACCGGCCAGGCCCAGCGGCAAACACCCCAGCACCCAAGCGGTCACCCGGGTTTCACCGGTCATGGCGCTGAGCTGGCGGGCGGCCTGTTCGCGCTCGCGGATCATCTTGATCAGGTTCTCCAGCAGTTCACTGGCATTGCCGCCGTAGCGGTGATTGACCTTCAATCCCAGGGCCAGCAGGCGCAGTTCATCTTTCTCATACAGCTCGGCGAAGTCCGATGCGGCATCGGGCAGGCTGACGCCCAACTGCACGTTGCGCTGGACCCGGCCCATGGCATTTTTCAGCGGATCGTCGGCAGCCTCGATGGCGCCGAGCAGGGCATCGGCCAGGGTGCGACCGGATTTCAGGCTGCGCACGGTGTGATCAAGCAATGGCGGCAGTTGTTCGATCATGCGCTTGAGCCGCCGCTGATAACGCCAGCTGACATACAGCCGCAGGAGTACCGGCGGCATCAGCACGAACAGTAGCGCACCGATCCAGCCCCCAACGATAAAACCCAGCAAAATACCGAGGGCCCACAGCAGCAACCAACGTCCGAATCGCTCGGAAGGGCGCCCGAGACCGGCGCGCAGAAACGCCCGCTCCGGTCCGGCCCAGGCCGTTTTCTCGACAACGATTTGCGGCTGCCCTTGGGTCAGTCGGCCGAGCACGCGTTCGGTCCCGGTCTGGCGCAGCCCGCGCAGCAACAAACGGATCGATAGCCCGAACAGGATCAGGCAAACGAGAATCAGCAGTGCCGGTTTGAGCATGCCGTGGCCTCAGTGCGGTGAGGAAACAAGTGCCGTCTCGCGGCGCAGTTTGTCGCCGGCGGGGTTGACCGCCTCGCGCATAAAACCGAAACCGGTGCGACGGTCGAGCCTGAACAAGGTGTTGGTCACGTACACGTCATCGCGCACGCCGACCACTTCTACCACCTCGCTGACACAGCGGCGGCCATCGGGCAGGCGGGTGAGCTGGATCACCACGTCCAGCGCGGCACAAATCATCTGGCGCAAGGTCTTTTCGGCGATGGTGCGGCCGGTCAGCCCGACCAGTGTTTCCAGGCGCAGCAGCGCATCCTGGGCATTGTTGGCGTGTACGGTGCTCATCGAACCGTCGTGGCCTGTGTTCATGGCAGTGAGGACGTCGAGCACTTCGACGCCGCGAATTTCGCCGAGGATGATCCGGTCCGGGCGCATCCGCAGCGCGTTGCGGATCAGGTCGCTGGACTTCACTTCGCCGTGGCCCTCGGCATTCGGCGGCCGGGTTTCGAGGCGCACGACGTGCGGGTGGCCGAGTTGCAGTTCGGCGACGTCTTCGATGGTGACGAGGCGTTCGTGCGGGTTGATCAACTGGCTGAGGATGTTCAACAGCGTGGTTTTGCCGGTGCCGGTACCGCCACTGATCAGGATGTTGCAGCGCTTGCCCACGGCTTCCTGAATGAAATCGAAGATCGCCTGATCGATGGTTTGCATCGCCATCAGGTCGTTGCTTTTGAGCATGTCCTTGCGGAATTTTCGAATCGACAGACACGGCCCGTCGAGGGCAATCGGCGGGATGATTGCGTTGACCCGGCTGCCATCGGGCAGGCGCGCATCGACCATCGGCGAGGACTCGTCGAGCCGTCGGCCGAGGGGCGCGAGGATACGTTGCATGACGCGTTCGACGTGGTGCGAGTCGATGAAGCGCAAGTCACTTTGATGCAGCACGCCATCGCGTTCGATGAACACTCGGTGCGGACCGTTGACCAGGATCTCGGTCACGGAAGGGTCGCGCAGCAGCACTTCCAGCGGGCCGAAACCGGTGAGTTCGTCGACCAATTCTTCGGCCAGGCGCTCCATCTCATAGCGGGAAATCGCCAGGTGCAGCCGGGCGATGTATTCGGCAACCTTGTCGATGACGAATTGCGACAGCGCGGGCCTCGACCCCTCCAGCAAATTTTTTCCGGACTCTTCAATGGCGTCGATGATGTAGCGGTGCAACACCAGCTTCAGGCCTTCGTTGTCGGTGTTGCCGGCCGGCGCGCGCGCAGGGGCACCGAAGAGTTTTTCCGTGCTCATTGCGCACCCCTCAGCCGGTTGAACCAGCCGGTCTTGGGTTTGGCCAGGCCTTCGGAGCGTTTCGCCAGGCGTTCGCCGAGGGTACGCAGGCTTTGGGTCAGGCCTTCACGCGGGGCCAGTTCGAACAGGCTCACGCCTTGGTTTTTGGCGTTCAGGCGCACTTCCGGGCTGAAGGCCAGAATCGCGAAGACTTCCATGCCAAAGCTCTTGCCCAGGGTGTCGGCGTCGGGTGCGACATTGCGCAGGTAGCGGTCGATCAGCAGGCGGGCGTGATCGAGCTTCATGCCTTTTTCGCGCCACAGGTTGAGCACCGCGAGGTTGCGCCGGCAGTCGAGCACGTTCTGATCGGTGTACCACAGCAGCTTGTCGCAATGGCTGACAAAGGTGCGCAGCGCTTCGCTGTCCGGCTGGCCGGTGAGGTTCACCACGATGTGTTGAAAGTGTTGGCGTAGCGCGCTGAGCAGCATGTACAACTCGGCGGCGCTGGTGCGCTCCAGCGGTTCATCGTGGCTGGCGTAGGCGAGGATTCGCAGTCCCGCTTCATTGCTGGTGAACGCACTGTCGATCAGCGTGGCGTCGAGGCGCCGCAAATGCCGCAGGGCGTCGCCGAAATGAAACGAGCTCTCCAGCCCGAGCAACGCCAGGCTGTCGCCGCGTGGCAAACCCAGGTCCAGTAACAAGGTTTGCTGTCCGCTTTTCTGCACCACTTGCGCCATGTGGTTGGCGAGCAGCGCACCGTCGGCGTTGGTTTGCGCGCCGTAGAGCACGGTCAGGCCTCCGAGCTGGGTACTCGGCGCCACCGTTGGCAGGCGTTTGCCGAGACGGCGCACCAGCCCCGAGACTTCGCTGGAACGCGAGCCATAGGCGACAAAATCCCGCGCGCCGGCACGCATCGCATTCAGCACAAGCTGATTGTCCATGCCATCGCCCAGAGCCACGATCGCCAGCATCGGCTTGGCTTCCAGTGCGCCTTCGATCAGCGCGCTTTGCGCGACCACGTGTTCGCGGTCCAGCCCGACGAACACCAGGCTGGCGAAGGTGACGTCGACCAGCGCCAACAGTTCGTCGAGGCTGCCGCCGCCGGCGCTGACCACCTGGCCTAACGGGGCGAGGGCGCCTTGCAGCCACTCAAGGTCAGTGTCGTTTCGCGTGATCGCGAGAAAGGTCTGGCTCAGGTTCTGGCTCATTGCGATAACCCGCTGCGTTTATCGAAGTTGCCGTCTTCGAGGAAGTACATGCGATAGAAACCGGGGTCGTAGTTGCGCAGTTGTTCACCGGGCAATGAAGGCAGTGGCGCATTGACGGCCAGCGGTTGAACCAGGTGCGGCGTGACGATCATCAGCAGTTCACGCTCTTCGCGCCTGATCGATGAACTGCGGAAAAAGGCACCGAGGATCGGGATGTCCCCCAGCCCCGGAAACTTGTCGACCTGGGAGGAGTTTTGCGTGCTGATCAAACCGCTGATGACAAAACTCTCGCCATCGGCCAGGGAGATGCTGGTGTCGGTGCGGCGAATGGTGAACGCCGGGACGGTGGTGCCACCGATGGTGACGGCGTTGGCGAAATCCAGCTCGCTGACCTCCGGCGCCACTTTCAGGGCGATGCGATCGTTGCTGACCACGGTCGGCGTGAGCGTCAGGCGGACCCCGAATTCCTTGTACTCGATGGAGTAGCTGTTGCTGTTGGCACTCGGCACCGGGATCGGGATTTCGCCGCCGGCGAGAAAGCTCGCGCTCTGCCCGCTGATCGCCACCAGGCTCGGCCGCGCCAGGGTGTAGGCGAAGCCGCTGCCTTCGAGTGCGTTGATGATCGCGAGGAAGTTGCCGCCGCCGGCGACGATATTGAACATGTCATTGGCCAGCGGAATGCTCGGCACGGCGATCCGCGGATCAATGTTGCGCAAAGGCAGCACTCGCGGGGTTACGGCGGTGTTCGGCACGGTGCCGGGGGAACCAAAGAGGAAGTTCGAGTTTTTGCCGTAGATCGAGGTGCTGGCCTCTTTCAGTTTGGTCCGGCTGACCTCGACGAAACGAATGTCGGTCTGCACTTGCGACGGTAGCAATGGGTCCTGAGAGGGCAGGGAAGACTTGCCGGTCATGGCCGCGGTGGCCCGCCCCTGCACGAACACCATGCTCTGACGCGGGGCGCTGGCGCAGGCCGTCCACACCATCAGGCTGGTGGCGCCGGGTGCCATGCCGGTGAGCAAGAAGGCCTGATTGCCGTTGACCCGCACGTCGGCGATTTTCGGGTCTCCCACGGCCAGCCGCGTAATCGCCACGGGGGATTGCACTTCCTGCTGCAAGCCTTCGCCGACTTCCAGTGTCGCCGGCAATTGGCCGAGGGCGGCACAGTTACCGTTAGCCGCGAAGGTCGCCGTGAGTGGCACGCCGCTCAGCAGCGAGCCCCAGAGCAGGCCTTGAAACATGAACATGGTACTTCTGCGCATGTAGATGCGTCCTTGCTCAATTCAGGGAGTTTGTTGAGTGATCTGATTGCCGCGAATGACTTCCACGCCTTTTTTCTGCGGTGCAGTGCTGGCGCCGAGGGTGAGGGGTTTGGGGGTGCCGACGAGGGCCAGTTGACTGAATTGCACGAGGTCGCGATTGGCGCTGGCGAGATTGGCCGGCGAAGCGCTTTCGCCCGCCCAGTAATGGGCCAGGCGTTTTTCTTCGGCGCTGCGCACGGCCAGGCGCAATGTGCCGGCCTGGGCCGCGAGCGTCAGGCGACTCAGCAAGGGTTCGGGGACGGCGAGCAACACCGAGCGGGCATTGGCACGCAGTTGGTCCTGCTTGAGTTGTTCTTCACTGCTGCGCGCCGGGGTGGCGGGGCGCCCGTCGTTGGTCAGCCCCAACTGTTCGCCGACCCCGAGTACGCGCAACGCCGGGACCACCACCTGGGCTGACTGCTGGGTGTTGTTGGCGTCGGCGCGCAGGAAAAGCATCACGTCGACGTAATCCCCTGGGCTCAGTTGTCCGCCTGCATTGGTGACTTCGTCCACTGCGACTGCAAGCGCGCGTTCATTGGGGCGGATCATTCGTGCCAGCGAGCTGCCGGCCTCGAAGCTTTGTTCGTTGAGCCAGGTGCCGGCGGTGAGGGCGTGCCACGGCGTGCGGCCAATCGCTTGCTCAAGCGTGGTCAAACTGCCGGCCGGGGCGGTACGCAGTTTTTCGAGGGTGACGTCGGCTGCGGTGATTTGAACGAAGGGCGCTACGTCGTGCAGCAGGACTACAACCGGCTGGCGCGTGGGGTCATCCACTGGCACAGGTGTTGGATTGGTTGGCGATGAGGTGACGGCGGGTTGCACGACAGGCTCGGGAGTGGGTTGACGGCTCAGAGCAAGTCCCCAGTAACCGGCAATGATGGCACCCACCAGAAACAACCCGGCCAATCCCATGGTGACACGGCTGTTCATGAGGGCTCTCCCTTTCCTATGGCGGATGATCCGTACCGTCAAACGCGATAAATTCCCAAAAAAGCATTTAAATTCATGGAACTATTTCGCTATTTGAAGGTAGTTCAGCTAGAGCAAAATGCCATTACCGGCTGGCAAAAAACCGACGAAAGTGGGTGACTGAACCGCCAAACCCCGTTTTTTGCCAAAAACGGGTGGGGTTACTACTTAAGTATTAATACGTTCTTACAGTTGTTGGGATGGGGAATGCCGACAATGCTGGTGCTGGCAAAGGGGAATCATGTTGCGACCGTGCAACACCCGCAGTCCTCAGGAGAAGTCGTCATGTCCTTTAAAAGCGCTGTTCAGCACATCAAGAGCGAGATCGTTTTCTACTACAACCTGGCCAAAGATACTGAGGGTGCTTCGGGTATCGAGTACGCGATCATTGCTGGGATGGCGGCGGTTGCACTGGCCACGTTTATGGACCCGATTTCGAAAGGCATCACCAAAGTCTTTACCTCTATCACAGCGTTGTTTCCCGCTACTTGACCATTGCCGTTTGCTAACCTGCCATGGCACAACTAACTTCAGCACTAAGTCCATTGCAGGAATCCCCCATGACCGCTCCCTCGCCGCAACGCCAACAGCTGCTCCTGGTCGATGACGAGGAGGATGCGTTGATGGAACTGGCGGAGTTGCTGGAAGGGGAGGGTTTTTGTTGTTTTACCGCGACGTCGGTCAAGCTCGCCTTGCAGCACTTGACCCGTCACCCGGACATTGCGCTGGTGATCACGGATCTGCGCATGCCAGAGGAAAGCGGTATGTCACTGATCAAGCGCTTGCGCGAACACACGTCGCGTCAGCATTTGCCGGTGATCGTCACGTCCGGGCACGCGGACATGGAGGACGTCAGCGACATGCTGCGATTGCAGGTGCTCGACCTGTTTCGCAAGCCGATTTATCACGTTCGGTTGCTGGAGACGCTGGATAACCTGTTTCCGCAGCCGCTGGTTCAGGCTTAGTCTGGACGACCGCTTTCGCGAGCCTGCTCGCGAAAGCCATTTCAAACTTGCAAAAGATTTTGTTGCCTGGCATCAAGCCACCGGCCGCCAATGCCCGACCATGTGCTCAAGATCCCCAGCCCCCACCAACCGAAAGTCTCCACTGGCCCCCGCCGCACTCGCCAGCAATGTCACTTCACTGGGCAACCGCACCGGTTTGCGAAACTGCACGGCAACCTCGATGTTCGCCGTGGGCAGGTGATCGGCCAGCGCCGCCAACGTGCGCGCCTTGTTCCATAACCCGTGAGCAATGGCGGTCGGAAAACCAAACAGTTTCGCGCTGACGGCACTCAAGTGAATCGGGTTGTAATCGCCGGACACCTTGGCGTACCGGCGGCCAATGTCGACCGGCGCTTTCCAACGGGTCACTTCGATCATGTCCTGCGTCGAGGCCAACACCTCCTCGACCGGTTCGCCGTCCAGTTTGACGCCCCGGCACAGCATCTGGCTTTGTGCTTCCCAGAGCGTTCCCAATTGATCGTCCAGCGTGGTCAGCAGATCGAACGTCGCACCCTTGGCATGGGGTTGCAGATTCTGCACCTGCACGCTGACGCGTACCCGATTCACACCGCCCATAGGGCGCAACACGCGAATGCGGTTGCTCAGATGAATCAGCCCCAACAGGGGAAACGGAAACTCGCTTGCCGTGAGCAATTGCATCTGCAAGGCGAACGCGAGGATGTGCGGATAGGTCGGCGGCAGCAAGCCGTTGTCGGCAAATCCGCAGACGTTGCGATACGCCGCGAGGTGTTTGGGGTCGACATTGACCCAGCAGTGCAACCCGGTGTCGGGAAGGGTGGTGCCGGTGATTTTGCGTCGCGTCGCCGCTCGCAGGTACAACGCCGGCAGGCTCGGTTCGCGATTGAGTGTGTGCCAGTCGGTGATCATCACTAGGCCCCCAGAACACTTTGTCCACAGACCCGCAACGCCTGGCCGGTAAACGCACCGGTGCCCGGTTGCGCCAGCCACGCCACGGCTTCGGCAACGTCCTGGGGCAAGCCGCCCTGGCCGAGCGAACTCATGCGTCGGCCCGCTTCACGCAAGCCGAACGGAATGTGCGCGGTCATCTGCGTTTCAATAAACCCCGGCACCACCGCGTTGATGCTGATGCCGCGCTGATCCAGCAACGGCGCCCACGCTTGCGCCAAACCGATCAGCCCGGCCTTGCTCGCCGCGTAGTTGGTTTGCCCGCGATTGCCGGCGATGCCGCTGATGGAGGCCAGCAAAACCACCCGAGCGTTGTCGCGCAGGGTGCCGCTGTCGAGCAGGGCCTTGGTCAGCACTTGTGGCGCGTTGAGGTTGACCGCGAGTACGGCGTCCCAGAATTCCGGGGTCATGTTGGCCAGGGTTTTGTCGCGAGTGATCCCTGCGTTGTGCACCACGATGTCGACGCCGTCGGGCAGGTGTTCGATCAACTGTGCGGCAGCGTCTTCGGCACAAATGTCGAGGGTGATGCTGCGCCCGCCGAGACGTGCGGCGAGGGCGTCGAGATCGGTTTTTGCCGGTGGCACGTCGAGCAGAATCACTTCGGCGCCGTCACGGGCCAGTGTCTCGGCGATCGAGGCGCCGATGCCACGCGCTGCACCGGTCACCAACGCCTTGCGTCCGGCCAGCGGCCGCGTCCAGTCCTGAACGGGCGTGGTGCACGCTTTCAAACGAATCACTTGCCCGGACACAAACGCACTTTTCGGCGAGAGGAAAAACCTCAAAGGTCCTTCCAGTTGATCTTCCGCACCGTCGCCAACATAGATCAATTGCAACGTGCCGCCGCTACGAAGTTCCTTGGCCAGCGAACGGCTGAAGCCTTCCAGCGCACGCTGGGCACTGGCGGCGAACGGGTCGCTCAAGGTCTCGGGTGCACGGCCCAGAATCACCAAGTGCGCGCTGTGATCGAGGTTTTTCATCAGCGGCTGGAAGAATTCGCGCAGCTGTTTGAGCTGGTCGGTCTGCAGCAAATGACTGGCGTCGAACACCACGGCTTTGAGTTTCGGACCGTGCCCGGGAATCCACGCGGTGGCCAGCGATGGCTCGGTGCCGTAGCTGTAGATCGCGTCGGTCAGGCGATTGGCGAAAGCGCCGACCTTGTCCGCCAACGGGCCGCCGCCAATCAACAGCGCCCCGTCGACAGGCCGCAACCGGCCTGCCTGCCAGCGCTCCAGGCGAACCGGCGACGGCAAACCCAAGGCCCCGACCAGGCGATGGCCGATGGACGAATTGGCGAAGTCGATATAACGGTCTGACATGGAACGTGCTCCGGCGGCTGGGGTTCAAAGTGTGGACCACGAATGGCAATCAGTCGTTCGATCCACGAGATAAGGCCTACGCTTGAACATTGCAGAGTAGTTTGTAGCGGCACTTTCAGGGTGATCGCAGACCGTAATTGGAATGCAAACCCTGAATTGGAATGCATACCCTGTGGGAGCGCATCCATACATTAATTTTCACAAGGAGCTTTTCATGACTCAGCTGCGCCGCGTCGCGATTATCGGCGGTAACCGTATTCCTTTCGCCCGCTCCAACGGGGCGTATGCCACCGCCAGTAACCAGGCGATGCTCACCGCAGCGCTCGAAGGCTTGATCGAACGCTACAACCTGCACGGCCTGCGCATGGGTGAAGTGGTCGCGGGGGCGGTGCTCAAGCTGTCGCGGGACATGAACCTGACCCGCGAATGCGTGCTCGGCTCACGGCTGTCGCCGGAAACGCCGGCCTACGACATTCAACAAGCGTGCGGCACCGGGCTGGAAGCGGCGTTGCTGGTGGCGAACAAGATTGCCCTGGGACAGATCGATTGCGGCATTGCCGGCGGCGTCGATACCACCTCGGATGCGCCGATCAGCGTCAGTGAAGGCCTGCGCAAGATTTTGCTGCAAGCCAATCGCGCCAAGACCACCGGCGACAAACTGAAAACATTTCTGCAACTGCGGCCTCGGCATCTGATTCCGGAGTTTCCGCGCAACGGTGAACCGCGCACTGGTTTGTCCATGGGTGAACACTGCGAGCTGATGGCGCAGACCTGGAACATCCCCCGTGAAGAACAGGATCAACTGGCGCTGGAAAGCCATCACCATCTGGCCGCGTCCTACGCCGAAGGCTGGCACAACGACCTGATGACACCGTTCCTCGGCCTGACCCGCGACAACAACCTGCGCCCGGACCTGACCCTGGAACAACTGGCCAAGCTGAAACCGGCGTTCGAGAAAAGTGCCAAGGGCACGATGACGGCGGGCAACTCGACGCCACTCACCGACGGTGCGTCGCTGGTGCTGCTGGGCAGTGAAAAATGGGCGAAGGAACGTGGCTTGCCGATCCTCGCGTACCTGCGCGATGGCGAAGCGGCGGCGGTGGATTTCGTCAACGGTGCCGAAGGCCTGTTGATGGCGCCGGTGTACGCGGTGCCGCGATTGTTGGCGCGTAATGGCCTGACCTTGCAGGACTTCGACTACTACGAAATCCACGAAGCCTTCGCCGCGCAAGTGCTCTGCACGTTGAAGGCCTGGGAAGATCCGCAGTATTGCAAAACCCGCCTGGGGCTTGATGCGCCACTGGGCTCCATCGACCGCAGCCGCCTCAACGTCAAAGGCAGTTCACTGGCGGCCGGGCATCCGTTTGCGGCAACCGGTGGGCGCATTGTCGCTAATCTGGCGAAGTTGCTGGACGCGGCGGGCAAGGGCCGGGGATTGATCTCGATCTGCGCGGCGGGCGGCCAAGGCGTGACCGCTATCATCGAGCGTTGATACTTTCCCCTGTGGGAGCGAGCCTGCTCGCGAATGCGGTGCGTCATTCAAGGGTGATGTCGTCTGATACGCCGCCTTCGCGAGCAGGCTCGCTCCCACAAGGAATGTGTTTGTAGGAATTGAGGACTTGGCCTACTGTCGCCCTATCTGCCGTCATGCGACATAAGGCCCCTCTATGACGACCAACGGACAACTTTCCCTCGAACGAACAATCCCGACCCTGTCGGCTTTACCGCGTCCACTATTCGCCCGGGTAGAAAGCCTGAACGCCGGTTCCTGGACGCCACCCCATCGCCACGACTGGGTGCAGTTTTCCTACGCCATCAGCGGCGTTCTCGGCGTGCACACCGCCGAAGGCAGTTTCTATGCGCCGCCGCAGTGGGGCATCTGGATCCCGGCGGACCTTGAGCATCAAGTCGTGACCTCGATGCGCGCCGAAATGCGCAGCCTGTATGTGCGCCGCGAGGATTGCGAGTGGGCGGACGGGCGCTGCCGGGTGCTGGAAGTCACGCCGTTGGCGCGGGAGCTGATCAAGAGTTTTTGCTTGTTGCCCGTGGAATATCCGCAGGGCGACAGCCAGGAAGCGCGGTTGGTGGGTGTGTTGCTGGATCAGTTGGCTAATTTGCCGGAGGTGGGGTTTTCCCTGCCGCTGCCACGGCATGAGCGGCTGCTGGGGTTGTGCAACGAATTGATTGAAAGTCCCGAACAGAACGTGACGTTGCAGGCGTGGGCAGAGCGCTTGGGAACGTCGGAAAAGACCCTGATGCGGCTATTTCAGCGTGAGACGGGGTTGAGCTTTCGCGGCTGGCGACAACGGATGCGACTGTTGTCTTCGTTGAGTTTGCTGGAGGAGGGCGACAGCGTGACCAATGCCGCGCTGGCGTGTGGGTATGACTCGACGTCGGCGTTTATTGCGGCGTTCAAAGGGCTGTTCGGGTTTACCCCTGGCGAGCTCTTCAAGCAATAACACCTCCATCGATGGCAGGCTCACTCCCAAAGTTGATCTGGGTGAACACTGTACATGTGGCTGACATTGATTCCCTGTGGGAGCGAGCCTGCTCGCGAAGGGGCCGTCACATTCAAAATCCATGTTGAATGTAGGTCCGCTTTCGCGAGCAGGCTCGCTCCCACAGTGGATGTGCGGTGTTCTTGAGATCAGGTTTTGAAGCGTCGAACCAACCCGTCCAGTTCATTCGAAAGCCCGGCCAGGCTTTGCGAATCCAGACGCGCCGAGTTCGCCAGTTCCGCCACCAATTGCGCATCGCCATGGATCTGGCTGATGTGCCGGTTGATGTCTTCGGCCACGTGATGCTGTTCTTCGGCCGCTGTCGCGATCTGCGTGTTCATGTCGCGGATCACGTCCACCGATTCGCGAATCAACCCGAAGCTGTTGCGTGCTTCGCCGATGCGGCTCACCGACTGCTGCGACACTTCCAGGCTCGCGTGCATCTGTTGAGTCACCTGGCTGGTGCGCTTGGCGAGGTTGCCGAGCAGGCCGTCGATTTCTGCCGTGGAATCCGCCGTGCGTTTGGCCAGCGCCCGTACTTCGTCAGCCACCACCGCAAACCCGCGACCTTGCTCGCCGGCACGTGCCGCTTCAATGGCCGCGTTCAGCGCCAGCAGGTTGGTCTGTTCGGCGATCGAACGAATGGTCCCCAGGATCGACTGGATGTCGTTGCTGTCGCGCTCGAGTTGCTGCATTGACTGCGCCGACTGTTCGATTTCCTGGCTCAAGCGATCAACGCTGCTCACCGCCGCATCAATCTGCTGCTGGCCTTCGCGTGCCTGACGCTGGCCGCTGTCGGCAGAGTCCGCTGCCTGGCTGCAAGAGCGCGCGACTTCGTTGGCGGTGGCGACCATTTCGTGGAACGCCGTGGACACCATGTCCACCGCTTCACGCTGGCGCCCGGCAGCTTCGGCCATGTCGTGGGAGACCTGGGTCGAGCTTTTCGAGGTGGCGAGAATCTTGGTCGCGGCGCCGCCGATGCTTTGAATCAGGTTGCGAATTGCGGTCAGGAACTGGTTGAACCAACTGGCCAGTTGCGCGGTTTCGTCGCTGCCACGGATTTCCAGGTTCTTGGTCAGGTCGCCTTCGCCTTGCGCGATGCCTTCCAGACCGCTGGCAACGCTGCGGATCGGTCGCACGATGACACTGGCGAAACTGGCGCCGAGGATGGCGAAGAATACTGCCAGCACGGCGGCGATGATTGCGATCAGCCAGGTCAGTTGGGTGGCCGAGCTCATTACGTCGTTTTGTTTGATCAGACCGATGAAGGTCCAGCCCAGTTGCTCCGACGGCCAGACGTTGGCCATGTAGCGTTCGCCGTTGAGCTCGACTTCCACCAGGCCTTTGCCGGCCTTGGCCAGTTGTGCGTAACCCTCGCCGAGGCTGCTCAGCGGCTTGAAGTTGTGTTCCGGTTGTTTCGGGTCCACCAGGACCATGCCGGTGTTTTCCAGCAACATCAGGTAGCCGGTTTCACCGAGCTTGATCTGTTTGACGATTTCGGTGAGCTGCTTGAGCGTCACGTCGATGCTGACCACGCCGCCGTTGCTGCCCAACTTGTTGTCGATGGTGCGCACGGTGCTGACGTAAGTCGCATCGTCCTGTGCCCAATAATAGGCTTCAGTGCGAAACGGCTTGCCCGGCTTGGCCTGGGCCGCTTTGTACCAAGGGCGCTGGCGCGGGTCGTAGTTGTTCAGCTTGGCATCGTCCGGCCAGGACACATAACCACCGGCCGCGGTGCCGAGAATGGCATAGGCGTAGGACGGGTGGCTGTTGCCCAGGTCTTGCAGGAGGCCGAAGACTTTTTTGTCCATCTCGCCTTGCGGAATGCTCTCGGCGTTGGCGCTCATGTAAGTCTTGAGGCTGTCGTCGGAGTCCTTGATCAGCGGTTGTTTGGCCAGGTAGTCGACGTTCTGGCTGATGCCGTCGAAAAACAATTGCATGGCGTTGCTGACCTGACGAATTTCACGACCGCTGCCGTCGACGAAACTTTCCTTGGCATCGCTGCGCAGGTTCATCACAACGAGGGTGGCGACCAGCACCACGGGCAAGCAGGCGATGATTGCAAACGCCCAGGTCAACTTCTGTTTGATGTTCATCCGCGCTCCAGATTTTCTTGTAGGCCCACGCAGTGCAGATGACTCGCGGAATATTGGCAGCCGAAAACGTTGTTTTACGTGTTGCGTCCGTGAGTGCGCCGTCGTTTTCTGTAGGAACGATTGTCGGACAAATACCTTTGTCACTGATGACTTCGGCTGCTGGCGGGGGAAATTGAGGGCTGTTTGGAAAAATCCTACGAAGGGTGTGAGTCCGGATGTCAGCTTCTGTCGTAAATGCCCTCAAAACCATTCGCTTACGCGAGTCACTGGCTCGGCTATGATCTGCGACGGTCATTGACGACCGGCGGCGGATGAGCGATTAATCCGGCACATTGTGTGCATCACGTCGTTCACAGGTCGGCAACCCCTCCCCCGAACGAGTGGATTGCCGTATAACGAATGACTTTCGCGTGTTTGGTAATAAAGGACCCACAATAAAAGCTGATGAAGACTCCAAAACGCATTGAACCCCTGATCGAGGACGGTCTGGTCGACGAGGTGCTGCGCCCACTCATGAGTGGTAAAGAAGCAGCTGTTTATGTGGTGCGCTGCGGCAACGAGTTACGTTGCGCGAAGGTCTACAAGGAGGCGAATAAACGCAGTTTCCGTCAGGCGGCCGAGTATCAGGAAGGCCGCAAGGTGCGCAACAGCCGTCAGGCTCGCGCCATGGCCAAGGGCTCCAAGTTCGGCAAGAAAGAAACCGAAGACGCCTGGCAGAACGCCGAAGTGGCGGCCCTGTTCCGTCTGGCCGGTGCCGGTGTGCGGGTGCCCAAGCCGTATGACTTCCTCGAAGGCGTACTGCTCATGGAGCTGGTGGCCGATGAATACGGCGATGCCGCGCCGCGTCTGAACGACGTGGTGCTGGAACCGGACCAGGCCCGTGAATATCACGCGTTCCTGATTTCGCAGATCGTGCTGATGTTGTGTACCGGTCTGGTGCACGGTGACCTGTCCGAGTTCAATGTGCTGTTGACCCCGGACGGCCCGGTCATCATCGACTTGCCTCAGGCGGTGGATGCGGCGGGTAACAACCACGCGTTCAACATGCTGGAGCGGGACGTGGGCAACATGGCGTCCTACTTCGGGCGGTTTGCGCCGGAGTTGAAAAAGACCAAGTACGCCAAGGAAATGTGGGCGTTGTACGAAGCCGGCACCTTGCACCCGGCCAGCATCTTGACCGGTGAGTTCGACGAGCCGGAAGAGTTGGCTGACGTTGGTGGGGTCATCCGCGAAATCGAGGCAGCGCGGCTGGACGAAGAGCGCAAGCAAGCGATCCGCGCTGCCGACGACGCGCCACCGAGCAAGGCCGAAGAACCGCCTCCGCCCTGGATGCAGTGATGGGCTAAACAGAAACCCGGCGTCGGCCGGGTTTTTTGTAGATATCCCCAATTTCCCAAACACTGATGTTTACTGTGGGAGCGAGCCTGCTCGCGAATGCGGTGTGTCATTCAACATCAATGTCGACTGATCCATCGCTTTCGCGAGCAGGCTCGCTCCCACAGTAATTTTGTGATCTCCCGGACTTCCCACACTCAAGGATTGAATGTGAACACCTCCACCCGCAACGCCCGACTGATCATCGCCGCCCGTCTGGTTTCGGACTTTGGCGCTTTCCTCAACATGGTCGCCCTGGCCACTTACGTTTACCTGCTCAGCAACAGCGCCATGAGTGTCGGCATCTTCCTCGCCAGCCGTGTCGGTGGCGGGATTTTCGCCAGTCTGATCGGCACCACGTTCTATCGCCGTTGGGGCGGGCGCATGCCGTTGATCGCCTTCGACCTGTTGCGTGCAGGATTGCTCGGCTTGTTGCTGGTGCTGCCGGTTGCTCAACAGGCGCTGCTGCTGCCGGTCATCGCATTTGGCCTGGGCTTCGGCAACTCGATGTTTGCCATCGGCCTGAACAGTCAGCTGCCGTACTTGATCAATGACGAACACCTGCTCAAGACCAATGCCTGGATTACCTCTGCCTCCTCGGCCGCGATGGTCGGCGGCAGTCTGGTGGCGGGCCTGTTGGTAGCGGCGTTTGGGTTTGA
The DNA here is from genome assembly GCF_057128725.1 of Pseudomonas oplopanacis. NCBI lineage: Bacteria > Pseudomonadati > Pseudomonadota > Gammaproteobacteria > Pseudomonadales > Pseudomonadaceae > Pseudomonas > Pseudomonas oplopanacis. The sequence continues at coordinate 28,585 of NZ_JBSKHV010000024.1, read as the reverse complement.
GACGGTGTTTGCGCTGAACGTGGTGACGTATCTGTTGGCCGCGTTGTTCATCCTGCCGCTGCGCTTTTCGATCCCGGTGGCCAGTGATGAATCGGCCGACAAGGGAGGCGAATGGTCGGCGTTGCGCCAAGGGTTGCGCAGCGCACCGGTAGTGGCCGCAATGCTCGCGGTCACCATGGCCGACACCCTTGGCAGTGCCGCGCACAACGTGGGCTTGCCCATAATTTCCAAACTACTGACCCCCGAAGCGGCCAGCACAACATTGGGCCTGGCGCTGGCAGTCTGGGCTAGCGGAAAATTGATCGGTGCGCGAATCGCCAGTCGCCTGAAAGGCTCGGACAACATCAATCTGGAGCGGCGGTTTTTCTTCGGGGTGTTGCTGATGTCCTGCGGCTTCATCCTGATGTTTCAGCAGCAGACCCTGTTCGGTTTGTTGTTGTTCTCGTTGCCGGCGGGATTGGGCGACGGCTTCTCGGAAGTCGGCCTGATGTCCCGTTTGCAACGTGAACCGGACGCTCTGCGTTTGCCGATTTTCAGCTTGTTGACGCTGCTGCAAATGACCGGGTTCGGCGTCGGCATGTTGGTCGCCGCGCCGTTTTATTCGTGGTGGACGCCGGGTGCGGTGGTGTTGCTGTTCCACGGCATTCCCCTCACAACGTTGCTGGTGGTGAAGGGGCTGGCGATCAGGGGCGCACAGGTTCGGCGCAGCAGCCCGACGCCAGGTTCTTGAGGATCGGGCAGTCGGGGCGATGGTCGCCCTGGCAATGCTCGACCAGGTCTTGCAGGGTGTCGCGCAACTGGCCGAGCTCGCGGATCTTCTGGTTCAGCTCGTCGATGTGCTGACGGGCCAGGGCCTTCACGTCGGCGCTGGCGCGTTGGCGGTCCTGCCAGAGGGTCAGCAGCTTGCCCACTTCTTCCAGTGAAAACCCCAGGTCCCGGGAGCGCTTGATGAACGCCAGCGTGTGCAAATCATCGTCGCCATAAACGCGGTAGCCGCTGTCGGTGCGATGGGCAGCCTTGAGCAGGCCGATGGACTCGTAGTAACGGAGCATCTTCGCGCTCAGGCCGCTTTGACGGGCTGCTTGACCGATGTTCATCAATTGTCCTCCAGGTCCTTGGGCTTCCAGGTTTTCAACAGTAACGCATTGCTCACCACGCTGACGCTCGACAATGCCATGGCCGTACCGGCCAGCACCGGGTTGAGGAAGCCGAACGCTGCCAGCGGAATGCCGATCAAGTTATAGACAAAGGCCCAGAACAGGTTCTGCCGGATCTTCGCATACGTCTTGCGGCTGATCTCCAGCGCCGCCGGCACCAGCCGTGGATCGCCGCGCATCAGGGTGATCCCGGCCGCGTGCATCGCCACGTCGGTGCCGCCGCCCATGGCGATGCCGATGTCCGCCGCCGCCAGCGCCGGGGCATCGTTGATGCCGTCGCCGACCATCGCCACCACGCCGGTTTTTTTCAGTGTGGCGACGGTGGCGGCTTTGTCGGCCGGCAGCACTTCGGCGTGGACATCGGTGATGCCCAACGCCTCGGCGACGACTTTGGCACTGCCACGGTTGTCACCGGTCAGCAGGTGGCTGCTGATGTGCCGCGCGCTGAGCTGTTGCACGGCTTGCAGGGCGCCGGGTTTGAGGGTGTCGCCAAAGGCAAAGAGGCCGAGCACTGTCGGTTCGGGGCTTTGCTCGATCAGCCAGGACAGGGTTCGGCCTTCGGTTTCCCAGGCGGTTGCCGAGTCCGCCAACGAACCCGCGGTTAAACCACTTTCTTCCAATAGACGACGATTGCCCAATGCCAGTCGACGCCCCTCAAGCGTGCCGGCGATGCCTCGGCCCGTCAGTGATTGACTGTCGCTGACATCGGCCACGTTCAAACCGCGTTCGGCGCAGGCATCCAGCACGGCCTTGGCCAGCGGGTGTTCGCTGCCCCGGTGCAGCGCGCCGGCCATTTGCAGCAGGGCGGATTCGTCGCCGTCGATGGCCGTCAAATGCGCAATGCGCGGCGCGCCCGAGGTCAGTGTGCCGGTCTTGTCGAACACCACCGCACTGACTTCATGCGCGCGTTCCAGCGCTTCGGCGTCCTTGATCAGAATCCCGTGACGTGCGGCCACGCCGGTCCCGGCCATGATCGCTGTTGGCGTGGCCAGTCCCAGGGCACAGGGGCAGGCAATCACCAGCACCGCGACGGCATTGATCAGGGCGGTTTCAATCGGCGCGCCGTACAGCCACCAACCGATGAAGGTCGCCAACGCGATCAGCAGGACGGTGGGCACGAATACCTGGCTGACTTTATCCACCAGTTTCTGGATCGGCGCCTTGGCGGCCTGGGCGTCTTCGACCAGACGAATGATGCGCGCCAACACGGTTTCCGCGCCCAAGGCCTGGGTACGCACCAACAAGCGCCCTTCACCGTTGATCGCGCCGCCGGTGACCTTGTCGCCGGGTTGCTTGGGCACCGGCAGGCTTTCGCCGCTGATCAGCGCTTCGTCGGCGTGGCTCTGGCCTTCGACCACTTCGCCGTCCACCGGGAAGCGTTCACCGGGTTTGACCATGACCAGGTCATTGAGGCGCAGGGCACTGATGGCGACGTCTTGTTCGCGGCCATCGATCACCTGAATCGCCCGCTCCGGGCGCAAGGCTTCGAGGGCGCGAATGGCGCTGGCGGTCTGGCGCTTGGCGCGGCTTTCCAGGTATTTGCCGAGCAGGACCAAGGCAATCACCACAGCCGAGGCTTCGAAATACAGGTGCGGCATGCGCCCGGCGGCAGTGGCCCATTCGTAAAGACTCAGGCCGTAACCGGCACTGGTGCCGAGGGCGACCAGCAAATCCATATTCCCGGCCCCGGCGCGCACGGCTTTCCAGGCTGCCACATAGAAACGTGCGCCGAAGATGAATTGCACCGGCGTTGCCAGGGCGAATTGCGCCCAGGCGGGAAGCATCCAGTGCACGCCGAACGGTTGCAGCAACATGGGCAGGACCAGCGGCAAGGCGAGGACGATGGCCATGATCAGCGCCCACCGCTCACGGTGCAGGCGCTGTTGTTGAGTGTCGGTGGGTGGGTGTTCGACTTCCCAGACACTGGCGGCGTAACCGGCTTTGGTCACTGCCGCGATCAAGGTCTGCGGATCGATCTGGCCGAGCAGTTCGAGGTGGGCGCGTTCGTTGGCCAGGTTGACGCTGACGCTCTGGACCCCCGGCACCTTGGCCAGCGTCCGTTCGACCCGGCCGACGCACGAGGCGCACGTCATGCCGTCGATGCTCAGTTCCAGGCTGTGCCGGGGCACGCTGTAACCGGCCTGTTCAACAGCGTCCATCAGCGCGGGCAAGCTGTCGCTGGGCGCCTGGACGCGGGCCTGTTCGGTGGCCAGGTTGACGCTGACGGCGGTGGCGCCGATGACTTTGCTCAAGGCGCGTTCGACACGCCCGGCGCAACTGGCGCAGGTCATGCCGGCAATCGGCAGATCGAACGTGGTGGATTCGGACATCGGTCGCGCTCCCTGTAGTAGATGCCTACAGGATCAACCTTGCCATGCGGGCAAGGTCAAGCACCAATGTTTGTGTCACCGCCGAACTCTGTGGGAGCGAGCCTGCTCGCGAATTCGGTGTGTCAGTGATGCAGATATTGACTGACACACCGCATTCGCGAGCAGGCTCGCTCCCACAAGGGTTTCACATTGGATTTGCTCAGTATTCGAGTGCGGCAGGCTTGAGGTACATCCCTTCCTGCGTCATCGCGATCCGGAACTTCAACACATCACCCGCCTTGAGCGAGATGATCTGCGAGCCCGGCGCGAGCATGCCCGGGTTGCAACCCGGCACCTGGCCCGGCAGCAGTTTGAGGCGCAGGGACACATTGCCCGGCGGCAGGTTGAACGAGGTGCTTTGCTCCTGGAACAGTCGTGCGGACAGTTGATCCTGGATGTACACGCCGATTTCGCAGGAGGTCGCGACTTCCAGGCGCTCGCGGGAAATGATCAGTACGCCATAGTCCTCCCCGGCGGCTTGAACCGAAGGTGTCGCGGCAAAGAGGCTGAGGAAGCCAAACAGGCTGAGAGCTGACCAGCGCATGGCTGAATCTCCTGAAATCGAGTCATTGATGCACGCAGCTTGGCCGAGCGCGCCGCCGAATGCCAGCCCGGCAGATTGTCGAAGAACTTGACCTTGCCACGGTGGCAAGCTCGAGACTGCTCGCAACCTCAATAAAGGAGCCACACCATGCAAGTGTTCAACGTTCAGGGCATGTCTTGCGGTCACTGCGTCAAAGCCATTACCCAGGCGGTGCAGGCCAAGGATCCGGCGGCCAGCGTGCGGGTTGATCTGGCGGCCAAGGAAGTCGGGGTCGAGAGCGCGCTGACGGTTGAGCAAGTGATCGCCGCGATCACCGAAGAAGGCTACGAAGCCAAAGTCGCCTGATCCAACGCAATCCCACATTGTTCTGCATTCATTCAGCGGGTTTTTAATAGTTAGCGAGCTATCGGAATGTTCAAGGCGTTCATGCCCGGCTAGACTGTGGGGCCTGCCGACGCATGCTCAACTGGATGCCTGATGAATTTCCGTACCATTTTGATTCTTGGCGCCCTGACCGCTTTCGGTCCGCTGGCGATCGATTTCTATCTGCCCGCCTTCCCGGCAATGGCGCTGGCCTTTGGCACCGATGAAAAACACGTTCAACTGACCCTGGCGGCGTACTTCCTCGGTTTGTCGATTGGCCAGCTGGCCTACGGCCCGGTGGCCGATCGTTTTGGGCGGCGTATCCCGTTGCTGACCGGGGTCGGTCTGTTCACCCTCGCTTCGCTGGCCTGCGCGTATGCGCCGAACCTCGAATGGCTGATCGGCGCGCGATTTGTCCAGGCGTTGGGCGGTTGTGCGGGGATGGTGATTTCCCGTGCGGTGGTCAGTGATAAATGCGACGCCGTGGGCTCGGCAAAAGTCTATTCGCAACTGATGCTGGTCATGGGCCTGGCGCCGATTCTCGCGCCGATGCTCGGCGGCTTGCTGGTCAACACCACAGGTTGGCAGTCGATCTTCCTGGCGTTGTCCGGTTTCAGTGCCCTGGCCGGCTTGGCCGTGGCACTCGGGTTGCCGGAAAGCCTGCCCGCGCATATGCCACGTCAGCCATTGTCGGGTGCCTTGCGTCAGTACGGCCGCCTGTTGTCGGATCGGGTCTATTTCGGTCACGCGCTGACGGGTGGCATCGCCATCGCCGGGATGTTTTCCTACATCGCCGGATCCCCGTTCGTGTTCATCAAGCTCTACGGTGTACCGGCCGAGCATTTCGGCTGGCTGTTCGGCATCAACGCGGCGGGGTTTATTCTGACGGCGCAAGTCAATGCGCGATTGCTGGCCAAGCGCGGTCCGGCGTTCTTGCTGGCGCGTGCTGTGTGGGTTTACCTGGCCGCCGGCCTGGCGTTGCTCGCTGTGAGTGCGCTGCACCCTGAGCACCTGTGGCCGTTGCTGATCCCGCTGTTTATTTGCATCTCCAGCCTCGGCTGCATCCTGCCCAATGCGTCGGCATGTGCCATGAACGGGCAGGGCGCCCGCGCCGGCAGTGCGTCGGCATTGCTCGGGTGCCTGCAGTTCACCGTCGCGGCCGGTGCGGCTGCGCTGGTCGGTGTTTTACACGATGGCAGCGCCGTGCCGATGGCGATGGTCATCAGCCTGTGCGGAGTGTTGGTGGTGAGCATGGCGATGCTCACCCGTCGTTTGCAAAATGCCCGGGCGTTGGCGCAAGCCCAGGTTTGAGGACGGGCTCAGCCAGCAGCGCGCTGCTGTTGGCGACCGGGAATCTGGTGGGGGGCGTACAGGCGGGCTTCGAGGGTTCGGGTAAAGGCCAGTGCTTCGGCTTCACTGCGAAAGGTCACGGCATGCTGGTCCAGACGGACTTGCCACTGAGATTTAGCCACTTCTTTTATCAGGATCTTCATTGCTGATCTCTCCTCTCGTAAAAGTTGCTACGTAAAGATTGTGCCGCAGAGATTTCGATTGTAGACCCGAATACGATCGCTATTGTGACAGAGGTCAACCTTCGGACTGACGGTGTCGCTCATTGCTGAGCGACACTGTTTCATCATGTTTCAGAAGCCTTCCAGTACAATCTTGCCCTTGGCTTTGCCGCTCTCCAGCAACGCATGTGCACGGCGCAGGTTGGCCGCGTTGATGGTGCCGAAGTGCTCGCCGACCGTGGTTTTCAAAGTGCCGGCGTCGATCAGCCCGGCTACGCGGTTGAGCAATTTGTGCTGCTCGATCATGTCCGCGGTTTCGAACAGCGAGCGGGTATACATGAACTCCCAGTGCAGCGACAGGCTCTTGCGTTTGAGCTTGGTCACGTCCAGCGACTTGGGGTCATCGATCAGCGCCAGCTTGCCTTGCGGCGCCAGTGCCTCGACCAATTGGTCCAGATGCTGATCGGTCTGGGTCAGGCTGGCGACATGGGTCACGGCGTCCACGCCGGCACGCTTGAGTTCTTCGCTTAGCGGTTGGCTGTGATCGATCACCAGGTCGGCGCCCAATTCACGAACCCAGCCTTGGGTTTGCGGACGTGAAGCGGTGCCGATGACCTTAAGCCCGGTGAGCTGGCTGGCTAATTGCGTGAGGATCGAACCCACGCCACCGGCCGCGCCGACGATCAACAGACTCTGACCTTCATCGGTATTGCCTTCGCGCACTTGCAGGCGCTCAAAGAGCAATTCCCAAGCGGTGATGGCGGTCAGCGGCAGTGCGGCGGCTTCGGCGAAACCGAGGGTTTTCGGCATGTGGCCAACGATCCGCTCATCCACCACATGGCGTTCGCTGTTGCCGCCCGCACGCGCAATGGAGCCCGCGTAAAAAACCTTGTCGCCGACCTTGAACAAGGTCACGTCGCTGCCGACGGCCTTGACCACGCCGGCCACGTCCCAACCCAGCACCTTGGCCGCGCCTGCTTCAGGCTGGACGCTCTGGCGGACCTTGGTGTCCACCGGGTTGACCGAGATGGCTTTGACCTCCACCAACAGGTCGCGTGGGCCGGCCACCGGTTCTGGCAACTCGATGTCTTGCAGGGAGTGTTCGTCGCTGATCGGCAACGCGTTGTAATAGGCAATGGCTTTCATCTAGGGAATTCCCAAAGGTAATAAAAGAGGGTGTCAGGCCACGGTACGCAGGCGCTTGAGGTCGAAGTGTTCGAGGAAGGCACCGGCCTTGGCCCGGAAGTTCTGGATGTGGGCGCTGGCGTCATGCGCTTGCAGGGCTTCGTCGCTGCTCCACTGCTCGATCATGTAGAAGGCCAGGGGATTGGCGAGGTCCTGGTGCAGATCGTATTGGCCGCAACCGGGCTCGGCGCGGGTCGGTTCCAGCAGCGCGCGCAGGTGCTGTTCGAGGGCGTCTTGCTGGCCGGCTTTGGCGATGAGCGTGGCGATGGCGGTAAATGGCTGGGACATGGACGACTCCGGGAGCGTGATGAATTCGATGGCACAGATGATTGGCTATTTCGCTGCAAGATAAAACCCGCTAAAAGAGCAGTCTCTTTCAATATTTTTTTGATAATAGAGGCTGAAAATGCTGCGTTTCGATGACTTGCAGCTGTTCGTCCGCGCTGCCGATCTGGGGAGCCTGTCGGCGGCGGCGCGGGTGATGGACATGTCCGCGGCGGTGGCCAGCGCCGCGTTGAAGCGCATCGAGCAACAACTCGGCGCACGCTTGCTCGCGCGGTCCACCCGCAGCCTGCGCCTGACTGCCGAAGGCGAGGGCTTTCTGGAATATGCCCGGGCGGCGCTGAGCAATCTGGATGAAGGACGCCGATTGCTGGCCAGTGGTCAGGATCAGGTCAGCGGGATCTTGCAGCTATCCGCTCCGTCGGACTTTGGCCGCAACCTGTTATTGCCGTGGCTGGACGAGTTTCAGCACGAGCATCCGAAACTGACCGTGAGGTTGTTGCTCGGTGATCGCATCGCCGACCTGTTCCGGCAACCGGTCGACATCGCCCTGCGCTATGGCGAGCCGGAAGACTCGAGCCTGGTGGCGCTGCCCATCGCCCCGCAGAACCGTCGCGTCCTGTGCGCTGCGCCGGATTACCTGGCCAAACATGGCGAACCCCGGCAGCTGGAGCAATTGGCCCAGCACAATTGTTTGTTGTTCATGCTGGGCAGCCGGGTCCACGATCACTGGAGTTTTCATGACGGTAAACGCGAAGTCGGCCTGACCGTCAGCGGTGATCGTTTCAGTGACGATGCCGATGTGGTGCGTTTGTGGGCGGTGGCCGGCGCCGGGATCGCTTACAAGTCCTGGCTCGATGTCGCCGCCGATGTGCTCGCCGGACGGTTGAAAGTGTTAATGCCGGAACTGCTCTGTGAGCGCGCACCTCTGAATTTGCTGTGCGCCCATCGCGCACAATTGAGTAAGCCTGTGAACCTGCTGCGGGAAATGCTTGCCAGTCGATGCGCTGATTTGGGCCGGCAATTCCCGACGATATCGAGCAACGATCAATAGTCGCAGGCAAATAGCGAAATTTCTGTCAGCAACTATCAGCACCCACGGTTTCCCAGGGGCAGGAACCGGCGGTTAACCCGCTTATACTAGCGCCCGCCTCATGTACGCACCGTCGATCTCGCGATGGCGAGTCCGCGTTACAGTCGGCTGGCACTCCGCTCAAGTATCCGACCTTTGCCCTGGCTGCGAAGAAATGGCTCGGGTGAGCGGGGGACTTTGCCCGGCTTATGGCGGTTTCCGCGTCTTGGCCGACGACACATTACTGGTCAAGATGTCTCTGAGCAGCAGACGAAACGATTCAACAGGGAGTGAATACATGGAACATGCACCTTGCATCAGCCAGATCGCCACGTTACTGGCTGACCCAAAGCGCAGCGCAATGATGTGGGCCTTGATGGACGGCGCGGCGCGGCATACCGAAGAGCTGGCGTTGTTGGCCGGCCTGTCACCCTCTTCGGCCAGCGCGCACCTGGGGCGATTGTCCGCAGGCGGTCTGTTGAAAGTTGACGTTCGCGGGCGAAAGCGGTTTTTCCGTCTGGCAGCCCCCGAGGTCGGCGCGGCCATCGAGGCATTGGCTAGCGCGACGCTAGCCAGTACGCCACGGGAAGTCCCGGAAGTTTTCAAGCGCCCCAATCCCATCGCCAAACCTCAGACGGCGCCTTCGTCGCTGCTGCGGGCGCGACTGTGCGACGATCATTTGGGCGGCACCCTGGCCGCCGACCTTTACCAGCGATTGCTGGATGCAGGCTGGATCGAACAGATCGATCAGCGGGTCATGATTACCCACAAAGGCTCCACGCAACTGGCGACACGCGGCGTGTTCATCCAGGCGCTCGCCCATCGCAACAGTCGAGTGGCCTGCGCCTGCCCGGACTGGAGCGAAAGACGCCCGCACATGGGCGGCTCACTGGGCGCCGCCCTGTTGCAGCTGTTCATGCAATCAGGCTGGTTGAGCCTGCCCAACGAATCCCGCGCCTTGCAGGTCACCGCCACAGGGCAGCGTGAAATCCACCGTTTCGCCAAGGAAACCGAGCTGGAAATGGCGCTTTAGAGCGTCCTGATGCCGACGTCTGCCGCCAGCGGGTTCAGGCGTCGTTCAGAGCTGTGGACAGGTCGCATCCAGCAATAGCCGCCAGACGCTATCGCGCACACTCGATCCAGGGATTTTCGGGTGGGGGATGTGGCATGGAAACACGAGGCTTCAGCGCGGCAGAACGATTGGAACGTCTGCCCATCAGCGGTTATCACCGGATCATTTTCATCATCATTGCCCTGGCGTTTTTCTTCGACTCCATGGACCTGGCGATGATGACCTTTCTGCTCGGCTCGATCAAAACCGAGTTCGGCCTGAGTTCGGCGCAGGCCGGGTTGCTGGCCAGTTCGAGTTTCTTCGGCATGGTGCTGGGCGCTTCACTGTCGGGCATGTTGGCCGACCGCTTTGGTCGCAAGCCGGTGTTCCAGTGGAGCATCGTGCTGTGGGGCATCGCCAGTTACCTGTGTTCCACGGCGCAGAGCGTTGAAACGCTGACCCTGTTCCGAATCCTCCTGGGCATCGGTATGGGCATGGAGTTTCCGATTGCCCAATCGATGCTGTCCGAGCTGATCCCGGCCAAGAAACGTGGACGTTACATTGCGTTGATGGACGGTTTCTGGCCGCTGGGTTTTGTCGCGGCCGGGGTGCTGTCCTATTTCCTGTTGCCGGTGATTGGCTGGCGGGACATCTTCCTCGTTCTGGCGGTGCCGGCGGTGTTTGTACTGGCGATCCGCTTTTTCATTCCTGAGTCGCCACGCTGGCTGGAACAGGCCGGGCATCATGCGGCGGCCGACACGGTGCTGCTTCGGATCGAAGAACGTGTGCGTGTGTCGCTGGGACATTCGGACTTGCCTGAGCCGATTCGCCTGCCGCATGTGGCGACGACGCCGGGTAACTTCTTTTCGGCGTTGCGGCAGATCTGGTCGCCGCAGTATCGCCAGCGCACGATGATGATCTGGAGCGTGTGGTTCTTTGCCTTGCTGGGTTTCTACGGCCTCACGTCCTGGCTCAGTGCCTTGTTGCAGCAGTCGGGTTTTGCCGTGACACAGTCCGTGTATTACACGGTGCTGATTTCCCTCGGCGGGATTCCCGGTTTCCTCATGGCCGCCTGGCTGGTGGAGCGTTGGGGACGTAAACCGGTGTGCGTCGTGACCTTGCTCGGCGGCGGCGTGATGGCGTTTCTCTACGGGCAAAGCGCGGTGTTTGGCGGCAATGTCAGCCTGTTGATCGCGTCGGGGCTGTTGATGCAGTTCTTTTTGTTCGGCATGTGGGCGGTGCTCTACACCTACACCCCGGAGTTGTACCCCACGTCGGCACGCGCCACGGGCTCGGGGTTTGCCTCGGCGATTGGGCGGGTGGGCTCGTTGCTCGGTCCCTTGGTGACGGGGTTGGTGTTTCCGGTGACCGGGCAGGGCGGAGTCTTCGCGTTGGGGGCGATGTGTTTTGCGATTGCGGCGGGGGTGGTGTGGGTGTTCGGGATGGAGACGCGAGGGAAGACGCTGGAGGAGTTGACTGAGGCAGTGATCGTCAACTGATCACAATCCCTGTAGGAGTGAGCCTGCTCGCGATAGCGGTGTGTCAGACACTTAAATGTCGGCTGACACTCAGTCATCGCGAGCAGGCTCGCTCCCACATGGGGTTATGCGGTATGGCTTACGGTTTGACCAACCGCGCATCCAGGCTGTTCTGCGCGAGGCGCTTGGCCTGATCCTGAGTCATGCCCAGATCGGTGTACAGCGCGTGGAAGTTCTCGGTCACGTAGCCGCCGAAGTACGCCGGGTCATCCGAGTTCACGGTGACTTTCACGCCACGTTCAAGCATGTCGAGGATGTTGTGCTGGGACATGTGATCGAACACGCAGAGCTTGGTGTTCGACAACGGGCACACGGTCAGCGGGATCTGCTCGTCTATGATCCGCTGCATCAAACGCTCGTCTTCGATGGCGCGCACGCCATGGTCGATGCGCTGGATTTTCAGCAGGTCGAGGGCCTCCCAAATGTACTCGGGCGGGCCTTCTTCACCGGCGTGGGCCACGGTCAGGAAGCCTTCGTGACGGGCACGGTCAAACACGCGCTGGAACTTGCTCGGCGGGTGACCCATCTCGGAACTGTCCAGGCCCACGGCGACAAATGCGTCGCGGAACGGCAGCGCTTGATCGAGGGTTTTCTGCGCTTCGTCTTCGCTCAAGTGGCGCAGGAAGCTGAGGATCAAACCGCTGGTGATGCCCAGTTGCTGCTCGCCATCCTTGAGGGCCGCGGCGATGCCGTTCAGCACCACTTCGAACGGTACGCCACGGTCGGTATGGGTTTGCGGGTCGAAGAACGGTTCGGTGTGAATCACGTTCTGCGCCTTGCAGCGCAACAGGTACGCCCAGGTCAGGTCGTAGAAATCCTGCGAGGTGCGCAACACGTCGGCGCCCTGGTAATACAGGTCGAGAAATTCTTGCAGGTTGTTGAAGGCGTACGCTTTGCGCAGGGTATCGACGTCGCTCCACGGCAGGGCGATCTTGTTGCGTTCGGCCAGGGCGAACAGCAGCTCAGGCTCCAGCGAGCCTTCGAGGTGCAAATGCAGTTCTGCCTTGGGCAGGGCGTTCAGCCAGTCGTACATGGTCTTTTCTCATCAGGTGCAGATGGCGAGCATTCTACAGATGCCCGGAGAAACATTTAGCAAAACCTGACCAGCCGGTTGATTACACCGCTTCTGGTTCCCGTCGATAGGCGTAGGTATCGGCGAAGCGCGAGAGCAGGAACTCGGCGCAGCTGGTGGCCGGGTATTTCGCCGGGTGCGCGTCATCCTGACAACCGGGCAGGCATTCGATGCGTGTGTCGGGGTGCGGCTCGGCAAAGAATGGCATCGAATAACGGTCCACGCCCAAAGGGCTGATCACCCGATGCGGCGTCGACAGGTAACGGTCGTTGCTCCAGCGCGCCATCATGTCGCCGAGGTTGACCACGAACGTGCCTTCAATCGGTGGTGCGTCGATCCATTCGCCTTTCACATTGCGCACTTGCAAGCCACCGGCAGCGTCCTGATACAGCAGGGTGATGCAGCCGTAATCGGTGTGAGCGCCGGCGCCCTGTTGTTCGGCGGAACTGGCGGTGTGGCGCGGCGGGTAATGGATCATGCGCAGTACGCTGACCGGCTCTTTGAAACGGCTGTCGAAAAAATCCCGCTCGATGCCCAGGGCCAACGTCATTGCGCGCAACAGGGTTTGGGCGAGGGCCTGCATGTCGACGTAGTGTTGCTCCATCAGCGCTTCCCAGCCGGGCAGCGAGGGATGACGGTTTGGGCCGCGCAACGGTTTTTCCGCGAGGAGTTCCGGATGATCGGCCGGCAAGTGCAGGCCCATGTCGAAGGTTTCCTTGAGGTCGCTGGGCTTGCTCGGGTCGAGTTGTTCGGTGGCGATGGCGCCGTAGCCGCGGTGGTGGCGGGTTTGGGTGATGTCGATTTTGAGCTTTTCGGCGGTGGGTTGGGCGAAGAAGCGTTGGGCGTGGTCGAGTACGGCGGCGATGCGTTGCGCGGAAATCGGGTGGCCCTTGATGTAGAAGAAACCCCATTCGCGGCAGGCGTGGTCGATTTCGCTGGCGACGGATTGCCAGGCGATCTGGTCATCGCTGTAGAGCGGGGCGATGTCGATGATAGGAAGACGGTTCATGCACATTCCTTGAAATCGATGAATATCCATTGTGGGAGCGAGCTTGCTCGCGAATGCGGTGTGTCAGCCAACATTTGTGTTGAATGTGCTATCGCCTTCGCGAGCAGGCTCGCTCCCACAGGGGCTTGCGTCTGGTGTGAAGGATTACTTCGGAATCTCGGCCTTCATGCCTTCAACGTAATAGTTCATCGACGCCAGCTCTGCATTGCTCGCTGTCGCACCCGCGGCAATTTTCTCTGCGCCTGCCTGATCCTTGATCGGCCCGGTGAAAGGGTGCAGCGCGCCGCTCTTGATGTCGGCAATGATCTGCTCGGCTTCGGCTTTCACTGGTGCCGGCACCAGGTCACTGATCGGCAACTCAACCGTGCCTTCCTTCAAACCACCCCAGTAATCCTGGGATTTCCAGTTGTGGTCGAGCACGCTTTGGGTCGCTTGAACGTAGTGCGGGCCCCAGTCGTTGACGATGGAGGTCAGCACCGCTTTCGGCCCGAAATGCGCCATGTCCGATGCGTAGCCGACGGCATATACACCGCGACGTTCGGCCGCCTGGATCGGCGCCGGGCTGTCGGTGTGCTGGAACACCACGTCCACGCCCTGGTCGATCAGCGCGTTGGCGGCGTCGGCTTCCTTGCCCGGGTCGAACCACGAGTTGACCCACACCACTTTGATCTCGGTGCCGGGGTTGTACTTGTTCAGGGCCAGTTGAATGGCGTTGATGTCGCGGATCACTTCAGGGATCGGGAAGGACGCGACGTAGCCGATCTTCTTGGTCTTGGTCATCTTCGCCGCGAGGAAACCGCCGACGTAGCGACCTTCGTAGGTTCGCGCCAAATAGGTGCCGAGGTTCTTGTCCTGCTTGTAGCCGGTGGCGTGTTCGAAGGTCACCTTGGGAAATTGCTTGGCGACTTTCAGTGTCGGGTTCATGTAGCCGAAGGAAGTGGTGAAGATCAGGTCGTAGTTGTCCTTGGCCATGTTGCGGATCACCCGCTCGGCGTCGGCGCCTTCCGCGACGTTCTCCACATAGTTGGTGGTGATCTGCGAACCGAATTTTTCGGCCAGTACTTTGCGCCCCTGTTCATGCTGATACGTCCAGCCGTGGTCACCGATCGGACCGATATAGACGAAGCCGACTTTCAGCGGGTCGGCGGCACTGGCGGTCAGGCTGGTGCTCAGACCGATGGCGGCGGCGACGACGGCGCACAAAAGCTTCTTCAGCGGACGTTTATGCATGAATTCCAACTCCATTTTGTTTTGAGGTTGGCAGGGGCAATGCAAATTACTGACCAACAGGACAACAAAGTCTTCATGACCGAGGTGAGGCCTTCGCGAGCAGGCTCGCTCCCACAGGGGACCGTATCCCCCTGTGGGAGCGAGCCTGCTCGCGAAGAGGCCCGCAAGGCCGATAAAAGTGCATGGCCGATCACGGCTGCCATCCACTGGTGCGCTAAGGTGTAACGAAACGTTAGCGCTGCACCGCAGTCAGTAGCTCATCACTCTGCTTTCGCTTCACTGTGCAAAAAGGCCCGCAATGTTCACACTCCTCAAGCAAGAAACATTTCTGCTGCTGGCCGTGCTCGCCGCCGTCGTCGCGTACCCGCTGGAGCACTGGATGCTCCACAGCGGCCAATCGGTCGCGCTGGGCGCCGGGTTGGTGTTGATTGCGTTTATTGTCACCGCCTCCATGCGCGTCGCCCATCACGCCGAGCTGTTGGCGGAAAAAGTCGGCGACCCCTACGGCACGATGATCCTGACGCTGGCGGCGGTGCTGGTGGAAGTGGTGATCCTGGCGATCATGATGAGCAACGAAGCCTCGTCCACTTTGGTGCGCGACACGATTTACTCGGCGGTGATGCTCGACATCAACGGCATCCTCGGCCTCGCCGCCTTAATGGGCGGGCTCAAGCACGGCGAGCAGTCCTACAACGATGATTCGGCGCGCAGCTACAGCGTTATGATCCTCACGGCCATGGGCGTGTCGATGGTGGTGCCGGAGTTCATTCCCGAGGCCAACTGGAAGATTTATTCGGGCTTCACCATCGGTGCGATGGTCGTGCTCTACGCGTTGTTCCTGCGGATGCAGGTCGGGCCGCACAGTTATTTTTTCAGCTACAGCTATCCGGAAAAACGCCGCCGGAAAGTCCCGGAAGAGGAACCTGAACCGGTCAATGTGGCGCTGAGCATCGGCACGTTGGTGTTTGGCGTGGTGGTGATCGGCGCACTGGCCGAGGTGATGTCCAAGACCCTCGATCTGGGGCTGGAAGGGACGGGCGCTCCGCCGGTGATTACGGCGATTCTGGTGGCGGCCATTTCGGCGGCGCCGGAGATTCTGACGGCATTGCGCGCTGCGTTGGCCAATCGGATGCAGTCGGTGGTCAACATCGCGATGGGGGCGTCGCTATCGACGGTGATCCTGACCGTGCCGGTGATGGAAGCAATGGCGCTGTATACCGGTCAGCCCTTTCAGATGGCGATGACGCCGGTACAGACAGTGATGATCTTCCTGACGTTGATCGTCAGTGCGATCAACCTCAACGATGGCGAAACCAACGCCATCGAAGGGATGACCCACTTTGTGCTGTTCGCGACATTCATCATGTTGTCGCTGCTCGGTCTCTGACCACACCCTAAAACCACAGTTTTTGATTTGTGTTGTGTCAGGTACCGGCGATCAGTTGGCGAGCAGCCTGGCTGTGATCAGCAATCAATCCTTTGAGGTCCAACCCCTCAACCTGCCCGTCAATCACTCGCCACTTGCCACCGACCATCACCCGATCCGCCCGATCCGCGCCGCACAGCAGCAGTGCCGACACCGGATCATGGCTGCCAGAGAAGCGCAGCTCATCGAGTTTGAACAATGCCAGATCCGCCTGCTTGCCAACCGCCAGCTCACCAATATCGGTACGCCCCAGCAAGCTCGCCGAACCCTTGGTTGCCCAGCCCAGTACCAACTCCGGCGTGATCTTCTCGGCGCCATAACGCAGGCGCTGGATGTACAACGCCTGGCGGGTTTCGAGCATCATGTTCGACGCATCGTTGGACGCCGAACCGTCCACGCCCAGCCCGAGCAACGCGCCCGCGGCCGTAAGGTCTAGCGTCGGGCAGATGCCGGAAGCGAGGCGCATGTTCGAGCTTGGGCAATGGCAAATACCGGTGCCGGCAGCGCCGAGGCGGGCGATTTCGTCCGGGTTGAAGTGGATGCCGTGGGCCAGCCACGTACGCGGGCCGAGCCAGCCAACGCTGTCGAGATAATCCACGGTGCGCAGGCCAAAGCGTTGCAGGCAGAAATCTTCTTCGTCGAGGGTTTCGGCCAGGTGGGTGTGCAGGCGCACGTCGAGTTTGTTCGCGAGTTCAGCACTGGCGGACATGATTTCCGGGGTCACCGAGAAGGGCGAGCAGGGCGCGAGGGCGATCTGGATTTGCGCACCGTCACCGCGTTCGTGGTACTCGGCGATCAAGCGCTGGCTGTCGGCGAGGATGACTTCGCCTTCCTGCACGGTCTGCTGCGGTGGCAGGCCGCCGTCCTTCTCGCCGAGGCTCATGGAACCGCGCGTGAGCATGGCGCGCATGCCCAGTTCGCGAACGCTTTCGACTTGCACGTCGATCGCGTTTTCCAGGCCTTCGGGAAACAGGTAATGGTGATCGGCCGCGGTGGTGCAGCCGGACAGCAGCAACTCGGCCAGCGCGACTTTAGTGGCGAGGGCGAGTTTTTCCGGGGTGAGGCGGGCCCAGACCGGGTACAGGGTTTTCAGCCACGGGAACAACGGCTGATTGACCACCGGCGCCCAGGCACGAGTCAGGGTTTGATAGAAATGGTGATGGGTGTTGATCAGTCCCGGCAGGATCACGTGCTCGCGGGCATCGAAAACCTGTCCACAGGGCGCGGACGGTTGCTGGCCGGCGGCGAGCACTTCGACGATCACGCCGTCTTGCACCACCAGGCCGCCACGGGCATCGAGGCCATTGGCAGTGAAGATCGCGAGGGGATTTTTTAACCAGGTACGGGATGCGGGCATGTTGGCCGGCTCCTCTGAAAGTTGGGTTCAGGGTTGCCAGCTCAGTGATTACCCTGTCTGCTGATCCAGGATCGCCGCGGGGGCGAGGTGCGGAGTTTCGGACAAAACGCAGCGCCGGGCAAGCCCGACCCGACCAGACAACACAAATCCCTGCATGGAATGATCCCACAAGGAATTGTGGGGTGATTACCAGGGAATGGTTTCACCCCGGTAATTCACGAAGTGATGCCCGCCCTTGCCGGTGTAGGCATTCACCTGATCAACCAGCCCGCGGGTGCTAGTGTCCACATCAATGTCCGCACCTTCGCCGCCCATGTCGGTTTTCACCCAGCCCGGATGCAGCGACAGCACGGTGAGTGTCTGCTCGCCCAGTTGCGTCACAAAGCTGTTGGTCATCGAGTTCAGTGCAGCCTTGCTCGCCTTGTACAGCGCCAGTTCCGGCGCGTCCGGCATGGTCACGCTGCCCAGCACCGAACTCATGAACGCCAGCACGCCGCTGTCCGGACGAATCTGCCCGACGAAATGCTGGGCCAGGTTGATCGGGGCCACGGCGTTGGTGAAAAACAACTGGCCCACCTCGGCCAGCGTCGCACCGCCCGGTGTCTGAACGTCCGGGCCCTTGACCCCGGCATTCACGAACAGCAGGTCAAACACTTCACCTTTGAGCTGTTGGCTAAGGGCGATCACCGCCGGCTGATCGTCCATGTCGAGTTTCTCGATCCGCACGTTGCCCACGGCCCGCAGGGCGTCGGCGTTTTGCGGGTTACGCACGGTGGCGGTGACTTGCCAGCCGTCGGCCAGCAGGGTTTTCACCAGGCCGAGGCCCAAGCCTCGGGAGGCTCCGATGATGAGTGCGGTTTTTGCCTTGGACATGAGTGGCTTCCTTGAAAAAAGAGGATCACGGATTCAGTGGACAGCGTTGCCCGAGCCGTTGTTGCAACTCGTGACGCAACGCGCCCAGTTCATCCATCCGGGTTTCGATCAGTTTGAGTTTGTCTTGCAGCAGTTGCGTGACGGCGCTGTCTGGATCGGGCGATTGCCAGATTGCCGCGACGCTGTTGCCGATTTCGCCGAGGGTGAAGCCCAGCCGTTGGGCGGTCTTGATGTACTGCACCAGTTGCACCATGTCTGCCGGGTAGTCGCGATAACCATTGGCGCTGCGTTGCGCGGCGATCAATCCGCGTTGCTCGTAAAACCGTAGCGTGTCACGGCTGACGGCGCTGGCCTGGGCTAATTCACCGATGCGCATAGTGGTGTCTCAAGAGGGCTTGACCCTGGAGCATACTCCAGGCTTTAGCCTTGATGCTCCTCGAATGTATGGAGCAACGCCGATGTGGACTTCAGCGCAATATCGCCGGGTGGTGCGGGGCAGCGCCTGGTATGACTTGATCGTGACGGCGGCGTTTGTCACGCCGTGGAGTTTCGCGGTTTTGCATGGAGGGTTGACGGGGTTGAGTCAGGCGTTGGATTTGCCTGGGGCGCTGCCGGCGTTTGAGCCGATGCACATGTTGATGGCGAATCTGTTGGGGTCGATTGTGTGCGTTTGGGCGGTGCTGCGGATTCGGGATCCGCAGCAGGTGTTTGGGCGGTATGACGCGGTTGGCAGGTTTCTGTTTTCGGCTTGGCAGCTGTATGCCTTGCTGCATGGGGCCAGTTCGCTGTTAGTGGTTTTCCTGGTCTTTGAATTGGCGTGGGGCGTGGCTCAAGTGTTGCCTGTCAGGCAGCCTTCGCGAGCAGGCTCGCTCCCACAGTAGATTTATGTCGGTCACCGGAAACCGGTTTGACTCGGTCAAGTGTGGGAGCGGGCTTGCTCGCGAAGGGGCCGGCCCATCCAACCCTAATGCCCACCCTGCCACGGCTGCCCCAACGACACCGGCGCATACAACCGTGTCCGCACGGCGTCCCGCGACAACAACACCAACACCACAATCGTCGCGACATACGGCAACATCGCCAGCAGGCTCGACGGAATCGCCAGCCCCAACCCCTGCGCCACCAAATGCAGGATGCTGGCGAGCCCGAACAGGTATGCCCCCAGCAGCAACCGCCACACCCGCCAACTGGCAAATACCACCAGCGCCAGTGCAATCCAGCCGCGCCCGGCGCTCATGTTCTCCGCCCACATCGGTGTGTACGCCAGGGACAGATACGCCCCGGCCAACCCGGCCATCGCACCGCCGAACAACACCGCCAGCGTGCGCACACCCAACACCGGCAAGCCCATCGCGCTGGCCGCGTCCGGGTTTTCCCCAACGGCCTGAATGATCAGCCCAACGCGGCTTTTCAGAATCACCCACGCCACCAACGCAAACAGCGCGAATGACAAGTACACCAACAGATCCTGCGCAAACAGCATCCGCCCGATCAGCGGGATCTCACTCAAGTAAGGAATCGCCACCGGCTCAAAACCGGCCAGCGGTTTGCCAACCCACGCTGCCCCGACAAACGTCGACAAGCCCACGCCGAAGATCGTCAGCGCCAACCCAGTGGCCACTTGATTGGCGTTGAACACCAGCGCCACCAAGGCAAACAGCGACGACAACAGCATCCCGGCGAGCATCGCCAGCAGCACGCCGAGCCACAGGTTGCCGCTGTTCAGCGCGACGATAAAACCGATCACCGCGCCAAACAGCATCATCCCTTCCTGACCGAGATTGAGGACGCCGCTCTTCTCGCAGATCAATTCACCCAACGCCACCAACAGCAACGGCGTACCGCAACGGACCATCGCGTAGAAAATATTGCTCAGCAGATCGATATCCATCACAGCGCTCCGGCAGGTACGGTGGCTGGCGCGCGGCGAGCCCAGCGCACGTTCAAGCGTGGTCGGTAGAGAATCAGCACATCGCTGGCCAGCAGGAAAAACAGCATCATTCCCTGGAACAATTGGGTGATGGCTTGCGGCAGGTTCATGCTCATCTGCGCGCTCTCACCGCCGATGTACAGCAACGCCATCAACAGGCTGGAAAACAGAATGCCGATGGGATTGAGTCGCCCGAGAAACGCCACGGTGATCGCCGCGTAGCCATAGCCCGGCGAGACCTGCGGCACCAATTGGCCGATCGGCCCGGTCACCTCACACACGCCGGCCAGGCCCGCCAATCCGCCGCTGATCAACAGCGCGAGCCAGATCAGGCGCTTCTCGCGAAACCCGACGAAACCTGCCGCGCGCTTGTCCAGCCCCAACACTTTGATCTGGAAACCGATAAAGCTTTTCTGCAACAACACCCACACCGCGACCAACGCCAGCAAGGCGAAATACACCCCGGCGTGAACCCGGCCATCCTCCATCAACAACGGCAATCGGCTGAAGTCACTGAACATCGCCGACTCCGGAAAATTGAACCCGGCCGGGTCCTTCAACGGCCCATGCACGCAAAACAGCAGCAGGTTCAGGGCGATGTAATTGAGCATGATGCTGGTAAGGATTTCGTTGGCATTGAAGCGCGTGCGCAACCACGCGGTCAGTCCGGCCCACGCCGCACCGGCCAAGGTGCCGACCAGCAGAATCAACACCAGCGCCCAGCGACTTTGCAGGTCGATGACGTTCACTGCCAAGGCACTGCCGGCCAATGCGCCGAGCAGCAATTGACCTTCAGCGCCGATGTTCCAGATCCGCGCCTGATAGGCCACGGCCAGCCCCAATGCACAGAGCAAAATCGGCAACGCTTTGACCAACAGTTCCGAGACGCCATACCAGTCGCTGATCGGCGCAATCAACAAGGTGTGCAAGGTCAGCAACGGATCGTGGCCCAGCGCGATAAACAGTAATGAGCCACAGCCCAGCGTCAGGGCCGCCGCGAGCAACGGCGAGCACCAGAGCATCAGTCGCGATTGCTGGCCACGGGGTTCGAGAGAAAGCAGCATGAAAAACTCCGTTAAACCGATACGGGTGCAGGTGAGGGAGGGGCGTCGAACTGGCCGGCCATCCAGCCGCCGACGTCGATCATGCGCGTGTCGACGGTCGCTTTCAGTGGCGACAGACGACCGCCGCACAACGCGCCGAGGCGGTCGCTGATCTGGAACAATTCGTCGAGGTCTTCGGAGATCACCAGGATCGCCGCGCCGGCATCGCGCAAGGCAATCAGCGCGCGGTGAATGGTCGCGGCGGCGCCGACGTCCACGCCCCAGGTCGGGTGTGCGGCGATCAGCAGTCTGGGTTGCTGGAGGATTTCCCGGCCGAGGATGAATTTCTGCAAGTTGCCACCGGACAGGCTGCGGGCCGGTGTCTGGGCATCGGGCGTCTTGACCCCGAAACGATGGATGATCTCTTCGGCCAACGCTTCGACCTTGCGGCGCTGGATCAAGCCATTGCTGACCAGCCCTTGTTGAAAAGCCGTGAGCAGCGCGTTGTCGGCGAGGCTCAATTCCGGCACCGCGCCGTGACCCAATCGTTCAGCGGGGACGAAGGCCAGGCCGAGTTCGCGTCGGGCATCGGGTCGCAGGTGGGCGACCGCTTGCCCGGCGAAACGGATCGTTGCGCCGTCGTTGCGGGCCAGCCGTTCTTCGCCGCTGAGCAGCGCCAGCAATTCATCCTGACCATTGCCCGCGACACCGGCGATGCCGACGATTTCACCACTGCGCACCTCGAGGTGAACCTCCTTCAGTGAGCAGCCGAACGGATCGGGATTGAGCCAGGACAACCGGCTGACACTGAGAAACGCCGCGCCGCCCACCACCTTCGGATAGTCCGTAATTGTCTCGGCCGCTTCGCCGACCATCAGCCGCGCCAGTTGCCGGTCCGAGCATTCGGCCGGCTGGCAATGCCCGGCCACTCGACCACCGCGCAACACGGTGGCGCTGTGACACAGCGCCCGGACTTCACCGAGCTTGTGGCTGATAAACAGAATGCTGCAGCCCTCGGCCGCGAGGCGACGCAAGGTGACGAACAGTTCTTCGGCTTCTTGTGGGGTCAGGACCGAGGTCGGTTCATCGAGGATCAACAGGCGGATGTCTTGCATCAGGCAGCGAATGATTTCCACCCGTTGCCGCTCGCCAATCGACAGGCTGTGGACAAGTCGCTCCGGCTCCAGCGCCATGCCATAACGGCGGGACACTTCACGAATTTTCGGTTCAAGCTGTTTCGGCGTGCCGGCCGCTGCGCCCATCGCCAAGGCGATGTTCTGTGCCACGCTCAATGTTTCGAACAGCGAGAAATGCTGGAACACCATGCCGATCCCAAGACCACGGGCCTGGGAAGGATTGCGTATGTTCACGCGTTGCCCTTGCCAGATCATCTCCCCGGAATCGGCCTGGGTGACGCCGTAGATGATCTTCATCAACGTGCTTTTGCCGGCACCGTTTTCCCCGAGCAGGGCATGGATTTCCCCCGGCGCGATGGTCAGGTCGATGGCGTCGTTGGCCAGGCATCCAGGGTAGCGTTTGCTGATGTGGCGCAATTGCAGACGGGGTGTTTGATCGGGGATCGGCACGGGGTTGGGCATGACTGACTCGGGTCGATGGGCGTGATGCCTGTGGATAAAGCAATTTCCTGGCCATTGGGTCAGGAAAGCTGAAAATCCGCGCAAGCACAGGCCCCAAGGACAATGCGTTGCGATCTATCGATTCCGAATCAGGCACCAGTTGAGTGCGAAGCCTTTGATCAGGCTCCAGTTTCGCTCGCAGGAAGTTGGTTAAAAAATGAACAGCAGCCCGCAAGCCATGCTGTATATGGGGCCGCGTCGACCATGAACGGGTTATCCACAGATTGCTCCACAGTATTTGTGCGCAAGCTCAAACGTCGGGCATAAGCACTGTGCGGCTATCTTCTAAAGGTGATAACCCGATCTAACTGTTTGTTTTTACGTGAATTTAACGTGGGTGATAGAAAATTGGACGAAAAATGAACAAAGCCCGCAAACCCGCATGACAGAAGGGTTACAGGCACATGTGCTCAGGTTATCCACAGGCGGGTGCACAGTAGATGTGGGCAAAATCCTGACGTCGACGGAATAAGGGTGAACGGTGTTGGTGCGTTCAGTGCTGCAACACAATGCGTCCGCGACTCAAGTCCGCCAGTTGCGTTTGCAGGGCCGGGATCTGCGCTTTTCCCATCGCCAATTGCAGTTCGACGCCGTTGGCGGTGAACGATTCTTCTACGACCAGTCCGCCCAGTTCCGCCACGCGAAGTTTCACCAACGCCAGTTCACTGAAGGCACAGGCGCAACTGACGGGCACTCGACTGATCAGCTCGACCTTGGGTGCCGCTTGCAGGCATTTGTTGGCACCGCCGCCATACGCCCGGGCGAGGCCTCCGGTGCCCAATTGGATTCCGCCGTACCAACGAATCACTAGCACCGCGACCTGATCGCAGTCCTGCGCTTCGATCGCCGCCAGAATGGGTCGGCCTGCGGTGCCGCCGGGTTCGCCATCGTCGTTGCTGCGGTACTGGTCGCCGAGTTTCCACGCCCAGCAATTGTGCGAGGCGTTGAGGTCACTGTGCTGTTCGAGGAATGCCTGGGCGTCAGCCGGGCTTGAGATCGGCGCGGCGAAGGTGATGAAGCGGCTTTTGCGAATCTCTTCGCGGTATTCGCAAAAGTCGCTGAGGGTAAAAGGCATAGGTGTCTTAAATAACAGGGGTCAGGCCGCAGCCTTTGAGAATGATACGGATCAGGTTGTTGCCGGCTTCTTCCATGTCTTGCTTGGTCAGCTTGGTGCGTCCGCTGACTCGGCAGATCTGGGTCGCGAAGTCGGCGTAATGCTGAGTGCTGCCCCACAACAGGAAGATCAGGTTGACCGGGTCGACCGGGTCCATTTTGCCGGCGTCGATCCACGCCTGGAACACCGCGGCCCGGCCCTGGAACCAGGCGCGGTAATCCTGGTTGAAATACTCGGTCAGGCATTCGCCGCCGCTGATCACTTCCATGGCGAAGACTCGCGAAGCTTGTGGCTGGCGCCGGGAGAATTCCATTTTGGCGCGGATGTAGCGGGTCAATGCCTCGGCCGGATCGTCCTCGGCCGTCAGGGTGTTGAAGGTGCTGTCCCACAACTCGATGATGTTGCTCAGCACCGCCACGTACAAACCGAGTTTGTTGGTGAAGTAGTAATGCAGGTTCGCCTTGGGCAACCCGGCATTCTGGGCAATGGTGTTCATGCTGGTGCCTTTGAACCCGTGACGGGCGAACTCGTCTTCGGCGGCTTTGATGATGGTCTCTTCGTTCTTCTGACGAATGCGGCTGGCAGGTTTACCGCCGTGAGCTGGGACTTCAAAGGTCATAGGCACTTCCAGACAAGTAGGTGGGTGCAACCAGTGCGTTGATAGCGCACCCACGGGCTTCAGACAAGTCCTGGGGCGCAGGTTTCTTCGGTTGTTCAGCGTGTCGCGGCGAGGCTTTCAAGAAAGCTTTCCAGCACCAGATGCGGGCGACGGCCCTTGCGCGTGACCGATGCTAGGCTCAGGTCATAGAAACGCGCCTTCGGTTTCAGCGCACGCAGGCGACCTTGTTGCACCCAGAGGCTGGCGTAATGATCCGGCAGGTAACCGATGTAGCGCCCGGTCAGGATCAGGAACGCCATGCCCTCACGGTCCGAAGCACTGGCGGTGCAGTTGAGTGCCTGGTAGTGGGCCTGGATGTCCGCTGGCAGTCGGAAGGTCGGCGCGATCGCGTCCTGGCTGTTGAGGCGATCATCGTCGAGTTGTTTGTCGTCGACATAAAACAGCGGATGCCCAACCGCGCAATACAACAGCGAGCGTTCGCTATAAAGCGGCTGATATTCCAGCCCCGACAGCGCGCTGGCCTGGGGCACTACACCGACATGCAAACGCCCATCGAGCACGCCTTGCTCAACTTCGTTGGGCGCGATCATGCGGATCTGGATTTGCACGTCCGGGCCACGTTCCTTCAATTGCGCCAAGGCGTGGGTGATGCGCATGTGGGGGAGGGTGACCAGGTTGTCGGTCAGGCCGATGGTCAACTCGCCGCGCAAGTGTTGGTGCAGGCCATTGACCTCGGTGCGGAAACTTTCCAGCGCACTTAATAGCTGCAAGGCCGATTGGTACACCTCGCGACCTTCCTCGGTCAGGGAGAACCCGGCGCGCCCACGTTGGCATAACCGCAAGCCCAGGCGTTGTTCCAGATCGCTCATTTGCTGGCTGATAGCGGAACGACCGATCCCCAGCACGCTTTCCGCCGCCGAGAAGCCACCGCACTCGACCACGCTGCGAAAGATCCGCAGCAAACGGATATCAAAGTCGCTGACTTGCGCCAGTGGATCGGGACGACGCGTGCTCATAGTTTAGTAGCGGCCTGACTGAACGTTAGAAAAGTTGGATTTCACAGACTTTATCCCCATGGCAATTTAGCTGCAAGAACGCTTTTGATCTCTATGCCGCTTATTGCCTGCGAGGTTTTGCCCATGAACTTGCCTGAAAACGCCCCGTCTTCCCTGGCCAGCCAGCTCAAGCTTGATGCTCACTGGATGCCCTATACCGCCAACCGTAACTTCCAGCGCGACCCGCGTCTGATCGTGGCGGCGCAAGGCAGCTGGCTGATCGACGACAAGGGCCGCAAGGTTTATGACTCGCTGTCCGGTCTGTGGACTTGCGGCGCCGGGCACACCCGCAAGGAAATCCAGGAAGCGGTCGCCAAGCAATTGGGCACGCTCGACTACTCGCCAGGCTTCCAGTATGGCCATCCGCTGTCGTTCCAACTGGCAGAGAAAATCACCGACCTGACCCCAGGCAACCTGAATCACGTGTTCTTCACTGACTCGGGTTCCGAGTGCGCGGACACCGCGGTGAAAATGGTCCGCGCTTACTGGCGCCTGAAAGGCCAGGCCACCAAGACCAAAATGATCGGCCGTGCTCGCGGTTACCACGGCGTGAACATCGCCGGCACCAGCCTTGGCGGTGTGAATGGCAACCGCAAAATGTTCGGTCAGGCGATGATGGACGTTGATCACCTGCCGCACACGCTGTTGGCGAGCAATGCCTACTCTCGCGGCATGCCGGAGCTCGGTGGTATTGCTTTGGCAGATGAGCTGCTGAAGTTGATCGAACTGCACGATGCGTCGAACATCGCCGCGGTATTCGTTGAGCCGCTGGCCGGTTCTGCTGGTGTACTGGTTCCGCCACAGGGTTACCTCAAGCGTCTGCGCGAGATTTGCGATCAGCACAACATCCTGCTGGTGTTCGACGAAGTGATCACCGGTTTCGGCCGTACCGGCAAAATGTTCGGTGCCGATACCTTCGGCGTGACTCCGGACCTGATGTGCATCGCCAAGCAAGTCACCAACGGCGCGATCCCGATGGGCGCGGTGATTGCCAGCTCCGAGATCTACCAAACCTTCATGAACCAAGCGACACCTGAGTACGCGGTGGAATTCCCGCACGGCTATACCTACTCCGCGCACCCGGTGGCGTGCGCCGCTGGCCTGGCGGCACTCGACCTGCTGCAAAAGGAAAACCTGGTGCAGAGCGTGGCCGAGGTGGCCCCGCATTTCGAAAATGCGCTGCATGGTCTGAAAGGTTCGAAGAACATCATCGACATTCGTAACTACGGCCTGGCCGGGGCGATTCAGATCGCGCCGCGTGATGGCGACGCGATCGTGCGTCCATTCGAAGCGGGTATGGCGCTGTGGAAAGCCGGGTTCTATGTGCGCTTCGGCGGAGACACCCTGCAGTTCGGCCCAACCTTCAACAGCAAGCCGCAAGACCTTGATCGTCTGTTCGACGCGGTCGGCGAAGTGCTGAACAAGATCGACTGATTTTCTCTTCTATATAGAGGCGTCCTTATATGGGGCGCCTGTGGACAACTTTTCAGGAGCGTTACATGAGCCTTATCCCGCATTTGATCAATGGCGAACTGGTGACCGAAGACGGTCGCACGGCTGACGTGTTCAACCCGTCTACCGGCCAGGCGATCCACAAGCTGCCGTTGGCCAGCCGCGAAACCATTCAAAAAGCCATCGACTCGGCCAAGGCTGCATTCCCGGCTTGGCGCAACACGCCACCGGCCAAACGTGCCCAGGTGATGTTTCGCTTCAAGCAATTGCTGGAACAGAACGAAGCACGCATTGCCCAGTTGATTAGCGAAGAGCACGGCAAGACCCTGGAAGACGCGGCTGGCGAATTGAAGCGCGGTATCGAGAACGTCGAGTTCGCGTGCGCAGCGCCGGAAATCCTCAAGGGTGAATACAGCCGTAATGTCGGCCCGAACATTGATGCGTGGTCGGACTTCCAGCCGTTGGGCGTGGTGGCCGGTATTACCCCGTTCAACTTCCCGGCGATGGTGCCGCTGTGGATGTATCCGCTGGCAATCGTCTGCGGCAACTGCTTTATCCTCAAGCCGTCCGAGCGTGATCCGAGCTCCACGTTGCTGATCGCTCAACTGTTGCTGGAAGCCGGTCTGCCTAAAGGCGTGCTGAACGTCGTGCACGGTGACAAGGCTGCGGTGGATGCGCTGATCGAAGCGCCGGAGGTCAAAGCGCTGAGTTTCGTCGGTTCGACGCCGATTGCCGAATACATCTACGCCGAAGGCACCAAGCGCGGCAAACGCGTCCAGGCACTGGGCGGCGCGAAGAACCATGCGGTGCTGATGCCGGATGCGGATCTGGATAACGCGGTCAGCGCACTGATGGGCGCGGCCTACGGTTCTTGCGGCGAGCGTTGCATGGCGATCTCGGTGGCGGTGTGCGTCGGTGACCAGGTGGCGGATGCGCTGGTGGAAAAACTGGTGCCGCAGATCAAGGCGCTGAAAATCGGCGCGGGTACTACGTGTGGTCTGGACATGGGGCCGTTGGTTACCGGTCAGGCACGGGACAAGGTCAGCGGTTATGTCGAAGACGGCGTTTCTTCCGGCGCGACGCTGGTGGTCGACGGTCGTGGTCTGAGCGTGGCCGGTCATGAGGAAGGCTTCTTCCTGGGTGGCTGCCTGTTCGATAACGTCACGCCAGAGATGCGTATCTATAAAGAAGAGATCTTTGGGCCGGTGTTGTGCGTCGTTCGGGTGAACAGCCTGGAAGAGGCGATGCAGCTGATCAACGATCACGAGTATGGCAACGGCACCTGTATCTTCACCCGTGATGGTGAAGCGGCGCGGTTGTTCTGCGATGAGATCGAAGTGGGCATGGTCGGCGTTAACGTACCGTTGCCGGTGCCGGTGGCTTACCACAGCTTCGGTGGCTGGAAGCGTTCGCTGTTCGGCGACCTGCATGCGTATGGTCCGGACGGTGTGCGTTTCTACACCCGCCGCAAAGCCATCACCCAGCGCTGGCCGCAGCGTGCGAGCCATGAAGCGTCGCAATTCGCATTCCCTAGCTTGTAAGTAGAAGGAAGAAGGCCGGCCCCTTGGGGCCGGCCTTTGTGTTTGCGGGCTTTTTTGACTCATATGACAGATTTGTGAAATTAAAGGTTGACGGCAGATTCTGGATGTCTATAATTCGCCCCACTTCCGGCGCAGTCGAAACGGAAAACTCCTTG
>NZ_JBSKHV010000023.1:0-56907 GCF_057128725.1 Pseudomonas oplopanacis | reverse complement strand
GAACTCAGCAGTGAAACGATGCATCGCCGATGGTAGTGTGGGGTTTCCCCATGTGAGAGTAGGTCATCGTCAAGATTGAATTCCGAAACCCCTGTCTGCTAATGCAGACAGGGGTTTTGTCGTTTCAGGCCTGCGTTATCGATCGAACTCAGGCTTACACAAACAGCTTCAACACATTACTCATCGAATCATCAGCAAACCCCTGCACAAACGCCTTGAACCCCGGCAGAGCCTCCACGCCCTCCTGCGCCGGTTCGGCGATGATGGTCCAGGTCGCACGGGACTTGCCCACTCCCAGCGGCTCAACATTCATGGCTGCCCACAAATTGGCCACGCCCAAGGTGTTGTAGATCATGGTCCAGGTCATGTTCAACGCGTGGTCATCCCGCGAGTTGAGTTGTTCGACCACCAGGTTGCCGTCCTTGAAGAATTTCTTGCGCAAGGACGACACGCCCTCGCCCGTCATCTCAATGTGCGACAGCGCCGGAATGAACTGATCGAAGCCGGCAAAGTTGCCGACGATTGCCCAGACTTTTGCGGCTTCGGCCGGCACTTCCACCGACGACACCACGTGGCAGCCTTGAGGGTTTTTGATCAGGGTATCGGGTTGCAGAGTGCTCATGGTTTTACTCCGTTTGGGTTGAATCAGATGAAGTTGATTTCTTTCAGGTAGTCGCAACCACGACGCAGCAGCGCCGGGGTTTTTTCCGGGTAGTGCGCGCCCATCTGCTGTACACCCGCCTGGGCATTGGCATGGCCGATCATCGAGATGTCGCCGATGTCTTCCTCAAAGCCGTTGAGGTAAAAACCGAGCACGCCGAACAGCGCGTTATCGCTATCGACCCGGCCCAGTTGCTGCTGCCAGTGCGCGACGCTAACCATCGAGAATTCCCGCCCGGCTTCGCGAAAGGACGCCACGTAGTCGTCCCAGCTCAGGGGCTCGGGGTTGTGCAGGTTGAACACGGCTTTTTCAGGCTGATAACGGCTGGCATGGAACGCGATGAACCGGGCGAGAAAGTCCACCGGCATCAGGTCGAAATTCAGCGCGAACTCCGGCACCTGGCCGAGCTGGATCGAGCCTTTGAGCATCAGCATCAAACGGTTTTTGTGCGGCTGACAGACACCCGTGAGGCTGTTGAAACTGATGTTGCCGGGGCGATAGAGATTGACCCACACCCCACGCTCGCGAGCCCGTTCAAGAATCCGTTCGCCGACCCACTTGGAGAGGTTGTAGCCGTTCTTGATATAGATCGGCGGTGTCTGCGCCGCGGGCAATTCCAGTACCCGGCCATCGGCGGCAATCGTGCTGGACGCCGAGAGCGTCGAGACGAAGTTGAAGACCTTCTTGCTGCGCCCTTCACACAACCGAAGGCACTCGAAAATCGGTTCGACGTTGTCCCGCGCCAGTGATTCGTAATCAAGTACGTGATTGACGTTGGCTGCGTTGTGCACCAGCGCGCCGAACTCTCGATCAAGGCGTTCGTAAACGTCATCGGACAGCCCCAGAGACGGACGAGTGATGTCCGCGGCATACACCCGCACCCGGCTCAGGTCCAGGTGCTCCAGACGGTTCTCGCGCAGTGCATGAGCAAAGCGCTCCGCCGCCGATTGCCCTCCGCCATCGCGCACCAGGCACGCGACTTCAGTGGCGCCCCAACCCAGCAGCGCCTCGACGATATGCACACCGACGAAACTGTTCGCGCCGGTGACGATCACCTTGTGCACATCGCCCATTTGGCTGACAGGCAACGGCTGAATATCCAGCTCACGGAAGGCATCCGCCAGGGCCTTTTCACTCAGCACTTCTTCAGTGCCGGAGCCGCGCACCAAGGTCGCCAACTTCGCAATGGTTGGCAGTTCAATGAAGCGGTTGATCGAAATACTGCGCCCGAACTCCTCGCGCAATCGCAGCAACATGCGCGATAACAGGATCGAATGGCCGCCCAGATTGAAGAAGCTTTCGTCGGTTGAAATGTCGCTGGCCGGCAGCTCCAGCAACTCAGCCCAGATCTCCAGCAGCAAGGCCTCATCGGCACTGACTGGTAAGCGCCGTGCGGTGTTGTCCAGGACGTTGACCGGCATCGCAAGCAACGCTTTGCGATCGACTTTGCCATTACTGGCGAAGGGCATACTGTGCAGTTCGGTCCACGCACCGGGCTGCATGTAGTCCGGCAAAAACTGCAACGCGTGAGCCTTCAAGGCCTCGCGAGCGGCACCGGGTCGGTCCTCCTGAGGCTGCGCGAGGAAGGCCAGAATGCGTCGCTGACTGTCGATGACCACCGCAACCTGGCGGTATAACTGGCTGTCGCGCAGGCAGCGTTCGATCTCTTCCGGTTCAACCCGAAAGCCGCGAATCTTCACCTGGTTATCCCGCCGGCCACACAGCTCGATGCCGTCGCCGGTCCACTTCGCCATATCGCCGGTCCGATAGGCGCGCAGGCTTTGGCCGCTTGGCAAGCTCAGGTTCAGATAGCGTTCGGCCGTCTGCTGCGGGTTGTTCAGATACCCCAGGCACACACCCGGCCCGACGATGTACAACTCACCGACGGTGTGGTCGGAGACGGGTTGCAAGTCCTCATCGAGAATCAGCACCTGACTGTTGGCAATCGGTGCGCCGAGGGTCCGGTTGCTGTCGCCGGGACGCAACTGTCGCGCGGTAATCAGCACCGTGGCTTCGGTCGGGCCATACAGGTTGTAGAGCTTGCCCTGGCGCGTCAGTTGCTCGATCACGTACGGTTCGCAAACGTCGCCGCCGGTCATCACATGATCCAGCCCCTGTAACTGATCCAGCGGCAGAATGCTCAGCAGTGCCGGTGGCAAAAATGCGTGGCTGAGTTGCTGGTGGCGGATCAGCTCGACCAGTTGCAAGGGGTCGCGGCGTTGGTCGTCACTGGGCACGATCAGCTCTGCACCCTGCAGCAGGGTCGGGAAAATATCGATCAGCGACGAGTCAAAACTCAGCGACGAAAACTGCAGCACCCGACTCTGTTCGGCGAGTTGTACGTAGTTGGCGTACCACGCAGTGAAGTGTGCAAGGTTGGCCTGACTGAGCAACACGCCTTTGGGATGCCCGGTGGTGCCCGAGGTATAGAGCGCCATGCACGGCGCATCGAGATCGGGCCGCTGACGCATCAAGGGTTGTTGGAGATCCACGTCCTCGATGTCGATGCGGCTGATATCCAGCCCCGGCATGTCGCCGGCGAGCGGGTGCTCGCCGTCATGCAGCAACAACACGGCCCCGGCGTTTGAAAGTATGTACTGCTGACGTTGCAGCGGATGGCTCGGCTCCAGCGGCAAATACACCGCGCCGCTGCCAAGAATCGCCAGAATCCCCGCATACAGCGCGCTGCATTTCGGCAGGCAGATCCCGACCACCAACGGCCCCTGATGCTTATCGAGCAGCGGTTGCAACTGCTGTTGGATAGCACGGCTATAGGCATGCAGTTGCCGATAGCGCAGCGTCGTACCGTCGATGCTCAGCGCGGGTCGTTCGGCGGATTGAACAAGGCGTTGTTCAAGGCGCTCGATCATCGGAATCTGCCCCAGCTCCAGCAGCCAGGGTTGAGCGGTGATGTTGAGCTGATGGACAAACGCCAGGTGTTCAAGCCACACCAGCGTGTCCACACGCTCAAAGTGGGCCGGCGCGGCCGGTTGTGCGTGCAGAAAATACTCGGCATCCCGGGAGAAGCGGCTGACCAGCAGCGCGACGTGATCCACCAGTTCCGCCACCGCTCGCAGGCGTAAGGCCTGGCCGTTGCCGTAGGGCTCGTCGGCGATAGGCACGCGCGTGAACAGTGTGGAGTTGTACGAGCACAGCAGGTCCAGCGACGGCAAGCCGCCAGCCCCCGATCCACTGATACCCAGTTGCAGCGTCAGTCGCGGTGTTGCACCGAAACCCGAAAACGGTAGGCTCGCGTCGTCGATCAGCAAATCAAACGATGGCTGCTCAGTGAGCGTGTCGAACCGCACCAGAGAATGACCGTGTTGTTCAAGTTCCAGCGCCAGGTCGGTCAAGGCCTGGCTTTGCCCAATGAGCAAAATGTCGAGACGTCTCATGGATGTTCTCCTCGTTAAACCAGGTAGTCGCTGAGGGCGTCTTGCACGCACGGCGAATCGAGCAGCGAACTGCTACGGAAAAACCGCACGATGTTGGCGACCAGCGGATGATGACGATTGATCGGGAAGGCCAGCCCCGAGACTTCGCTCTTGAGTGCCTGACGCGCCGCGTCGTTGATCTGCAAAGACTCGATCAACCGGAAGTCGAAGGACTTCTGAATGTCGTTGGTCAGGTAATGGCCGATGAACACCGGCAGGATCTGCGCGATGCAATGGCGGTCTTCTTCGCTCGCGGTGTGCCAGTAGATGCGCACCAGGCGCGCCCAGAAGCCGGAGTGGCGACCTTCGTCCAGCAAGTGATCGGCCATCAGGCCTTTGATCGATTGCTTGACCGTGTCGTCCTTGGCGAACGCCGCGACATCGCCGGTCACGGTGTTCTCGGCAATGGCCACGCAGATCAATTCGACGGCACTGCGCAAGTGTTCCGGCGCGAGCGCCACGGCTGCCGGAATGGCGCGACTGAGCTCGATTTCGTCGGGCAATACGATCGGCGTGATGCCGGTCATGGCGACGGTCTGCTGCATGAAGTCCATGGCCACCAAGGCGTGGTAATCCTCGTCCACCACCACGGTCATGGCGTCGTAACGGCAGGCGAACGGGAACGCCACGGCGAAGCGATTCTTGGCGATGCTGCGCGCGGTCTTATCGACGATTTCGGTTTCGAAAATCACCACGTCGTTGATGAATTTGTAGAGCGTCTGCACCAGCGCGAAGTCCCGTTGCTCCGGGCATTCGCGCAGGAAGGTTTCGCTCAACACCAGCGGCTGGCGACTCAAGGGATAGATCAGCTTGTCATCGTTTTCCAGCACCCGCCGTGGGCGAGTGCGGATGGTCGCGCGGCTCTCCCAGGCATCGGCAAAGGATTGGTAATCGGCGGCGTTCATGCGCTCACCTCACGCAACGGCTCGCCCATGCTCAGGCGCAGGCCGTCCCACAGGGCGATGCGGCTTTCCACAGCAGCAATCGCGCTGGCGTAGACGTCCTCCTCCCGTTGCGGATTGCCATCGACCAACCGCGCGAGGAGTTTTTCCGCCGCCGGGCCGTGGTCTTCGGAATCGACTTCGATGTGCCGTTCCAGGTAATAACGGAAGGTCGGCGCTTGCTCGATGCCGATGCCCCAATCGTCGAGAATCCGCTGGAACATCTGCGGAATCACACTCTCACGACCGTGCAAAAACGCCGCTGCAACGCTGTGTCCCGGTGCGTGCAACGCCGTGTGCAAGGTGTGCCGCACGAACTGCGCGGCGGCCGGGTCGACGTCCACGCTTTGCAACGCGACGTCGTAGCTCACGCCTTCTAGTTGCAACGCGACAAAGCGCTCCACGGCGACGGTGCTGGCCCCGACTTCGCGCATCGCATCCAGGTACAACTCAAAGTGGCTGTAATGACCCTGGGCCGGACGGTCATCGGATTCTTCACCCAGCACGATCTCGTTGATCAGGCGCGCAGCCTGCGGGTCTCGAGGCGGCAGCCAGGGAAGTTGGACGCAAGTCAGTTCCTGTTGCAGACGCTTGGTCAACGACATGAAGTCCCAGACTGCAAAGACATGGGTTTCCATGAAACGTTGAAGTACCGACAGCGAATGTATTTCAGAGAAAATTGGATGTGCACTAAGTTCGGCTTTCTTCTGGATGAGACGGTCTTTATTCGCTTTCATGAGTGAGCCTATAAGTAATCTGAGATGCCGTTAAGGAAGTTGCGATCAATCCGCGCCTGGCGTTTAAAGTTTTCAGTAGACGAGCAAGTGCCTCCATCTAATTGATCGGTTTTCGTGGTTATGATCCGCAGGTCAAGCCTTGCAGGCCTGTGTGCAGTGCGGCGAACAAAAACTAATACACGAACAAAGTTCCCGGCAAGTCATTTTTTAATTAAATAAAAGTTCATATTTACTCGGCGCGACAAGTTCCAATAAAACTTTAACTGGCAGTTTTATTTTGGCGTAGTTGCTCCTTCCAACTAATTAAAGTCAGAATTGAAATGAAGAGTGAATGCCTCACTCGAAGCAACTTTCTTGGTTGAATCAGTGACATGACTTTAGAGGGTGGAAGTTGGCTGGGATCAACGCCGATGCTTCCTTTCCCGTGACAAGACTCCTTCCGTAGGTTCTTGTTGCGGGGACTGTTGCGCAGGTGCGCAGCGTCGCCCGTTCATTGGTTGTTGGCAGTCCAAGAGTGAGCGTAAATCACGGCAGCCGCTATCTCCGAGGCGTCATCTTCTCGGTGCAGTTATTGGGCTTGGGAGGGGAAAAGCGAGGGCAAGGCTTTAGAGCGGGGCTGAGCGCAGTCGTGACAAGCGAAAACGAGCAGTTTGTTCTGCTCGTTCTGGCTTGCCGGCACGGTTTACCGGGCGGTTTTCTTGTTCAGTGCATCAGGGCTGGCGAGGTAGCGCGTAATGACCTCGACGCCCCGGTTGAGGTGATGTTCGAGCAGCTTTACTGCGCGCTCGATATCGCGATCTTCCACGGCCAGCAATAGCGCCCGGTGATCGTCCTGGGACAGTTTGCCCAGGCCCATCGCTTCGAGGTTGAAACGCAGGAAGCGTTCTTCTTCGTTCAACCCTTCTTCGATCAGGCTCAACAAGCGACGGTTAGGTGCCTTGCAGTACAGCGACATGTGGAACAAACGATTGAGACGGCCGATCTCGCTGTAGTCCTGCTCTGTCTCCATATCATCGATATGACGGGCAGAGGCTTCGAAGTCTTCTTTTTCGAGTAAGGGAATCGACAATCGCAGGGCCTCGGATTCCAGAAGAATCCGCAGCGCGTAGGTTTCCACGGCGTCGCCCTGAACCAGCGGTGCTACGACGGCGCCTTTATGGGCGACAACGTTGAGCAGCGCCTGGGCTTCGAGTTGGCGCAAGGCTTCGCGCACGGGCATACGGCTGACGCCGAACAGGTCGGCCAGGTCTTGCTGGCGCAACGCGGTGCCGCAAGGGATGCGCCCATCGAGAATCGCCGAGCGCAGCGTTTCTTCGATCACCGAACGTGCGAGGTGAGCGGGAATCGGCCCGCTGACTTTGATATTGCTGAGAGGGTTGGTCTTGTGTGGCACTACTCGCACCCTATTCGACTGAAATATTTGGATCCAAATGGACACTAGAGACTGCGATGAGGCTTGTCAAACAAGTCAGGTTTTCAATCGCAAGCTTTTCATGTCATTCACAATACAAAGTCTAGCCCGTCGCCCGTGATTG
The DNA here is from genome assembly GCF_057128725.1 of Pseudomonas oplopanacis. Taxonomy (NCBI): domain Bacteria; kingdom Pseudomonadati; phylum Pseudomonadota; class Gammaproteobacteria; order Pseudomonadales; family Pseudomonadaceae; genus Pseudomonas; species Pseudomonas oplopanacis. The sequence goes on along the minus strand of NZ_JBSKHV010000023.1, from coordinate 49,599 downwards.
CACCGTGCCATTGTCTTTTACCGCGCTAACCTGCACCATCGGCCGAATTCCATTTGCCTGCTCTGGATGCCTCGCATTGGCGGTACGTTTCGCAATCCCACGGATCTTGCGCTGGCTGTGCTGCGCGCTACTGCTGGCCGGCATCATGCTGGGCGGCTTGCAGGCCGATTGGGACTTTTCGCTGATCAGCCGTCGCGCTCAGGCCCTGTACGGGCCGTTGGGTGAAGGGCAGCAGCGGATCGACGCCTGGCAGCATTTGCTGGCCACGCAGAAGCAGGTCAGCGAGCTGGAGCAGCTCAAAGTGGTCAACCTGTTTTTCAACAATCAGGTGCGCTACGTCGAGGACATCGACCTGTGGCACGACGTCGACTATTGGGAAACGCCCATCGAAGCGCTGTGGAAGGGCGCCGGCGATTGCGAAGACTATGCGATTGCCAAGTATTTCAGCCTGCGCCACCTCGGCGTCTCCAGTGACAAGCTGCGCATCACCTACGTCAAGGCCTTGCGCCAGAATCGGGCGCACATGGTGTTGACCTACTATTCAAGCCCCGAGGCCATGCCGCTGGTGCTCGATAGCCTGATCAACGAGATAAAGCCGGCCAATCAACGAACCGATCTGTTACCGGTCTACTCTTTCAATGCAGAAGGTTTGTATTTGCCGGGCGCCAAGGGCAACAAAAAGGTCGGTGACACCAAACGCCTGTCCCGCTGGCAGGACGTGTTGAAGAAAATGCAGGCCGAAGGTTTCCCGGTCGAAACGACAAACTAGGAGCACGCGCTCAGATGTCTTTGTTCAAACAGCTGTTGATCGCTATCTGTCTGTTCCTGGTGGTCGCCTTCACCGGCAGCTTCATGGTCAGCCTGGAAAGTTCGCGCACGCAGTACGTCAACCAATTGCGTTCCCACGCCCAGGACGCCGCGACGGCGCTGGCGCTGTCCCTGACACCCAACATCGACGACCCGGCGATGGTCGAGTTGCTGGTCAGTTCGATTTTCGACAGCGGCTACTACGCCAGCATCCGCGTCGTTGACCTGAGCAACGACAAAACCATCGTCGAGCGCAGCGGGATTCCGGCGGTGAACAATGTGCCGGACTGGTTCGTCAAAATGATTGGTCTCGAAGCCGCTGGCGGCGATGCGATTGTCAGCCGTGGCTGGGAGCAGGCGGCGCGGGTCGAGGTGGTCAGCCACCCGATGTTCGCGTTGGCCAAGCTGTGGCAGAGCGCGCTGGGCAGCCTCGGCTGGTTGTTGGTCTGCGGCGCCGTGAGCGCGGTGCTCGGCGCGCTGTTGTTGCGCCGCCAATTGAAGCCGCTGGACTACATGGTCCAGCAATCCCACGCCATCGCCCGTCGTGAGTTCCTCAGCCTTCCGGAGTTGCCACGCACCCCGGAACTGCGCCGCGTGGTGCAGGCGATGAACCAGATGGTCGAGAAGCTCAAGGCGCTGTTTCAGGAACAGGCCGAGCGCAGTGAAAAACTGCGGGTCGAGTCCTATCAGGACAACCTGACGGGGCTCGCCAACCGTCGTTTTTTCGAGATGCAATTGAACGCCCGGGTGAGCAATCCGGAGCAGGCCAGTTCCGGTTATCTGCTGTTGTTGCGGGTCAAGGACCTGGCCGGTTTGAACCAGCGCTTGGGCGGTCAGCGCACCGACCAGTTGTTGAAAGCGGTGGGCGAGCAGTTGTCCCGCGAGTGTGCCAAGTACCCGGAAACCCAGAACCTCGTTACGCGGATTCGCGGCGGCGAGTTCGCGGTGTTGGCGCCAGGGCTGGTGCGCGAAGAAGCGTTGCAACTGGCGCAGAACCTCGACAGTGCGTTGGCGAGCCTGCATGCGACAGGCGCCACCGACGTGGCCACGGTGGCTTCGATCGGGCTAGCGCCGTTCGTTCATGGCGACTCACCGCAAGCGGTGCTCGGGTTGGGTGATCAGGCATTGGCGCAGGCCGAAAGTCAGGGCGAGCCGAGTTGGGCGTGCCTGGATCACAGCGCGTCGGCCAGTGTCGGCGATGACCATCATGCCTGGAACAACTTGCTGGACCAGGCGTTGAATCAGCGGCGCTTCCAGTTGTATTTCCAACCGGTCGTTGCCAGCCAGGACACGCAACTGGTGCTGCATTACAAAGTGCTTTCGCGCCTGGTCGATGAGCAGGGCCAGACCATTCCTGCCGGGCGCTTCCTGCCGTGGCTGGAGCGTTTCGGCTGGACCGCGCGGCTGGATCGGCTGATGCTGGAATTGGTGCTGGAGCAGATGGCGGGCCACGAAGAGTCGCTGGCGTTGAACCTGTCGTCAGCGACGCTGGGCGATCCGCAAACGCTGAATAAAATCTTCGAGATTCTGCGCACGAATTCCAATCTGGGGCCGCGCCTGACCCTGGAAATCGGCGAGGAACAATTGCCCGAGCAGGCGATGCTGGAAGAGCTGACGCGGCGTCTGCGAGAACTCGGCTTCTCCCTGAGCCTGCAACGCTTTGGCGGGCGTTTCAGCATGATCGGCAACCTGGCGCGGCTGGGGTTGGCGTACCTGAAAATCGATGGCGGCTACATTCGGGCGATTGATCAGGAGAGCGACAAGCGCTTGTTCATCGAGGCGATCCAGCGCGCGGCGCACAGCATCGATTTGCCGCTGATTGCCGAGCGGGTCGAGACTGAAGGGGAGTTGTCGGTGATTCGGGAGATGGGGATTTATGGGGTTCAGGGGCAGTTGTTTGGTGAGCCCAAGCCTTGGCAGTGAGGCTGACGCCCTCTTCGCGAGCAGGCTCGCTCCCACAATTGAAATGCATTCCTATGTGGGAGCGAGCCTGCTCGCGAAAGCGTCAGTGCAAGCACCGGAAAATCTGAAGGAAAATTCCTAGGAGATTTCCTTCGAGTTGCGTCGGTTTTGGTGAACTTGTTCCGGGTAATGCGCAGGTCTAGTCTGGCCTTGTCACTGAATAATCGGTGACACGGACGTGCAAGTCCGGGTAAAAGACGACGCGCAACGCCATTGTTTTATGGCGGCTGTGCGTGGGAGATCTTTCTTCCGAGAATGATCTGCCGGGGTCCGTCTGCCCGGTCTTGCACACTCGCGCACAGCTGCCACCCCATTCGCGTGCAAGCGAACGGTCGTAGCTCCCAATACAGATGGAGATACAACATGTTCAAAGTAACGCCAAATCCGCCTTCTCCCCGCAGAGGCCACCTCTTCACCGTCTCCCCCGATATCCCCACCGAAGCCCTCCTGGCCAACGCCTCCGAAGACCTGCGCTCCATCAGCGCCATCGCCGCCGACCTGGCAGACGATGTCGACGGTTCACGCCGCTGCGTCGCGCTAGCGATTAGCCGAATGGCTGATGGGGTTCATTTATTGGTGGAGCGGGCGCTGGATCACCTTGAATCGCCAGAGTTGGCGCCGGGTTCGGGAGGGTTGGCAGGATAAATTTGTGTTGGGTTGAAGTCCGCTTTCGCGAGCAGGCTCGCTCCCACAGTTGATCTCCAGTGAACACAATTTTTGTGGACGACTGAAGTCCCATGTGGGAGCGAGCCTGCTCGCGAAGGCGCCAGCCCAGACACCCAAAAAGGCGGGGCCTTAGATCAACCCCGTCTCTTCATCATCAATCAAATGACTCAACCCGCCCAACGCCTCACGCGCCTGGGTCCGGTCCATCAATTTGGCCTGTGCCGCCGGCGGCAGGTCGGTGACGCGGATCACGCCTTTGCTGGTCAGCACCTGGATCAAGTCGTCGAGTACCCGGATCATTTCCAGGTCGCTTTGCTTGAGCTGTTTGAGGCTGGTTTCCATCACTTCGTTGGCATACCAGGCCTGGATTTCATGGTGGTCGGCCGGCAGTGTTTCCGTGGCCTCGGCGTAGGCCGCGGCTTCCACGCGCACTAACTGGCCTTGCGCATCGCGTTGCACGTAGAACATGTGAGCATCCCTCAGAAATGAACCAGCCTCATGCTGTCAGCAGCATAGGCCAACTGGACGCGAGTATGCGGTGCGGCGACGAAATCGTCACCGTGGAGAACGGCACAAACGTGACGGCCGCCCCATAAGGGCGGCCGTTTTTCGTGGGATCAGCTGTTGTTGTGGTCGACTTTGATGGTTGGATCGCTGCCGGCAATCAACGTGTGGATGTTGGCGCTGGACCAGTTGTTGCCTTCCAGTTTGATTGTCACGTCCGGCGTTGCGGCAGCCGCGTCGCCAGAGTTGAACTTGCCGCCGGAGCTGACTTGCAGCGACGACACGCCATCCACCGTGCTGATCTTCAGGAAGTTGTCGATGGTGCTTCCAGTCTCGCCCTGCAACAGATCACGCAGGTCGATGCGGTCGCCTTCGCTGGCCTTGAAGTCCTTGATCACGTCGTTGCCGGTGTCGCCCGACTTCCACACAAAGGTATCGGCACCCGAACCGCCAATGAGGATGTCGTTGCCCGAACCGCCCATCAGCGTGTCGTTACCGCTGCCGCCGAGCAGGATGTCATTGCCCTTGCCGCCGTCGAGGCTGTCGTTGCCACCCGAGCCGAAGAGAATGTCATTGCCCGCACCACCCAACAGGGTGTCGTTGCCGTCATGGGCACCGGACACATCAAACGCGTTGTAGTGCTCGGTGATGAACTGATGCACGTTGCTGGTGGTGACCTTGGTGACGTCCACGCCGGTCTGCTGGGCGACGAACGCCTGCATCGCCTGATAACCCTCACCGGCAATGCCGTTGAAGCTCACCAGGTCGCCGAACAGGATGTCGTTGCCGTCGCCGCCATTGACCGTGTCGGAACCCGGCTGCGTCGTTTCGGTGTGACCGATGATCGAGTTGGCCAGGTCTTTCGGATCGATGTTGGTTTGCGGCGTATGGTCCGTGTCGTACGGTTTCAGGTCGGAGAGGGTGACGTCTTTGTTCAGGCCGATCGCCTCGACATTCGACAGGTTGCCCAGCAGCGCAAAGCTGCTGTTGGCGTTGTCGGTGGTGTTCGAGTTTGAGTTGTTGCCGCTGCCCGCGAGGCTGGAAATCTCGTACGTGCCATCGCCTTGAGCGTGAACGGTGCCCAGGGTGCTCGAACTCCATCCCCACCATGAACTGTAGGTTTGCAGCGTCGCGGTGCCCGCACTGTTGATGTTCAGGATGTGGGTGCTGTCGATGTTCGTGGAGAACGTGTCGCCCGGCTTGTAGTTGCTGGTTTTCACCACGTCATCGAGCTTCACGTTGCCGTACAGGATCGGGTTGGTCTGCTCGCCGTTCTGGTAGTACGTCGGTTGGCCGTCGGTGATGAAGTAGGTCAGGTTCTTCGCCCCGGTGTTCGCCACGGCGTCGGCGCTCTGGAACCAGTTGGCCGTGGTCTTGAACACGTCCTCGTAGTTGGTGCCGCCGCCGGACGACATCGAGTCAAGTACCGATTTGAGCAAGGTCAGGGCGTTCGGATCGTTCAGGTTGACCGATACCGACTTGTTGACCTGGGTATCGAAGTCCACCAGGAAGATGTTCACGGTGCCCGAGTTGCCGCCCATGCTCTGCTTGAGGGTGTTGAACACCGACGTCAGCGAGTCCTTGGCGGAGCTGATCGACGAGGCGCTCATGCTGCCCGAACTGTCGACCATGAACGCGATGTTGTAGTTGGTGCCCGGCACCACGGTCAGCCCGCCGATGTCGGCGACGATGATGTCGTTGCCGTCGGTGCCGGTGACGGTGTCACTGGCGGCCGTGGCGGTGATCGCGTTGTAGACCGCCGGATAAACGGTGACCGGGATCGTCGCGGTGCTGAGTGCCGATCCGCCCAACGCCTCGGTGGACGTCGAGGTCACGGTCAGGTTGAACTGGCCGTTGTAGTACGGCGGCGGGGTCACGGTCAGGGTGCCGAGGTTCCAGCCGGTGACGTTGGCTTCGCCGGAGGTCGCGGTGGCGGTGAAGGTGTGGCCGGCGCCATCGGTGAGCACCGAGCCCGCCGGAATGCCGCTGATTTTCACGCTCAGGCTTTCGGAGCCGTCGGTGTCGGTCAGCGCCGTGTTGATCGCGGTCAGGTGAACGCTGGTGCCTTCGGCACCGGTGTTGAGTTTGTAACCGTCGTAGTAGCCTTCGCCGTTGGTGCCGTGCAAATCGGACACCGTCACGCCGGCCGCGGCCAGGTCCGCCACGCCGGTGTACAACGGCACGCCAGCGCTGCTCAGGTCGACTGCCGCGCCGCCGTTGACCGACAGGTTGACGTCATAACTGCCCGGGCCGCTCTGGTTGTGGTGGTAGATGTCCAGGGTGTAGTAACCGCTGGTGGTCGGGGTGTACGAACCGTTCAAGCTGCCGCCCGCGCCCCACAAGGCGCTGGCCACGTTTTTGCCGCCGATGGTCACCAGCAGGCTGTCATCGCCGGTACCGCTGAAGGTGTAAGTCTTGCCCGCTTCGAGGTAGATCAGGCCGGAGGTTTTCGATGCCGTGCCTGCCGCGACGCTGCCGTCGGACTGCACGTTGGTCACGGTGCCACTGGAGTTTGGTGTGCCCGCGCCATCGATGACGCTTTTCAGCGTGCCCGTAGCCGCGCCGTTGCCATCGGTGCCGAGGCCCGACAGGCCGGTCCAGACTTCCTTGATCAAGCCCGTCGAGGTTACGTTGTTGCTCGCGACGTTCAGCGTTGGCGCGTCAGCCACCGGGGTGATGTCGATTTTGATCGTGCCGGTGTTGCCCTGCAGCGAGCCATCGGTTGGCTGGAACTGGATCTGCGCGTAGTCCGCCTTGTTGTTGCCCATGCCGGCGCTATTGCCGTTGGCGCCAGACTCGTTGGCATCCGGCGTGAAACGCACTTTACCGGCGTCGATATCAGTCTTGCTGAGGGTCTGGTTGGCCGTGACGTCGGTCCAGGTCGAACCGTTCAGGTACTGCAATTTGCCTTCGCCCGGCAGGCCGGTGATTTTCACACCGAGGCTGGCGGCGGGGCTGTCGACATCGCTGACGCCAAAGGTCGACCAGCTCAGGATCAGCGGGGTGTCTTCGGTGCCGGTGACGTTGACCGGTGCGGCGGTCGGTGCGTCATTCACCCCGACCACGGTCACGGTGGTGGTCGCGGTGTTGGAGTAGTTGCTGCCATCGGTCACGGTCACGGTGATGATCCGCGGCACGGTGCTCGGGTCTTCACTGCCGTTGGTGAAGCTGATGTTCTTGATCTGCTGCATGTAGTCGGCGAGCGTCGCGTTGCCGGACAACGTCAGCGTGACCGTGCCATTCGTGCTGTTGGCATTGATGGTGATGCCATTCACGCTGTTGCCCAGGTTCAGCGCATCGCCCGTCTGACGGTTGGTCAGCACGATGGTCGCGCCGGTCAGCATTGTGCTGTCCGGGTCGGTGATTTTCAGGTCGGTGTCGCCGATCGATACACCCTGGCCGGTAGTGCCTTCGGTGAACGTCACGTTGTAGTTGGCACCGGTGGCGCCGCTGGAGTTGTTGGCGTCGAGGTCGAGCACCGGCGGCGCATCGTTGTCGATGATCGAGGTGCTGACGCTGCCATTGGTCGAACTGACCGCCAACGTCTCGAAGTTGCCGCCGGTGGCCGAGTCGATCTTGACCACGAAGTTTTCAGTGCCTTCGGTGATCCGGTCGTCCAGCGTCGCGACGCTGAAATTGGCGCTGCTGGCGCCGGCGGGAATCTTCACGGTGTACACACCGGTGAAGTCCGAACCGTCGGCTGCGGTGCCGCTGTAGACGATTTTCAGGGTCACTTCGGTCTGCGCCGGGTTGGTCAGACTCACCGTGTAGCTGGCGGTCTGGCCTTCGGTCACCGAGGTACTGCCAGTGATGCTGACCGTGGTGGTGTCCTTGAAGTCGCCGACCGTGGTCGAGACGCTGGTCTTGTCCGCGCCGAGGGCTTCAAGGTTGCCGCCGCTGGCGCTCTTGATCGATTCAGTGACGGTTGGCGCGCCGTTGTAAACGTCGTTGCCCGCGGTCACAAGCAAGGTACCGGAGCTCTGGCCGACGGCGATGGTGATGGTCTTGCCGCTGTCGAGAGTGACGGTGACCGGCGCATCGTGCGCGGTGACCAGTGCGCCGTTCTTGTCGGTGATCGTCGCGGTGTAGGTGATGGTGCCGGTTTCATTGACCGACGGCGTGGCGGTCAGCTTCACGGTGGTTGTGTCGTTGACGTCATTGACCGAGGTGCTGACTTTGTCAGCGTTTGGAGCGATCAATTCCAGGTTGCCACCGGCCGCCGATTTGATGCCTTCGGTGACGGTGGTTGGACCTTTGTAGACGTCGTTGCCCGCCGTCACCAACAAGGTGCCGGAGCTCTGGCCGACGGCGATGGTGATGGTCTTGCCGCTGTCGAGAGTGACGGTGACCGGCGCATCGTGCGCGGTGACCAGTGCGCCTTTGGCATCGGTCAGGGTCGCGGTGTAGGTGATGGTGCCGTTTTCGTTGACCGACGGAGTGGCGGTCAACTTCACGGTGGTGGCGTCGTTGACGTCATTGACCGAGGTGCTGACTTTGTCGGTGTTTGGCGAAATCAATTCCAGGTTGCCACCGGCCGCCGATTTGATGCCTTCGGTGACGGTGGTCGGACCTTTGTAGACGTCGTTGCCCGCCGTCACCAACAAGGTGCCGGAGCTCTGGCCGACGGCGATGGTGATGATCTTGCCGCTGTCGAGAGTGACGGTGACCGGCGCATCGTGCGCGGTGACCAGTGCACCTTTGGCGTCGGTCAGCGTCGCGGTGTAAGTGATGGTGCCGTTTTCATCAACGCTCGGAGTGGCGGTCAACTTCACAGTCGTCGCGTCGTTGACGTCATTGACTGTGGTGCTGACCTTGTCGGTGTTCGGAGCAATCAATTCCAGGTTGCCGCCGGCGGCCGATTTGATGCCTTCGGTGACGGTGGTCGGACCTTTGTAGACGTCGTTGTCTGCGGTCACCAACAAGGTGCCGGAGCTCTGGCCGACGGCGATGGTGATGGTCTTGCCACTGTCGAGGGTGATGGTGACTGGCACATCGTGCGCGGTGACCAGTGCGCCTTTGGCGTCGGTCAGGGTCGCGGTGTAGGTGATGGTGCCGTTTTCATTGACCGACGGCGTGGCGGTCAGTTTCACGGTGGTGGCGTCGTTGACGTCATTGACCGAGGTGCTGACTTTGTCAGCGTTTGGAGCGATCAATTCCAGGTTGCCACCGGCAGCCGATTTGATGCCTTCGGTAACGGTGGTTGGACCTTTGTAGACGTCGTTGTCTGCGGTCACCAACAAGGTGCCGGAGCTCTGGCCGACGGCGATGGTGATGGTCTTGCCACTGTCGAGGGTGACGGTTACTGGCGCATCGTGCGCGGTGACCAATGCGCCTTTGGCATCGGTCAGGGTCGCGGTGTAGGTGATGGTGCCGTTTTCGTTGACCGACGGCGTGGCGGTCAGCTTGGCGATAACTTCGCTGATGGTGTCGGTGATGACCACCGACGCCGGGTTGCCCACCACCAGGTTTTCCAGCGCAGTACCACCGGAAGTCGCGCCGTTGATGCCCAATGTCGCGGTGCCGGCGTCTTTGTAGACGTCTTCGCCTTGAGGCGCCAGGGTGTGGACTTTTTCCGTTTCGCCTGCGGCGAAGGTCACGGTCTGGCCATCGCTCAACTTCACGGTCAGCGGAACATTCTGGGCCTTGTCGAGCTTGATGGTGAAGCTCGGCGCCTGGTTTTCCAGGACCGCGCCGTTGCCGACGATGGTGATGCCGACTTTGTCGCCCTGGTTGTTGATCGAGGTACCCGAACCTGATTCGTCAGTCACGCTGGTTTGCGACGAATTTTGAGCCAGGGTCAGTTGTTGGAAGTTGTCAGCACCGCTGACGCTTTCGAGTTTGTTGACGATGGTCGGCTGACCGCCCATCAGGATGTCGTCCGGGGCGGTAATGGTGAACGATCCCGACGCCGCGTTGGCGGGCACTTTGATGAGTGTGCCGTCGGACAGCTTGAAGGTCAGCTCGTCGTGGCTGCTGATGGCGATCCCGTCTTTGTTGGACAGGGTCACGGTGTAAGTGATTTGGCCACCTTCGGCCACGGTGGTTTTATCCACGGTGAGGGTCGCGACCACTTCGCTGACATAGGCCGTCGGGTAAACCGTGACCGGAATCGTCGCGGTACTTGGCGCCGAACCGCCGAGGGTCTCGGTGGACGTTGAGGTTACGGTCAGGTTGAACTGGCCGTTGTAGTTCGCCGGCGGGGTCACGGTCAGGGTGCCGAGGTTCCAGCCGGTGACGTTGGCTTCGCCGGACGTCGCGGTGACGGTGAAGGTGTGGCCCGCGCCATCGGTGAGGACCGAGCCGGCCGGAATGCCGCTGATCTTCACGCTCAGGATTTCGGAGCCGTCGGTGTCGGTCAGTGCCGTATTGATGGCGGACAGGTGAACGCTGGTCCCCTGCGCGCCTTCGTTGAGTTTGTAGCCCTCGTAGTAGCCTTCACCATTGCTGCCGTGCAGGTCGGAAACCGTCACGCCTGCATGGGTAAGGTCCGCCACGCCGGTGTAGATCGGCACGCCAGCGCTGCTCAGATCGACTGCCGGACTGCCGTTGACCGACAGGTTGACGTCGTAGTTGCCCGGGCCGTTCTGGTTATGGTGGTAGATGTCCAGCGTGTAGTAGCCGCTGGCAGACGGTGTGAACGAACCGTTCAGGTTGGCACCCGCGCCCCACGTAGTGGCCGCGATGTTCTTGCCACCAATGGTCACCAGCAAGCTGTCGTCGCCGGTGCCGCTGAAGGTGTAAGTCTTGCCGGCTTCCAGGTAAATCAGGCCGGAGGTTTTCGACGCGGTGCCTTGGGCCACATCGCCACCGGATTGCACGTTGCTGACGGTGCTGCTGGAATTCGGCGTGCCCGCGCCATCGATGACACTTTTCAGCGTGCCCGTTGCCGCGCCGCTGCCATCGGTGCCCAGACCCGACAGGCCGGTCCAGACTTCCTTGATCAATCCAGTCGACGTTACGTTGTTGCCCGCGACATTCAGCGTTGGCGCATCCGCCACCGGAGTGATGTCGACCTTCAGGGTCGCTTCAGTGCCCTGGTTGAAGCCGTCGGTAGGCTTGAACTGAATTTGTGCGTAATCCGACGCTTTGTTACCGATGCCGGTACCGCCATAACCATCGGTGCCTGATTCATTGGCGGCGGGCACAAAGGTCAGTTTGCCCAAGGCGATATCCGCCTGGCTGATGGTCTGGCCCAAGGTGACCTGCACGCCGTTGAACAGCAGGGTGCCACCGCCCGATACCTGGGTGATGGTAATACCGAGCGAGCTGTCGTTATCGACGTCGGTGACCTTGAAGTCGTTCCAGCTCAGGGTGATCGTCGAATCTTCGACTCCGGTGACAGCGCCACCGATGGACACTGGCGCGTGGTCGTTGTCGAGGATGGTGACGCTGGTCTTGTCGGTGCTCAGTACCAGGTTTTCATAATTACTGGTGCCCGAAACGCCAGTCAGTTGATTGACCACTGTCACCGACTGGTTGATGACGTGATTGTCCTGGGTGGTCACCACGGTATTGCCGCTGGTTTGGTTGGCCGCCACTTTAACCACGGTGCCGTCAGTCAACGTAAAGGTCAGGTCACCGTGATTGTTGACCGGCAGGCCATCGGCGTTGGTCAGGGTCACGGTGTAGGTGACTTTGCCGCCTTCGGTGACGCTGGCGTTGTCCACCGTCAGTTTGGCGACCACGTCGTTGAGGGTATCGGTGATGTCCGTGGACACCAGAGACTTGTCCGGCACCAGGCTTTCAAACTTGCCGCCGCTGACTTGGTCGATGCTGGCGGTGACTTTGCCGGCGTCCAGGTACACGTCGTCTTTCGGTGCGTCCACGCTGACGTGGCCGGACACCGCATCCTTGAGGATGGTGATAGTCGAGCCGTTGCTCAGTTTCACGGTCATGTCGCTGCCGGCGGCATGGGACAAGGTCGCGGTGTAGACGATTTGCCCGCCTTCCTGCACCGAACCGCTGGCGCTGAGGGTCAGGCTGGTGGTGTCGGCGGTGTCGGTCACTTTGGTGACGACGGCCGAGCGGTCGGTGTCGAGTTTTTCGAAGTTGCCGCCGGTGCTGTCCGCGATGGCTGCGCGGACGACCGGTGCGCCGGTGTAGATGTCATTCGGTACGGTGTACGGCACCGAACCGCTGGACTCGCCGGCCTTGATGTTGATCACCAGGCCATTGTTCAGCGTCACGGTCATCGCCGTGTCAGCCGGATGGTTCAGGGTGGCGGTGTAGAGGATCTGGCCACCTTCGCCGACGGTACTCACGTCTGCGCTGAGTTTGAGCGTCGTGGTGTCGATGGTGTCATTGACGGTGGTGGTGTGCGTGGTCTGGCTGACGTCGAGCTTCTCGAAATCGCCGCCGCTGGTGCTGGCGATGCCGACGGTGATCTTGCTGCCGTCCTTGTAGACGTCATCGCCCGGCGCCGGGATGGTGATGGAACCTGACTTGTCACCAGCCTTGATCACGACGCTCTCGCCGTTGCTCAACTTGACCGTCATGTCAGTGCCGGCGGCATTGGTCAGGTTGACGGTGTAAGTGATGTTGCCGCCTTCGACCACGTAGTCGCTGGCGGTCATGGTCACCTTGGTGGTGTCCACGGTATCGCTGATGGCGGTCGAGGTCGGCGTTGTGTCGGCGACCAGTTTCTCGAAGTTGCCACCGGTCACCTCCTTGATGGAGTTGATCAGTGGTTCGTGACCGACCAGCGCATCGTTCGGCGCCTTGACGGTGATCGAGGCATTGCTTTCACCGACGGCGATGGTGATTTTTTCACCATTGGCCAAGGTGACGACCACAGCCTGGCCGGTGACCGGTGCATTGACGGACGCGGTGTACACCACGTTGCCGCCTTCGGTCGTAGCGGGCGTCGCCGTCAGGCTGACCGTCGAGGTGTTGATCGTGTCAGTGACGTCAGTCACCGCTGCTACCGGGCTGCTCACCAGGTGTTCGAAGTTGCCGCCAGTGGCGTCCTTGATGGTCGCTTCGACTTTGCCGGCGTCTTTGTAGACGTCATCGGCCGGCGCCTTGACGGTCACCGAGCCAGTGGTCGCACCCGCAGCGATGCTGATCACCGCACCATTGCTCAGGGTGACGGTCACCGGAGTGCCGGCGGCGTTGGTCAGGGTCGCGGTGTAAACGATCGAGCCGCCTTCAGCGACGGAATCGGTCGCGGTCAGGCTAACCGTGGTGGTGTCTTTAACATCGGTCACTGAAGTGACTGCCGGCGTTTTACTCGCCACCAGATTTTCGTAGTTGCCACCGGTGGTGCCGTCGATTTTCACGCTCAGCGTTGCGCCGCCAGCCAGGGCATCGTTGGGGGCCTTGAAGTTCACATGGGCGCTGCTGGCGCCGACCGGAATGGTGATGGTCTGGCCGTTCGACAAAGTCACAACAACCGGCGTGCCGGTCACAGGCGCATTGACCGAGGCGGTGTAAACCACGGTGCCACCTTCGGCCGTGCTCGGTGTGGCGGTCAGGGAAACTGTGGTGTTGTTAATGGTGTCGGTCACGTCGGTGACGGCTGGCGTCTTGTCGGCGACCAGGTTCTCAAAGTCGCCGCCGGTGGTCTTGGTGATGCTGGCTTCCACTTTGCCGGCGTCTTTATAGACATCATCCGACGGTGCGGCGTAGTTCACCGAACCGGTGAGGGCGCCTTTGGCAATATGGATCACTGCGCCGTTGCTCAGTGTCACATTCATGGCTGTGCCGGCAGCATTGGTCAGCGTCGCGGTGTAGACGATTGAACCGCCTTCAGCGACCGAAGGGGTGGCGCTCAGTGTCAGGCCGGTAGTGTCTTTCGTATCAGCAACGGTGGTGACCGCCGGCGCGTAGTTGACCGCGACGTTTTCGAAGTTGCCACCGCTTTGGCTGACGATGATCGCCGCGACTTTGCCGCCATCGACGTACGGTGTGTCAGCCGGTGCCGCGATCTCGACCGAGCCGCTGGAAGCGCCTGCGGCGATCTGAATGACCGCACCGTTGCTCAATTTTACGGTCATGGCCGTGTCTGTCGGGTTGGTCAGGGTGGCGGTGTAGGTGATCTGGCCACCTTCGCTGACGGTGTGGCTGGCTGACAGAGACAGCAACGTGGTGTTGATGGTGTCAAAGACGATGGTGATGGCGGGTGCCGGGCTGACGACGAGGTTCTCGAAGTTGCCGCCGGTGGCGTCGGTCACTTTCACAGTGAGCAAACCGGTGTCTCTGTAGACGTCGTCGCTTGGCGCCGCGATGGTCACCGAACCGCTGGTTTTGCCCGCGGCAATGGTGATGGTCTCACCGTTGCTCAGCGTGACGGTGACCGGGGTTTGTGCGGCGTGGCTCAGGGTCGCGGTGTAAGTAATGTGCGAACCTTCAAGTACCGCGGTGTCCGCACTGAGGGTCAGGCGTGTGGTGTTGGTGGTATCAGCCACGTTTGTCACGGCTGGCGCCGGGTTGGTGACCAGGCTTTCAAAGTTGCCGCCAGCAGCGTCTTTGATAGTGACTTCAACTTTGCCGGCGTCCTTGTAGACGTCGTCCTTCGGCGCATCGACTTTGACGGTGCCGGTAGTTTTACCGGCATCGATGGTGATGGTCGCGCCGTTGCTCAGGGTCACGGTCACTGGCGTGCCGGCCGGGTTGGTCAGGGTCGCGGTGTAAACAATCGAACCGCCCTCGTTGACGTTGCCGGTAGCGGTCAGCGAGACGGTGGTGGTGTCGACGGTGTCGGTCACGCTGGTGCTGACCGGTGTCTTGTCGGCGACCAGGTTTTCGTAATTGCCACCGCTGACGTTGGTGATCGAGTTGGTGACCGGTGCGTGACCATTGACCACATCGTTCGAAACCACGGCATTGACGGTGCCGCTGCTTTTGCCAATGTCGATGGTGATGGTCTGACCGTTGGCCAGGGTCACGATGACGGGCGAACCGGTGACCGGAGCGCCAACCGATGCGGTGTAAACCACGGTGCCGCCCTCGGCCACGCTGCTGGTGGCGGTCAGGGTAACGGTTGAGGTGTCGACGGTATCGGTGACACTGGTCACGGCGGCAGCCGGGTCTTTGACCAGAGTTTCGAAGTTGCCGCCCGTGGCGTCCTTGATGGTCGCTTCGACTTTGCCGGCGTCTTTGTAGACGTCGTCGGCCGGTGCCTTGACGGTCACCGAGCCAGTGGTCGCCCCCGCAGCGATGTTGATTACCGCGCCATTGCTCAGGGTGACGGTCACTGGCGTGCCGGCAGCATTGGTCAGGGTCGCGGTGTAAACGATCGAGCCACCTTCAGCGACGGAGTCGGTCGCGGTCAGGCTCAGTGTGGTGGTGTCTGCGGTGTCAGTGACCGAGGTGTCCGCCGACTTGCCGTCAACGTCCAGCTTCTCGTAATTGCCACCCTTGGCATCATCAATCTTGACGCTCAAGGAGCCGCCGCCGGCCAAAGCATCATTCGGCGCAGTGAAATTGACGCTGGCGCTGCTCGATCCGACCGGAATGGTGATGGTCTGGCCGTTGGACAAGGTCACGACCACCGGCGAACCGGTGACGGGAGCGGTAACGGACGCGGTGTAAACCACGGTGCCGCCTTCGGCAACAGTGCCGCTGGCGGTCAGGCTGACCGTCGAGGTATCGAGCGTGTCAGTGATTTGAGTCACCGCCGCTGCCGGGTTGGTGACCAGATTCTCGAAATTACCGCCCACCGCTTCTTTGACTGTGACTTCGACTTTGCCTGCGTCTTTGTAGACATCATCAGCCGGCGCCGGGACGCTCACGCTGCCGGTGGTCGCGCCCGTCGCGATGGTAATGACCGCGCCGTTGCTCAAGGTCACGGTGACTGGCGTGCCGGCCGGATTGGTCAGGGTCGCGGTGTACAGAATCTGTCCGCCCTCGGCCACTTCGGTCGATGCCGACAGGCTCAGGCCGGTGTCGTCGCGGGAGTCGGTGATGGTAGTGACCGCCGGCGTGGTGCTCGGGACCAGGTTTTCGAAGTTGCCACCCGTAGCACCGGTAATCGTGGTGGTGACGGTGCTGCCATTGTTATAGACGTCGTTGGCAGCGGTCGGCACGTTGACGGTGCCCGTGGTGTTGCCGGCGTCGATGGTGATGGTCGAACCGTTGGACAGCGTGATGGTCACCGGGGTTTGAGCCGGGTTGGTCAGCGTCGCGGTGTAGGTGATCACGCCGCCTTCGGTAACGCTGGCGCCGGCGGTCAGCGTAACGGTAGTGGTGTCGACGGTGTCGGTGACCTGAGTCACGGCCGGAGTCGTTGGCGGCGTGACGATGATGCCGTTGCCGCCCGTGGTGCCGGTGACGGTCACATTGATCTGGGTGGAGTCGTTATAAACGGTGTCGTTCGGCGCCAGCGGCACGCTGACGGTGCCGGTCAGTTGGCCGGCCTGGATCACGATCACCGAGCCGTTGGACAAGGTAATGCTCAAATCGGTCAGGGGTGCCTGGCTCAGGGTCGCGGTGTAAACCAGTACGCCGCCGGCTTCGGTGATGGTCGGCGTGGCGCTCAGGCTCAGGGTCGACTCACGTTGCAAGTTCGGGTTGGTGTCGGCCGTTTGTCCGTCGAGAGGGTTCTGTGCCGCCAATGCGCTGGTGCCGAAGCCCGCCGTCGGGAAACCCACGGTCGGGTCCACTCGGCCAGCGGTGGCATCCAGCATCACGAAGCTGTGACCACCACCTGCCGCGCCGCCCGTGCCGGCAGCCGTAGGGCCGGCCGCGGTGGCTTCAAGGTCTTTGGTCGGGTCGGCGCCGGCGACGATGGCTTGCTGCAGTTCTTCAACCGATGGCGCGGCCTGTGCGGTGGCTTCTGCCAGGTCGGTGCTAGAGTCCGGAGTGTTGGCGCTCCACTGAGTGTCACGCCCCAGGTCAAGGGTCCGGCCGTCAGCCAGTTCGAGCGTGACAGCGCCCGCTGCACCAGTGTCTACCTGATCGCCCACCAGCAACCGATCGCCTTCAACGAGTACACGACGGACGCCCTCTGGGGACACCGCGAAAACTTGACCGACAATGCTTTTGACGATGGCAACAACACTGCTCATTGAAGACTCTCCGGGTGGCGCATTCAGTTGACTTGCACAGGTGACTTACTGAGACATGACGGCATTTGGCCTGCCCTGTCCGGGCGTACTTTTAAAACAAGAGTAGACGCAAGATTGACGCGGATATTCGTCAATTAATTGTCTATATTTTTTCGCTATTGACTATATGCCAAACTATTGACCTTGCAGGTGTCATCCTAAACACTCGTCCCAGTAATGTCACATTGATATTTGAGTGACGAGCCGTCTTGCCGACTGTGATTTGGCTCCAATTTTTAACTTTCCGACATACGGTCATTCGTGCGGTCATTTTCCGATGCGTTCGTATGCTTCGCAGTGATTCACGACAAGTAACTCAGGGAAATCGAAGCCGTTCGTCTTGCAGTGGTTCAAGGATTTATTCATCGCTACAGGCACCGGTTTTGTTCAGGTACAGAGCTTTACGCAGGCCATGCGACAGGCGCTGGAAGTCCATGCGGAAGTCCAGGCTGGTGTTAATAATCGATTGGGCGCGGATTATCAGTTAAAGGAGGCAAAAGGGGGATACTTTCCAAGGATCGATCTGCTGGGCGGTCAAGTTGTAAAAGGCAATGACAGCGACATCACGCGAGCCGCATCGACCCATAATCACCGGGAAAATTTTTGCTCCGCAGGTGTCGAGCCAGCGCCTCTGGCCAATGGCTTTTGACGGTTTTTCGACGTTCAATGAAGTGGTGCGTCAACAAGCCGCCGAGATCAAAAACATTCAGTTATTTACTCATTACCGATTCAAGGCGACCATGAGCCAGTTGCTCAAAAGCCAGGGAGTGGTCGCACCGTTGGCATCCGTTGTGCAGAACGACGAGAAGCCCAGGTTCAGCTCCCCGGGATGAATTGAGTCCTCCCTTTTTACCGTTAGCCAAGAGTGTCGAGCGTGGAATCAGAAGTCAGTCGGGTTCAACTCATCCATGATCCACGCGCGTTGCATGACGATCCGTTACTGGATGGCCTGCTCGCCCTGTGCACTCTGCACCAGAAGCCGGCCAGCGCCGCGATGTTGACCACCGGCCTGCCATTGCCCAAGCAACGCCTGAGCGTTGAACTGCTGCCTCGCGCCGCCGCTCGCGCCGGCCTGCAAGGTCGGGTGCTGCAACGCAAGCTTGAGCAGATCCCGGCGATTGCGATGCCGGCACTGCTGTTGCTCAAGGATGGCCGCAGTGCGGTCCTGCTTGGCTGGCACGGTGACGACCAGGCGCGCGTGCTGCTGAATGAGTGCGATGGCGGCGAAAGTGTCGTCAGTCGCGAACTGCTCGCCGACGACTACACCGGCAAAGTGTTTTTCGCTCAACCGCAGCACAAATTCGACGTCAATCACGGCACGCTGATTCCGCGTGCGCGTTCGTGGTTCCGCGACACCCTCAAGCGTTCGCGCTGGCTGTACGCCGACGCCATCGCCGCGAGTTTCCTGATCAACATCATCGCCATGGCCGCGCCGTTGTTCGTGATGAACGTCTACGACCGTGTGGTACCGAACCAGGCTGAATCGACCCTGTGGGTCCTGGCCATCGGCATTACCGGTGCCTACCTGTTCGACCTGATTCTGAAGAGCCTGCGCAGTCTGTGCCTGGACCTGGCCGGCAAGAAAACCGACCTGATCATCTCCGCCACATTGTTCGAACGCATTGTCGGCATGGCCATGAAGTACCGCCCGGCGCGGGTCGGCAGCTTCGCCCAGAACATCCATGAGTTTCAGAGCCTGCGCGACTTCCTCGCCTCGCTGACCCTGACCAGCCTGATCGACCTGCCGTTTACGCTGCTGATCTTCATGGTCATCGCGATCCTCGGCGGGCACCTGGTGTGGATTCCGGTGCTGGCATTCCCGATTGCCCTGCTGATCGGCTACGCGTTGCAGAAGCCGTTGGTAGCGACCATGGAACGAACCATGGCCCTCGGTGCCGAGCGCCAGTCGAGCCTGATCGAAACCCTCGCCGGCCTCGACGCGGTGAAGGTCAACAACGCCGAAAGCGAACGCCAGTATCAGTGGGAACAAACCATCGGCACCCTCAGCCGCCTCGAACTGCGGGTGAAAATGCTCTCCGGCCTGGCGATGAACATCACCTTGCTGATCCAGCAACTGGCCGGGGTGATCATGATCGTCTTCGGTGTGTACCAGATCATCGACGGTCACCTGAGCATGGGCGGCCTGATTGCCTGTTACATGCTCAGCGGTCGCGCGCTGAGCCCGCTGGCCTCGCTGTCTGGCCTGCTGACCCGTTATCAGCAAGCGCGGGTGACCATGACCTCGGTCGATCAAATGATGGAGTTGCCGCAAGAGCGCAACTTCGAAGAGCGTCCGTTGAGCCGCAAGGTGCTGCAAGGCGCCATCGAGTGCCGGCAGATGAACTTCACCTACCCGCAACAGCAAAACCAGGCGCTGAAGAACATCAACCTGACCATCAAGCCGGGCGAGAAAATCGGCATCATCGGTCGCAGCGGCTCGGGCAAAAGCTCCCTGGCCAAACTGCTGGTGGGTCTGTACCAGCCGGACGACGGCGCGCTGTTGGTGGATGGCGTCGACATCCGTCAGATCGACGTCAGCGAGTTGCGCCACAACATCGGCTACGTGGCTCAGGACATTCAGCTGCTGGCGGGCACCCTGCGCGATAACCTGGTGTCGGGCGCACGTTATGTAGAAGACGAATTGGTCTTGCAAGCCGCCGAACTGGCTGGCGTGCATGAGTTCGCCCGTCTGCACCCACAAGGTTACGAACTGCAAGTCGGTGAGCGCGGGCAGAACCTGTCCGGCGGTCAACGCCAGAACGTCGCGCTGGCGCGGGCGCTGTTGCTCGATCCGCCGATTCTGCTGCTCGATGAGCCGACCAGTGCCATGGACAACACCGGTGAAGAACGCCTCAAACAACGCCTCGCGGCGGTGGTTGAAAGTAAAACCGTGGTGTTGGTCACGCACCGGGCTTCGTTGTTGTCGCTGGTGGATCGCTTGATCGTCATCGACCGTGGACAAATTCTTGCCGATGGCCCGAAAGCCGCCGTGATGGAAGCGTTGAAGAAGGGGCAGATCAGTGTTGCTTAAGTCGGGTTTCAAGGGTGCGATCGGCCGTTACTTCAAAGGCTCCGAGTCGCTGCATGGCCAGCCACTGCCCGAGGTCAACAAGGCCCTCATCGAAGACGCCCCGCGCGTGGTGCGCCTGACGATCTGGGCGATTATTGCCTTCTTCGTGTTCCTGATGCTCTGGGCCAACTACGCGGTGATCGACGAGGTCACCAAGGGCGATGGCAAGGCGATTCCGTCGTCGAAGATCCAGAAAATCCAGAACCTTGAGGGCGGTATCGTCTCCGAGCTGTTCGTCAAAGAAGGGCAGATCGTTGAGGCGGGTGCGCCGCTGATTCGCCTCGACGACACGCGCTTCGCCTCCAACGTCGGCGAGACTGAAGCGGATCGCTTGTCGATGCTGCTGCGAGTCGAGCGCCTGAGCGCGGAAGTCGACGACCGTCCGTTGAATTTCGCGGCGGACGTGCTCAAAGCCGTGCCCGTTCAGGCGGCCAGCGAAGAATCGCTGTACACCAGCCGTCGCCAGCAACTGCACGATGAAATCGGTGGTTTGCAGGAGCAGTTGATCCAGCGTCAGCAAGAGCTGCGTGAGTTCACCTCCAAACAGTCGCAGTATCGCCAGCAACTGAGTATGCAACGCCAGGAAATCAACATGTCCGAGCCATTAGTGGCCCAGGGCGCGGTGTCGCCGGTTGAAGTGCTGCGCCTGCGGCGTGCCGAAGTCGAAACGCGCGGACAACTGGATGCCACGACACTGGCGATCCCTCGCGCCGAATCGGCGATCAAGGAAGTGCAGCGCAAGATTGACGAGACGCGCGGTAAATTCCGCAGCGAAGCCCTGACTCAACTCAACGAAGCACGCACCGATCTGAACAAGGCCCAGGCCACCGGCAAAGCGCTGGAAGACCGGGTCAGCCGAACGCTGGTGGCATCGCCAGTGCGCGGCATCGTCAACAAGCTGCTGGTGAACACCATTGGCGGCGTGATCCAGCCGGGCAGTGACCTGGTGGAAATCGTGCCGCTGGACGACACCTTGCTGGTCGAGGCAAAAATTCGCCCGCAAGACATCGCCTTCCTGCACCCGGGGCAAGAGGCGACGGTGAAGTTCACGGCGTACGACTACACCATCTACGGAGGGTTGAAGGCCAAGCTTGAACAGATCGGTGCAGACACCATCACCGATGAAGACAAGAAGACCACGTACTACATCATCAAGCTGCGCACGGATCGCAGTCACCTGGGGACGGATGAAAAGCCGTTGTTGATCATTCCGGGGATGGTGGCGTCGGTGGATATCATCACCGGCAAGAAGTCGGTGCTCAGCTATTTGCTCAAGCCGATTATTCGGGCGCGGGCTGAGGCGTTGCACGAGCGGTAGGCAGTCAACCTGTGGCGAGGGAGCAAGCTCCCTCGCCACAATTTGTACATCGTCTGTTCTGCCATATCGTTATTCACTAACGGTATTTAAATTTCGATTCTTATACCTATAAAGTCACTCTCCTGCGTACCTGCCGACCAATCGGCGCGCCGCACGACACGAACGAACACGGGACCTCCGTGAGTTTCTTGATCGACGCGCGCGCCCTTGAGCGTGCCGTGCGTGGGAGTGATTTTTATGTCAGCTGTCTCTGCTACCAACCGCATCGCGCCACAAACCTTCGACATCCGCCCGTTCAGCGGCGCCGTCGGTGCCGAAATCATCGGCCTTGACCTGTCCCGCCCGATCAATGACCAGGACTTCGCCCGCCTCCATCGCGCGCACCTGGATCATCACGTCGTGGTGTTCCGCGACCAGCGAATTACCCCCGAGCAGCAGATCGCCTTCAGCCGACGATTCGGTGTGTTGCAGATTCACGTGCTCAAGCAATTCCTGCTGGCCGGCCACCCGGAAATTCTCATCGTTTCCAACATCATCGAAAACGGCCAATCCATCGGCCTCGGTGATGCCGGCAAGTTCTGGCATTCCGACCTTTCCTATAAAGAACTGCCCAGCCTGGGCTCGATGTTGCACGCCCAAGAGCTGCCGTCCGAGGGCGGCGACACCCTGTTCGCCGACATGCACAAAGCCTGGGACAACCTGCCCGACGCGTTGCGCAAAGCGGTTGAAGGCCGATCCGCTGCGCACTCGTACACGGCGCGCTACAGCGAGACCAAATTCGAAGGCAACTGGCGCCCGACCCTGACGCCGGAGCAACTGGCTCAGGTCGCAGAAGTGGTTCACCCGATTGTCCGTACGCACCCGGAAAACGGGCGCAAGGCGCTGTTCGTCAGCGAAGGCTTTACCACCCGCATCGTTGGTTTGCCGGAAGACGAGAGCCAGCAACTGCTCGCCGAACTCTACGCCCACAGCGTGCTGCCGCAAAACATCTACCGCCATCAGTGGCAGGCGCATGACTTGGTGTTCTGGGACAACCGCTCGCTGATCCACCTCGCCGCCGGATGCCCCAGCCATCTGCGCCGCAAGCTGTATCGCACCACCATCCAGGGCGACGCGCCTTTCTGATTTGTCGGAGATTTGATCATGTCCAAACGTCTTCCCTTTGCACCGCTGGCGGCTGCCATCGGCCTGGGTTTCAGCCTGATCGCCGGCAGCCTGGTGGCGCCGACTGTGGCCCACGCCGAAGGTGAAATCCGCATCGCCGAGCAGTTCGGCATTGTTTACCTGTTGCTCAACGTGGTGCGCGATCAAAACCTGATCGAGAAGTACGGCAAGCAGGAAGGCATCGACATCAAGGTTGACTGGACTCAGCTCTCGGGCGGTGCGGCGGTCAACGATGCGCTGCTCTCCGGTTCGATTGATATCGCTGGCGCCGGCGTCGGCCCGTTGCTGACCATTTGGGATCGCACCCACGGCAAGCAGAACGTCAAAGCCGTGGCCTCCCTCGGCAACTTCCCTTACTACCTGGTGAGCAACAACCCCAAGGTCAAAACCATCGCCGATTTCACCGAGAAGGACCGCATCGCGGTGCCGGCGGTGGGTGTGTCGGTGCAGTCACGCTTCCTGCAATACGCGGCTGCCAAGCAGTGGGGTGACAAGGAATTCAATCGCCTCGACAAGTACACCATTGCGGTACCGCACCCCGACGCCACGGCGGCGTTGGTGGCCGGTGGCACCGAGCTGTCCGGGCACTTTTCCAACCCGCCGTTCCAGGATCAGGAACTGGCCAACCCCAACGTCCACGTGGTGTTGAACTCCTACGACGTGCTCGGCCCGAACTCGCCGACGGTGCTGTTCGCCACCGAGAAATTCCGCGAAGAGAACCCGAAAACCTATAAGGCCTTCATCGCGGCGCTGACCGAAGCGGCGGAGTTTGCCCAGAACGATAAAGGCGCGGCTGCCGACACTTACATCCGCGTCACCAAGGCGAAAATCGACCGCGCCGCGTTGCTGAAAATCATCGACAACCCGCAGTTCGAATTCAGCGTCACGCCGAAGAATACGTATCCACTGGCCGAGTTCCTTTACCGCGTCGGCGCGATCAAAAACAAACCGGATTCGTGGAAGGATTACTTCTTCCAGGACGCCAAGCCACTGCAAGGGAGCTGACTGAAATGAACGCCCCTTTGCAAGGCCACACGGTCAGCAAACCGAACGTCGCAGCCCAGGCGCTGCTGTCGGTCGACAACGTCAGCCTCGAATACCGCACGCCGCAGCGTGTGGTTCGGGCGACCCACCAAGTCAGTTTTGAAATCGATCCGGCGGACCGCTTTGTGCTGCTCGGCCCGTCCGGTTGCGGTAAATCAACCCTGCTCAAGGCAGTTGCCGGGTTCATCCAGCCGTGTGAGGGCGAGATCCGTCTTCAAGGGCAAACCGTGCATGCGCCGGGGCCGGACCGGATCGTGGTATTCCAGGAGTTCGATCAACTGCCACCGTGGAAAACCGTCAAACAGAACGTGATGTTTCCGCTGCTGGCGTCCAAAACCCTGAAGCGTAAAGAGGCTGAAGAGCGCGCGCTGCACTACCTCGAAAAGGTTGGGCTGGCGGCGTTTGCCGACGCTTATCCGCACACTCTGTCCGGTGGCATGAAAGCGCGAGTCGCCATCGCTCGCGCCTTGGCGATGCAACCGAAAATCCTCTTGATGGACGAACCCTTCGCCGCCCTCGATGCGCTGACCCGCCGCAAGATGCAGGAAGAATTGCTGCTGCTGTGGGAAGAGGTGCGTTTCACGCTGCTGTTCGTCACGCACTCCATCGAAGAGGCGCTGGTGGTGGGCAATCGCATTCTGCTGTTGTCCCCGCATCCGGGCCGTGTGCGGGCGGAGGTCCACAGCCATCAATACGATTTGCACAGCCTCGGTGGCGTGGCGTTTCAGGAGTCGGCGCGACGGATTCATCGGTTGTTGTTCGATGAAGGCCAGTCGCCGGAGACCGAGCGCGAGCTGGATTTCTCCGACATTCGCATCGCTTATTGAGCCATTGAGAGGAGTGCCCGATGAGCCATTTATCATCTGCGCGTGAAGAGTTCGAAACGGTTTTGCAGCCGCTGACCAGCGTACCGCTGGAGCGTGAATTACCCCTCGGTCAGCGCCTCTGGCAGCAGGGCTGGATTCGTAAAAGCCTGATCCTGATATTGCTGGCGGTGCTGTGGGAAGTGGTCGCCCGCGTTCAGAACAACGACCTGCTGCTGCCGAGTTTTCTGCAAACGGCCAGCGCGCTGTATGACGGTTTGCTCAGTGGTGAGTTGCTGGGCAAGGTCTGGATTTCGCTGGTGGTGTTGCTCAAGGGTTACCTGATCGGCATCGTCCTGGCGTTTGCCTTGACCACGCTGGCGGTGTCGACCCAGTTCGGTCGGGACCTGCTGAGCACGTTGACCTCGATGTTCAACCCGCTGCCGGCGATTGCGTTGTTGCCGTTGGCATTGCTGTGGTTCGGCCTGGGGCAGAACAGTTTAATTTTTGTGCTGGTGCATTCGGTGCTGTGGGCGTTGGCCTTGAACACCTATGCCGGGTTTCTCGGGGTTTCGGAAACGTTGCGCATGGCCGGGCGTAATTACGGGCTCAAGGGCATGCGGTTTGTGCTGTTTATCCTGATTCCGGCGGCGTTGCCGTCGATTCTTGCCGGGTTGAAGATTGGTTGGGCCTTCGCCTGGCGTACGTTGATTGCCGCAGAGTTAGTGTTTGGCGCGACCAGCGGCAAGGGTGGGTTGGGGTGGTACATTTTTCAGAACCGTAATGAGCTGTATACCGACAAGGTGTTTGCCGGGTTGGCGGTGGTGATTTTGATTGGGTTGCTGGTGGAGAATCTGGTGTTTGATTCGTTGGAGCGGGTGACGGTTAAGCGCTGGGGGATGCAGCGGTAAGCGTTGTGGTGTCTGGTCTGGCCCCTTCGCGAGCAGGCTCGCTCCCACAGTGGATCTTCATTGGATGCCAATTTTGTGAACCACATAAATCCCCTGTGGGAGCGAGCCTGCTCGCGAAGGGGTCAGAACAGCCGCCGCATCAATGGGGCGTTGTTTGCTAGCATTGCGTCTGAATCAATCCAGATCAGCCACGAGTGCTCAGCATGCAACTCCCGGACATGAACCTGTTGGTCGCCCTCGACGCCTTGCTCGACGAGGGCAGCGTGGTCGGCGCCGCGCGGCGGATGAACCTCAGCCCCGCGGCCATGAGCCGAACGCTGACGCGCATACGCGAAGCCATCGGCGACCCGATCCTGGTGCGTGCCGGTCGCGGTCTGGTGCCAACACCCAAGGCACTGGAGCTGCGCGAACAGGTGCGTGACGTGGTCGAGCAGGCTGCCTTGCTGTTTCGTTCCGCCGATGAGGTGGACCTCGGTTCGTTGCGCCGCCGGTTCAGCATCCGCGCCAATGATTTTTTCGTCGGCGTGTATGGCGGCAAGCTGTTCGACACCCTGGAACGCCAGGCGCCGCACTGTGAATTGCGCTTTGTGCCGGAAGGCGATGGCGATGATGAAGCGCTGCGCGAAGGGCGGATCGATTTGAGTGTCAGCAACAACCGTCCGGTCATGCCGGAAGTGAAAGTGCAGAACCTGTTCTCGACGCACTTTGTCGGTCTGGTGCGCGAGGACCATCCCCTGTTCGACGAAGAGATTACCGCCGAGCGCTATGCCGGTTTTTCTCATATCAGCATGTCGCGCCGTGGCATTGCCCGTGGGCCGATCGACACGGCCCTCAACGCCTTGGGGCTGGAGCGTCGGGTGGCGGTGATTGCGCCGAGCTTCCATGCGGCGATGTTCGCGTTGCCCGATTCCAATCTGATTCTGCCGGTGCCCCAAGAGGCGTTGTTGAGCGTCCGTCGCCTGGGCTTGAAACTGCGCTCGTTCACCCTGCCGATTCCGCTGCCGACCCTGATGCTGACCCAGGCCTGGCATCCACGGTTTGACAACGACCCGGCCCACCGCTGGTTGCGTGAAACCCTGAAAGCCTGCTGCGACGAGACATGGCTGGCCGCACAACCCACCTGAAGTAACCCCCAATCCCCTGTGGGAGCGAGCCTGCTCGCGAAAGCGGTGTATCAGTCAAAGTTGATGTTGGATGTGAAGTCCTCTTCGCGAGCAGGCTCGCTCCCACAGGGGTTTTGTATTGTTGCGTCTGGCGCATTTATAAACTGCCGATAAGTCAATTTTCGTCAGCCATCATGCTTCATAGAATGCCCCGGTACTTAAGCCCCGGAGCAAGCAGTAATGACTTCCCTCACGGTCCCGGCACCCCTCGCCGCGACCTCACCAACCGTCGTCACGCCACCGGTTTTCGGCCCGCGGATCATCATCGGTCTGGTGGGGGTGTTGCTGGCGGTGCTGGTGTCGGGCCTGAACGAGATGGTGACCAAGGTAGCGCTGGCGGACATTCGCGGTGCGTTGGCCATCGGTTACGACGAAGGCACCTGGCTGGTCGCCAGCTACACCGCGACCTCGGTGGCGGCCATGGCGTTTGCGCCGTGGTGTGCGGTGACGTTCTCGTTGCGCCGATTCACCCTGTGCGCCATCAGCGTCTTCACGTTGTTGGGCCTGTTGTGTCCGTTCGCCCCGAACTACGAAAGCCTGCTGATCCTGCGCACGTTGCAAGGCCTGGCCGGCGGCGCGTTGCCGCCAATGCTGATGACCGTGGCGCTGCGCTTCCTGCCGGCCAATGTGAAGCTCTATGGCCTGGCCGGGTATGCGCTGACCGCCACGTTCGGCCCCGGTCTCGGCACGCCACTGGCCGGGTTGTGGACCGAGTATGTCGGCTGGCAGTGGACGTTTTGGCAAATCATCGTGCCGTGTCTGCTGGCGCTGGGAGCGGTGGCCTATGGTTTGCCCCAAGACCCGCTGCGCCTGGAGCGCTTCAAGCAGTTCAATTGGCGCGGTCTGCTGCTGGGTTTTCCGGCGATCTGCATGCTGGTAATCGGCATCTTGCAGGGCAATCGGCTGGACTGGTTCGAGTCGAGCCTGATCGGCGGATTGCTCGGCGGTGGCTTGGTATTGCTGGTGTTGTTTCTGATCAATGAATGGTCGCAACCGATACCGTTTTTCAAGATGCAGATGCTCGGCATCCGAAACCTCTCGTTTGCTTTGCTCACCTTGGCCGGGGTGCTGGTGATACTGCTGGCAGTGATCATCATTCCGTCCTCTTATCTCGCTCAGGTGCAGGGTTATCGCCCCGTCCAGACTGCGCCGATCACGCTGTTGGCGGCGTTGCCGCAGTTGATTGCGCTGCCGTTGGTGGCGGCGTTGTGCAACCTGCGATGGGTCGATTGTCGCTGGGTGTTGGGCGCGGGTCTGAGCATGTTGGCGCTGTCTTGCATCGGTGGTTCGCAGTTGACGTCAGCGTGGATTCGCGACGATTTCTACGCGCTGCAACTGCTGCAAATCTTCGGTCAACCCATGGCCGTCCTGCCGCTGTTGATGCTGTCGACCGGCAGCATCTCGCCGATGGAAGGGCCGTTCGCTTCGGCCTGGTTCAACACCGTTAAAGGCCTGTCAGCGGTGATTGCTACCGGCGTCATCGAGGCGTTGACCACCGCCAGGCTGCATTTTCACTCGACGATGCTGGTGGACAACCTCGGCAATTCACCCCTGGCCGACCGCGACAGCGCGGGCCTCGCCCACCGCTTGCACGAGCAGGCCGTGGTGCTGACGTCTTCCGATCTTTATCTGTGCATGGCGGGCGTCGCGCTGGCGTTAATCCTGCTGATTTTCTGGCTGCCGACGCGGATGTATCCACCGCGCGCGCCGACTTGAACGCTTCACTGAAACAGAAGGTTTTTATGACGACTCAAACCAAGCAAAAAATAGCTGTCGGTGTCGCCGTAGTGGTGGCGGTCGGTGTGCTGATTTGTCTGCTGACGCCCGGCCTTTTCGGTCAGCGCACGCAGCAAAAAACCAATGACGCCTTTGTCTCGGCGGACTTCACGCTGGTGGTCCCGCGCGTGGCCGGGTTTATCAAGGAGGTGCTGGTGGAAGACAACCAGCAGGTCAAGGCCGGGCAGTTGCTGGCGTTGATCGATGATCGTGATCTGCGCGCCGCGGCCCAGGCGGCGGACGCTGAAACCCTGGTGGCCAGGGCGCAGCTGCAAAATGCCCGCGCGACCCTTGAGCGCCAGACTTCAGTAATCGCTCAGGCTCAAGCTTCGGTGGTGTCGGCCAAGGCTGAAATGGCTTTCGCCGAGCATGAGTTGAACCGCTACGACCACTTGGCCGGTGTTGGGGCCGGCACGGTGCAGAATGCTCAACAAGCACGCACGCGCATCGATCAGGCCAACGCGCGGTTGGCCAACGCGATGGCGGTGCTGGCGGCGGAGCGCAAGCAAGTGGACATTTTGACCGCCCAACGCGATGCGGCGGAAGGCGGAATGAAACGGGCGCAAGCCGCGCTGGAAATCGCCAGTTTTGAGCTGTCTTACACGCGCATTGTCGCGCCGCAGGACGGCATGGTCGGCGAGCGCGCCGTGCGAGTCGGTGCTTATGTGACGCCGGGTAGCAAGATTCTGGCGGTGGTGCCGCTGGCGCAGGCTTATGTGGTGGCCAATTTTCAAGAGACGCAACTGACTAACGTACAGCCTGGGCAGGGCGTGCAGGTGCGGGTCGACAGCCTCGGCGGTGAGACGCTGAACGGTCGCGTCGAGAGCATCGCCCCGGCGACGGGCGTGACGTTTGCCTCGATCAAACCGGACAACGCCACGGGTAACTTCACCAAGGTTGTGCAGCGAATTCCGGTGAAAATCGTCCTGGAACCTGGGCAGGCTTTGGCTTCGCGGTTGCGCGTGGGGATGTCGGTGGAGGCGATTATTGATACGGCGAGCGCGGCGTCGCATGAGGTGGCTCAGCGATGAAGATTTTTGTTGGCCGGGCAGACGCCATCGCGAGCAAGCTCGGTCCCACATGGGATCTGGGCACCAATGGAAATTCCCTGTGGGAGCGAGCTTGCTCGCGAAGAGGCCGGTGGCCTCAACTGACCTTTTGCACCTTGCTGGTCATGAGCCTGTCAGCCTGCACCGTCGGCCCCGACTTCCAGAAACCTCAAGCCCGACAAATCGCCGAATGGTCAAAACCAACCAAACCCGCCGCCAGTGAAGCGGTCACCGCCGACATGAACGAACACTGGTGGGAAGTCTTCAACGACCCAAAACTCTCCGCCCTGACCCGGCGCGCCCTGACCGACAACCTCGACCTGAAACTCGCCAGCAGCCGTTTGCAGCAAAGCCGCGCCGCGCGCCAGGTGATCACCGCCAACCGTTACCCCAATACGGCCGCGACGGGCAGCTATGGACGCAAACGCAACAGCGGCGAAGGCTTGAACGATCCCTCGGGACACAACGGAAACTCGGCATTCAACCTGTGGGACGCCGGCTTCTCCGCGTCCTGGGAGCTGGACTTCTGGGGCCGCGTGCGCCGCGAAACCGAAGCTGCCGACGCCACGCTGGAAGTCGCGGAAAACGATCGTCGCGGTGTGCTGTTGTCGGTGCTCGCGGAAACCGCTCAGGACTACATTCAACTGCGCGGCGTGCAAAGCACTCGGGCCGTCACTGAGCAGAATCTCGACGTCGCCCGCCACAGTTTGAAACTTTCGCAACTGCGCCTGGCCGACGGCGTTGCCACTGACCTGGACGTCGCCGAGGCCGCTGCCCAAGTTGCCGCCATCGAATCGCGCCTGCCCGCGCTGGAGCAGCGGCAGTCGCAACTGATCAACGCGCTGAGCCTGCTGATGGGCGAACCGCCGCAAGCGCTGCACGCCGAGTTATCCACAGACGCGCCCGTGCCGCAAACCCCGCGCCAGGTTGCGATCGGCTTGCCGTCGCAACTGGCTGAACGCCGTCCGGATATTCGTCAGGCTGAAGCGCAACTGCATGCTGCTACTGCGAACATCGGCGTGGCCAAGGGTGATTTCTATCCACGGATTACCCTGTCGGGCAACTTGGGTTCGCAAGCCATGCAGCTCAGCGATTTTGGTTCGTGGGGCTCGCGTTCGTTCGGCATCGGTCCGCAATTCAGCCTGCCGCTGTTTGACGGCGGTCGCCTGCGCGGTGTGCTGAACCTGCGCGAAGCCCAGCAACAGGAAGCGGCCATCACCTACCAGCAAACCGTGCTGCGCGCCTGGCATGAAATCGACGATCAACTGAGCGCCTACAACGCCAGCCAACTGCGCCGCGACAGCCTCGCCGAAGCCGTGCGCCAAAACCAGATCGCCCTGCGCACTGCGCAGCAGCAATACACCGAAGGCGTGGTGGATTTCGTTAATGTGCTGACGGTGCAAGGCGCGTTGCTGGCGACTCAGGAGCAGTTTGTGGAGAGTTCGACCGGGGTTTCGCTGGCGATGGTTGGTTTGTACAAGGCGTTGGGCGGGGGATGGGAGTCGGTGTATCCGTTGGCGGAGTTCACAAAGCGTTAGTTCACTCGTATCAATCCAGGTGGTCTGTCTTGAACGCTTTGGCTCGACGCGATTAAACAGCCGGTAGGCTGCTCAATTAGCGAAATTTTCGATCTTTATCTGGCCATCGGGGAAAGTGGCGATTATTTCAAGTTCACCACCCATTGCACGGATGTAGTTACGTAACGTGCTTATGTACATATCCGTGCGACGTTCCATCTTTGAAATTGCTGCTTGATTGATATGCAGCGTTTCCGCAAGCGTGGCCTGGCTGAGTGCTTTGGCCTGACGCAATTCGTGTAATGGCATTTCCTTGATGTGTTGTTCATAAATCGACTCGGCGCGAACCCGGGATTCGGGTGTCATCCGCGCTTCAAGTTCGGCAAATTTCTTAGCCATCGTAGTGACCCTCTTTGCGCAATGTGTCGAGATGCTCATCGTACAGCTGATCTGCCAGCGGTACATTGACTTCATACCATCGATCCTGACCGGTTTTATCACCGCCAATCAACAGCAGAGCACACCGCCTGGGATCAAATGCATAAAGGATGCGATAAGGACGTCCCGCGTGTTGAATTCGTAGCTCTCTTAGATGGCCATGGCGCGCTCCGTTTATGCCAGCGTCTTCGCTTTTAATAAGGGATTGCTCTGCGCTTGACGCGCACCCACGCGGTCGACGCTTCCAATCATCCCCTAGGAGATACGATCGCCGAGTCACTGGTCGCAAAGCCAGCATCGACGACGAACCTGTGCCGCCTTAAAGTGATCCATAGGCTTCGTGATGTCGGGCCGGTTGCAGGGGGAGGCAATGGAAGCGCGCAGAGAGACTTCGCTTGGCGGCACCCAGGATCCGCATGCGGTACCCGGCGGCTGGGCGGTGGTACAGCGTTGGTTGCGGTGGGTGCAGGAGCACCGGCTGTTGCCGATTCTGGCGTTGGCTGCCCTGGTGCGTTTCTACGACCTGACGGCGGCGGCCATTTGGGGTGACGAAGGGTCGAGTTTGCTGATGAGCCAATATTCATTGGCCGAAATATGGGTGCATGCTGCCCATGACGTGCACCCGCCGCTGTATTTCATGCTGCTGCATGGCTGGATCGAGGTGTTCGGCGACAGCATTTTTTCGATTCGCTGTCTCAGCGCTCTGCCCGGGATTGTCACGGTATGGCTCGGTGTCTGGTTGATGGACTTGATTGCCACCCGGCGTGCTGCGTTATTGGCCGGGTTTCTCTTGGCGCTGCTGCCGACGGCGGTGCGTTATAGCCAGGAAGTGCGCATGTACTCGCTGCTGGGCCTGTGGCTGATCGGCGCGACGATTGCGCTGGTCTACTGGATCAGGCATCCCCGGCGTACACGCTATCTGGTGGCGTATGTGCTGCTGATGAGCGCGGCGTTCTACACCCATTACTTCACTGCCCTGTGCGTGTTGTGCCACTGGCTGTACCTGGGGGTGATTCGCGTACTGCCAGAGTA
Organism: Pseudomonas oplopanacis; assembly: GCF_057128725.1. Taxonomy (NCBI): domain Bacteria; kingdom Pseudomonadati; phylum Pseudomonadota; class Gammaproteobacteria; order Pseudomonadales; family Pseudomonadaceae; genus Pseudomonas; species Pseudomonas oplopanacis. Next base: position 17,329 of record NZ_JBSKHV010000023.1, on the reverse strand, counting down.
TCGCTTGCGCACTCTTCAACGCCCCGGCTGGTGGCTGGCGAACGTGGCAATCGTGCTGATCTACCTGCCGTGGGTACCCAGCCTGATCGATCTGATCCAGCACATGGATCTGCTCAAAGCCAATGGCGATGTGGGGTGGGAGTTGCCGGTCACGTTCGGCTCGTTGCCGTCGATGATCTGGTCGTTGCTGACCCAGGACGATGGCGAAAACCTGCCGACGCTGGTTTTTATCGCGCTGCCGCTGGCGTTGCTGGCTATTGCAGGCGTGGCGCTGGCGCGGGACCGCAGCGTCATTCGCGGCAGTATCCTGCTGGTGATCTACACGGGGTTGCCGATGCTATTGGTGTTCGGTGTGTCGTTTATCTCGCCAGTGTTCATCGAGCGCTACCTGACGGCCTATGCACTGGGGTTGCCGATGATTGTCGCACTGGCCATCGATCGCCTGTATTCACGCTTTCGAATGCTGGCATTGGCCGCACTGGTGTTGTTTGTCGGCGTCGAACTGGTCGGCTTGAAGAACAACGCCACGGTCGATTCCCACGATCAGATCAATGTGATGGTCAATTACGTTAACCAGCACTTCGTTGCCGGCGACCAGATCGTCACCAGCGATATGCTCTGGTACCTCGCCTATGTTTATTACAACCGCACCGACGCTAGACCGTTGCTGTACACCCCCCCGTTGGCCAATGGCGGGTCGAGCCGGCCAAATGCCTATGGATTCGGCACGCTGGTCACCCAGGATATTTATCTGGACCGCCTCGACAGCTTGCCAAAAGGCACTGGCCGGGTGTGGCTGATCGGCACCGTCGGTGTGCCGGACGAGTTCGCGCCGCTGCCCGTGGCCTGGAAAAACGCCGTCACTACGCAGGCGGGCGGGGCGAATGCGCGCTTGTTTGTGCTGCATTGAAAGCTTTGGTATCACCCCTGCCTTATGGCTTCGGCGACAAATCCGCCATCCCCTTGAGCAATTCAATCGGCAGAGGGAAGACAATGGTCGAGCTCTTGTCCCCGGCAATCGAGCTCAGCGTCTGCATGTAACGCAACTGCATGGCCCCAGGCTGCCGGCCGAGCATTTCGGCGGCCTGCATGAGTTTTTCCGAGGCCTGTAACTCACCTTCGGCATGAATCACCTTGGCCCGGCGCTCCCGCTCGGCTTCGGCCTGTTTGGCGATGGCGCGGACCATCGATTCATTGAGGTCCACATGTTTGATCTCGACGTTGGCGACCTTGATGCCCCAGGCGTCGGTCTGGGCATCGAGCACTTGCTGGATGTCGATGTTCAGCCGTTCGCGCTCGGCCAGCAGCTCATCGAGCTCATGTTTACCCAGCACCGCGCGCAGGGTGGTCTGGGCCAATTGGCTGGTGGCCGCCAGAAAGTCTTCGACCTGGATAATCGCTTTCTGTGGATCAAGCACGCGGAAATACAGCACTGCGTTGACCTTGACCGAGACGTTGTCGCGGGTGATGACGTCTTGTGGGGGAACGTCGAGGACGATGGTTCGCAGGTCGACACGGACCATTTGCTGGACCACCGGAATCAGCAGGATCAAGCCGGGGCCCTTGACCTGCCAGAAGCGTCCGAGCTGGAACACCACGCCGCGCTCGTATTCGCGCAGGATGCGGAAGGTCGACCCCGCCAGTGCAATCAGCAATAGCAGCAGCGCGGCGAAACCTACTTGCAGGCCCATGTCTATTCTCCCACCGGCGCCGCGTCAGTCGCGGCCACTTGCAACAGTAGTCCTTTTCGCGCCACCACCCGGACATGTTGCCCCGGCTGCAGCGGTGTCGAGCTTGAAACCTGCCAGCGCTCCCCTTGCAGATGCACCCAGCCGTTGCAGGCATTGTCGGGCAGCAACGACAGGACCGGCGTCACGCTGCCGAGCAACCCGGCATCGCCACTGACGTTGCGCCGCGGTCGGGTTTTCAGGGCGCGGATCAGCAGGAAAATCAGCAGCAGGGCACTCACCAGCCCCAGGCCGATCATTAAGGGAACAGGCATTTCGGTATTAGTCAGAATCACTGCACCGATCACGAACATCACAATGCCGCCCAAACCGATCACGCCGTAATTGGGCAACGCGGCCTCGGCGATCAGAAAGGCGATGCCGAAGGTGATCAACCAGATCCCGACGGGATTTGGCATCAGCAGCACAACGGTATCGGCGGCGAACACCGATCCGCTCAACGCCAACAGCAGCGCAACGGCACAGCAACGAATATTCACGTGACCCTCCGCGAGAGTCATCAGGTGGCTCTGTATACAGTTTAGTTGAGCCTTGGCGTATCTGAATTCTGCTCACTTTACGCTGGCGGCCGATGAGCGGATTTCCCGCCGGAATGCACCGGCAGGCCTAGACTTTCAGTACGAAGAAAAGCGTCAACCATCGTCCGCTCGTCACTGTTGCGGACACCGAGGTGCATCATGCGTATGGCAAGAACCGTGCAGAGAAGCCTGGAAACGGCTCACTGCGAATATGACATCGTCACCCATCCCCATTCGGCCAGCAGTCTGGAAACGGCGCGGCTGGCGGGTGTTCCTGCCGAACGGGTGGCCAAGTCGGTCATTCTCGACGACCACCATGGGCATTACCTGATGGCCGTGCTGCCTGCCAGTCGTCACCTGGACCTGAGCAAAGTTCGCAGCAGCGGCGAATGGCAGGTCTCGCGCGAAAGCAATCTGCCGCACCTGTTCGACGATTGCGAACGCGGTGCCGTGCCGGCGCTGGGTGAGGCCTATGGGCTGGATGTGGTCATCGACCCGTTGGTAACCCGGCAGAAAGACATCTATCTGGAAGCCGGCAATCACACCAATTTGCTGCACATGGACATGCCGCAGTTCTTGAAAATGGTGCCGCATGCCGAGGTGCGGGAATTGAGTCAGTGAGTGCTGTGTTTTAAGTGCTGCCGCCATTGCGAGCAAGCTCGCTCCCACAGGGTTCTCGCAGTTCCTGTGGGAGCGTGGCTTGCCCGCGATTGACTGAACCGCAGTCACCCAATCATTTGGCCTGAAAAAGGAGCCCGACATGGAATCCCCAACCCACACCCTGCCCAACCTGTTCAAGCAACTCGGCCTGGCGGATGACGCCGAGAGCATCGATAAATTCATCGCCACCCACTCACCGCTCAAACCCGAACTGCACCTTGCAGATGCGTTTTTCTGGAACAAGAGCCAGGCGGATTTTTTGCGGGACGATATTTTGGATGATGCGGATTGGGCGGAGGTGGTGGATCAGTTGGATGTGTTGTTGAGGAAGGGGCGGGGGGTGTAGGGGGACAAGAGTTTACGTTTTTCAGGTTGCCCATAAGGCGTTAATAGACCAGTATTAAGACCTGAATTGAGGTCTTATTTATGCAGAATGTTCTGGCCGACATGGCCGTTAGTGTGTCCGAGTTGAAGAGAAATCCATCTGCGGTATTGAACGGTGCCCACGGCGGGCCTGTTGCCGTGTTAAATCACAATCGAGTGATGGGGTACATGGTTCCAGCAGATGTTTTCGAGGCGATGATGGAGCGCCTCGATGACCTTGAATTGGCGGAAATTGTTCGGTCTCGTCGTCATGAAACGCCGGTCCCGGTAAATCTGGATGATCTATAAGCTTGAGTTCCTGCCCTCTGCACGCAAGGAGTGGGACAAGCTGGGGCATACGTTGCGGGAGCAATTCAAAAAGAAACTGGCGGAGAGACTTGAAGGGCCCCGAATCCCTTCCGATTCGCTGCACGGAATGCCCGACTGCTACAAAATAAAATTGAAATCAGCAGGATACAGGCTGGTGTATCAGGTTATAGAAGAGCGGGTAGTCGTTTCTGTTGTGGCAGTTGGCAAGCGAGAGCGCAGTGCAGTCTACGACCGAGCCAAACAACGCTAGCTAACAACTATTTCTTCATTTCTGCTGCGTGCGCTCGCATCGCGGCATTCTTGCTTCGATCCCCTCATCTAATGGATTGCGCAGCAATCCTCGTCAATTTGTTTCAAAACTTGACCACCTTTCCCCCCAAATGCGATATTGATAGTTAGCAAACTAACAGTGTGTGTTTCCCCTCGTGCCGAAGAACCTCGACGCTCTCCAGATGAACATCAGCAGCTCCATGGTGGTGGCCGCCAGGCATTGGCGGAAGATCTGCCAGACCACGCTGGTCAACTACGGAATCTCCGAAGCCTGCGCCGTCCCGTTGTTGATGATCGGGCGCTTGGGCGAGGGCGTGCGTCAGGTGACCGTGGCGCAGGCGGCGGGGATGGAGAGTCCGTCCCTGGTGCGTTTGCTCGATCAGTTGTGTCATTCGGGCTACGTCTGCCGCACCGAAGATGCCCATGACCGACGCGCCAAGTGCCTGAGCCTGACCACCACCGGTCGCGAATTGGTGCAAGCGGTCGAAATCGAGCTGGTGCGTTTGCGCCATGAGGTGCTTGAAGGCATCGACCAAAGCGATCTGGAAGCTACGCTTCGGGTACTGAAAGCCTTTGAAGCGGCGAATGCGCCGTCGGTGGTCAACCCTTGAGCGGATTTTTCAGCGGTATGCCCGCGGCGCGAGACTGGTTCTACGGTGTGCGCACTTTTGCCGCCTCGATGATTGCGTTGTACATCGCCCTGCTCATGCAAATGCCGCGTCCGTATTGGGCGATGGCCACGGTCTACATTGTGTCCAGCCCCTTTGTCGGCCCTACCAGCTCGAAAGCGCTCTACCGTGCCATCGGTACCTTTTTCGGCGCGGCGGCAGCGGTTCTTTTCGTGCCGATGTTTGTCCAGAGTCCGTACGTATTGGTGGTGGTCATCGCACTGTGGACCGGGACGCTGTTGTTCCTGTCCTTGCACCTGCGTACCGCCAATAACTACGCCTTGATGCTCGCCGGTTACACCTTGCCGCTGATCGCCCTGCCGGTGGTGAATAACCCGTTGGGCGTCTGGGACGTGGCGGAAGCGCGGACGGAAGAAATCTTCCTCGGCATTGCCGTGGCGGCAGTGGTCGGCGCCATGTTCTGGCCACGGCGGCTGGCGCCGGTGTTCAACGACGCGGTGAGCAAATGGTTTGCCGATGCCTCGACGTACAGCCTGCGTTTCCTCAGCCGCCAGGTGCAGCCCGACGAAGTCAGTGCACTGCGCTCGGCCATGGTTACAACCTTCAACACCCTGGAATTGATGATCGGCCAGTTGCCACACGAGGGCGCGCACCGGCAAACCGTACGCAACACCAAGGAACTGCGTGGGCGGATGATTCACCTGTTGCCGGTGATCGATGCCCTCGACGATGCGCTGTATGCCCTTGAACGACGCACGCCCGAGTTGGTGGAGAAGTTCGCACCGTTGCTGGTCGCAGCGACCGAATGGCTCAATCACAAAGACGCCGACCTCGCGCGCTGGCAGGCGCTGAAAGATCAGCTTGAAGCGCTGCAACCGCCCGCCGAAGCCCTGAACGATCGCAAGCAGCTACTGTTTTCCAACGCGTTGTATCGCCTCGGAGAGTGGATCGATGTGTGGCAAGACTGCCGCAGCCTGCAATACGCTATCCAGTGCGAAAGCCCGGACAGCTGGCGCGCGGTGTATCGCCACTGGCGCCTGGGTCGCCTGTCACCGTTTCTCGACCGTGGGTTGATGCTCTACTCGGCGGCCTCGACGGTCACCGCGATCATCGTTGCCTCGGTGTTGTGGATTCTGCTCGGCTGGACCGATGGAGGCTCGGCGGTGATTCTGGCCGCCGTGTCGTGCAGCTTTTTCGCCTCGATGGATGACCCGGCACCACAGATTTACCGGTTCTTCTTCTGGACCGCGATGTCGGTGGTACTGGCCAGCCTTTACCTGTTTCTGGTGCTGCCCAACCTGCACGATTTCCCGATGCTGGTGTTGGCGTTTGCCGTGCCGTTTATCTGCATCGGCACCCTGACGGTCAAGCCGCAGTTTTACCTGGGCATGCTGCTGACCCTGGTCAATACCTCGTCCTTTATTAGTATTCAGGGCGCCTACGACGCGGATTTCCTAAGCTTCGCCAACTCCAACCTGGCCGGTCCCATCGGCTTGTTGTTTGCCTTCATCTGGACCCTGATCGCACGGCCATTTGGTGCGGAACTGGCGGCCAAACGGCTGACCCGTTTCAGCTGGCGCGACATTGTCAATCTCAGCAAACCGGCGAATCTGGCCGAACACCGGCAATTGGGCGTACACGTGCTCGATCGTCTGATGCAGCACTTGCCGCGTCTGGCCATGACAGGCCAGGACACCGGCATCGCGTTGCGTGAGGTGCGTGTAGCGCTGAACGTGCTCGATCTGCTGGCTTACACGCCGCGAGTGGACGGTGTGCCGCGAGCGCTGCTGCATCAAGTGGTGGCGGAAGTCGGTGAGTATTTCAAGGCCTGCCTGAAGGCGGACGAGCGTCTGCCGGCCCCCGGCCCGTTGCTGATGACCCTCGACCGCGCCCGCCGGGCACTGGACACGAATTGTGATGAGGGTGCCCGTCTGAATTTGTTGCATGCCCTGAGCGGCCTGCGCCTGGCGTTGTTGCCCGGCGTGGAATTCGTAAGCGTGGGCGAACTCGAAGAACCGCTGCCCCATGGCATCGATGGAGCGCCTTTATGATCGGTGATGTGGACATCAGCGGGGTGTTTCTGCCCACGCTGCTGGTATTGATGGGCATTACGTATGTGTTGTTCCTGTTGGTGCACGGGTTGTTGATGCGCTTGCACTTTTACCGTCTGGTCTGGCACCGGGCATTGTTCAACGTGGCTCTCTACGCTTTGCTGCTCGGCGCCGTGGACTCACTCAGTCGATACCTGATGACATGAAAAAACCTTTTTTGACCCTGGGTCGCGTGGTGCTGACCCTGTTGATCGTGACCTTCGCCGTCGTCGTGGTCTGGCGCATGGTGATGTACTACATGTTTGCGCCATGGACCCGCGACGGGCATATCCGTGCCGACATCGTGCAAATCGCTCCGGACGTCTCCGGGCTGATTCAGCAAGTGGACGTGCGCGACAACCAGCTGGTGAAACGCGGCCAGGTGTTGTTCAGCATCGATCAGGACCGTTTTAAACTGGCTTTGCGCCAAGCCAAAGCGGCGGTCGCCGACCGCCAGGAAACCCTGGCTCAGGCGCAACGCGAAGCCAAGCGTAACCGTGGCCTGGGCAATCTGGTGCCGGGCGAGCAACTGGAAGAAAGCCAGTCCCGGGTCGCTCGGGCCGAAGTGGCGTTGATGGAAGCGCAAGTGGCGGTGGACAGTGCCCAGCTGAACCTCGACCGCTCGACCATCCGCAGCCCGGTCGACGGCTACGTCAACGACCGTGCACCGCGTGCCCAGGAATTCGTCACCGCCGGGCGGCCGGTGTTGTCGGTGGTCGACAGCAATTCGTTTCACATCGACGGTTATTTCGAAGAAACCAAACTGAACGGCATTCATGTCGGCCAAAGCGTCGACATCCGCGTGATCGGCGATCGTGCGCGGCTGCGTGGTCATGTGGAAAGCATCGTCGCCGGCATCGAGGACCGCGATCGCACTATCGGCAACAACCTGCTGCCCAACGTCAACCCGGCGTTCAGCTGGGTGCGCCTGGCACAGCGGATTCCGGTGCGGATTGTCTTTGACGATGTACCGGCGGACTTCCGCATGATCGCCGGGCGGACCGCGACCGTGTCGATCCTCGACGATCAACCGCAGGAGCCGGCGAAATGAGCAAGGCGTCGGGTTTGGCGGTTGCCGGATTAGGTTTGCTGCTGTCGGCCTGTCAGGTCGTTGGCCCGGATTATCACCTGCCTGACGAAGCGGCTGTCCAGCGACCCGATTTGCAGGGCGATCTGGCGGTCGACGGCAAAACGGTGGTGTCCGCACCGGTGCCGGCCGATTGGTGGCGCCTGTACAAGGACCCACGACTCGACCAGTTGGTGCAACAGGCCATGGCCTCCAATACCGATTTGCGCGTGGCGGCGGCCAGTCTGTCGCGGTCCCGCGCTCAGGTCGATGAGGCAGAAGCGGCGGGTGGCTGGAGCGGCGGTGTGAAGATGGGCGCCCAGCGATTGCAGGAGTCTGGCCAAGCATTCCTGCTTCCGGAAAAAGTGCCGGTGGCCAACGTCGGTGATATCGGCATCAGCGCGTCGTACCAGTTCGATCTGTTCGGCACGTTGCAGCGCGGCATCGAAGCGGCCAAGGCCAACGCCGATGCGACGCAGGCAGCTGCCGATACGGCTCGCATCACCGTGGTGGCCGACGTGGTCCGAGCCTACACCCAGGTGTGCGCGGCCAATGAGGAGCGGGAAATTGCCCAGCACTCCCTCGACCTGCAGGCCCAGAGCACCACGCTGATCCAGCGTCTGCGCGATGCCGGCCGTGGCGACGAAACCCAGGTCACCCGTTCGCAAACCCAGTTCAAATCCCTGCGCGCCGACATGCCGCGCTATGAGGCCTCGCGTCAGGCCGGGCTGTATCGCCTGTCGATGTTGCTGGCCAAGCCAGTGGATCAACTGCCGGCCGGCACCGCCACCTGCGACGAGCTGCCGAAAATCGCTCAATTGATCCCTGTGGGCGATGGCGCTGCATTGCTCAAGCGTCGTCCCGATGTGCGGCAGGCCGAGCGCCGGCTGGCGACGGCGACGGCCGGGATTGGCGTCGCCACGGGTGAGCTTTACCCGAACATCAGCATCGGCGCGACCATCGGCACCGTCGGTATCCTCGACGATCTCGGCGACCCGTCCACCAACCGTTGGGGCTTCGGTCCGTCGCTGACTTGGAACGTGCCGACCAACGGCGCCCGGGCCCGCATCCGCGAAGCCGAAGCAGTGACCCAGGCGACGCTGGCGCATTTCGATGGGGTGGTGCTCAACGCCATCCGCGAAACCCAGACCAGCCTGGCCCAGTACGCCGCGTTGTTGCAACGTCGTGACGCCCTGGCAGACGCCGAGCAATCGGCAAGACTGGCAGCGGACCAGACGCATCGTTTCTTCCAGGCCGGCCGCGAATCGTTCCTGGCGGACCTGCAAGCGACCCGCACCTACACGGATGTCACTGCGCAACTGGCCGCTGCCAACACCCAGGTGGCCGCCAGCCAGATCGATTTGTTCCTCGCCCTGGGCGGCGGCTGGGAAAGCGGACGAACGCAAGGCACGAACGCCAGCAAACCCTGAGGCCGTTGCTATGCTTTGATTTGATGGAGTCGCGAGTCGACTTCATCGATCAAGCTCGCGTTGGTCATGGGGATTAAAAATAATGAAAAACCCTTATGCTCCTGGCTTCTGGTGCGCTATTGCAGCATTGGTTTTGCTGTCGGCCACCTATTTCTACGGCATCATGCTGGCCCACCAGATCGACAAGGCGCTGGTGTTTCTCGACAGTGCTACCGCGCTCATTGCCGTGATGGCGATCGTGGTGGTGGCCTGGGCTTCCGTCCAGGGTCAGCGCATCAAAAAAAGACAATTCGAACAAGGCAAGACCCTGGTGCTGATCTGGGACACCAAGGTAGCGCTGCGTCGTGTCGAAACAGTGTTTGACCAATATTTCTGGGGCAGCTACTGGCAACCGGGGCGCACGTTCCAGGAAGTCATGGGCGAGCTCACCGGCACACCGCTGGAAAAAAGCCTCGAAACTTTAAAGAAGCAATGCCTGGCGCTGGATAAACAGGTGTCCGAGGACGGCTGGCATTGGCTCAACAATGCCCGCGAGCTGTCGGACGTCGCCACCAAAATGGCGCGGGAACGCTATCAACTGGACGTCTGTGATCCGCACTCGGAGGTGACCGGCGGGGCGGTGATCAACCGGGACTTCGAGGTGCTGGTGTATACGTGGACGGCACGGCTCAAGAGCTTTGATCATCAGCTGGATGAGATGGAAGTGCAGTATTCGTGAGTTTTTGTTGGCTGGACTGACGCCATCGCGAGCAGGCTCACTCCTACAAGGGTTCTGTGAACAACACATAACCTTTGTAGGAGTGAGCCTGCTCGCGATGGCGATTTCTTGTCCGCCGAAACTCTCAAGCCCCCGGCGTAGTCCATAGACATTCTTTAACCTTTAAACATTGGGCCGCCCGATGCGCCTAGTGCTAATCTCCACCCCACTTTTAGCGGAGTCGAGCCGCAACCCCTCTAGGGTTCAGGGAAGACGACGACACCTTCAAACAACGGACATTGACTGGGTCATTCATGAATAAATCAGCAGGCGTGCTTCTTGGAATCGTCGTAGCCATCGGTGCAATCAGCGCGGGTGGTGCCTGGTACACCGGGACCAAAATCGAAGGCGTGTTGAACACCTCGATCGTCGACGCCAACAAAGAGCTGAAGGCTGCACTGGTCGGTTCCAATGGCACGGCCTCGCTGGAACTGGTGTCGCTTGAGCGTCATGTGTTCAGCAGCACCGCGCACTACCGCCTCAAGGGCGAAGGCGAGATGTTCGGTGAAGCCCCGGTTGAATTGCTCTTTGTCGACCACATCGAACACGGCCCGCTGCCGTTCTCGCGTCTGGTCTCTTTGAAATGGCTGCCGGTCATGGCCACCAGTCACTACGAACTGGAACGCACCCCGCTCACCGAGAAATGGTTTGCTGCGGCCAAAGACAAATCCCCGCTCACCGGCGTGGTCAACATCGGTTACGACAACGCCACCAACGGCACCCTCGAATTCTTGCCGCTGGACGTCGCGCTGGATGACAAGTCCAACCTGAAATTCTCCGGTTTGAACCTCGAAGTCGCCGCCAGCGCCCAGGCCCAGAAGGTCAAGGCCAATGGCTACATGGACAGCCTGACGCTGACCACCGTCGCCGAAGATCAGACCCCGGTGAAGGTAGAGCTCAATGGCCTGACCATGGCCAGTAACCTGGTAAAAAGCACTTACGGTTTCTACACCGGCGAGAACACCCTTGAGCTGACCGACAGCAAATCCACCTTCGGTCCCAAGCAATCGGTGCTGGGTCTGAAGAAATTTGAAATGAAAAACCAGACCGAGGAGTCGGGCACCAGCGCTTCGGGGCGTGCCGATTACAAGGTGGGTGAAGTGTCGGTGAACGGCAAGGCGGTCGGTTCCGCGCAAATGGCCATGAGCCTGAAGAACCTCGACATCCCTGCGACCATGTCGCTGATGCAGGTTTACCAGACCAAACTGCAGCCTTACGAGAAAGCCGCCGCCGAGGCCGCTGCGGCTGGTCAGCCGTCTCCAGAACTGGTCCTGACCCCGGCCGAAGAGGCACAGGTCAAAACCGGCCTCGAAAAACTGCTGGCTGCCGGCCCGCAGGTGGCGTTGGAAAACCTGTCGTTTAACACCACCAATGGCGAAAGCCGCGCCAACCTGGTGCTCGATCTGACCAAACCAGCGACCATGGACCTGCCGCCCGATCAACTGACTCAACAGTTGATTGCACTGCTGGATATCAATGTAAAAGTGTCCAAGCCAATGCTCGTCGACGTGTTCACCGTGCAAAGTCAGCTTGATGGTCAGACCGATGCCAAGCTCATCGCCGATCAGGCGGCCGCCACCGCCGACATGTTCGGCAGCATGGCGGTCGGTACGCAGTTCGCCAAACTGGACGGCAACGACATCGTCAGCAAATTTCACTACGCCAACAATCAAGTGGAATTCAATGGCCAGAAAATGACCGTTGAAGAGTTTGTGGGCTTCGTGATGAGCAAAATCGGTGGTGGTGCTGAAATCCAGGAATAACACCTGTCGTTCAAAACAACGCCCGGCTTCTGCTGCACGCAGAAGTCGGGCGTTTTGCTGTCGGGTGTTTGTCTGCTAACCCATGTCCCGAATCAGTTGCCACGCTTCATCCACTGACAGCGGCTGCTTCATGCGTTCGGCGAGCAGCGCCATGGCCCGTTCTTCATCGCAGGCAACCGCAGCCGCCACCACGCCGTTCTTGCCGAACAGGCCTATAAAGGGTGGATGGTAGGGATCACCCTTGAACTCGACTTCGTCCCAGGCTTCGGCATGGCCGAGATAGTCGTAGTTTTTGCCGAAGTGCCAGGTCCAGAAATACGGCACGTCGAGGTAATGCTCGTCTGCGCCCAGCATATTCGCGGCGGCGATCCGCGCCTGTTGCTGAGCCAGGCGCCAATGCTCGATGCGCTGAGGCTGGCCGTTGAGCGGGAAGGTCGCGATATCGCCGACCGCCCACACCCCGTCGGTGACGCGCATGGCGCCGTCGACCTTCAGCGAGCGGTCTTTTTCCTTGGGCAGATCGGTAAACGCATCGGTGGCGGGGGTGACGCCGATGCCGGCCAGCACCAGATCCGCCGGCAAGCGTTGGCCATTGTCCAGGCATACCGCTTCGACGTTTTCCGTGCCTTCTATATAGGAGGCTTCGCCTTCGGTGTGAAACACCACGCCATTGGCCTCATGAAGGGCGCGAATCGCCTTGCCGACGGTTTCGCTAAATTGCGCGGCGAAGGGGATGGCATGCCGGCCTAGCACAGTCACGTCCAACCCGTATTCACGCAGGGCTGACGCAGACTCGAGGGCAATGAAACTGTCTCCGATGATCACCGCTTTCTGGCCGGGCTTTGCCGCCTGCAGAATCTCCCGCGCCTGATCTTTTGAGCGCAACACGAACACTTGTGGCAAATCCGCGCCAGGCAGCGTGAGTGGATTGGGCGTGCCACCGGTGGCAAGCAACACGGCGTCATAGTTCAGCGATCGCCCATCAGTCAGCCGCAGGGTTTTGCTCGACGAGTCCAGGCTGGCGACTTCACCGTTGATGCGCTCGATACGCTGGTCGCGATAAAACGCGTCATCTCTTAACGGCGGGACTTCTTCCGGTGGCATCTCCCCGGCAATGACAAATTTGCTCAGGACGGTGCGGTCGTAGCCAGCGTCGGCTTCGCGGTCGATCAGCAACACTTGGCCGCCGAAGCCCTTTTCGCGCAGCGCCGCCGCACACGCCGTACCGGCCGCCCCGGCACCGACGAGAACAAATGTCCGTTCGTCATCAGCCGGCGGCGTATGCGCATCGGCTAATGGTTGGTCGTCGACCCAGATCTCGCCATCGCGTACTTCCAGCGGATAACGCTTGAGACTGTCCAGGGCCGGCGGTTCGCACAATGCCCCGTCCTCAATCCGATACGCCGCTTTGTGCCACGGGCAGATCAAACGTCCGTGGCACAGCGCACCTTCCGCCAGCGGTGCCCCGGCATGCGGGCATTCACCCTGATAGGCGCGCAATTGATCGCCCACTCGCAACAACACGATTTTGGTGTCTGCAATCCGGACCTCAAGGCCCCGGTTTTCGGACACATCGGCGAAACGAGCAACGCGGTGCAGTGCCATGGCGGCTCTCCAGACAGACGTTTCACTTAAGAGTTTGGCGCTTTACGCGAGGTTCAGCCAATTCCCACTGCCACCGCACGAACGGTACAGCTATAGTTCGCAAGCCGACGACGGCCCTATCCGCACAAGGTGCTCCGGAATGACCCGATTGACCTCTCTGAACCCTTGGCTGGCGGCCGTTGCAGTCGCCCTTTGCGTGCAATTTTCGGCGCAGGCCCAGGAGCGTTTCACCCTGAACATCCCAGGTGTCACGGATGACCGGCTGTTCACCTCGGCGGCGGCCAGCGATGCTCCGGGTTGTGGCGGACACAATGCATCACCGGCGCTGAACTGGAATACCGGGCCGGCGGGGACGTTGAGTTATGCCATCGTCATGCACGACCCGGACGGCCAGAAGGGCCAAGGCGTCGATCATTGGGTGCATTACGGCATCAAGGCCACCACCCACCAGATTCCTGCCGGTGTCGGAGCAAAGTCGGCCTTGGAGGGTGTCGGTGGTACCAACAGTAAAGGCACTACCGGTTACATGGGACCCTGCCCACCGACTGGCGACAGTGCCCATCACTACATTATTCAGTTGTATGCGCTGGACCTCGCTCCAGACGCCTTGCCTGCCGGCCTGACGCGTGCGCAACTGCTGGAAAAAATCAAAGGCCACGTGCTCAGGAACAGCAGCGTGGTGCGCCGTTACCACCGCTGAGATTAATGTTCAGCCGGCTTAACCCGAACCTGAACGGGGGCTCGTCTCAGAGGATGAATGGATCATTTTCCTCCTGAGGTCAGCCCCCATGTCCCTCCCTCTGCATTTCCTCCGCCCGGCCGCCCGGGGTTTCACCACCGGGTTGCTGCTGGCCATCGCCGGTTGCGGCGTTTCCTCCGCACCCGATTCTGCGCAAGTGTCGCCACCGGCTCAAAGTGAGATGAAGACGGCTGAGGTGGTGCGCAGTGAAGCGGCCATGGCGGATACGTCGATGGCCAAGCGCAGCGTTCGTCCGGCACCGGTCGCCAGTTTTGCACCTGAGTCGTTGCCGCCGGGGTATCGGGATGAACAGCGAGAGCAATACCAGACGCTGGCGGACAACCCTATCCACCGCGTGGCCGAGGCGCCGGTCTCGACCTTCAGCGCCGATGTGGATACTGGCGCTTACGCCAACGTCCGACGGTTACTGAATCAGGGGCGCTTGCCTCCCGACGGTGCGGTACGGCTGGAGGAAATGGTCAACTACTTTCCCTACGACTATGCGCTACCCACCGACGGCTCGCCATTCGGGGTCACCACTGAACTGGCACCGTCACCCTGGAATCCGCATACGCGCCTGCTGCGCATCGGCATCAAGGCCTCTGACCGCGCGGTGGCGGAACTCGCCCCGGCGAACCTGGTATTCCTGGTGGACGTGTCCGGGTCAATGGACCGCCGCGAAGGCCTGCCTCTGGTCAAAAGCACCCTGAAATTACTGGTTGATCAATTGCGCGAACAGGATCGTGTTTCGTTGGTGGTCTACGCTGGCGATTCGCGTGTGGTGCTCGAGCCCACTTCCGGACGCGAAAAGGCGAAAATTCGTACAGCTATCGATCAATTGGCCGCCGGTGGTTCGACCGCTGGCGCGTCGGGTATCAAACTGGCGTATCAAATGGCGCAGCAGGCGTTTATCCCCAAGGGGATCAACCGCATCCTGCTGGCCACCGACGGTGACTTCAATGTCGGCATCAGTGACTTTGATAGCCTCAAGCAAATGGCTGTGGATAAACGCAAGACAGGCGTTTCCCTGACGACCCTGGGTTTTGGGGTGGATAACTACAATGAACACCTGATGGAGCAACTGGCCGACGCCGGCGACGGTAACTACGCCTACATCGACAACCTGCGTGAAGCGCGCAAGGTGCTGGTGGATCAGCTCGGCTCAACCCTCGCGGTCGTGGCGAAAAACGTGAAGCTGCAAGTGGAGTTCAACCCGGCTCAAGTCAGCGAATATCGACTGTTGGGGTATGAGAATCGGGCGCTGAAGCGCGAGGACTTCAGCAACGACAAGGTCGATGCGGGCGAGATCGGTGCGGGGCACACGGTCACGGCGCTGTACGAAATAGTGCCGAAGGGTGAGAAGGGATGGCTGGAGCCGTTGCGCTATGGCAAGCCTGAGTCGGCCGTTTCGGGGAATGCCGGAGAACTGGCGATGCTGCGAGTGAGGTATCAGCTGCCGGAAGGTGGGAATAGTCGCTTGATCGAGCGGCCCATCATGGACAGTCAGGCCGGAAAAGCCAGCGATGACCTGAGGTTTGCGGCGGCGGTCGCGGCGTTTTCCCAGCAGCTCAAAGATGGGCGCTATACCGGTGATTTCAGTTTGAAGGACACGCAAGCACTGGCTCGCGGTGCGCGGGGTGAGGATCGATTCGGGCTGCGCGCCGAGTTCGTGCAGTTGGTTGAGTTGGCGCAAAGCCTGCGCACCACGACAGCATCGAACAGTGAACCGCTTACTAAAGGAGGCTACAACTGACATGGCAGCTCCTGAACCGGGCGATGAAGCGCTGCTGGCCCGTTATCGAGCAGGTGACGGGCCGGCGTTCGAGATTTTGTACGCCCGCCATCGCCTAGGCCTCTATCGGTTCCTGCTCGGCCTCAGCGGTAAACCCGAGCTGGCCGAAGAGGTTTACCAGGACACCTGGCTGAGCCTGATTCGCAGCACCAGTCAGCCACAAGGTCGGGCGAACTTTCGTACGTGGCTTTACCAGATCGCCCGTAATCGACTGATCGATCACTGGCGCAAGCATGGAATCCACAACCCCTTGCACGACAGCTATGACGAACAGGTCCATGCGGTGATTGATGAGGCGACCGATCCGCAGCTATTGCTGAGTCTGAGTCGCGACAGCCAGCGTCTGGAAACGGCGCTGCAAGACCTGCCTGCTGACCAGCGTGAAGTCTTCCTGTTGCGTGCTCATGGCGATCTCGATCTGGCGCAGATCGCCACGCTCACTGGAACACCGCTTGAAACCGTCAAAAGCCGTTTGCGTTACGCCCAGCAAAAACTGCGTCGGCTGCTGGCCGAGGAGGTACTGACATGACTGACGCCCGTCCTACACCTGAATCTGAAGTGGTGACGCACTTTCGTGAGCACGCTACGGGTGAACCGCCGGCTCATCTGGATTCATTGATCCTTGCCGTGGCCCATCGGGAAATGCCGGCGCCGAAGCCGAACTTGTGGCAGCGCTGGGTTCAGGTTTGCCAGAAGCCTCGCTGGCAGGTTGCGTTTGCGAGCCTTGTGGGTGTCGCGTTGATGCTGGCGTTGGTGCAGCGTACGCCGGAACAAGCGCCGGCCTATGACTTCGCCCCGGCGCCCAAGGCAGCCGCCCCGGTCGTCAAAAAGGAGGCTGCGCGCTCTCTGGCTGCCCCGGCAGCGCCGATGGCTGATGTTGCTGCGCCTGCACAGAGCGAGTCGATTAATGCCGAGAGGGCCGAAGAGGCGAAAGTTGCCAAGCGTGCAGCGGCGCCGGCAATAACCCTGGATGAGCAACTGCGTGAGGTGGTGCGCCTGCAGAATGCCGGTCAGACAAAGGCGGCAGATACATTAATGAAGGCATTGCACAAACGCTTTCCTGACGAAAACGTCGAGGCCCGACTCAAGGAAATGCCGAGAAACTGAGTCGCAAGACGGTCAGCCATTTGGCATCCGTGCCCGAAAGCGCGCACTATCGGGCCATAGCCGATGCGTTGGAGGAAGCCGTGGCGAAAAAAATCGATCGCATCGCCCAAATGCTCAACTGCCCCGAGAAGGGGGAGGAATTAAGGCGGGCAATTACTGAGAGTCGTAAGGATTTCCTCCTTAACCAACCGGAAGCAGAGGAAGTTGATGAGGAGGACTTTGAGGACGATGAAGAGTGGGACGATGATCTCGACTGGACGACCGAGTAGGAGCGTCGTTGGTTTACCTAACGAATGCGGGTTGGGAGGGGCTTGAAAAGGCTCTCTGAAGCACAGGTGTTCGGAGTGGGTAAGAAAGTTCAAAAAGAGGCTTGACGTAGTATTGGAACGCTGTAGAATTCGCCTCCCGCTACCGAGTGATCGGAAGCGCAAGTGGTTGAAGTTGTTAAAGATTTCCAAGCGA
>NZ_JBSKHV010000022.1:0-60545 GCF_057128725.1 Pseudomonas oplopanacis | reverse complement strand
TGCTGCCAATGGCCAGTCAAAAGCCGCAGATTATCGAAGTCATGTAGCTAAAAAACTATCCAAATCCCAACTGGCGGAAGCACAAAAAATAGCGGGGCAGTATTGTGAGAAATACCAATCAAGTCGCTGATTTCTGACGTGCATATTCTTTTTATATGTGGGTTGTGCTGCCGGTTGTTCAGTTCCACCACTGACCGTTTCTGGCCGGAATGTGCCGCAATGCTCTATGCCACACACGCCCATCATTTCGAGATTCGTGCGAAATTGGTGCTGCTGATAAGTCCTTCCGATTCCAGGCCTCGGAGCTGCTCAATCAGTTTCCCCCGCTCGGATCTGGACGTCACCGGATCGACAATTTGATATTGCTCTTCACACCACAGGTTGACCTTGTTTGCCCAAAACACTTGTACTGTGGGCTCTGTAGTCAACCGTGCCAGCAGGTAAGCTACTTGTTGCCATTTCGGACGCAGTCGCATGAGGGCATGACGGCGCTTATCGGATAGCTCATGCCAATCCCTGTCCAGTTTGGCGTCCAGCCCGGTATGCAATGAAGCCCACGATTGTTTGTTCAGTTGGGCGACAGCTGCAAGAAATACGGTGTCCGATGGATCGTCGAGTGCCGCAAGCAGCTCAGTCGATTGTCCCTCGCTCAGTTGACCCATAGCGGCTTGTCGCACGGTGGGATAATTGGATCGTGCAGCTGCCATCAACCAGCGTTGTTCGAGTTCGACATCAAGCTCTGCTGCCAACCCGAGGATACCCAGCCAACCGCGCTTTGCTTTGGGGAAGGCTTCCGTCAGTCGTCCTGCCAATATGGCCCGCGCATCAATATCGTGCTTCGGTGCTACCCAGCGCGCCAGACTGCGGATGGACCGCGAGTCATCCAGCAAGGCCGCGCACAACAACGGCTGTGGATTTTCCAGCAACGGCAGCAGGGCACGCATTACGCAGACTCGTACCTTCGCCCCTGGACGTGGAAGGGCTTCTTGTAGCAATTGCAGTGCTTGCGCATCCGGCAGCGCCTGGCAAGCAACCACGCCTGCCACGCGTACAGTTAATTCTCGATGGGCCAGCGCGTCTCGCAGAAGCGTCTGTTTATCGATATCTTTTTCCAGCAACAATTTAAACAGGTAGCGTGCCGCGCTGCCTTGTCGTGCCAGGAAGTTTGCGTAGACATCAGAGTGAACCTCGACCGCCTGAAGGATGTTGCGCACTGCCCTCAGCGTAGGGCCATGGTCTGCACGGTGACGCGAAGCTAGCGCCATGAGGGGTTCGAGCGCGAACAACAAGGCCTGAACATGGGAGGGCGATAGATAATGATTTAGGCTTTCCTTTGCCAGATCGCGAATTTGTGGCACCCAATCGTTCAACCGCTCGATCAATGCTGCTAATCCTTCGGGAGAGGGTTGGTCACGTAGCGCCCTGACGGCGACTTCGCGAATGAAGCCGTTGTAGTGGGTAGTCAGCGCTATCCAGTCTCCACTCTCCTCTGCTTTGCCGAGCAGATGCGCAGCTTCGTCACGACGCTGAGCCGCCCATTGCGTGACGGGCGCCTGATGATTTTGCAGTCGAGATAACCATTCCCGTATTGCTACCACGCTTCAATCCTTTCGCAACATTTCCATCTGAACCGAAATATACAGTAGATCGTGGTCACGTATATCGGGGCGGCAGCTGTAGCATTCTGAGTGACCGCTTCTGGCCGATTCTGTTGAAAAAGTCGGCCATGGTTTCCACGACAGAAAAGTACGCGCTTGAGATTGAAGTCTTTACTTTGAGCAGACGATTCCGGGTTCGGATTTTGCGTAGCTGCGCGCAATAAAGCCGCTTTTAGCGATCAATATGCGGGCAGTCTGGAAGAACCGACTTTTTCAACAGAATCGGCCGATTGCTGCCTCTTGTAACAGGCAGAAAACGGCCAGAAGGAGGCATTCGTTTGTGTCGGGTCGCTCGCCTTGCAACGCCGGCAGCCCGTACGTCAACGCAAAACTCCAAGGCCGGTTACAAGGGGTATAACTATCAGAACAAAGACGGGTCACCAGAATAGGCCTCCAAAGGTGTCCCTCACCTGATCGGCACGGAGCGATGTGATGAGTTCCAGAGCATGGCGATGGGCTCGCAAGAGCCTTCTTGGCTGCATCGAGCTGGCCTTGCTGGCCGCTCCACTGTGCGCCAGCGCCATGTTCAAGTGCCAAGCCGAGGACGGCGCCATCAGCTACACCAGCCAAGCCATCCCCAACGCCCGCTGCACTCGCCAGAATGACAAGGCCGGCGCCGGTGTCAGCGCCAAGGCAAGTGCCCTGCCAAAGCTTGCGCAGGACGACGATTCAGGCGCAGTGCGGGTTCGGGTGTTCACCTTCATGCACAAGGGTATTCGTCAATATGTGAGCCGACGCCCTGTCGGGACCTCCGCACGGGTCGATGTCCTTGAGCTCTATGTCATCAAGGGCTGCTACCTGTGCATGGCACCGAAGGATTTCAAGGTCGCCTCACTGCGCCTGGACACTGATTCCTATCGGCGGGAGATCGAAGCCGCTTCGGGTCTTTATGGTGTCGACAGGGCACTGGTCCGCGCAGTGATACATGCCGAATCGGCGTTTCGCCCCAACGCCATTTCCGAGGCCGGCGCCCAGGGGCTGATGCAGTTGATGCCCGCCACCGCCGAGCGCTTCGCTGTAAACAATCCGTTCGACGCACGACAGAACATTCGTGGCGGCGTGCGCTACCTGGCCTGGCTGCTCAAGCGCTTCAACGGCAACCAGATGCTGGCGTTGGCAGGTTACAACGCTGGCGAAGCGTCCGTGGTCGAGTACAACGGGGTGCCTCCCTACGCCGAGACGCAATCCTACGTCACCCGCGTGCAGTCCTTGACCGAACGCTATCGCAACCATCGCTAGTACCGTCGGCCAGAAACAACGGTGAAAGGGCTCGGCAGCCATTGCGGGTTCGCAGCGCCTGTATCCCATAAATGCGGACCGTCTGTGTCTATCGGCACGACTGCCAGATTGTTACGGTCTGCATTTATGGTATTTCGCTGAGGCAACAATGGATCTCACTGCAATCCCGTTCGGTACCACCGATTGGTCAACGATAGAGCCGGTGGCACATGCCGGTCAGACGGGCACAGCCTATTGGCGGACCTGCCAGTTTGGTTCAGCGCGTGTGCGGATGGTCGAGTACAGTCCGGGCTATCTGGCCGATCACTGGTGCTGGAGGGGGCACATCCTGTTGTGCCTGGAGGGGCAGTTGCATACAGAACTGGAAGATGGTCGTCAGTTCACACTGACGTCGGGCATGAGTTATCAGGTGGGGAATAATGCTGAGGGACATCGGTCGTTCACCACCACCGGGGCGAAGTTGTTCATTGTGGATTAGTCGCGGGGGTGGACTTGCTGACGCACTACCTCAGGCAAATGAAATCCTGTGCGAGCCTGCTCGCGAAAGCGGTGTGTCAGCCAACATCAATGTTGAATGGGCTACCGCCTTCGCGAGCAGGCTCGCTCCCACGGGTTCTTTGTGTTTTTGGAGAATAAAACCGTAATCTTTATCGGTTAAATCGCTCTGCCAATCCGTGCAGATACTCCGCCATTTCCTCCAGATCCTGGCTGATCGCAGCGCCTTGTTTGGCCTGTCCGGCGCTGTGATCACACAGTTGAGCGATCCGCGTGATCTGTTGATTGATGTCTTCCGTCACGTGGCTTTGTTCTTCCGAGGCCGACGCCATCTGTTGGCTCATGCCGGTGATTCGGCTGACGGCTTCACTGATGCCGACCAGCGCCGACTGCACCGCTTCGACACGCTGCATGCTGTCGCGGGAAATCTGTTCACCCCGGCTGGCAGTTGATACGGCGCGATCGGCGCCGATGTTCAGTGACGCGATGATGCCGTGAATCTGTTCAGTCGAGGTGCGGGTGCGTTGTGCCAGGGAGCGCACCTCATCGGCCACCACGGCAAAGCCTCGCCCTTGTTCACCTGCCCGGGCCGCCTCGATCGCCGCATTGAGCGCCAGCAGGTTGGTCTGTTCGGCGATGGAGGTGATGACATCCACGACACTGCCGATGGCTTGTGTCTCGATCGCCAATGCATTGACCGCCTGGCCGATTTCGTTGACGGCGTCGTTCATGGCCTGCATGGCGCTCAGGCTTTGCCCGGCCAGTTCACTGCCTTCCCGAGTCAACTGGTCGGCTTCGGACGCGGCATTCGCCGTGTTCATGACGTTTTGCGTGACTTCCTGGTTCGTTGCCGCCATCTGCGAAATGGCCGCGGCGGACTGATCCGTTTCACTGCGCTGGCGATCCAGCGACTGCGCTTGCGCACCCGAGAGTTCGGAGGACTGGGCGGCTTTGGCTTTTACATTGATCCCGGCATCGACCAGTCGGGTCAAGGCTGTTTGCAAACGTGCTTCCTCGCTCAGCATGGCCATGTCCAGTCGACCCTGGGGGCCGTGGTTGTCGCTAAAGGTGAGCGCGACCAATGGATCGGAAAAGGCTTTCGGGTGCTCGGCCAAGGTGCGTTCGATGGCTTTGCGATGTCGGGACTCGATCAGGTACCAGGCAACTATCAGGCTCGCCACCAGTACACCCTGGGCGGCCGATTTTGGTAGCCACTGGTCACCCAGCATAGAAACCACGCCAGCCATCAATAATGGCCAGCCGTGTTGTATTGGCCGGAAAATCTTCGCGCTCAGTGAAACGATCGGCTTGCCGGCCCGCATCCTGGCATAGAGTTCCGAGGACCGACGGACCTGATCGCGGGTGGGCACCGAGCGAACCGACTCGTAACCACTCATGCGCCCGTTTTCGTAGATGGGGGTGACGTAGGTACTGACCCAATAGAAATCACCATTTTTCGCGCGGTTTTTCACAATCCCCATCCAGGGTTTGCCTTGCTTGATGGTGTGCCACATATGAATGAACACCCCGGGTGGCATATCAGGGTGTCGAATCAGGTTATGCGGCTGGCCGATCAATTCGTCGTTGGTGAAACCGCTGATGGCAACAAACGCTTCATTGCAGTAAGTGATTCGGCTATCAAGGTCGGTAATGGAGATCAACCGTTGTTCGGCAGGGAAGACTCTTTCTTGCTCGGTTACGGGCAAATTCACACGCATAAAACGCGATCCTTCTTCGGATTATTATTATGTTTTTGGAGGTACGAAAGAGGCGTAGCGCCACTACGGTCAATGACGTGTTTTACGCGTATTCATGTGTGACCGACCATTCATTCGACGACACCTTCTTTTCATTTCATGACACGCCTGAACCGCTGATCGATCCTTCGTCGCCCCCCGAGTGCGGGCACGCTTCAAGGGTGTTTACTGCCAGTCAGGCCCGGTCAGTACAGAGAGGAATTCGTGATGAACAACGAGCAGCCAGCACCCGAGACAAAAGGCGTTGCGGTGCAGTTACTGGCAACGATTGATTTGGGTCCTGAGATCGAGGGCATGGCAGGGCGCCAACTCAGAATGCGCAAAGTGACCATCGAGCCTGGAGGCGTTTTCGGGCCGATTCATAACCATATAGACCGACCCGGCACCGTCTACATCCTGCAAGGAACGATCACCGATCATCGCAATGGAGTGGCCACGGACTATGGGCCGGGAGTGGGCTGGCCCGAAGACAGAAACACCACGCATTGGCTCGAGAACAGAGGAACGATGACAGCGGTGGAGATCTCGGTCGACATTGTGCGACAGGACTAAGCTCTGCTCCGCCATCCTCAAAACGTTGCAGAATTGAGGTCTTGGGCCGCTATTGATTTTTGCACTCCGCCACCACCACCTGGCAGGTCTTCGGCGTGCCACCGGAGCGGCCGGCATAGCGTATGCAATTGTCCATGGATTTCTTGCGCGCCATGTTCAGGGTGTCGCCCCAGGCCAGCCCACCCTCGCCGGAAGAGGGTAGTGCTTTTGCATAGCAATTTGAGCCAAAGCTTGAGAGCGCATAGGGATCCCTGTGCACTTTTCTTGAACATCCTGTTGTCAGCGCCAGGCTGATGGCGAGCAGGGAGAGCAGGACCCATGACCAGCAGTGGCGCGCTGTTTTTTCGGTCATCGCATGTCCCCTGAGCAAGAGGCGAGTTTAGAGTCTTGTTCTACTCAGATTAGACGGTGCAGCACCCTTGCTGTTGCCTTATGCCCGTTTCAGCTCATCGTCCGTGAGTCCCAGTTCTTCCAGAATGTCAGGGCGCAACCGTTGCACCGGCGATTTGCTCATGTGCTCCTTGAGATCGGCCACGGCAGTGCTATCAACGCTTGAGGGATTTGCCGCTTGCAGTGCCACGCGGGTTTTCGCGAACGCTTCATCAACGTTGTCGGCGATCTTGTTGGCGCCGCTCACATCTTTGAGGTGCTGTTCGGCCATGACCGCCAGTGTCCGCTCAGACACTTTTACGGTTTGCATCTGCATTTTGGGGGCTTCGGGTTCACCACTTAAAGTGGTGGCGTCTTTTACTGGCTTGTCGTCGGTGCGCCTTGAAAGCGGTGCAGTTGGAGGGTTCTTTGCACTGATCAACATGATGAGTAAATCCCTGATTGTTGTAGGTAGAAGGGCCAGGGCAATTAGCGTGCCGCCGCTTTCAGTCGCCTGTTTGCAGGTTGCGAGGGGAGTTTTCAGCGACTGCGCGGTCAACCCTTGCCGCAATGCGGCATGCGCTGGCAGTAAATTTCGACAGGCTGCCTGAACCGGGCTTTACTGGAGCAAGGTGTGCAGATTGCCTGCAACCGGCAAGTTCTGACTGGCTCCCAAGGTCAGCACTCCCCCCGTCGAGGTTGAGGACGAGCCCTTTGTCCATGCCCTGGTTCTTCGCCGCACTGTTTCTCGCACTGCTGGTCGTCGGCTGCACTCCCACGCGCTTGCCCCACGAATTCAGCGAGGCAATTCCTGCCAGCGAATCGGCGTTCGGGCGCTCCCTCCAGACCCAGGCCGCCCCGCACGAGGGGCGCTCGGGTTTTCGCTTGCTGCCTAACAGCAGCGAAGCGTTCCGGGCGCGCGCCGAGCTGATTCGCAATGCGCAGAAAAGCGTCGATCTGCAGTACTACATCGTGCACAACGGTCTCAGCACCCGGGCACTGGTGCGCGAATTATTGCTGGCCGCCGATCGCGGCGTACGGGTGCGCATTTTGCTCGATGACACTGCCAGCGACGGCCAGGAGGAAGTCATCGCAACCCTGGCCGCGCACCCCAACATCTATATCCGCGTCTTCAACCCCCTGCATCTGGGGCGCAGCACGATGGTCACCCGAACCATGGGCCGTCTGCTGAACCTGTCCCAACAGCACCGGCGCATGCACAACAAACTGTGGCTAGCCGACAACAGCGCGGCCATCGTCGGCGGACGCAATCTGGGCGATGAATATTTCGATGCCAAGGCCGATCGCAACTTCACCGACATGGACCTGCTGTGCGTCGGCCCGGTCGCCGCGCAGTTGGGCCGCAGCTTCGATCAGTACTGGAACAGCGCCCTGAGCCAGCCGATCAGTGACCTGGTGCTCAACAAGCCAACCGCCGAAGACTTGCTCAAGAGCCGGCAACGCCTCGAGCAATCGCTGCAGAACACCCGCATCGAGAACCGGGCTTTGTACGATCACCTCATGACCTACCGGACTCAGCCGCAGCTCGAGACCTGGCGCAAGCAGCTGATCTGGGCGCACAGCAAGGCGATGTGGGACGCACCGAGCAAGGTCCTGGCCGACGACGAACCGGACCGTGCGTTACTGATGACCACACAACTGCGACCTGAGCTCGATACCGTTCATAAAGAGCTGATCCTGATATCCGCCTATTTCGTCCCGCAAAAGGCGGGCATGCGCTACCTACTCGGGCGTGCCGATGCCGGTGTTGATGTGCGCTTGCTGACCAACTCGCTGGAAGCCACCGACGTGCCGGCGGTGCATGGCGGTTACGCGCCTTACCGCAAGACCCTGCTCGAGCATGGCGTGAAGCTCTATGAACTGCGGCTCCAGCCGGACGACCCCAGCGGAGGTTCTTCCCGTGGCTTCAGCGGTGGCTCGGACTCCAGCCTGCACACCAAGGCCATGATTCTGGACAAGCAGAAGGTGTTCATCGGCTCCTTCAATTTCGATCCACGCTCGGTGTTGTGGAATACCGAAGTCGGGGTGCTGGTCGACAGCCCTGAGCTGGCCGGCTACATGCGCGAGCTAGCACTTGAAGGCATGGCGCCCGCCGTGAGCTACCAGGCTCGCCTGGAAAACGGCGAAGTCGTCTGGCTCACTGAAGACGACGGCCGCCTGCATACGTTGCGAACGGAGCCGGGCGGTCGTTGGCGCAGCTTCAAGGCCTGGCTCAGCGACAAGATTGGCCTGGAGAAAATGCTCTAGATCGAGGGCGCAACATCCTTGTAGGGCCGCCAATGTCGTCCTATCGTTAACGTTCACATTCCGGGGGGGCGTTCTGTGTGCGTTGTACAACTGCGCCACTCCACCGTGTGCGGTGATGACAGTGGTGCGAAGTGATGGAAACTCAGGAAGGAGGTGGATCATGAATCGCAAGTATTCTTTGTCTGTCCTGACCACACTGGTCATTGCCGTTGGCGGCTACTGGGTGCCGACGCTGGTCCATGCGACGGACCAGGCTGACCAGCGACAGGAGTCGCGCGATACCAAGCAGGAAGGGCGAGATGCTGCCCGGGAAACCAAGGAAGCGTGCAAGGAGGGTGATGAAAAGAGTCGCAACGATTGCCGTCAGGACAAGCGCGACACCAAGCAGGACACCCGCGATACGGCGCGTGATATCAAATACTGACCGCTGACGGAAATCCTGTTTCCGTTCATCCGGTAACGACTGCCCCGGCGTTAGTTTGGCGTTTGACGCCGGACGGCAGCCCCGCAGAACTGCAGCTAAGCTTCCTTGCGCCGGGGCGTAAATGTCGCCTCGGGATGTCAATGCCTGGCAAAGGGAGCCGCCCGCCATGAGTGTCGAACAGCGTCGCTACAGTCCGCCTACCATCCTGGTGGTCGATGACACACCCGATAACCTGATGCTGATGACAGATTTGCTCAAGGATCGCTACCGGGTCAAGGCCGCCCATAGCGGTGAGAAAGCGTTGCGAATTCTGCAGGGCGACACACTCCCGGACCTGATCCTGCTGGATGTAATGATGCCCGGGCTGTCCGGCCACGAAGTGGCGGACCAGATCAAGCGCGACCCGCGCATCCGCGACATTCCGATCATTTTCCTGACGGCCATGGCCGGGACCGAGGACGAGATCCATGGCCTGGAACTGGGGGCCGTCGACTACATCACCAAACCAATCCGGCCGGCGCTGGTTTTGGCGCGGGTGGATACCCAGCTCAAGATCAAGGCAGCGGCCGACTTTCTGCGCGATCACAACGACTACCTTGAGCAGGAAGTGCAGCGCCGGACGCGCGAGGTGATTGCGATCCAGGATGTGGCCATCCAGGCCATGGCGTCACTGGCGGAGACGCGCGATAACGAAACGGGCAACCACATCCGGCGGACCCAGCATTACGTCAAGGTGCTGGCAGACCATCTGCGTGATCATCCGCGTTTCAGTCACTTTCTCAGCGACGAGACCATCCTGTTGCTGTTCAAGTCGGCGCCCCTGCACGACATCGGCAAAATCGGCATTCCCGACCATATCCTCCTCAAGCCGGGACGCTTCACCGAGGAAGAGTTCGAGATCATGAAGACCCATACCACGCTGGGACGTGACGCGATCCAGCATGCCGAGGATGCGCTGGGTATTCGCGCCGACTTCCTCAGTCTGGCCAAGGAGATTGCCTACAGTCATCAGGAAAAATGGGATGGCAGCGGCTATCCGCAGGGGCTGGCTGGCGACGACATCCCGATCAGCGCCCGGATGATGGCGGTGGCCGACGTCTATGACGCGCTGATCAGCCGTCGTGTCTATAAATCGGGGATGCCCCACGCGCAGGCTGTCGAGATTATCCGGCAGGGGCGAGGCACGCACTTCGACCCGGACATCTGCGATGCCTTCCTGGTTTGCGTTGAACAGTTCCAGGCCATTGCCGAGCGTTTCGCCGATACCGATCAGGACATGGCCGTCCAGCGAGCAGCGCTGGAACGCATCGGCCAGACCCCGTGAATCCGCGACTGCACTTGTGCTTTGCCAGTATTTTCATCAGGTTCACGAGGTTAGGTCATGGCTGGATTGCGCACCCTGCTTGAGCGTCTTGCGCTGCTGCACAAACTGATCCTGGGGTTCGCCGCGCTGCTGCTGTTGGTGTTGGTACTCGGTGTGCAAAGCCTGCGTACCCAGCAGTCGCTCAAGCACGACATGCAGAACCTCTATCTTCAAGAATTGGTCGGCATGGAGCACTTGTATGAGGCACGGGTGCAACTGCCTCATATGCTGCAAGCCTTGCAGCGAGCGGTGGGCACCGACAGCGCGCAGATCCGTGTCGAATCCCTGCAGCGCATGCGCGACACCCAGAATCGTCTGCAACAGGCACTGGCCCAAGCCAAAGTGACCCTCAGACGCCCGGAAAACCTGGCGCGCCTGGCGGAGCTGGACGTGCTGCTGCAACAGTTGCAGCGTGATAGAGAACAGGCCTTTGTCATGATCGATCAGGGCCGGCAGGCGCAGGCGTTGTTGCTGCTCAATAGCAATGAATTCCAGCAACTTGACCAGCAGGCCGACGCACTGTTGAACACGGTTGCGCAGATCAAGGGCGACACGATTCGCGACACGGCCAAGGACATTGCCGATTATGCCGAGCGCAGTACCAAGCTGACCTACGTGCTGTTGTTCGGTGGCTTGTCGCTGGCGCTGCTGTTGTCCTGGCTGGTCAGCCAGTCGATCCGCAATCCGCTCAACCGGGTGCGGGTGGCGGTGGATCAGTTGGCTGCCGGGGAGCTCGATAAGCCGATTCCCCATACCGACCTGAACAACGAAACGGGCGATCTGGCGCGGGCCATTGCCACGCTGCAGACGCAGTCCCGACAACTGGAGCGTCAGCGCTGGATCAAGGCGCATACCGCTCAATTGCAGGTCGATTTGCAGCAGGCAGAAACGCCGGCCGAGCTGGCGCAGGTATTCCTGCAACACATGGCCAGCCCGCAGGGCATCTGCCAAGGGGTGCTTTACAGCGCACACGAGGAGGCCGGCAAGCTGCTGCTGATGGGGCGCTATGCCACCGATTCCGAACGGCCGCCGGAGGAGGAAGTCCTGTTCGGCGATGGCCTGTTGGGTCAGTGCGCGGTGGATCGCCAGCCACGTCAGCTTCAGGCGCTGCCCGAACATTACTGGCGTTTGCACTCGCCGCTTGGCGAAACCCCGGCCAGTTGCTTGCTGTTGCAACCCATCATGCGTGGCGAGCGGCTGCTGGGCGTACTCGAGCTGGCCGGACTGGTGCCGCTGGACGAGCGCGAGATGCAGCTGTTGCAGGAAGCCATCCCGCGTCTGGCGGCGAACATGGCGATTCTGGAGCGTAATCAGGCGGTCAAGACCCTGTTGGCAGAAACCCGTCGCCAGGCCAGTGAAGTGGCGGAACAAGCGTTGCAACTGGAGGAACAGGCGCAGGCGCTCGAATCCCAACAAGTGGCGTTGCGCGCGACCGAGGCCTGGTATCGCGGAATTATCGAAGCGGCGCCGGACGGCATGCTGGTGGTGGATGCCGACGGGCATATCCTGCGAACCAACCGTCAACTGGATCAGCTGTTCGGCTACAACGCCGGTGAGTTGATCGGCGAGGCCATCGAACGCCTGGTGCCGGTGGCCAGTCGCGGGCGTCACGTGGCGCTGCGCCAGGGATTCACCGCCCACGGCGACACTCGCCAGATGGGGGCCAACCTGGACGACCTGCAAGGCGTGCGCAAGGACGGCAGCTTCTTCTCGGCAGAAATCAGTCTGTCGCATTTACCGAGTCTGGAAGGAGGCGGAATCTGCGTGTGCGCTTCGGTGCGCGACGTCAGTGAGCGCCGTCAGTTGCAGGCGGCGCTGAAGGCCAGCGAGGCACAGTTGCGCGCCGTACTCGACAACAGCCCGGTGGCCATGGTGATCAGAGATGTCGATGGCCGTCCGACTTACTGTAATCCGCAGTTCGACAGTCTGTTCGGGACCCGCCTCGATGAACTCGGGGGGGCGGACCCTGCGCTGTTCTGGGTCGATCCGCAGGCACACCAGCGCTTTCTCGAGGCGGCGTCGCAAGGCGCGGTGCTGAACTTCGAGGCCCGGCTGCAGCGTGCCGGGGGCGAACACTTTGACGTACTGGTGTCGGCCATCACGCTGACGCTGGGGGAGCGGGGCATGGGGGCCAACTGGTACTTCGATATCACCGACCGCAAGATCGCCGAGGCCGAGGTGCAGCGCGCACGCGAGGCCGCAGAAGAGGCGACCCGGGCCAAGAGCAACTTTCTGGCGACGATGAGCCACGAGATCCGTACGCCGATGAATGCCATCATTGGCATGAGCCACCTGGCCTTGCGCACCGAGCTCGACTCGCGCCAGCGCAATTACATTGAAAAGGTCCATCGCTCGGCGGAATACCTGTTGGTGATCATCAACGACATTCTCGATTTCTCCAGAATCGAGGCCGGCAAAATGCACCTCGAGCACATTCCCTTCCACCTTGAAAACGTGCTCGACGGTTTTGCCAACATGATTGGCCTGAAAGCTGAGGACAAAGGGCTGGAACTGCTCTTCAACATCGCGCCCGAACTACCGACCGCGTTGATCGGCGATCCGTTACGCCTGGGGCAGGTGCTGGTCAACCTGGGCAACAACGCGACGAAGTTCACCGAGCAGGGCGAGATCGTACTCGGGGTAGAGCAGCGGGGCGCGGCAGGAGAGCAGGTGCAACTGCATTTCTGGGTGCGTGACAGCGGAATAGGCATGAGCGCCGAGCAATGCTCGCGCCTGTTCCAGCCGTTCAGTCAGGCCGATAGCTCCACGACCCGTAAATACGGTGGCACCGGGTTGGGGCTGGCCATCTCCCGGCATCTGGTGGAGTTGATGGGCGGGAACATTTGGCTGGAGAGCGAGCCGGGCCAAGGCTCCACGTTTCATTTCGAGGTGAGCCTGGGCGTGCAGCGCGACGGCTCGTTGCGGCGCATGATGACCGCCGACGAACTGGTGGGTAAACGTGTGTTGGTGGTCGACGACAACGCCAGCGCACGTGAGATTTTGTCTGACATGACGCGCAGTTTTGGCGTGGAAGTGGACGTTGCGCACAGTGGTCGGGCCGCACTGGATTTGCTGGTGGAGGCCGAAGCCAAGGCGCTGCCCTATGACCTGGTGCTGATGGATTGGCGCATGCCAGGCATGGACGGCGTGGCGACGGTGCGGCAGATGCACGCGGCCAAACTGGCGCAAACGCCGTCGGTGATCATGGTCACCGCGTTCGGTCGCGAGGAGGCCCGAGAAGAGGCCATCCGGCACGGCATTCAATTGCCGGTGGTGCTGACCAAACCGGTGACGCCGTCGACGTTACTTGAGGCGTTGGGCAGCGTACTGGGCAACCGTCCTCAGACCGATAGCCGGGCCAGCGAGCGCCTCGGCCAGAGCGCCAGCGCCATGGCCAGCCTGCGTGGCGCGCGCCTGCTGCTGGTCGAGGACAATGAGCTGAACCGTGAACTGGCGTGTGAACTGCTGGAGAGTGCCGGGATCGAGCTGCGTCTGGCCATTCACGGCGCAGAGGCGCTCGAACAGCTGGCGCGTGATGACGACTTCGATGGTGTGTTGATGGACTGCCAGATGCCGGTAATGGATGGCTATACCGCGACCCGCAAGATACGCGAGCAGCCACGTTGGGCGAATTTGCCGGTGATCGCGATGACGGCCGACGCGATGGCGGGGGACCGTGAGCGGGCGCTTGATTGCGGGATGAACGATCACATTTCCAAACCGTTGAACGTCGAGGACATGTTCGCCACATTGGCCAAGTGGATACACCCAGGACCTGGCCGTGGCGCGCCGTCGGCCGACGTTTCACCGGGCACCCCGTTGACGGCGGGCCTGCCAGCCAGTCTTCCTGGCATTGATTTGAACGCGGGCCTCGGCACGTGCATGGGCAAGGTCGAACTCTACCTGCGCCTGCTGCGCAAGTTTCACGCCGGCCAACAGGCTTTTTGCGCCGAGTTTCAGGCTGCCCGAGGGCAGGGCGATTCTTCGGTAACGGTCAGGCTGGCGCATACCTTGCGGGGCACGGCGGGCAACATCGGTGCCGTTGGCGTGGCCAATGCCGCCGGCCAACTGGAACAGGTGTGTCTGAGCGCAGGCGTGGAACAGGACGTGTCGGATCGACTGGCCGAGGTCGAACGCTGCCTGACACCCGTGCTGGAAGGGCTCTCGGTGCTCACAGAACCGCCGTTGGCGGAAGAAACCACGGTGCCACTCGACAGCGAATGGCATGCGCAATTGGCCCACGTCCGTTATCTGCTGGCCGAGAGTGACACCCAGGCGCTGACAGCCTTGCACAAGCTCCAGGCGCTGACGTCCGGTTCGCGGATGACCGAGCAGTTGCATCGGGTGGTCCAGCAAGCCGAGTGCTTCGATTTCGATCAGGCGCTGGAGTTACTTGAAAACCTGCCCTGATCCTGTGGCGTACGAAGGTCGGTGTTGCCAGTCGCCTGGGGCAGACTATTCAACGGAAAGTTGTTTTGTTCTCCAACGGATCAAATCGACGTTGCAAGCACTTACAAAATCTCCAGCGCCCGAGCCTCCCATCGCGGCGTCTCCCGCCCACTGGCACTGCGCAGCCTTGAACGCCTCGAAAGCCTGCTGAGAAGCGAGCAGCGAGGCGAGTGCTTTGGGCGTCGAACTCGAATCGATTTCCTTTGTCTCGGCTTCCAGTTTTTTGTAGGCGATATGCATTTGTGCCGAGGCCTCACTGGTCTTGCGCTCAAGACAAGACTGCAAGGCGGTCCGCGGTTGATCACCGAGGGTGTCGTAGCATTCGTTCAATGCTCCAACGGGAGCGTCGTTGGTCACTTCAGTTTTTGCAGGTACTTGAGCAAACGCTGTACCGATGGCAAGTGACGTCGCGGCAATGATCATCGAAATGTTTTTCTTCATGTTATCTATCCTTTGGTAAGCATTTATCTGAAAGGTGGATACGCACTGTTTTCCTGCACATCAACCCTGTATTGCCGGCAGGTAGTGGCTTTGATCACTCGGTACATTTCTGATGCGAAGGACGGCTTCGAGTACCTCCTTGAAAATCGGTGCTGCAATCGCTCCACCGAAGTAACCCTTGGCCGTAGGCTCGTCCACTAGAACAGCCATGATGAACTCCGGTGCATTGGCCGGTGCGATACCGACGAACATCGCCCGGTATGCATTGTTTTGATAGCCGCCGCTGGAGGCCTTGCGTGAGGTCCCGCTTTTGCCCGCGATTGCATAACCCTCGATGGCTGCGCGCTTTCCGCCTGCGCCAGGTCCATCCACTGCGTGTACCAGCATATCCAGAATGCTGTTGGCGACTTCCGCGCTCATGACGTTGCGCGGCGTCTGAGGCTGACCTTTGATGATCGATAACGGAACCAGGTTCCCATCGTTTGCAAAAACGGTATAGGCCTGAACTAACTGAGCCAGATTGACCGACAGGCTGTATCCGTATGAAAGGCTTGCTGTGGCGATATCCGGCCATATTCTCCTGGTTGGAACGGACCCGACACTTTCCCCTGGAAAGAGCACCGAGGTGTCACTCCCGAATCCCACATCCAGCAGCATTTGTGAAATGACTGCACCACCAGTTGATATCGCGACCTTGCTCATTCCGACATTTGAAGAGCGACGAAGGATCCCTGCCAGATCCAACTGAGTGTCCCTTCCCACGTCACGAATCGTATGGCCATTAATCCTGAGGAAGCCGGGTGATATCTGGATCATGGCATTTTTGTCGACGATACCTGCCGTCAAGACGGCGGCCATGCTCAAGGGCTTTATCACTGAGCCCGGTTCGTACACATCGGTAAATACACGATTTCGAATGACCTCCGGGCGAAAACCTTTACGCGCATTTGGATTGAATGAAGGGACGGTGGAGAGTGCCAGTATCTCTCCGGTCTTGGCATGTATGAGAATGGCGCTTACTGATTGGGCTGCATTATCTTTAAGCGCTTTCCAGAGTGCTTTTTCAACGTGGTGTTGCAGGACCGAATCAATTGTTAAATGTAAGTCGTCTCCAGGAATGACAGGCTTGCGCACGACAATCTCACGGGTGATGTGTTTGAGCCGATTTAAAGTAAGCTCTTGCAGACCAGGCGTCCCTGATAATTCGCGGTCATACATTAACTCGATGCCTTCAATGCCTTTCTGGTCGATGTTGGTGAAGCCCAGAGTCTGTGCCATCATCGAAATTTGCGGATAGAATCGCTTATACTCCTGACGTTCATATACGCCGGGAATAGATAGTTTTACTACTTTGTTTGCGATCGCCGGATCAATTCTTCTGACTAAGTAAGCGAACGATTTGCCCTGAGTGTTCAATGTCAATTGTCTGATTCGTGCAGCCTCCACGGCAAGATGCTCACTCATCAGGCTTACCTGCTGATCAGTCGGCGCAAACTGCCTGGGATTCACCCACAAGGTGCTGACGGGGGTGGAGACCGCCAGTGGCTTATTGAAACGATCAAAAATAGTGCCGCGCACGGCTACTGTTTCAATCATTCGTGTTGAACGTTTACGCCCTTCATTATTCAAGAATTCATGAGAAAAAATCGACAGATGAACAATTCTTGCGGCCAGTACTAGTGCGAGGGCGCCAAAAATAGCTAGAACGATGGCGAATCTTGGGTTTTCAGTGAGTAGGCTCATGCAACTTTCCTGGTTCTATATGTGCAGCGGCATGCATACCTGACTAACTTATGGCTATTTTTTTGTGATACTCAGAAATTACATCGTGCATCAAGCGTTAACTAATGGGGGATTAAGAGAGTCGCGTCATGGTGGGGAACAAGAAGGCTTGTTGCAACAGTAACTTGCGGGCGGCTCCGTTGCTTTTTGAGCAACGACGCCGCCACGAAGGGTGTTCGGCAGGCGCCAAAGATGTCAGCCAATCAAACTTGTTTGTCGAAAGATTTACCCAAGGGACTGGTACGAAGGCCTGGCGCGAGGTTTTTCCAGGGTAAATCAGCCGGGTCCGCAATCATCGGTCCCGGAGCCTTCGCGACGAGCACGGCGTGCGCCATCGCTTGAAAGTCGGCGCGGAAGTGGACAGAGCTTTTGTTGACCAGGATTTTCATTCTTTCTGGTTCAATGCCCACCATCCGGTACAGGTTTCTATCGAGCATCTGGGTTTTTCCGGAACTCACACCGACCAACACACCCTCGATTTTCAGGCATGCTGAAGGCCCTACATCCACCCGCATGCCGTTCATCATCGGGCCGTCGAACTGGCAACATCCGTCGGAGAGGGAGATGACTTCAAAGCGTCCGGCCAATGGTGCGTCGCCGGGCGTCATCGATTGCCCTCCCAGCTCCATGACTACAGAGGCGCCAACACCTGCACGATGGGCCATTTGCGCAGCGGCCGGATCGAAGATCAGCCCTATCGCCGCTTGCGTTGCACCCTGTTTCAGTAACGCGCGCAGCATGCCCATCGTATTGGAATCCCCACCTGCGCCGGGATTATCCTGGGTGTCTGCGATGACCACGGGGCGATCGGCAGATGCCGATAAACGCATCGCCTCGATGACCGCATCGTCCGGCGACAGAAACTCGATTTTCCAACGCGATTCCTCATCGACTATTTTTTGATACAGCTGTTGAACGGCGAGCTCAATCGCTGCCTCGTCACGCCCATATCCCCACACCACAGGACCGCACTCCGGGAAGTCCGCCGCTGGAAAACCTGGCGCGAACGACAAAGAGAGGACCTCACCGTTCTCCAGCACCTCCAACTGCTCATACAAGCCGAGGGCAGGTTCAAGCAGGGTGCACATCGAATTGATCGGAATCAGAAAAGGCAACCGCTTCGAGACCCGCTTCAATTCGCGCCTGTTGTCGAGCAGCCAGGAGAGGAGCCCAGCCGCTTTGGCGCCAGTGGCAGCCATATCGACATGAGGGTAGGTTCGGAAGGCCACCAACGCATCGCTGTTGGTAAACATCAGCTCCGTCACGTTGGCGTGCAGGTCAAGGGACGCGATGATGGGTACGTGCGGGCCGACGGCGTCTCTGAGCCGCTTCAATAACGTCCCTTCACCATCGTCGACATGTTCCGCAACCATGGCACCGTGCAGGTCCAGGTACACGGCATCGAACCGCTCGCGACGTGCCGCGACCAGGATTTCTTCACTGATGCGTTCGAATGCATCCTCCGTGACATGTGCCGACGGACTCGCGCCTGCCCAAATGACGGGTATGAGTTCGTAGGCCAGTTTTTCTGCTTCAAGGATAAAACCGCCAATGGGGAGGTTAATGTCCCGCATGGCCAGAACGTCCACCCCACGTGCCATTTGTGGAAAGCCTTCGCCGCGCTCGAAGTTGCTGTAGTGGGCTTTGGAGGGCGCGAACGTATTGGTTTCGTGCTGGAAACCAGCGATCAGGATTCGACCTTTCATAAGACCTGTTCCTTCGTTGTCGTTGTATGTGCCGGGATGGGGTTCAGCTTGCGAACAGGCAGGTGGTTGGCCGCCAGCAATATCGAACCCAGCAACAGCAGGGCAGCCATGACGAGCAATCCTGCTTGTGTGTTGCCGGTTACCGTATTGGCGTAGCCCATGATCGTCGGGCTGAAGAAGCCGCCCATCAAGCCGATGGTGTTGATCAGTGCGATCCCCCCGGCTGCCGAGTCGCCCTTGAGGTGTTGGGAGGGGAGGGTCCAGAAGATCGTATAGGCAACCCAGACCGTTGAAGTGGCAACGGTCAGACAGATCATGGAAATGATCAGTTGTCCGCTGAAAAGGGTTGAGGTGGCCAGACACACAGCAGCGATCAATGCAGGGATTGCGGTGTGCCAGCGACGCTCGTTGAGTCGGTCAGAGCGACGACTGAAGACCTGCATGGCGATAGCGGTAAAAATGTAGGGTATCGCGCAATACCAGCCGATCTGCAGCATGTCGGTGACGCCGGTTTCGCGAATGATCGTGGGGAGCCAGAACCCCAGGGTGTAGATGCCGCAAATGAGGCAGAAATAGGCCGCCGCCATCAGGTAAACCTGGGGATCTTTCGCCACTTGCCGGAATGAATGATGGTGGGCTTGCGCAGGCGCAAGCGACTGCGTAATCCGTTGTTTTTCTTCGCGCGTCAGCCACTTCGCATCTGCTGGACGATCAGGCAGGAACCACAACGCCATGACGCCCAGCAGCACGCAAGGCACGCCTTCGATCAGGAACATCCATTGCCAGCCAGACAGGGACGCTGTGGTGTGAAATGAACTCATGATCCATGCGGACAGAGGACCACCAAAAATGCCGGCAAGTGGCGCCGCGAGCATGACCGTGGCCATGACGCGTGCCATGCGATCTTGTCCATACCAATAGGTGAGATAGAAGATCATGCCCGGCGCGAAACCGGCTTCAAACACGCCTAGCAAGAAGCGCAAGACGTAAAACTGCGTTTCGCTTTTGACGAAAAACATGCAGGCGGAGGTCAACCCCCAAAGGATCAGAATGCGGCTGAATGTCTTCCTCGCGCCGATTTTGGGGAGCAGCAAATTGCTGGGAATTTCGAACAATGCATAACCGAGGAAGAAAATGCCCGCTCCCAGGCCGTAGACCGCGTCCGAGAAGCCCAGATCGCTTTGCATCTGCAGTTTAGCGAAGCCAATGTTGACGCGATCCAGGTAGGCAAAGATGTAGCAGATCAGCAGGAAGGGCAGAAGGCGCCAACTTATTTTTCGATAAAGTGCCGCTGTTGATTCGATCTTGTTTTTATTCATTTTCAACCGGTTCAATTCCGACCTCCGAGAACTTATTGACTGTCTGGATTAGGACGACCGCGTCATGGTGGGTAACAAAGGGGTTTGTTGCAATGGCATCTTTTGATCCATAGTGTTGCTTTTTGAGCAACGGAGCCAGGGATGTTTACTCGACCATGAGAGAGATAAACCAGCGCCGAATGCGTTACTTCTTTGCCGTGTTGTCCCACGGTTCAATCAGGGCCGCAGCAGAAAGTCTCAACACTGCACCGTCTGTTATCACCCGACAGGTAAAGCTGCTCGAAGACGAGGTCGGGGTGCAGTTGTTCAATCGACAAGCCCGAGGCGTAGAACCCACTGAGTCGGCGAAATACTTGCTGGAATTCTGGAGAGGCTGCCAATCCCAGCAAGAACAGCTGGAGGAGCGCCTGGGAGAGCTGCAGGGGTTGCAGAGAGGTGAGGTGCGGATCGTTTGCAGCGAGGGATTCATCGATCGGTTGATGGACGAAGTCCTGGCTGATTTTTGTGGCGAATACCCCGGGTTGAACGTGTCCATGGACGTTTTACCCAATAAAGATGTGCTGACGGAAGTGGCCGAAAGCAGGGCGCACATAGGGCTCGCCTACAACCCTTTGGCCCATGCTGACATCGAGTACAAAGCGTCTTCGCATCAACCCGTAAAGCTGCTTGTCAGTGCCGGCCATCCTCTGGCGCAATTCAAACATCCCGTCAGTGTCAGGCAATTGCTCAGCTATCCCCTGGCCGTCATGCCACCCGAATTCGGATTGGGTCATGTGTTCGAGCTGTTGGTGCATTCCGAGAATATTGAAGTAAAACCCACCTTGGTGACGAACTCGTTGGCTGTACTTAGGCGATATGTCCTGCGCGGAAAGGGTGCCACCTTGACCGCTAGCTTGTCGGCGCTCGACGAATTCGAGTCCGGTGAGTTGGTGGCATTGGAAATTGATCACCCTGTGTGTCAGAACGTTAATGCCCGACTGTTGGTGAAACAAGGACGTCCATTGTCGAACGCCGCAGAAGAAGTATTAAAGCGGATCAAGATCCGCATGCAGATATTTGCAGGCGAATCAGGACGCGCGCTCAATTGACGGTCCAGCCGCTCGCACTAAAGGGACTTATGGTGGTCAATAACCCCCGCACGACCCCTCAGCTATCCCTCAATACAAATCGAAGATCTAAACCATGTACCTACGCAAAATTGCAGTTGGGCTGTCGGCCCTTGTTTTGCTCT
This sequence comes from Pseudomonas oplopanacis, assembly GCF_057128725.1. Taxonomy (NCBI): domain Bacteria; kingdom Pseudomonadati; phylum Pseudomonadota; class Gammaproteobacteria; order Pseudomonadales; family Pseudomonadaceae; genus Pseudomonas; species Pseudomonas oplopanacis. The sequence continues at coordinate 39,492 of NZ_JBSKHV010000022.1, read as the reverse complement.
CGACCGGGGCGCAAGCCCGCAGCCTGCTGGATCTCCTCAAGCCGCCCGCCCAGCATCAGGAGCAAGTGTCCCGCTCGGGTTCGATCAGCCAGGGCGCGGCGCTGGACCTCTATTCAAACAAACAGAAACAGGCCTCGTTCGACGGCTGCGCCGACCTGTTTCCGGCCGCCCGGCCGATCAACATCGCCACGGTGCCTGCCACCATGAACCCATTGGCGTTGTGTTCCGACAACTTCGCGGTGCTGTACTCGCAAACCAGCAAGACGCCATTGGTGGTGGTTGAGCGACTGAATGCCGCCCAGCTGCAGGACGCCAAAGGGGAGGAACGCACCAACCAGTTCTACCCCGACCCACGCATCCCCAAGGGTGGGCGGGCAGAGTTGAGTGACTACCGCAGCCAACACCCGGCCGTGGACCGTGGTCATCAATCCCCGGCCGCCGATGCGCCGAACCCCAATGCCATGGCCCAATCCTTTGCGCTGTCAAACATGGTGCCGCAAGACCCGACCAACAACCGCAAGATCTGGAGCAAGGTCGAGTCGGATGTCAGGAAGTTTGCCAAGCGCGCCGATGGCAACGTCTTTGTCTTTACCGGTCCGATCTTTGACTCGGGCCACAGCACCATTGGCGACAACAAGGTCTGGGTGCCGACGCGCCTGTTCAAGCTGGTTTATGACGCCTCGTCGAAGCGCGCCTGGGCGTACGTTCTGCCCAACGCAGAAACCCGTATCGAAAGACCGATGGACTACGAGACGTTCGTGAAAACCACGGGGCTGAAATTGCTCGGTAACTTGCCGGTCACAGGTTCCGTCGGGCGCACTTGATCGCTTGCGTTAGACCGTTAACCCTTGCTGTTCGATGATGGACGCTGACTGCACAAAATGAACATGTCACTGCCGTCATCGAACAGGTAGCGCGTTTCGGTCACTGAACGCATCCAGTAACTGACGCTGTTGTCCGAGCGAAAAATAAACATCCCCAGCGCGCCCGACAGTTCAGGAATCGGACTCTCCGCTTCGCCCTTGGCGGAGCGCTCCACAGTGATCCGCAGGCGCTGGTCCTGTTGTTGCACCCCAAAGGCACTGTTGCGGCGCAGAGCGCCGATTTCAGCTCCCGAGTCGGCATCGATCAGTCGGGCCACCATGCGCATGTGGCTGAGGCCGGACGGCCGCAAATCCAGCCTGAAGCGCGTCGTCAACCACGCAGGACGGGACGGCACTTGATGCGCGCTTTCTCCCGTGCACCAAAGGTCCGGATTGGCCTTGTGTTCGCCGGTCAGGCGCCCAAGCGCCACACCCGACAGACCGACGAGGACGAAGGCCAGGCACCAAATTGTGTTTGCGGTGCGTCTAGTCATGTTGTTGGACGCCAATGCAGCGACTGCTGGCCGTTTCCAGCTCGCCATCGCAGAGAATCTGATCCGCCCCTTGACGCGACGGCAACAGGTACAGGTGGATGTTTTGCGCCGAGAGGCCTAATAACCCCGCGAGTTTTCGACTGTCCTGCACCATCAGTTGCAGATGTGATGTTGCCGGAGGTTGTACGTCCTGAGCCGACAGATGCACGCGCACGTCATCGACGGTGACGGGCGCGGCGAATGCAGGTGGTGCCGCCTCGGGAGAGGGTGCCAGCCAGGTTTTTCCCGACAGAAATGCAAGCACGCCCCAAAGCGGCAGTGCGAGCCACAGGCCCCAACGCTTTTGTGATGTGATCGGGAGCACGGACAGCGGCCGTGAATCGGGTCTGGCTGATGCAGGCAATGGCGGTTTGTCCGGTTCATCCTCTGCATCGGCCATAGTCGATTCAGGAGGCGCAGCAGGGACGGGCACTTCATCGCCAGCCACCACCTCGCTCTGGGCAGGCGCCGTTTTCGCTACGGCTGACAACTCCTCGACCCTCACGCCATCGGCGAGCTTGTAACCAATGCGTGGCAAAGTCTGGATGAATTCGCGGTCGGGCTGCAGCTTCTCCAGGGCCAGACGCAATTGCCGGACCACTTGGGCCAGGCTGTTGTCGGTCACCTCCAGGCCATATTGCCCCCATGCCCCGGCCATCAACTCGCGCTTGCGCACCACCGCGCCATCCGACCGGAGCAACATGGCCAGGCAGCGGCTGGCGATTGCACCGATGCGCAACGGCTCTTCATCGGCGTCGACGCGAAACAACAGGAAGTTGTTCTCGTCGAACACCAAGTGTTCATCAATCAGCAATTGGCCCATGGCGAGCTTCCGTGCGTGGCAGGACGGCAAGTCGGATATGCGTCGTCGACCTCTAGAGTTAAGCGGCCATTCCTTGCTTTGGCCAACCTCTGCGCGAAACAGATACCGAAATCACCGCCTCAGGACCGAATTCAGGCCAGCGCAGAACCGGGCAGGGTCTCACTGGCAAAGCGGTCGCGCCCTTGCTGCTTGGCGTGATACAGCAGCCGATCCGCACGGATCAGCAGGTTTTGAACGCTTTCGCCGGGGCCGCTCCAGGCGCTGACACCCAGGCTGCAGGTGACGCCAAATTGCTTACCGGCATACTCGATCGTCGAGGTGCGCAACGCGTGCAGCAAACGATTGGCCATCTGCTGTGCGCCCGGCAGATCGGTGTCCGGCAGCATGATGAGGAACTCCTCTCCGCCGATACGGGCCACCAGATCCTGTTGCCGCACTGTCCGGCTCAGCAACTGAGCGAGAAACTTCAACACCTGATCTCCGCCGTCATGGCCGTGGGTGTCATTGATCTGCTTGAAGTGGTCGATGTCCAGCATCAATACGCAGACCGAACCCGGTTTGCGCGTGGCGCGCGCCAACTCCATTTCAGCCCGTGTCATCGCCGCACGGCGGTTGTAAAGGCCGGTGAGAAAGTCGCGGGTGGCCGCCCGATGTTGCTCCACGCTGGCGTCCATCAGATACGCCACCAGCGTGCAGATCAGCAGCAAACAGGCCAGTACTGCAATGGTCAAAAACAATCCGAGGCCGTTCAGGCTCAGGAACTGCGACATAAAATCCGGAGCCAGCGGATCACTGTAGATCCGCATTTGCAGCCCGTGGTGCAGGTTTGCAAAGTAGCGAAAGAAACGCTCTTCGCCTTGCGCCTGAGCAGGCAACGAAATCGACCAGGCCGCCTCCGTGGCCGGCAGGTACGTTGCCTTGCCGGCGGTGAAGTGGATGTCGAAATACAAGGTTGGCCCCTGACCCTGCGACAGGGCGACATGCACGACAAGTCCCTTGGCAATCGCTGAGCCCATCGCCTGGGGCGGCAGCAGCGGCTGCGGCTCCAAGCGGGTTTGCGTTTCCTGGATCACCGCGTAACGCCCGTCGCAGGTATAGCCCAACTGTTGGCGGCTGGTCATGTGGATGCCGCCGTCCTTGAGGCGGATGCGGGGCGCCTGTGGCTTGGGCATCGGCGCCAACTGGTGAATCGGCACCCGCAATGTGTACTGCGAAAGCCCTTCGACATCCGCCGACTGGGTCGCCGTCGAGCGCTGCTGCCCGGCAATGAACTCGTCTGACAGGCAGCCTTTTGGCGGCGGATTGGCCATCAGCATCGACTGCTGCAATTTATGGGTTTGCAGACTGTTCAACAGACTGGAATAACCCCAGGCGCTGCGTTGCGCGAGCAGTGCTTGCTGACTTTCCAGCAGCATGAGGTATTGGCGCTGATAGCGATCGACCACGGCAACCACGATAAGGAACGACAAAACGGCCACCGTTATCCAGCAAATGCGCTTGATAGCCTGCGCGTGCCTGACGACCCAGCTCATGATCTTTACTCCAATGTGCCAAACGGCACCGTTTGTATCGCCTTGGAAGCCGTCAACCGACCCTTGCCTCGAGGGACTCCTCGGCAACGGGGTCGGCATAGCGTTCGGCGATCTGTTCAAACTCTTTTTCGAGGGCGATGAAGGCGGCCGCCACATCCGGATCGAAATGCCGGCCGGCACCGTCGCGGATGATCGTTGCCGCTGTCTCGTGGCACATTTGCGACTTGTACACCCGTCGGCTGATGACCGCGTCGTAGACATCGGCGACCGCCATCAACCGGGCGCTGACCGGAATGGCCTCGCCGGCCAGGCCATTGGGGTAACCGCTGCCATCCCATTTTTCGTGGTGGCACAGCGCAATTTCCTTGGCGATGCGCAGAAAGGGCACTTGCGCCCCCAACATGTCCTCGGCATGCACCAGCGCTTGATAACCGAGCTGCGCGTGGGTCTTCATGATTTCGAATTCGGCGGGCTCAAAGCGTCCCGGCTTGAGCAGAATATGGTCGGCAATACCGACCTTGCCGATATCATGCAGGGGCGCCGACTTGAACATCAGCTCAATGCTCTGATCATCCAGATGCGCGCTGAATCGCGGGTGATCGCGCAATTTCTCCGCCAGCAACCGGACATAATGCTGCGTGCGTCGCAGGTGGTTGCCGGTCTCGTTGTCGCGGGTCTCGGCCAGCGACGCCAGGGCCAGGATGGTCACGTCATGGGTGGCTTGCAGTTCACGGGTTCGCGCCAGGACTTCCTGATCGAGGTAAGTATTCTGCGAACGCAACAGGTCGGCTGTGGCCTTGAGGCGCAACTGCGTCTGCACCCGCGCCAGCAGTGTGGGCGGGTTGATCGGCTTGAACAGGTAGTCGGTCGCGCCAAGCTCGAACCCCAGGCACTCATCTTCGTCCTGATTCCGCGCGCTTAAAAACAGGACCGGCACATCACGTGTCTTCGGATCAGCCTTGAGACGACGGCAGACCTCATAGCCATCGAGGTCGGGCATCATCACATCCAGCAGAATCAGATCGGGAATCGCCCGATCGATGATCTGCAACGCCTGGGCACCGCTGGTCGCCACGCGCACGTGATAGAGCTCAAACAACAGCTCACTGATCAGCTGCAGATTGGCCGGCATGTCGTCGACTACCAGCACGGTGGGTCTAGGGGTTGAGCTGTTCAAATGGACGTCCTCGTGACGGGGTCACCGGCTGGGTCGGTCAAGCAGTCGGGCGCAATCCCGAAAGCGCGACGGGAATGCACGGTCCGTCGCTTCTGCCAAGTGACTGCAGTAACGCATGCCGCCCACACCGCTGCTCTGAAATGGCCTGAACTGAAGCCGCCGGGCGCTGAAAAACGCTGAAAACTTCTGATCAGCCCGTGTTAGCCGGCGGTTGCACAGCCCGTAGGGCCTCTCTCAGGCAGGCCTGGGCCCGGCCGAAATCGAATTGTTTGATCGCGCCTTCCAGTGACGCAAAGCGATAGGCAAACACGCCGCGCAACACGCTGGCATGGGCGGAAAAGTAGGGCACTGCCTGCGCATCAAAATCCCCCAGCAGGGCGTCGAGGTCTTGGCAGATCCGCTGCAACTCGACAACGTCGACCGCTGTCGGCGCAGCCTCGACTGCGCATGGCAACTTCTGCTGCAGTTGCCCCAGCAATGCCTTCAAGGGGACGGACAACGTCTGCAAACCGATGCGCAACTCATCGATCGGGCGCTTTGCGCGCAGTGCCAACTCCAATGCATTGGCCGCTTGTGCGACGGCGTCGGCGCCGATGGTCGCGGAGGCGCCTTTGCAGCTATGGGCCAACAACTCGGCTTTGACCAGCTCGCCCGCCGCCAGCGCTGCACTCAACTGATCCAGCAACGGGCTCTGGTGGTCCAGGTAGCGGTGCAACAGATCCACATACAGGTTGTGCCGGCCGAGTACCCGTCGGAGTCCGGCCACCGTATCTACGTCATCGAGTTTCAAACCCGCATCGGCGTCGCTCACCCCGGACTGCGGTGTGACAGCGCGTTGTGGCTGGGCCGGCGTTTTCATCAGCCAGCGTCGGAGTAGGGCGTAGAGCGTCTGCGGCTCGAAGGGCTTGCTGACAAAGTCATTCATGCCAGCGGCCAGACAGGCGTCATGATCACGCTGGCTGGCGTTGGCCGTCATTGCGATCACCGGCAGTGTGCCCAGCCCCGGCCGTTGGCGCAGCAGACGGGTGGCCGCCAGTCCATCGAGCACCGGCATCTGCATGTCCATGAACACCAGGTCATAGCGAACGTCCGACAACCGGTTCAGCGCCTGACGGCCATCCGTCGCGATATCAACCCCACACCCCACCGCCTGCAGCAATTCGGCGGCCACCTGCTGGTTCAGTTCGTTGTCTTCAACCAGCAAGACACGGGTCCCTTCGGGCGCACTCCAATCGCTGAAAGGCTTCCGTGCGGTCGGGCCATCAATGACAGTGCTGCGGGACAACTGCAGGCGAACCTCAAACCAGAAGTTGCTGCCTTCGCCCAACACGCTCTGGACGCCGACCTGGCCACTCATCAACCCGGCCAGTTGTTTGGCAATTGCCAGCCCTAGGCCCGTACCACCAAAGCGGCGTGTGGTGGAGGCGTCAGCCTGCTGGAAGCTCTGGAACATGTGTTTTTGCTGCTCGGACGAGAGCCCGATGCCGCTGTCGGTCACGCTGAAATAAAACAAAGCGTCATCCGCGCCAGCCTGACGCAGGCTCACCTCAACCCGGATCTGCCCACGTTCGGTGAATTTCACCGCATTACTGAGGTAGTTGAGCAGTATTTGCCGCAGTCGAAGCGAATCGCCACGCAAGCATTCGGGCACGTCGGCACCGATGTTCAAGCGCATATCCAGGCCTTTCTCGGCAATGCGCGGGCGCACCTGATCGAGCGCTTCCTCCAGCAACTGGACCAGGCTGAAGTCGCGGACCTCCAGCTGAAGCTTGCCGGCCTCGATCTTGGAAAAATCCAGAATGTCGTCAATGACCCCCAGCAAATGCCGGCTGGAACGTTGGACCTTGTGCAGGTAGTCGCGCTGACGTTCGTTCAGTTCTGTCTTCAACGTCAGGTGCGTCATGCCGATGATGGCGTTCATCGGCGTGCGAATCTCGTGGCTCATGTTGGCGAGGAATTCGGCTTTGATGCGTGCACTTTCCTCGGCCAGTTGCCGCGCCTGCAGCATCTCGTCGGCGGCTGCTTGTTGTGCGGAAATGTCTTCGATGATCCATATCGAACCGCGCGACTGGTTTCCGGACGCGATGGCGCGGGCACTGACGCTGGCCCAGAAGCATTGGGCGTCCTTGCGACGAAGTTGAATTTGCTGCTGATAAATGTCGCCGCGTTCCAGCGCCTCGCGGACCTGCGTTTCCAGCGTCATCAGTGTGTGCGCCGACATGACCTGATCCAGCCAGATCAGCGGGGAGCACTGCAGCTGCTCGCCCGGCACGTATCCCAGGAGTTCATCCAGCCGTGAATTGGCCTGCGTGATCAACCCGCCCTGTACCAGTGCAATGCCATACGGCGCCGAGCTCACAATGGCCTGCTGCAGTTCGTGAGCTTCACGCAGGCTACGTTCTTCAGTTTTGCGCTGGCTGAGATCGCGAAACGCCACGCACAGGCATTGCCCGCGATCTTCGCGCGCGGGCAACAGGCACAGGCGCATCTCGGCAGGAAACTCGCCACCATCGGCACGACGGGCAACCAGCTCGACGGTGTCGAGCACGTTGTTGATACGCACCCGCTCAAGCAAGTGATCAATCGCCTCGAGTTGGTTGTCGGGCACCAGCGTGCGGTAACTCTGGCCCAGCAAGCTGCCGGGGGCATAACCAAAGGTCGCTTCGCTTTCCTGATTGGCGAGGATCACGCCGTGCTCGTCGAACACCAGTAGCGCTTTGGGGGCAAACTCGACAATGCCGCGATACCAGCTTTCAGTGGCTTCCAGGGACTGTTGGCGCTGTTGCAGTTCTAACGCCTGTATTTCCAGTTGCCGGGTCTGCCGATGAGCCTGCAGCAACAACTGCAGATTGTGAGTTCGCTGCTGCAGCAAACTGAGCAAGGTGCCGAGCCGGTTGGGCAAGTTGTCGAGTAACGTCAGCTGGGCGGGATCCGGGCGATGAGCGAAATCGAGCTCCAGGCTGGCCAACTGTTGCCCTTCTTGCAGCAGTGGCAAACTGAAATGCACCTGGCCAGTACGGGGCGTGAAGGGCACGGCGTCGAATAGCAACACGGCCTTGCAACCCAGGTATTCGCCCAGCTTTTGCTGCAACGTTTCGGCAAAAGCCTCCCGACTGGCACATAACTGCAAGGCTTGCACCAGCTCGCCGAGGTGCCCCTTGACCCAATGCTGGCGGCGCAGTTCTTCATTGACCTCGACATACGCATCGAATGCCTCGGCCAGGGTCACGACTTCAGCAAGCCCCTGGCGGTGCGGTGGTTCCCCGAGGGCTTCGCCGGCATGCAGGCGGCGCATGCGCTCGGAAAGACGCAACAACGGCATCACCAACTGGCGGCGCAGGATGACCAGAAAGGCCAATCCTGCGCCCAACGAGATCAGTTGCATCAGGACATTGATATGGCTAGCGAGCTCGGCATTGTGCCGGGCCGCCTCGAAGTCGCTATTAAAACGTTCGGTGATCGAGAGTCTCAGCTGATTAAGCGCGACGGCAAAATTCCACTCGGAGTTGATGTAGGAAGTCGTGGCAAGCAGTGACACGCCCCCTCTGTGGAAACTCTCCTCCATGGCCGCGCGCTCCATGCCCGTCTGCTTGAGATCCATGTCCTCGACCTTGGCCAGTAATCGGTCCTCTGAGTCAGTCAGTCCAATCGCCCGAAAATCCATCGCCGCGTCGTGGAATGTCCGGCCGTTTTGCCACTTTTGGTTGTATTGGGTGAGAAACAGCTCATCGCCGGTGCCGACATACAGCCTCGCCAGTTGCGTCAGTTCGCGGTTGAGGGTCGCCATTCTGGCAACGCCGGTGATCGTCTGGTGGCGTCGATCAGTGGCTTGCTCGGCCTGTTTGCCGAAGTACTCATCCAGAGCCACAGTCGTCAGGCAGGCCACCAGCGCCATGCCAAATCCTATCGAGATGAGTTTGCTCAGACGTTCCAGGCTCATGGGGTCTCCTGCGACAACAGCCCCGGACATGCGCCGCAAGCTTGGGTGTGCAGTAAACCGTCACGCCTTCAGTGGCGCTGTGAAAACAGCTGATTCATTCGTATCGGTTTGATGAAAAACGCTGAAAAGGTGTGAAACGCCGGGCTGGCAGTGCTAAAGCCACGTATTCACCACCCGCCGATCCAGTTCCTCCCAATCCGCCATGCCCAGCACCCGCATGGTGTTCAACCCGCGTAAATAACCGCGCAACTGATTGGCCGTGGCCCGCGCGAGCTCCGGCTCGGGCGGGATTTCGCCCATCAGCACGGTTTCGTATTGGACCAGGTAATCGGCCACCCGCTCACGGAAGTCGGGTAAAACCGCGTCGCGGATCAGGTCAAAAGTTCTCAAGGCGTGATCCTCATCAATCTTTGCTGGTGGTAATTGAGTGTGCATCCATCTGCGTGGCGCGCAACTATCGCTAGAGGTAATAGTGACCATTACCAAACACAAGTTCTTCTTTGTCGACAATAGTCGGAAAATCGCCTCCATCGAACACGCGGCTCAAAAAAATTGCGTGATGAACCGAACCTTTTGTTTTCAGGAAGAGACCGATGCGTCCTTTATTCGTATCTGCCACGGCAATTGCCTCAGTGTTACTCGCCGGTTGTGCGTCCGCGCCGAACGACCCGACCCTGACTTTGCAGACCCGCAAGACCCCGGCCCAATACGCTGACTGCGTCGTCCCGAAATTGCAGGGCAGTGCGTTGAGCCCGACCGTCTCGCAGACCTCGCGCAGCTACCGGATCGTGGTGCCGAGCAAAGTCTCGACGGACAACGTGCTGGAAGCCTACAAGGCCGGGGACGGCGGCAAAGTGTTCATCTATGAACGCCATTTGCTGGCGTCGAGCTTCCTGCCATCAAGTTTTGAACGCGCCGCACAGGATTGCATCTGACCCGGATTGAAAGCGTTTTTTACAGAGCTCCTTTGGTTGGCCGCAACCAACCAATTTTCTTGCCCCGCACCGCATTTCGGTGGCGGGGCTTTTTTTTGTCTGAAATTGAATAACCAGGTGAGTGAAAGAATGGCGTTCACCCCCGTGCTGCTATCTTCTTATCACCTTGCGAATGTGTGATTTCAGAGGAGGTGCAGCATGGATCAATTCACGGGTGGCTGCCTGTGCGGCAACGTCAGGATTGTGGCCTCGGGCCGTCCTTACCGGGTTGGTCTTTGCCACTGTCTCGATTGCCGCAAACACCATGGGGCACTTTTCCATGCCTCGGCGATATTCCCTCAGGAGGCGGTGACGATCGAGGGCCAGACAGGCGATTACGCCGGTCGGTTTTTCTGTCCTCGCTGCGGTTCGTCGGTTTTCGCCCGCTCGGGCGATGAAGTCGAAGTGAACCTGGGGTCGCTGGATGCCCCTGACCAACTGAAGCCCACTTACGAAAGCTGGACCGTGCGTCGCGAGTCCTGGTTGCCGGCGTTCCCGCTCAGCAGACACTATGAACACGATCGGGAAGGCACGGGGCGCGCGGAGGAGTAGGGTTGAGGCGATACACAACAAAAAGCCCGCTTCGGCGGGCTCTCTGTTTGGGGTCAAATCCATTTGTGATTTCAATCTGCGCTACGTTCTGTAAGCGTTTCGTGAAAAACGTGTTGTCGAAATGAAAAAGCCTGTCGGAACGCTTACGACACGATGCCGATATGAATCTGAACTTCGTCTGGGCCGCCATACGATTCAAAATCCGTGGCGTAACTGCGTTGCACCAGTGGATGCGCTTCAAAGTAGGCCCAGATGGTCCCCCAGGCCTGGATAACGGTCGCCGGCATGGGGCCGCGGGCCTCGAAGACCATGTACTTGCCTGCCTGAATCTCGATGTTATCGAAGTCGCGGTTCGGCGTATTGACGCAGACCCCCGCCGTCACATCGTAAGCACCGCTCGCGTCAGATTCGTAGGCCGAATACACGCCGACAATCGGCGCGTCGGGCACTCGTTGCGGGATCTTCTCGGCGACACTGTCGGAAAAAAAGCGACCCCACACATCGGGGATTTTTGCGTTGTCCTGCGTGGACTCATCGCGGTTGTTCGTACGTACGGTCAGACCCGCTACGTGGAAACTGGACAGGTGTGCGATGTTGGGTTCCATTCCGGGACTCTCACTTTGTTGAAGAACCCGGATTAAAGCACACCCTGACGCCAATTAAGGGATGGCTACTTCGCCGTGCTGCCTTGCTTGATATCCCCACAGAAAATATCGACGTTGCCATCCGTTGCAGTTGTTCGCAGGACGATGGAATACCCGCCCGCCAGCAGCACCGACATCGCAACAGGCGCGGTTCTGGATAACGTCCAGCCGCGTATGGGCTGGCGTTCGGTGTTGACCTGATCATTCATGGCATAGGCGACGGCCCCGGGTTTCTCGCAACTGCCTTTATAGATGAAGGTGTAGAGGCGCAAGGGCAGGACAATGCCGCTTGGAGCACCGCTGATGAAGAAACTGAGCCCGGTTTTATTGTCAAAACTGGTCAGCGTTACATCGCCGATCTGGCCGGCATTCTGTCGCGTGGCAACTAACGGAACGGTCACGCTTTTGCTTGATGATGTGGCGCAGCCGAAAAGGGTGGCGCTGACCAGTAGCGCTGCCAGTGAGTGTCTGAACTTCATGGCCAAACTCCTGTGTCGAAGAACTGCGGGGGTGATTAGCCGGTATAGCTCATTAATGGCATTTCTGATGTTCTCCGCACGAAATTGTGCACACTCGTTGGATTGGAGAACTAAATTTCAGTACAGCGTCCTGCCACTAAGAAGGAACGACCCATGTTCAGATCTCGTTTAATGATTTCAGCCGTTACGTGCCTTGCGTTGATCGTCGGCTCAACAACGGCATTGGCCGACCCTGGCAATGGAAAGGGGCAGGGTAACGGCAAGGGAAACCCGCACAACAACCAGGCTCATGGAAACCAAGGCAAGGGCAGCGATTGGGACAACGGCCCAAGCATTGATCGCGGCAGTGTCCTGGGAATTATTGGCGGGTATCCGGGCTACTGGAATCCAGGGCCTGCATTGCCACCAGGTATTCAAAAGAACCTTGCGCGAGGCAAACCGTTACCACCTGGTATTGCCAAAAAACTGGACGGTCGGTTAGTCGGCAGGCTGCCTCATTACGAGGGATATGAATGGCAACAAGCGGGTACCGACTTGATATTGGTAGCACTCGCAACCGGGCTAATTTACGAAGTGCTCAACGGTGCTTTTGATTAGTGTTTGAGTCTTGTTTTCAATAGCGCAGTAAAGGCATTCCGTCTATCGCGGGACTTGAACCGACTGGGGTCTGACGCGTCTTAAAACACGTGATATCAACCCTATGGAAGCAATCATGCTTTTAAAAAACAAGAGTCTCGTTGCTGTAATGTCATGCGCCTTGATGCTTGCAGCCGCCCCATTACTGCCTACTGATCTGTCCATCATGAACTCCGCTTATGCGAAGGACGGTGGTGGTGGTGGTGGTGGTGGTGGTGGCGGCGGCGGTAATGGTGGAGGTCACGGAGGTGGCGGTGGTGTTGGCGGTGGACATGGTGGCGGTACAGCCGGCGGCCACAGCGGATCAGATCACGCCGGCGGCATTAGCAGTAACGGGCACGGCAACGGGCTCAGCAGTGACCATGCCGGCAAAGCTGTTCGCGATCATGGTGAAAGCGGAAACCACTATGGCAGTGATCGCAATGGTGATCGCGGTCATGGCTCAACGACTTCGGGCATCGCTCACTCCAAAGACACTCGCGGCGTAGCCAAAGCCCGGGCGGTTGCGACTTCGACCCCAGGAGATCACAACACGAAAGGGTTGAGCAAAGTCGGGACGTCGGTATCGCCCAAGACGCATTGATCAGCCGCACTTCGAACTGGGCGCCTGTTTGAATCCGATCTTCAGGCGCCGCATTCGGCAACCATTAATACCCCACAGCTTTATCGCTGACCTCCCATATCCGGCATAAATTTCTGTCTTGTCCCGAGTAGCGGACAGATTCCTCGTCTACCCTCTGCGAGAGCAGTGTGAACGGCCACGCGCAAAATCAGGTTGTTCATTAGTTCGCTGATACAGCCGATAACGTGGTGTACAACCCTCTTGCATCAACGACCAGCGGGAAATTATGCCGAATAGCCTCGCCTCTATCGTCCACTCCCTCTCTCATCGTTCGAGCGTGTCGCTGGCACGGACTTCACTGTTCAAGTTTGTCGGTCTATTGGCCGGTGTGTTTTTACTGGCCAGCTTTTCACTGGTTTATCTGGCAAACGATTTAGACCGGACAGAGGAAGTCGAAAGTGCGTTTTACACAAAGAAGGCTGTGCAATCGCTGGAAAAATCGCTGCGCTCAGTCGTCAAGGACTATGCATTTTGGGGGGATGCCTACAAGCACTTGCACGCTCAAGTAGACCCGGAGTGGGCTTATGTACGGCAAAACGCCGGGCCAACGCTTTACAGCGATTTTGGATTTCAGGGACTGTTTGTCGTCAACGACGTCAATCGCACGGTTTACTCCGTGATCAAGGGTGAGCTGAAACCCGTTGACGCTTCAGAGTGGCTGGGGAATGCCATTGCGCCGCTTCTCGAAAAGGCCCGTGCAGGCGCGGAATCAGAAACACCGACAACCGCGTTTATCAATATTGGAGGCGAACCCGCCCTGGTCGCGGCAGCCGCCATTACACCGGGAACCGACCCAACCGTGGTGTCTGACGCCCGGCTGCCGTCGGTGTTGATTTTCGTCGACATTCTCGACAGCGCCAAACTTCAGCTATTAGGTAATGATTTCGGGGTCGAAGACCTTCATGTCGCCACGGCTGATGATAGTGACGCAAGGTCTTTCTTGCCGCTGGGCGAGAACGGTGCTGCCGGCAATCTGTCCTGGAGTCCGTCTAGCCCAAGTCTGCGGTTACTGGCAGTGGGGCTGCCTTTGATCGGCATTGCCGCGTTGTTGGTGTGCCTCATGACCTGGGTTATTTTGCGGCGCACCACCGCCAGTGCGGTTGCGCTGGACGCCAGCTACACCTCGCTTCAGGACAGTCAGGATGCCCTCGGTATCAGCGAAGCGCGCTTTCGCGATGTCGTTGAAGCCATCTCGGATTGGGTATGGGAAGTAGGCGATAGCGGGCGTTTCACCTATTTGTCCGATCGATTTGAAAACGTCACCGGGCTCTCCCGGGACGCCTGGCTCGGTGCGCCGATCAATGACCTGTTGAGCACCGAATTAGGTTTGCTGACCCAGTGGTTGAGTATTCCGAACCGTCGTCCGGACATCAGCATCCAGTGTCGGTATGTCGATGCCAAGGGGCGGGAGCGCATCACGCGTATCTCCGCCCGGGACATGACGGGCGCAGGGTTCCGGGGCACCGCAACGGATGTGACGGATGAAGTCGAAGCCCGTCGGCGCATCGAGTTCCTTTCCCAGCATGATGCCCTCACCGGGCTACCCAACAGGACCCGTCTTCAAGAGTTCCTCGACGGGAAACTCAAGGCATTGCCGACGGTGGAACAACCGCTGGTCATGCTTTGTCTGGACCTTGATCGCTTTAAACCGGTCAATGACTTGCTCGGCCATGCCGCCGGTGACCGCGTGCTCAATGAGGTGTCGAGCCGTCTGGCTGACTGCGTGCGCCACGGCGACCTTGTCGCCCGGGTCGGCGGGGATGAGTTTGTACTGATCCTCAGTGACGTGAGTTCCCAGGAAGAAGTCGAGACCCTGTGTCATCGCTTGATCGAGTCCGTTGAACGACCGATAGAGATTGATCAGCAGGAAGTGTTTGTCAGCGCCAGTATTGGCATCGCGATGGCGCCCAATGACGCGTGCGAAGCGACCGAGTTGCTGCGCTATGCGGACATTGCGTTGTACGAGGCCAAGACGGGCGGGCGTAACACCTGGCGCTTTTATGCCGGCGACATGAACGCCAAAATCATTGAGCGCCGGCGTCTGGAAAACGACCTGCGTTTCGCCATCAAACACGGTGAACTGCGCCTGCATTTCCAGCCACGCTATCGCATCTCGGACGGTCAGATGGTCGGTGCCGAAGCCCTGGTCCGGTGGCAACATCCCGAGCGCGGTTTAATCCCTCCCGACACGTTTATCCCGATCGCCGAGGAGTCCGGGCTGATCCTTTCCCTGAGCAACTGGGTGATCCTGACCGCGTGCCGTTGCGCCGCGCAGTGGCCGTCGAATCTGTTCGTCTCCGTCAACCTGTCATCGACTGAATTCAAGCGCGGCAATCTGGTCGAGCGCATTCAGAAAACCCTGCACGACACCGGAATCGACCCTGCCCGGGTCGAGCTGGAAATTACCGAAAGCGTGATGCTCGAAGATGCTGCGGGCGCACTTGAGATAATGCGCACACTCAAACGCCTCGGCGTGCGGATCTCCATGGACGACTTTGGAACTGGATATTCATCGTTGAGTTACCTGCGCGCGTTTCCTTTCGACGGCCTGAAAATAGACCGCAGCTTCTTGAACAGGCTGGATGAAAGCGAGGATGACCGGGCCATTATCCAGGCGATCGTCGGCTTGGGGCGCGCGTTGGCGCTCACCGTGACGGCTGAGGGCATTGAAAGTGCCGAACAGCTGAGCTTGCTCAAAGCGGTGGCATGCGATGAAGGCCAGGGTTATTTCCTGAGCCGGCCGCTTGATGTGAATGCGTTTAACGCGTTGGTCGGCGTCAGAGGCAGTGCGGGAAGCGTCAGCAATGTTTAACAGTCGGGAAATACAGACCAAAAACGCGCGATCCGGACCAATCGCGCACTGATTTTCATCCGGTACCAATCTGTCATATTCGGTATTACTTCCTTACAGATAGTGGTCAGCCCAATGCGTATGAATGAGGCTGTACCGTGTTTCCACGTCTTCTGTGTTCGCTGTCCGTTTTGAGCCTGTCCATCGCCGCTGCCCAGGCTGCCGAGATCACAAACCTCGACACTCCGCGCTTGCGCAGCATCGACAACTTCCGCGATATCGCCGGCATTACTACCGCGTATTCCACGGCCAACGACGGCACGATGCGCGGTGGTGTGTTCTATCGCTCCAACGCGCTGACCCCGTCGGCGGCGGATCTGGCGACCTTGAACGGCCTCGGTATCAAGGCCGTTTACGACCTGCGCACGCCGAGTGAAATCGCGGCGACGCCCGATACCCTGCTGACCGGGGCGACCTATACGAATATCGACATTATTGGCAGCGCCACGTCCGGTGCCAACATCACCACGGTCTCGTTCAGAAGTGCCGCCGATGCCGTCGCCATGATGCAGCAGACCAACCGGGCGTTTGTCAGTGACGCGGGGATGCGCGGTCAACTCAGCACGCTGTTCAATGAGCTGGCCAGTGTCGATGGCGCGCAGCTGTTCCATTGCACGGCCGGCAAGGACCGGACGGGCTGGACCGCCGCTGTGTTGCAGAGCATTGCCGGGGTCGACAGCGCCACCATCATGAGCAACTACCTGGCGACCAACGATTACACCGCCGCGCGGGTGAAGGCGACGCTGGCGGCCATGCCGCCGAGCATGGCGGCGATCTACGCGCCGCTGCTCGGTGTGGAAGCGAGTTTCCTGCAAGCCGGTCTGGATCAGGTGGCCGCGCAGTACGGCAGCATGGACAACTACCTCAAGCAAGGCCTCGGGCTGTCCCAGGAAACCATTTACGTGCTGCGCGGCAAGATGGTTTTCTACAACAGCCTGCCGGGCCAGGCCGGTCTCGTCGGCAACGCCGCGGCGGGTGCCGGGCTGCTGCAACAGTTGCAGAACAGCAACCTGTCCGGCACTTACAGCGCTTACAACTATTACCTGCAATCGGCGATCGATGCCCGCAGCCTTGGCGGCGTCGAGTCCACCGTCGGTGGCCAGGTGCATGCCGATGCGGCCAGCTACTTGCTGCGCCAAGGGGCGATGGTCGAGCAGGCCGCCGCCCCCTTCGCCAGTGGCACGGATCTGAAGATCGGCCAATATCGTTTGTGGAGCACTGCGCTCGCAGGTTATCTGGGCACTGATGGGTCGTCCCAGGCTGCCAGCAGCAACGAACACAGCCAAGGCTTGATGATCGGCCTGACCCAGCGCTTCTCCGAACAACTCAGCGCCCATGCAGGTTTTGGCTACAGCAATGGCAATGTCGGCGGGGCGGGCGGCGAAGTGGATACCGACTGGACCTTTTTCACCGGTGGCGCACGCTATGCGTTTGACGGTTTGGAACGTGGCCTGTTTGTCGAAGGCAAGGCCAACGCTGGCTGGCTCGACTACGAAAGCAAACGCGACCTCGGTGGCGGACTGGGCAGGGCCAAGGGCGATAGCCATGGCACGCTTTCCGGTGCAACGGTTGCAGTGGGCTACCGTGTACCAGTGAGCAACATGATCCTCGAACCGAGCCTCGGCCTACGCGTCAGTCACCTGGACGTGTCCGGCTTCAAGGAGGAAGGCAGCGAGTTGGCCCTCGACGTCGACAGCACAGAGGAAACCCGCCGTAGTGCAGTGGCCAATCTCAATGTGGCATTTGCCCCGGTCGGCATGGGCGCCTGGCAACTGGTGCCGGGTGTTCAGGTGGGTTATGAGCATGTGCTGGGCGATAACGACGTCTATAGCGAAGGACACCTGCTGGGTCTGGACGTCGAGCAGCGTGCGGCCTTCGACAACAGGGATCAGTTCACCGGCGGGGTGAATGTCATGGCCAATCTTGGGCCACTGAGCCTGGGGGCCGAAGTCGGTGCCAGCGGTGGAGGGGACAGCCATGGTTTCAGCGGCGGTCTCAAGGCCAGCTATCTGTTCTGACCCAGAGGCACATGGAAACTTGTGGTGAGGGATCAAGCTCCCTTGCCACTAACGCCGGGCTCGTGTGCACCCGGATTTCACGTCAGCGGGACTGACGCCATAGGCATTCTTGAAATATTGGCAAAACCTGCCGACATTGCTGAAGCCGAATCGCAAGGCCACCTCGGTCACAGACGTCGGGACATCCTGCGCCAGCGCATCGTAGGCGCGTTCCAGACGCACTTGCCGTTGATAGTCAACGATCGAAAGACCCACGAACCGTCGAAAACCTTCCTGCAACGCACGCTGGCTGACGTTACTCAGCCGCGCCAGGTCCGTGCCGCTGACCATGTGCTCGGGATGCTCCTGAATGTAGTCGACTGCCAGCTTCACATGCCGTGGCGCGATCAGCGGAGCCGGTTGCCGCAGGGCTTCGGTGAAGTTGTGCGGCCAGGCCTCCAGCACCGTGTCGATCAGCATTTCCCGAAGCCGCGAAGGCATCAGCGTACCGCTGTTAATCAGTTGATCGAATTCAGTGCCGGTCGCCAGATCGATCAAGGCCTTGATGCCCTGGAACGCCGGGACATTCAAATCGACCGTCGGCTGGAAGTGCAGCTTTTCCATGATCGGCTTGTCCAGCAGCGTCGACAGTCGCTCGGTGAGGTGAGCGCGCCTGATCGACATCCCGTGCTGGGCATGATTGTCCAGAAAACGCATCGAGCGGATGTCGGCTTTATCAATCGCCAGGCCAACGTGGGTGACGCCGACCGACTCGGTCGCGTGATTGAAGACGATCTTGCCGGCAGTAGGAATGACAAAAGTGATTTCGTCATGGGGGTCGGGAAACACGACCGTGAAGTCTCCGTGGTAATGCATCCGGCGAAAACTCACGCCTTCATGCCGGCCGTAGACGCCGCCGATGATGATGTTTGACGGCGGGGGTGGCGTGTCGGAATAGCGGTTGCCGAACATCGTCGAGAACAACGCGCCGAAGTCATCGCAACGCATGCCATCGGACCTGAGGATGATTTGCTGGCGTGTCGGGGCTGAGTACACCTTGAGTGGCACCTTGGGTCGGGGAAACTTGGGTACAGGGGCGAACGGGGTAGGCGGGGAGCGCGAAGACGTTAGCAGGCGGGGGTGACAGGATTGTGACGGCGTGGGCATCAGCATGTCATCAATGACTTCCACGCTAGACAAACGTAATCTTGCCGGTTCGCGTTCCATGACAAGACAAAAAAAACAGGAGTCATTGATGCAACCGATTCGTCTCGGCCTGGTGGGCTACGGCAAGATTGCCCAGGATCAACACGTCCCCGCTATCAACGCCAACCCCGCGTTCCAGTTGATGTCTGTCGCCACCCAAGGGCAGCCGTGCGCCGGGGTTGAGAATTTTCAGTCCCTGAGCGAGCTGCTCGCCAATGGCCCGCACGTTGATGCGATTGCGTTTTGCACACCGCCGCAAGGTCGATTCGCACTGGTGCAACAAGCGCTGGCCGCCGGCAAACATGTGCTGGTCGAAAAACCGCCGTGCGCCACGTTGGGTGAAGCCATGGCGTTGGCGAGTCAGGCCGCAGAGCAAGGTGTCAGCGGCTTGTTCGCCTGGCACTCACGCTACGCGCCTGGCATCGAGGCCGCTCGTGACTGGCTGGCCACCCGCACCTTGCAAAGCGTTCAGATCGACTGGAAGGAAGACGTGCGCAAGTGGCACCCCGGCCAGGCCTGGATCTGGCAGCCCGGTGGCCTGGGCGTGTTCGATCCCGGCATCAATGCCTTGTCGATCGTCACCCATCTGCTGGCGCTGCCGCTGTTTGTCGAGTCTGCCGAACTGCGCGTCCCCGATAACTGCCAATCGCCGATTGCCGCGTCGATCAAAATGTCTGATGCACGCCACCTCGATATCCGCGCGGAATTCGATTTCGACCACGGTCACGACGAACTCTGGAGCATCGAGATTCGCTGCGCCGAAGGCATCCTGCGTCTGGACAACGGCGGCGCCCTGTTGAGCATTGACGGCGTGCGCCAGGCTGTATCGGAGGAGGGTGAATACGCGGCGGTGTATCGACATTTCCAACAGCTGATTGGCGATAACGCCAGTGACCTCGACCTCCAGCCGCTGCGATTGGTGGCCGATAGTTTTTTTGTCGGCAGTCGAGTGTCGGTTGAGCCGTTCTACGACTAACGACCATTCTTTCTACCTGATATGACGACCTGCGCATGGGGATTGCGCATTTCCCCATGGCAGGTGATCATGCGCGCCTGCATAGGTAGGGGGGGTATGGTATGTCGCACACTCACGAGCAAAAAGACGATCTGTTAAAACGGGTAAGACGCATCGCCGGGCAGGTTCAGGCGATAGAACGCGCACTGGAATCAGAGGCTGAATGCGGCAAAACCCTGCATCTCGTCGCGGCCACTCGCGGCGCAATCAACGGTTTGATGGATGAAATCATCGAGGCCCACGCCCACGCTCACGTTGCCAACCCGGAGTTGAGCGATGAGGAGCGGGCCAAGGGTGTTGAAGAACTGCTCGAAGCCATCCGCCGCTATTCCAAATAGGCCCCGTCATGCCAAATTTCGCAGAACTGCTGCAACAGGGCGGCGCCCACGCGTGGCTCTATTTCCCTAGCGCGATACTGCTGGGGGCCTTGCACGGGCTTGAGCCCGGGCATTCGAAAACCATGATGGCGGCGTTCATCGTGGCCATTCGTGGCTCGGTCAAACAAGCGGTGTTGCTGGGCCTGGCCGCAACGCTGTCGCACACGGCGGTGGTGTGGCTGGTCGCAATCGGTGGCATGTACTTGGGCAACGGGCTGGATGCGCAAACCACTGAGCCGTATTTCCAGATCGCGTCCGCGGCACTGATTATCTTGATTGCGCTCTGGATGCTGTGGCGCACCTGGCGTGGCGAACAGATGTTCAAGTTCGAGCAAGGTGAAGACCACCACCACGGCGAACATGATCATGCTCACCACGACGAAACCCAGCGAATCGATACCGGTCATGGCCGCATCGAACTGTCGATTTTCGAAACCGGTATGCCGCCGCACTGGCGCCTAAAAGCGTTGAGCGGGCATGCCTGGGGGGCTGCGGATGTCCGCGTGGTGACTACGCGTCCGGATGGCAGCACCCAGGCGTTCACGTTTATCGAGCAGGAAGGTTTTCTGCAGTCGACGGCCGACATTCCCGAACCCCACGAATTCAGCGCTCGCCTGAGTCTTGGGCATGCCGGTCACTCGCATGACTACGACCTGGAATACTCGGAGCATGACCACGGGCATTCGCACGCGGAACTGCAGGGCCTGGAGTTGTCGATTGACGGTTATCAGGATGCGCATGAGCGCGCCCACGCCAATGACATCCGCAAGCGTTTCACCAACCGTGACGTGACCACCGGCCAGATCATCGTGTTCGGTTTGACGGGAGGGTTGATTCCTTGTCCGGCGGCGATCACTGTTTTGCTGCTGTGCCTTCAGGTCAAGGAAATCGCCCTGGGCGGCATGCTCGTCCTGTGTTTCAGTATCGGTTTGGCGATTACGCTGGTGTCAGTCGGCGCGGCCGCAGCCATCGGTGCGCGGCAAGCCAGCAACCGCTGGCCGTGGCTGGGGGCGGTGGCTCGTCGGGCACCTTATTTGTCCGGGGTGTTGATTATCGCTGTGGGCTTGTACGTCGGCATTCATGGCTGGATCGGGTTGAATGCTTAAGTCGCTTTGAATGGCGTGCGCAAAAAAGCCCGGCTGATAAGGCCGGGCTTTTCATTGAGTACTGCGGTAAAGCCCTGCATTTATGCAGCGCGGCTTTCGATCAGACGGTCGGAACCACCTTCGGCAACGCGGTTCTGCATCAGATGGTCGGAACCATCAGCGGCTACGCGGTTTTCCATCAGATGGTCAGAACCATCAGCAGCTACGCGGTTTTCGATCAGACGGTCAGAACCATCAGCGGCTACACGGTTTTCGATCAAACGATCCGAACCACCTTCAGCTACACGGCTTTCAATCAGACGATCCGAGCCGCCTTCAGCGACCACAGGTTGAGCAGAGGTTGCGGCAAAAGCGTTAACTGCAAAGACCGAGAAAGCGATAGCGAGGAGGGTTTGGCGTTTCATGGTGGTGTGCTCCGGGGTGTTTATTGGTTGGTATGGAGCTGATGTTACGCCTCGGATTTTTTAAGAGAACTTCATTGAATTGATGGTGACTATTGACTCCGTCAATGGTTGCAAACCGGTCATTGCGCCGTGATACACAATTCGCCAGTAGCACGGATCAGGGCCTGGCCATGCAGTTGATCCTTGATCAGGCTCGCTCGTTCGGTCCCCAGCCAGTCCTGGCAGTTGGGATCATTGCGATAGGGCGCAAAGTCGGCGTATTGCTGCAGCAGGCGGTTTTGCAGTTCATCCAGCCGTGGCCTGATTTGATTGACGAGGTCTGGCCGTGGAGTGTCCGGCGCTTTGGACGCTGCGCGCCATTGAGCCAGCAGGCCGTACTGCACCAGCTTGTTGGCTTCGATTTGTGCGGCGGTCAGATCGGCAACTTCGTCCGGATCCAGTTTCCGGCTCGCCGCCATCTTCCTGGCGTTGTCGATGACCTGGGTTTCCCGGGTCGTATCCTGGATCGGTTTGCCACTGTCCCATTTGGTCAACGCCACCAGGTCAGCAATGTTCAAGCGCTCGTTGATCGTCACCAGCAACGGCAACAAGCTGGCGGGTGCCGGGGAGGGCGTACCGGCCTGGGCGCCGCACGCGAATAAGCCGAACAGGGCGCAGGTCAGCAGTTGTGGCAGACGTGGCGAATGGAGCATGGGCAAACCTCATTGAGCGCAGAATTCACAATCAGGTCTTATGTACCACAGGTGCGGCAGGGGCTTTAAGTGGGGGCTGATTTATTTTGTGCATGAAAAAACCCGGCGGTTAGGGCCGGGCTTTTTGTTGAGTGTTGCGTGAAGGCTATTCATTCATGCAGCGCGGCTTTCGATCAGACGGTCCGAGCCACCTTCAGCGACGCGTTTTTCGTTCAGACGGTCAGAGCCACCTTCGGCGACGCGGTTCTCGATCAGACGGTCAGAACCATCAGCGGCCACACGATTCTCGATCAAACGATCAGAACCACCTTCAGCCACACGGCTTTCAATCAGGCGATCCGAGCCGCCTTCAGCAACTACAGGTTGAGCAGAGGTTGCGGCAAAAGCGTTAACTGCAAAAACCGAGAAAGCGATAGCGAGGATGGTTTGGCGTTTCATGATGGTGTGCTCCGGGGTGCTTATGGGTTGGTATGGAGCTGATGTTACGCCAGGGATTTTTTATGAGAACTTCATTGAATTGATGGTGACTATCGATGTCGGCAATGGATCATTGCGCGCGGTGATATCACCGCGCGGAACGTGAGTTTCAGGCGTTTAGAATCAGGCTTTACTGGCCGCCAGATAAGCCCCAAGGCGCTGACCCATTTGCTCGCCCAAGGCTTGCAAGCCGCTCAACGGACGGACCATTACCTCAAACTCGACGATTTTCCCGGCTTCGTTGAAGCGGATCATGTCGATGCCTTTCAACTGTTTCCCGCCGACATGGGCGCTGAATTCCAGGACCACGTTCAAGCCGTCTGCGGTCGCCAGCTCGCGGTGGTAGGCGAAGTCCTCGAACACATTGACAACGGTGTTGAGAATCATCGAAACCACGGCCGCACCCGGATAAGGCGTGTGGGCCATTGGTGAGCGGAACACGGCTTGCGGGTCCAGCAAACCGGGCAGGGCGCTCAAGTCCGCCGTGCGAATCATCTCGTGCCATTGCTTCAGGGAGGCCGCGGCGTTGGGGTGCAGGTTCAGTTCAGACATTTTCTACTCCTGTATTTTTATTGTGGGTTGTGCAATGTCGAGGGCATTGTTTTGCGAAAGCGTTGGTCGATGACTGCCGCCACATCGTCCGCCCACTGACTGTATATCGCAGGACCCGGATGGAAGCCATCCCGTGCCATCGAGCCGTTCACCGGGGCCAACCGGGTCGTCAGCAACGTGCAGTGATCAATACGTTCCGCCAGCTCGGCAAGGCCCGTGTTGAACGCGCTGGCCCTGAGCCCCAGGTACCAACGCAGCGGTTGCGGCAGCGCGGGAAACAGGTGCATGGGTGGAAGCGGGGACAGCACGACCTGCTTTACCGCGTACTTCTCGCGCAGCAGGCCAATCAATCGATGTTGTCGAGCGACCCACTCGTCAGCCGCCAATGGCGCTGGTGTCTATCGGCGTCAACGATGTTACCAGCCCGAGTTTACCTAATGGTTATCAGCGATAGATGTACAACGCCCGCGTGGCGAGTGCACTAAAAACAGTTCACGAAAAAGCCCGGCGGATAAGGCCGGGCTTTTCATTGAGTACCGCGGTAAAGCCCTGCATTTATGCAGCGCGGCTTTCGATCAAACGGTCGGAACCACCTTCGGCAACGCGGTTCTGCATCAGGCGATCGGAGCCATCAGCGGCTACGCGGTTTTCCATCAGATGGTCAGAACCATCAGCGGCTACGCGGTTTTCGATCAGATGATCCGAACCATCAGCGGCTACGCGGTTTTCCATCAGATGGTCAGAACCATCAGCGGCTACGCGGTTTTCGATCAGATGATCCGAACCATCAGCGGCTACGCGGTTTTCCATCAGATGGTCAGAGCCGTCAGCGGCTACGCGGTTTTCCATCAGATGGTCAGAACCATCAGCGGCAACGCGATTCTCGATCAAACGATCCGAACCACCTTCAGCCACACGGCTTTCAATCAGACGATCCGAGCCGCCTTCAGCGACCACAGGTTGAACCGAGGTAGCGGCAAAAGCATTAACTGCGAAAACCGAGAAAGCGATAGCGAGAAGGGTTTGGCGTTTCATGATGGTGTGCTCCGGGGTGTTTATTGGTTGGTATGGAGCGGATGTTACGCCGAGGATTTTTTAAGAGAACTTCATTGGGTCAATGGTGACTATCGATGCCAGCAATGGATGCCTCTGGCCCCCGTTTTAGACGCATTCACGCTTCACTGATCTTGCTGACACTGGTGATCTGGCCGTTCCAGACCATCTCGTAATGAGCCGTCTGAACAATCGATGCAACCGGTCGCGGTGTCATCAAAGCCCAGCAATAACTGCTTGGCATGCGCACCGAGTGGTAACGAATACCGGGGCATCGCGCTTTTTTGATCAAGCTGCCCAGTTGGCGGGAATGCGTGTAGTCGTCGGGCGCGTAGACCGGGTCAGTCAGCGCAATGGACGTCGCATCTTTCATTGCCACGTCCACGAAGGAGCATGACAGCCCACGAAAAACAAAGCGCTCATAGTTCAAGCTACGGACATTCGACCAATACAGACTCTGGTGATGTCGCACTTCAGCCAGCGCCGTTTCCATGGTGTCCGCTAGGTACAACACCCCAAAGCTGCCATCGCTGAACCGCGAACCCGCCGGGTTAACGTGGGTAAACGGCGCGATTGCATAAGAGCAGCCCGGAATGCCGAACGGAATCTGATCCCGCGCAATCAACTCAAGACGACCGACTTCATTGTGCAGCCGGGGATTGGTCAGTGCCTGTATCTGGTACAGCACATCAAATTCGTCCGCGTCCGCCACGTCATCAAACAGCGCGATGGGCGGGTACTTCGAATTGACCAGTCGGTAGGCTTTCAACCGCTCACCGGCACACTCCGCCAGTTCACTCACCCTTACCATTGCGCGCCCCGCAGCACATCGATGCGCCGAAAGGTTTCATACAGCGAAATCATATCGCCCTGGGCCATGATCTCGAGCGGGGTTCGCCCGTTGAAAAATTCGTTGTCGTTGGCCATCGAGACAAACCCGTAGACGTTTTCCGGATTATCGAAAACCAGGCGCAACGTCGCGTGGATGTTGAGGACAAAACTGATGCGCTGCATCTGGTCCGCGTCCAGCGCCACCGCCCATTCGGGGTCCTGCTGCCGGGCGCGGGTGTAGGTGCTGCGGGAAATGCGCAGGATGCGACAGGCCTGCTCGCTGGAAGCAGACCATTTTTCGAGAATGCCCACGGCTGCCCGCAAGCCCGTGACGCATTGGCTCTTGGTGAATGCTGGTTCCTGAAGGGGGACTGCCATGTGTCAGACCTCATTTGATCCGTAGACTCAAAACTATATAGATTGAGTCTGTGGAGCAATAGCGCGTCGACCAGTGGCACCCAGAATTCAAATCGACCGTTGATTCACCCGCTGACTCAACTCGTGCGCGGACTCCTTGCGCTCCGAATAACGATCAACCAGATCCGGGCGATCCCGCAACAGCAACGTGAACTTCACCAGCTCTTCCATGACATCGACGACCCGGTCGTACAGCGCGGAGGGTTTCATGCGATTCCCCTCATCAAACTCCAGAAAGGCTTTCGGCACGGAAGACTGGTTGGGGATCGTGAACATGCGCATCCAGCGCCCCAGCACGCGCAACTGGTTGACCACGTTGAACGATTGGGAGCCACCGCAGACCTGCATCACCGCGAGCGTTTTCCCCTGGGTCGGGCGAACGGCGCCCAATACCAGCGGCACCCAGTCAATCTGAGCCTTGAACACGGCTGACATGGAACCGTGGCGCTCGGGGGAACACCAGACCTGTCCTTCAGACCACTGCATCAGCTCAAGCAGCTCCTGGACTTTCGGGTGATCGTTCGGCGCATCGTCCGGCAGCGGCAGGCCCGAAGGATTGAAGACCCGCGTTTCTGCACCGAAGTGTTCAAGCAGGCGGGCGGCTTCTTCGACCAGCAGCCGACTGAACGACCGTGGACGGGTCGATCCGTACAGCAACAGGATTCGTGGCTTGTGCTGGCCGTCGTGATTTTTGGCGATGGGCTCAATCAAAGACGCATCGAGATTAGGCAGAGGGTGGCTCATGGGGGCTCCGGTCACAGGGTGCTGATGCGGTCGAGTTCGCGCTTCAATGCGTCGCGATCGAGTTCGGCGAAGGGCAGGGCGAGGAAGGCCCGGCAGCGCGTTTCGATGCACGCCAGTGTCGAGTGAAAGGCAGCGGAGACGGCCGCCTCATCGCCCTTCACCTCGGAGGGATCCTCCAGTCCCCAATGGGCTTTCAACGCCGGCCCGAAGTAGACCGGGCACGCTTCGCCGGCAGCCTTGTCACAGACGGTGATCACAATGTCCGGCGGGTTGACCTCGAAGGCGTCGTTGCCTTTGCTGCTTAACCCGTCGATGGCAATCCCGGCTTCTTGCAGCGTGGTCAGGCTGCGCGGCAGCACCCGTCCTTTGGGAAAGCTGCCGGCGCTGACAGCCTCGAAACCGTCCGGCGCAAGATGATTGAACATCGCTTCGGACAGGATGCTGCGGCAACTATTGGCAGTACACATAAACAGGACGCGCATGGGGGCTCCAGGGTGATGAACAGAATCAGCAGCAGGCAGTGGTGTTGAGAGGGCGGTCGCCCATCGCGTCGAGTCGAGCGCTGTTTTGCTCAAGCCAGGCAGTGTTGGCCGCCAGCGTGGTCTCAAGAACGGTGCGCACCCAACCCGGCAAATCAGGATTGAGCCGGTAATAGACCCACTGACCCTGACGCCGATCGAGCAGCAACCCACACGCACGGAGCTGCGCCAGATGGCGGGAGATTTTCGGTTGACTGTCGTCCAGAGCGCAGACCAGTTCGCAAACGCACAGCTCTCCCTCGCGGGTGATGAGCAACGTGGCCCGCGCGCGGGTCTCGTCGGAAAGGCATTTGAAGACGGCGGCAGGGGTCAGCATGGACACGGCTCGATACATATGGTTATCCGAATATACGGTTATCCATATGTATTGAGCAAGCCTCAACGCTGACGGGCGGGCTGATGTCCTGAAAAATCACGGCCTAATGCCAATCAGTCAGGGAGCGAAAAACCTGTGGGAGCGAGCCTGCTCGCGATGACGGCGGGTCAGTCAACTCTTGTATTGCCTGACAGTCCGCCATCGCGAGCAGGCTCACTCCCACAAAAATCGCGGTATTCAGCGTCTTAACTGATCGGCATTAGCATTCAGGCGCCCGTTTTTTTACTCCGATACCTGTGCGCGCAAACGTCGACCGATCACGTCCATCAAGTCACAGCCATCGCGCAAAGGAATGGCCAGCAGTTTGGAAAAGTCCGACAGCACCACCGTGTCGCAACCGAGCTCGGCGCGGAAGGCGATGTTTTCCAGCACTTGGGTGACGGTGCGAATACGGTAGTCAGCCATGGCTTGCAGGACGTCGAGCGGGGCGTGGGTGTCGATGAGCAGGGAGGCCGGGATCAGGTCGATTCCGGTGAGGGGCATATATCTGTTCATTTGAAGATCTCTGTTTGATTGGCTCAATGCCGTCACTCAGTCGTCGCCAAACGATTGGGTGGCAGCTGTGCGCAGGTTGGCGAACCGGCACAGAGAAAACCGGCAGACCCGAAGGTCTCCCGCGCACAGCCGCCATTAAAGGCGGCTTTGCGGGTGCGTGAGCTCCTGCAATAAAGCGGATAGCCCTCGCATTCTCTGTGATCAGGTCGCCAAACCTGAATCGCCATTATGGGCGACGGGGCGGACTATAAGCTTCATCGGAACGACGGGCAAGGTGAGGGTTTCCGAGATAAGTGTAGGACCAGATCCGCATCCTTTGTCAGTAAACGGCTGACCTTTACTGAGCCAGCGTCACCTGTGCCGCAGCGCCAGATTGAGCTCCAAACGGGCTCATTGCGCAACATCCGCTAAGGTGATGTAACGCGGTCTCTCCTTGAAGGTGCGCCATGAACACCTATGTCACGCTGTTTGTCGGCATGTTTACCACGTTACTGGCCATCATCAACCCACTGGAGGCGATTCCCGTGTTCCTTGGCATGTTGCAAGGCAAGGACACTGCCGAGCTCCGCCGGGTAGCCCGCAGAGCCTGTTTCTTTGCGTTATTGCTGATGTTCTTTTTCCTGATTTTCGGCAACCTGCTGCTGCGTCTGTTCGACGTGCCATTGAGCATGATCCGAGTGGTCGGTGGAGTGATTCTGATGCGGATCGGTTTCGAGCTGTTCGCCCCCACGCCCAACAGCAGCCTGATTCCCACTGGGCACGACACCGATCAGGACGTGTCTTTCATCCCCCTGGCCATGCCCATCATGTTTGGCCCCGGTGCGATTGCCACCGTGATCGGCCTGACCAGCACCATCAAGGACGCCAGTCATGCGGTGCTGTCTTTCGCCGTCGTGGCGCTGGCCATCTGCGCCACGATGTTCACCACCTATTTGTCACTGGCTTACGCGCAAGTCATCCTCAAGACGATTGGCCCGCAAGGTATCGATGCCGCCACGCGAATTGTCGGGTTCTTTGTCTCTGCCATGGGGGTTGGTTTGATCTTTCATGGCACGGTGGAGTTTTTGCAATCGTATGGGGTGTTGCTGCATGGCGGGGTGGGGTAGGGTTAGATCGTTGATCTTCGACCTAAACAGTAGGATTACTGCTCAATATGCTGGTGAAGTATCTCTGGATAAGCGGTGACGAAGTTATTTTGGCAAAAAAATTCATCTGTTTCCTTTGTCCTTTCCCTATGTTTTTAAAGAAGGTGGCTCAATGAAGAATTTGTACAATAACAATTAGGTGGATCTCTAATGGTCGCGTCTATTTTATCTTGTGGTCGATCAGTTTTTAGCTTGTCGCCGTCGGAAGATTGTCTTTGAGTTGTAAGAAAAATCCTCCGTTGGTTGTATTGTAATAAATGGAGTTGGTGAGCTGATTTGTACCTTGATGAAATGCATGCAGCTCCTTGATTTTTTTGTTGTCTCGTGTTTCAACTATGTTGCTCGGGGCGTGGTGCTGATGTAGTTCCAGAAGGGTGCGGCGGATGCGTAGGTTTTATGGTTAGATTGCATGCTGAAGCTCATAATTGTTTGTCTCAGGTTTACATGGTGAAAAAGTGGAATATGTGATTTACGATGTGTCGGGCTTTCAAAGTGAGCAGGTTGAGCCGCTGGGTACTAAGTCGAAGTACTGGTATTCTGATGGGGATGGTGTGGATTATCTATTTAAGTCCATAGAGACTTATGATTCTAACAATCAGCTTGTGTCCCGCGGTGGAGAGGATTGGTCGGAAAAAATTGCATGTGAAATCGCAATTTTACTATCCATACCCTGCGCCGAATATGACTTGGCTCATAATGGCGTTTCTCGCGGAGTAATTACGAAAAACTTTATTGCGAAGGGCGGTGCGTATCTTGTTACGGGAAATGAAGTGCTGAAAAATTATAGCGCTCCCGTAGCTGTTGCGGGTGGAGGCAGGAGTGAACGGCAGGATATTATGAATGTATATAATGTTCTTAGGCGAGTTATACGTAGTAAGCCTGCTGGTTTTAATAGCTTGCCTGGAATAAAAAGCGCCGCTGATTTTTTTGCCGGATACCTTATGCTTGATGCATTGATATCTAATCAAGATAGACATAGTGAAAACTGGGGGCTGATAGTCACGGGTAAGGGGCGATCTCACCTAGCCCCGACGTTTGATCATGCGGCAAGCTTGGCGAGGAATGAATCAGACGCAACTAAACAGGCGAGATTGGTGTCTTTAGATGTAGGGCAACAAGTAGCAACTTATGTTAGAAGAGCTAAGTCTTATTTTTATTTGAGGGGAAATCGGCTTCGTACTCTAAAGGCGTTTGAGTATTTTGGTGTCCTCAATCCTGGTGCTTCCTTAGGTTGGCTTGAACAGCTGAAATTATTGACTCCCGAGGTGATGCGAGCTATTCTGGATTCTGTGCCTGAAGGGATAATGAGTGATGTTTCTAAAAAGTTTGCCTTTGAAATGCTTGCTTGTAGTAAGTCGAATATCTTGGCCTTTGAGCCTTTCTTTGAGCGAAACTTAGATCCATTTTTTAGAAGACAGCAGATTAAAAATTATGAGTAGTGCGTTTGTTATCTGGCAGGATCCAGAAACTACAATGTGGGAGCCGGTCGCTAAATTAAAGGTGTCTGCTGGTGTGTTTAAGTTTGCGTATACGCATGGCGCTCTAAATAAGCGGTTTGTAGCGTTTCCTCGTATGGAACTTAAAAACAAAGAATATTCCTCCAGCGAATTGTTTCCTTTTTTTCAGAATAGATTGATTCCGGAAAGGCGACCAGAATATTATTCGATGATGTCTTGGCTTGATATGACACCCGGTACCAACGATCCGCTGGAAATTCTTAGTGCTTCCGGTGGCGCTAAAAAAACTGATAATTTTAGGATCGTAAAGACTCCCGAAAAAACCATTAGTGGCGAGTATAGACTAAAGTTTTTTGTCAGTGGTGTCGCATATTTAACAGCTGAGGCGAAAGTAGAGATTCTATCGTTTGATAACAGAACGAAGCTTTCTTGTTTTGTCCAAGCTAATAACCCGGCTGACCCTAATGCTATAGCTATCGTTAAAGCGGAAGGGGCGCGAAACATTGGATATTATCCTCGTTATCTTAATGAGGATTTGCTTAGGCTAAATCAGATGTGTGGCGTAGCCATTGATGGAGAGCTGTTAACTCGTATTGAGGTTGTTAAAGTGAACTCGTCGGCTCCGGAGCAATACCGCTTGTTGTGCGAATCTATTACTCCTTGGCCAGAAGGGTTTGAGCCTTTTCAAACGGAAAAGTACAAGCTTCTTACCGAAAATAATTAGCCGTGTGCTGATGATAATGTTGATTTATCATAAGATTACTCTTGCAAAGTGCATTATCATTGGGCTGTTTTGCCGTGCTGGAAATTGAAAATTTCCCTCCTGAAATATGAGGTGCTTGGCTCTATCGAGAGTGAAAGGGCTTGCCATAGTTCTGTGCGATTTGTGGCTGTTTAAACCTCGTTTTGTATGCTGTCATGTGCCTTCTGTATTGATCTCGATTTTAAATATCACGATAACATTCCCATTGTTAGGGTGGACAGATCAATATTCTTCGTAAAAAGAACGATGATCCGCCTAGCGTTAGATTATTTCCCCTTTGGTTTCCCCGCATCGTCTCGCTTTTTTCGAATCTGACCATCATCATTTCTTGAACGAGACTGCTCGCCGCCGCCTGGTTTTGGAACATTTACATCCTTGTTTATTGGTCTTCTGTCAGTCATTTTGCGTCCCCTCACTTCTATCGATAGTTAAATCTTTCTGTTTCATCGCTCTCTTAGCCACTATCAAAGTAGTCGCGAAAAGCGATGTTGGCCTCTAAATGAGTGATAAATTGATAACCGCATCGTTATACGATGCGAACACATTTCCCAATGACGTAAACTTCTCTATCCGAGCTCGACTGGCACCCTGAGACCTACGCATGCAAACCCCCACCCACCCCATCCCCCTCTGGAAAACCTACCTGCTTTTCCTCGCCCCGATGGTCCTGTCGAACTTCCTCCAGTCCATGTCTGGCACGGTCAACAGCATCTACATCGGCCAAATGCTCGGCACCCAGGCCCTGGCCGCCGTGTCCGGCATGTTCCCCATCGTTTTCTTCTTCATCGCCCTGGTCATCGGCCTCGGCGCGGGGGCGGGTGTGCTCATCGGCCAAGCGTGGGGCGCGCGTGAACCGCATCTGGTGAAAACCATTGCCGGTACGACCTTGCTGCTGGGCGCAATGATCGGCCTGACTGCCGCCGCCCTCGGCAGTGTGTTCGCGCGGCCGGCCTTGCAGGGTTTGGGCACACCCGCCGACGTATTGGACGACGCGGTGGCCTATGCCCACGTGATGATGTGGATCATGCCGTCGCTGCTGGTCTACGTGCTGTTCACCCAGCTGCTGCGCGGGGTCAGCGATACGGTGTCGCCGCTGATTGCGTTGGTGGTATCGACCTGTATCGGCTTGGCGCTGACGCCGGCGTTGATTCGGGGTTGGTTCGGGTTGCCGATGATGGGGATTCAGAGTGCGGCGTATGCCGGGCTAGCGGGTAACTTGTCGGCGATGGGGTGGCTGGCGTGGCGGTTGATTCGCAAGGGGCATCCGCTGGCGCCGGATCGGGAGATGTTTGCGGCGATGAAGCTGGACCGGGAGATTCTCGGCAAGGTGTTGCGCATCGGGTTGCCAACCGGGTTGCAGATGGTGGTGTTGTCGGTGTCGGAACTGGTGATTCTGGCGCTGGTGAACCAGCACGGTTCGCAGGCGACGGCGGCGTATGGGGCGGTGACGCAGATCGTCAATTACGTGCAATTTCCGGCGCTGTCGATTGCGATCACCGCGTCGATCCTCGGGGCTCAGGCAATCGGGGCAGGGCGCCTTGAGCGCATGGGGCCGATTTTGCGCACGGGGCTGCTGATCAACGTGTGCCTGACCGGTGGATTGGTGGTGCTGGGTTATCTGTTGTCGCACTGGTTGTTGGGGCTATTCCTCACCGATGACTCGACGCGGGCGATGGCCGAGCACCTGTTGCACATCATGCTCTGGAGCTTGTTGGTGTTTGGCTTCCAGGCGATTGTCGGCGGCATCATGCGCGCGAGCGGCACGGTGTTGGTGCCGATGGCGGTGTCGATTTTCTGCGTGGTGCTGGTGCAGTTGCCGGTGGCGTATGTGCTGGATGGGCACTTCGGTTTGCAGGGCGTGTGGATGGCGTTTCCGGTGGCGTATCTGGGGATGCTGGCGTTGCAGACGGCGTATTACCGGTTTGTCTGGCGGCATCAGCGGATCGAACGCTTGGTGTGAGCCAAGCGGCTTGCTGTCGGCCGCGCTCAGGCCGACAATTCCTCGGGACTGCGTGATGAAACCGGCAGGCGTGCTCGCCTGAGGAGGTTTTCTAATGAGTCCCTCATCGCACATGATTTTGCAGGACCGGCCGGCGGCGGGGCGGCGTCTGGTGGCGCCGTTGCTTGCTTACGCCAACCGCCCGGATGTGATCGTTCTAGCCTTGCCCCGAGGCGGCGTGCCGGTGGCTTACGAAGTGGCCACGGCGCTGGATGTTCGTCTCGACCTGATGCTGGTGCGCAAGCTTGGCGTGCCGTCGCACGAGGAGTTCGCGATGGGCGCGATTGCCAGCGGCGGCATCCAGATTCTCAATCAACAGGCGCTGAGGGCACACCCGATTGATAAGGCTGCGTTCGACACGGTGGTGGCGCGGGAGACGCGGGAGTTGCTGCGGCGCGAGCAGGTTTACCGGGGAACACGTGCGAAGGTGCAGCTCAAGGATCAGGTGGTGATTCTGATCGACGATGGGCTGGCGACGGGCGCTTCGATGCTGGCGGCGATTCATGCGGTGCGGGTGCACGGGCCATCCCGGATTGTGGTCGCAGTGCCGGTGGGGCCACCCGAAACGGTCGAGGCGTTGCGCAGTGAAGTCGATGAACTGGTGTGCCCGATCATGCCGGAGTGGCTGATGTCGATCGGGCATTGGTACATGGATTTTTCCCAGACGTCGGATGCAGAGGTCATCCGGCTGTTACAGCGGGCGTGGCAGAAAGAGGCTGACGTTCATTGAGGTTTCTTAGTGGGTCTTGAGCCAGTCCTGGAACCGCGTCGCGCCAATAATCGGGTTGGCGCCCGGTGTCAGTGACTGGTCGTTGATCGGCGCACCAAAGTAGGGAACCGAGTCGTCCGCTATGGGTTGGCGCGGGTCCTGGGTGTGCGTGAGGTAATCGCTGGCGAACTCGACGAGAGGGCGGTTCTCAGGTCCGGCCACTTCGAGGGTCTGATTGACCGGCGCTTTCAGCGCAATATCCGTCAGCGTCGCCGCGACATCGTCCGAGGCCACCGGTTGCAACGCGGCGGACGTCAGGTGAAGGGTGTCGCCTTCCTCACGCCCGGAGTGAGCGATGGCGTGGATAAACTCGAAGAACTGCGTAGCCCGCAGGATGGTGTAAGGGATGCCCGACTTCTTGATCAGTGCTTCCTGGGCCATTTTTGCCCGAAAATAACCGCTGTCGAGCATCCGCTCGGTGCCAACGACGGACAGGGCGACATGGTGTTTGACCCCGTCGAGCTTCTCCGCCGCAAACAGGTTGTGCCCGGCGGTTTCAAAGAAGTGCAACGCGGCGTGGTCTTCGAAAGAAGGTGAGTTCGCCACATCGACCACCACGTCGGCGCCTTTTAGTGCCTCTTTGAGGCCTTCGCCGCTGATGACATTGACGCCGGTACTCGGTGATGCCGCAAAGGCTTCATGGCCCAGTTCCTGCAGGTTTTTGCAGACCTTGCTGCCGATCAGTCCGGTGCCTCCGATGACGACGACTTTCATGACCCTTCTCCCGAAGCGGTGAGTGCAGCGGTTATTAAACACCCGCCAAGGTGGCAATATCGGACGCTGACTCGGGAAGGCCGACAGATGGTCGAAAGTCCGGCAGCCAGTGGAAGAAACGCGAGTTGTTTGCTTTAGTCCTCCTATCGCCCGCCCACGTGTGCGGGCAGTTCGCTTCATAACGGGAGCCCTCACCGGAGAATCCCATGACTGTTCGATTCCCGCGGCTCGCTGTTCTGGCCGTCGTGCTGACTGTTGGCTGCTTGCCCTGCGCGCAAGCGGTGCAATACAAACAAGTCAATCAAGCCGCGAGCAAGATCTCCTTCACGTACAACCAATTCACCTCGCGGGTGTACGGCACGTTTGGCGTGTTCGAGGCCAAGCTGGATTTCGACACGACCAACCCCGCAGCGGCCCATGCATCGCTCACCATCCAGCTCGACAGCATCGATGCCGGCAGCAGTGACGCCAACACGGAACTGCAAAAGCCCGCCTGGTTCGATTCGGCGGCCTATCCAGTGGCGACCTTTGAATCGACCGATGTGAAGGCGCTTGGCGACAACAAGTACACGATCATCGGCAAACTGACGCTCAGGGGCGTTACCCGTGACGTGGCGGTTCCGGTCCTGCTGAAAGCCGAGAACACCATCGGCATCTTCGACGGCGAGTTAACGCTCAAACGCAGCGATTTCAAGATCGGCGAAGGTGAATATGCCGATACCGTGGTGTCCGATGACATCAATATTCGGTTCAAGATGGTTGCGCCGCAGCAGTAATCCCGGAGATTGCCTGACGGGTGTCCATTTCAGATGAGTGCCAGGAAAGTGTTGAACACGAGCGATGAGACTGAGCGTCAGCCTCATGCTCAGTGACGCGTTCAAACGTAGGTCAGTGGGCCTTTGCCGCCGTTTCGATCAGGTCGGCAACGGCTTTTGGGTGAGAAACCATCACTACGTGAGACGCGCCTTTGACCACCACCGTTTGTTTGGCGTTAGCCCGCTCAGCCATGAATTTCATCGCCTGTGGCGGGATGTTCTTGTCTTTGTCGCCATACACCCACCACGACGGGATCGTCTTCCAGGCCGGATCAGTGGCCTCTTCCTTGAGTGCCGCTTCAGTCACCGGGCGCTGCGTCGCGGCCATCAGGCGCGCGTCTGCGTTGGGCACGTCAGCGGCGAACTGGTCGTGGAACTTGTCTTGCTGGATGTAAAAGTCCTTGCCACCGTCAGCCAGGTCGACCGGTTTTGCCAGGGTAGGGCCCAGCGTGCTGCCCGGGAATTTACCGGTCAGTGCAAAGGCGCTTTCGCCTTTTTCCGGGGCGAAGGCCGCGACGTACACCAGTGCTTTGACGTTGGCTTGGCCATAAGCGGCTTCGCTGATGACCGGGCCGCCATAGGAGTGCCCAACCAGTACAACCGGACTGCCGACACCTTTGAGCACGTCGGTCACTGATTGCGCATCGCCTTTAAGGCTGCGCAGCGGGTTCGCCGCCGCTAACACCGTATAGCCATCCTTTTCCAGAATCTTGATCACACCGTTCCAACTGGTTGAATCGGCGAAAGCGCCGTGAACCAGCACAATGGTTGGTTTGGCGGTTTCAGCCATGGCTGAAATCGGAGTGGCAAGCGCCGCCGCGAGGGCCAGTCCCGCGACTAAAGTATTCATGTTCATACAGGGTTCCTTCCAACTGAGTGCATTGAGATGTTTATGGAAAACACCGAGCATGAATGTGAAGATCGGACAGTGATGGACCCGTAGAGCTCTTCGGCACGCCAAGCGCTCCATAGATTGAGCACGCCGACCGCAAAACGATTGTGTTCATGTGCTATTACTTCGCAATGGTTTATTGCAAACGCCCATCAGTTCGATTCGTTTGTTTGCTTGGCTAGCCGGATGGCACAATCGCTTTTTTGTCGCAGCATCATGATCAGGCGGTTCACATGGATGGCCCAGGATTTCGGTACGACCAGGAGACGTTCATCGCGGCCCAAGTACGCGGTGACCGATTGCGACAGCTGTTCAACCAATCCGTGTCCGCTGTGTTCGGCAGTTACCTGGCCGCGCTGATGCTGTGCGGGCTGTGCTGGGAGCGCATGGATCACAGCGTCATGTATGGCTGGATTGGCCTGCTGAGCGCCTCGTCGTTACTGCGCATCCTGATGTTTGTGGTCTATTTTCGCAGCCCGGACAGTGAGCGCACGCCGCAACGCTGGGAGCGGATCTATTGGGTGACGCTGGTGTTGTCTGCCGGTATTTGGGGCGCTGGCGCATTAGCCGTCATGCCGGCAGATGACCCGCTGGCCCAGGCGCTGGTCATGCTGTTTGCCGTTGGCATGTCGGTCAGCGCGGTGTCGTGTTACTCGTCCTATCGGTCCATGACGCTGGTGTCGATTGGCCTGGTGTTGTTGCCGTGTACCACGTGGCTGTTGTTTCAGCACTCGACCTTGCAAGTCGGTATGGCCCTGGCCGTCGTGGTGTTCGCGTCATTTGTTGCCAGGGCAACCCGCAAACTGTCCGAAGCCCTGGAGACTGCGTTTCGCCTGACCCGTGAAATGGAACTGGCGCACCGCATCGCCACGCATGCTGCGCAAACCGATGAGCTCACGGGGCTGAAAAACCGCCGGGCTTTTTTTGAACACGCGCAGCAGTTGTTCAACAACTGCCAGTACCATCG
This sequence comes from Pseudomonas oplopanacis, assembly GCF_057128725.1. Classification (NCBI taxonomy): domain Bacteria; kingdom Pseudomonadati; phylum Pseudomonadota; class Gammaproteobacteria; order Pseudomonadales; family Pseudomonadaceae; genus Pseudomonas; species Pseudomonas oplopanacis. Next base: position 2,064 of record NZ_JBSKHV010000022.1, on the reverse strand, counting down.
GTTGCCGCTGTGCGCGGTCATGCTGGATATGGATCACTTCAAGCACATCAATGACACTTACGGCCATCAGGTCGGTGATCAAGTGTTGCGTCAGATGGGTGTCGTCATCAGTACCTGTTTTCGCGAAACGGACGTTTATGGCCGGCTGGGCGGCGAGGAGTTCGCCGTCCTGCTGCCGGACACGTCCATTGAGGTCGCCCTCGATATTGCCGAGCACCTGATCCAGTCCATCGGTGGGCTAATGACCGGTCCGGTTTATCGCGTTTCGGCCAGCCTTGGTGTCGCGGCAATGGAAATCCACGACCCTGATCTGCAAAGTCTGATGAACAATGCGGACAAAGCGCTGTATCGGGCCAAGGCGCGTGGGCGTAATCAAGTGGCGGTTTCGGAGTAACGGTGGGGACGAGTTAATAAAACCGGTCTTCCTCTTTCATCGCATAAATCCGGCCCAGCGTCCGGGCCGAGATCCCCAGGAACAACAACGTCAGCAATACGCCCCCCATCATGATGTAAAACCCCGGGCGGTTGCCGTTCAGCTCGCGCGCGATGCTGCTTTGCGCCGGCAGCCAGCGGGAGTAGATCAGGGGAATGCTGCCGCCGGTTTCATAGGCGGTTTTTGTAGCATAACGTTCGTCGACGTATTGGTTGTCGTGCACCTGGCCGTCGCGATCGGTGTAGCGGTAATGGATCACTTTGCCGTCGCGGTTCATCCGGATGTCGTCGAGTTGCGTCACTGTGCCGACAGTCTCGACAGGGCCCAACTGGATGGCGGCATAGCGGATGCCTTCATGCCGGGCCATGCCGGCCAGGATCAGCACCACACAGCAGGCCACGGTGAGCAGGATCACCCGGTTGAACAGGTGATCTTTTTCAGCTTCGCGGGGGTAATACATCTCACGGTCCTTCGTTGATTAATTCACAGAAGGAGTCGGCGAGCGGCGTGACAACTTTAGGCACGTATTATTTCAGGGCTGTCCGGCGCCCGTCCCGGGCCGCGTCCAGCAACCGATGCAAGCGCACCGCATCGTCAAACGTCGCCGCGCCATGGCTGCCGTCGATCACGTCCTGCGCATACACGTAATACAGCTCTGCCAGTTCAAGCACCGCCGAAGGCAATGTCGATTCGGGCAGGCGCTGATAGCTGGCAGGCAGCGGCAGTGATTGCATCGGCAGATTGTCGCCGTGAGCACCCTCGATCACGTAGTCATCGCCCACGTCGCCGAATGCCGAGCGGTTGCTGATTTTCAGGTCGCCCTGGTCGCCGGTGATGTCGATCTGCACGCCTGAGCCGTTGCGTTTGCCGCCTTCGATGTGGATCGAAATGACACCGCCGTCTTCGAGCATGCCGCTGAGGACGAGCTGGTCGGGGGCGGTGCTATCGAGCACTTCGCCGGTTTCCTTGATCGTCACTTTCGGGAACTGGTTGACCATCAAACCCGAGACGCTTACTGGCCAGCCGGTGGCGGTGAAGAGCATGTCGAGGAAGTGTCCGGCGTAGATGGCAATGACGCTGGAGAAGTTTTCCTCGGGGGCAGTCCAGCGCAGGGCGTTGGGGCGCAGGGCCTGGAAGTAATTCATGCTGACGTGCATCCGCACGGAGCGCACCTTGCCGACATAGCCTTGTTGCAGCAGGTCTTGCAGGTAGCGGTTATGCGGCGCGTGGCGGCGTTGCAGGCCGACGATGTGGCGCACGCCGGCGTCCTTGGCCAGGTGCAGCAGTTGTTCGGAGTCTGCGGTGGTGGTGGTCAGCGGCCATTCGCAGTAGACGTCTTTGCCGGCGGTGATGGCGGCACGCACGGTTTTTTCGTGTTGCGGGGCGGTGTTGAGCACCACGACCAGGTCGACTTCAGGGTTGTTGACCAACGCGTCGACCGAGTCGGCGACCTGGCTGATAGCGTATTCGCTGGCCGCGGCTTCGGCGCGTTCACGGCGTTCGCTGTACACCGCTTGCAGGTGATATTGCGGCAGCAGGTTCAGCACGCGCAGATGGCCGTGGCGAGCCCAGTTGCCAACGCCGATGATGCCGACGCGAATAGGGGAGTGTGCAGTTGTCATGGGAATGTC
>NZ_JBSKHV010000021.1:0-72949 GCF_057128725.1 Pseudomonas oplopanacis | reverse complement strand
CGGTAGTTCAGTCGGTTAGAATACCGGCCTGTCACGCCGGGGGTCGCGGGTTCGAGTCCCGTCCGCTGCGCCATATTCGGTAACCTGGAACGCTGAACGCCAGGTACCACACAGAAAGCCCGCTTAACGCGGGCTTTTTGCTGTCTGGGATTTGGTAATTCCGCGCGGCTGGCGCTGTATATATCTATGTAGTGCCTGACGGGCACGCTGCTTTCGGACAATAGGCAATCGTTTCCATGACCGTCATGGAGTGCCTACCGAGAAAGCAAGCATGAGTTCCATTCCTTCTGAAGTTGTTGTTTCATCGCCCTTTACCGATGCGGATCCCCGTCCGCCCCTTGCGCTGAATCCGGGTTTTATGACCTGTGATGACGCGGCAGTCTTTTTGCATAAGTCATTCAAAAGCTACCGTGGTACTGAATTCACCGGGTTTATCCTCAAAAACCAGGAGGGGTGGTTTTTTGGTGCCATAGCGGCGACGTCTGCCGATGAAAGTGCGGATGTGCAGAAATCCCCAAATTTCCCGTTAGCCGTAACGAAGAGTTTAGAGGGTGAATGGGGCGTTCCAAGCGGGTATACGCTCGAGGCCCGCGTGTTTTCCCATGTTGGAAAAATCAAAGGCATCGAAGAAAGCCCCGTAGAGTGGGGCCAGCGACAGCTGTTCTTTTCGGTTGCCGACCTGTTTGAAGTGATGACCTGGCGCCGACAATTTTCCAGGGGTTATCTGTCGGTCAGTGATGGCGCACTCATCTCTTACTCCTCAATGGATTCAGAGTTCGAGCAGGAGTTGTCACCGCGGTTTGGACGAAAGCCCAATGGCGACGTTCAAACGTTTGAGAGCCTTTATGAATCAGGTGCAATGCCCAGCAGCATTCTGATTTTGTTGGCGGTGGCAGCAGGTGTAGTGACCACCGTGGTCCCCGGGAGTCTTTGGAGGCAAAGAGGGCACCTAAGAGCGAGCTGGCGCAAGGACATCCTACAGCAGACCCCACCGATAGAGCTGATGCCAGTCTGCGGTCCGGCTCTCGGGAATGCTGGCGAAGTGGCGGGCTATCTTCATATGCAAATGCTGGCACTATCGCCCACGCAGCAGCATGTCGGCATCGTTCTCAAGCATAAAACACAGGACATCTTTGTCGTTACCGCTCCGGTGCGAAGCGATTACGCCACATTCGACAGGCAGGTACTCTTTCCCAAGGACCTCCATGGAAATTTTCGACTCCCGGCAGAATTTCGTGTTCATGGTTTCTACCATTCGATGAGCCCGATCTCCAATCACCGATTACCCTCTACGCAAGTCGAGAAATATAAAAATTTCTTTTCTATCGAAGACCTGCGAGTCGGCCTGGGGCGGGTAAACGTTGCGCCTCATCATCGCTTGTTTTTTTGTGCACCGGATGGGGCAGTCTTGCGTTTTGCCAGGCCGGATTCGGAAAAGGTGGTGCAGCTGATGGCGCAGCTGGATCCCCAAAGTAATGATTATCAAGACATTGAGCAAAAAATACTGAGCAATAAAATGCCTCCGCAGGTGTTCATCGATCTAGTAGCGGCAGCCGGGAACTTGAGTGTCCTTTACCCCAGCAGTGTCTGGCCGAAGGGGCGGGTGTCATCGTCAATTTCGGGTTAGTGCAGTGATGTCTCATCGTTCCGACTGTGTCGGTAGTCGCTTACGGCTTCATACACCGCTTTGCGAAGTCGATTGATGCCGCCAATCGGCCGATGAGCCTCCAGACCAAACCATGGATTGAACGACAGGTTGTCGCATTGGATATTCAATGCCGGCGTGTCGAAATCTTGCGCGGGTACTTTGATGCGCGCCACGGTCTCGAACGGCGCCGCGTTTTCACTCCATTCGATACTGGTGTCTTCAATGGGCATGTAGTGGCTTGGGTCCTGACGCTGAATCTGCAGGACGAAGCAGGCCGGCACTCGGTCCGTCGACAATTGCTGGTTCAGCGCATTGCGCAGGAAGTTTGGCAACTTCTTGTTCTGCGCGGGCAGGGTGTAGGCCGCGCAGCTATCCGGGGCCGGCATCACACGGAATTTGGCATTGGCTTCACCAAACTTGTAGGGCGAAACCGAAAAGTAAGTGGTCTGCGTCGGACTTTCCGGAGCGGGCGACAAGGTTGCCAAGGCGATAAACAGGTGCCGAACCTGCCAGGTCCGCGGGTCCCAGCCAGGAAAAAACGCCATCAGCTTTTTGCCGTCAGCCTGGGCCGCCACATTCTGACGGTACTCGGCGACATCGCTGACGAAGAAGTTCGGGTGGCTGAACATCACAAAGTCCTGTTCGCCACGAGGCTGTTGATCGGCGAGCAATTGTTTGCCGGGCACATCCTGCAGTTTAATCGCCATGCCTCGGGCATCTCGAATGCTGTCGAACTGTGGATACGCGTTGCCATTGGACAGGCGCATCGTCGCTTGCCAGGTTTTGCCAGGTTCGCTGAATACGCCTTGGCGCAGTTCCGTGGTCAGATCCGCCAGCACTTGAACCTCGGCTTTCACGCAGCCGTGGGCCTTGGCATGCGCATCGCGCAGGTAGCGGGTGCTTTCACGGTGTTGATCGACGATACGCACCGCGGTTTGAATGATGTCCTGAGCCATGGCGGCTTCGCCATCCGGTATCACTTCTTGCGCTGAAACGGGTCCGCTGTGCTGCCAGGCGAACCACGCCATGGCCAGCGCATAACCGAGCACACCAAGGCCGAGCAACCACAGAAGGGTCTTGCCGAGAAAAGCGCCAAAGCGCATCCAGAGTCTGCTCATGGCAATTGCGCCTCCAACGGGCCGCCCAACACCTTCAGGTATTCCAGCAGCGCCCAGCGCTCCTGCGGTTGCAGCAAGCGGCCAATCACGCCGTTGCCGCGCTGGCCGGCACGGAACTCGTGGCCGCTGTTGTGATTGCCGGTGATGCGCGTGTCGAATACGAAGCCATTGGTGAAGGCCTCGGTACGATAACCAAGATGTTGTGGGTCGTACTCGAACGTACCTTTATAAAAGGTCGTTGCGCGTTCATCTTGGGGCGAGAGCAGCTGGTAAATGCTCGGTACCGAACCGTTGTGCAGAAACGGCGCCGTGGCCCAGATGCCTGCCAATGGACGTGCCTTATAGGCGCGCAACTCGCGTACGCCAATCGGCAGGCCGAAGCCGTTCATGGCGGGTTGTTCAGCGGCAGGAATGTTCGCGTCAACGTAGGCGCGGTTTCCGACGAAAGCAGTGATGTAGGCCAGACCCTTGGCCGATGATAGGCGGCTCAAGTCCAACGGTTCAGTGGGTGTTGGCTGCAAGTGCACGTCCAGCTGCTTGAGTTCCGCCAGGTCCCATTGCAAGGCGGAGAGGTCGAAGCGATGGTCGGCAATGTTGTTGGCGGCGCCCGGGTCGGTGCCAATGAAATCCACCGGCAGCATTTTCAGGTGTTGCACCCAGCGTCCGTCACTTTCGACAGTGCGTGGCAAATGGCAACCGGCGCAGTTTTCGCCGAACAACTCGCGACCTTTGGCTGCCAACGGCTTGTCGACAGCGCCAAGTAACGCTTCAGGCCAGGCGGGTGGTTTGAGCCGTTGCAGGGTTTCTTCGATCTGGTGCAAGTCGCGTAACCGCACACTCGACGGATAGCGTCCGTCGCCTTTGAGTGGTTGGCCGTTGGCGTCGAAGAAACTCAGTGTGGCGCCCACACCCAGGGATTCGCCAATGTTGCGAGCCATGGGCTGTTGCGCCGAACCGTTCCACTGCACCCAGTCGAACGTCCACATGTCCCACAACTGCGGGTAATCCACCGGGGCGTTGGCCACGCGGTAGTTGTCGGCTGAAATCGCATCGCCGAACGTGGCGTTGGCAATGCGCCCGAAGGCGTCGGTCCGGCCCGGGCCTTCCTCGGTAGGGTAGAGTCCGCGATGGGTATCGTTCCAGGCAACTTTGACGAAGGTAACGAGGGACGCTTTGAAGTCTTCGCGCAATTGTTGGTGCCGGGCGTCGTACTCCTCGCCCAGCACGTTGCGGGCGAAGCGTTCGAATTTCCACGGGTTGAGGTAAGTCGAGGTCAGACTGGCGACCATCGCTTGACCGAAACTGCCGCCTTTCAACGTAGGCACACTGGAGGGCAGGACATGCTGCGCCGAGCCGCCGTCAATGCGGATCGCCTGGCCGTTAAAGCGCAACTCGCCGGTGTGGCAAGCGGCGCAGGTGATGTCGAGAAATTCGTCCTGACTGCCGGGGTTTTGATGTCGGGCAAAACCTACGGGCAAATTCCCCGGGTTGTTTGGTGTGGCTTTCTGGCTTGTGTCGATCAGGAAGCCAAAGCGGGCGAGGTATTCGGGTGAAGCGAATCGTCGCTGCGAGAAGGGCAGTTCGAGGGCGTTGAACCAGTCATAGCGCAAGCCTTTGACCTGGGTCCCCTGAGGCGTGAAGTAATAGGCCTGCCGGTCTTCGGCGCTCCATTGTTCCAGGTAATGCACCTGTTGCGCGGGCGACCAGGTCGGCAGTTTCGGGTTGGCGACGTAATACAGAACCACGGCCAGGCCGAGTCCCGACAGCACAGCCACCAGCATCAGCAGGCGAAATAAGAGGCGCAAGATAAACATCCTTGTCGAGTTGTAGCGCTCTTATGCCTCAGGGGGCGGGGTGCGGCAAGTGGCCATTACGCCAGATGCTGGGGGATACGCGATCAGCTGCTGTAGGTGCCAGATGACAGAAGCTTCATGATGCCAATCCTGAAATGCGTTAAAACACCTGAACTTATCAGAAGTTTCCAGCTCTCATGCCGGTAGCCATTGGTCGTGGCCGCCTGATAAGCTCGCGGCTTTACTCGATTGCCCTTTAGGCGCATGAACAAGGAAATAGCATGAAACAGCATCGGTTGGCGGCGGCGGTAGCCCTGGTTAGCCTGGTACTTGCGGGTTGTGATTCGCAGACCAGTGTAGAGCTGAAAACTCCGGCGCAAAAAGCTTCCTACGGCATTGGCCTGAACATGGGCAAAAGCCTGGCTCAGGAAGGAATGGATGACCTGGATTCCAAAGCCGTAGCCCAGGGCATCGAAGATGCCGTCGGCAAGAAAGAGCAGAAGCTCAAAGACGAGGATCTGGTCGAAGCCTTCGCCGCACTGCAGAAGCGTGCGGAAGAGCGTATGGCCAAGATGAGCGAAGAGTCGGCTGCTGCCGGCAAGAAGTTCCTCGAAGAAAACGCCAAGAAAGCTGGCGTAGTGACCACCGCTTCGGGCTTGCAATACGAAGTGGAAAAGAAAGCCGATGGCCCACAGCCTAAGCCGACCGACGTAGTGACTGTTCACTACACCGGCAAGCTGACCAACGGCACCGTCTTCGACAGCTCCGTCGAGCGCGGCAGCCCGATCGATCTGCCGGTCAGCGGTGTGATTCCGGGTTGGGTCGAAGGCTTGCAACTGATGCACGTGGGTGAGAAGTACAAGCTGTACATCCCTAGCGAACTGGCTTACGGCGCCCAAAGCCCAAGCCCGGCGATTCCAGCCAACTCGGTGCTGGTATTCGACCTGGAACTGCTGGCGATCAAAGATCCAGCCAAAGAAGACGCCGCCAAGTAATCAACGTCTGCTTTGACAACAACGCCTCGCTTATGCGGGGCGTTGTTGCATCCGGGGTTCGGTGCAGGTAAACAAAGCGAACGGTTGCTGTACGCTGGAGTCATAGCCATTGAAGACGCCCGTGCTAGCCGCGCCGGCGCGCCAAGTCAATGAAATCTTGGGTTTTTTTATGTGAGTAAAAAACGCCCGATCTGAGCCGGACCCTTATGAAACGGGGCTTTCAGCGGTGAAAAGCAGCTCTGTTCACAAGGTTATCCACAATTTGTGTGGATAACATTTCAGTGGGAGGAATGATGAAAGCACCCTGGAATTTCGCTCGATTCTTGCCCCTCGCCGGGCGCCTGCTCGCGCGTGGGCGCTTGCCGACGTTGCTGTTCGCCGTTGCCAGCAAAGGTGCCAGCCAAGGCAATCGCCTGGGCAAGGTCAAAGACGATCTGCGCCTGTTGCAGGCGCTGTGCCTGGCCTACTGGCGTGGGGAGTACCGTGCCGTCAGCCCGAAGGCGCTGGTCTCGGTGGTCGCCGGCCTGATGTATTTCCTCAGCCCGGTGGATGCCATCCCGGATTTCATTCCGGTGTTCGGCATGCTCGATGACATCGCCGTACTGGCCTGGCTGATGAAAGTCCTCGACGACGAACTCAATGCCTTTCGCGCCTGGCGCAAACGTCAGGTGCCGGAGAAGTTGGCAGTGGTTGAGCGCCTGCCCGATACCCCGGAAAAACTTCAGCTTCAAGGGCCCTCAAAAAAACGCGGCGACTGAGGATCCAATTTATTGATACCCCCGCGCGACCTTGGCCGCTGTTAGGATTACACTTCTAGGGAAAAGCGCCGACTCGCAAAGTGTCGTTGTCCTACGGGGAAGTCATGGATATTCAGATAATCACACGCGAAGGCGAGCCCGAGTATGCAGTTTTACCGTGGGCTCAGTACCAGGCTCTACTGAAAGCAGCAGGCATCAACGAGCAACCGGCGCCAGACGCGCCAGTGCATCGCACGGCAACACCAGACCAGATTCTTCCAGGTCTGGATCAACTACGCAGTTTGCGCGAAGGGAAGGGCATCGCCATCGAGGCGCTCGCCCGCACGGTAGGCATCAGCCCGTCTTATCTGGCCTTGATCGAAAGTGGCGAGCGTCTACCCGACGCTGCGATTCGCCGCAGCCTGGCCTGGGAATTGACGGTGCCAGGGTGGAGGGATGAATCGTGAGCGTACGCATCAGTCGACAACATTGGGACGGGTTGCTGGGTGAACTGGATCAGGCACGTCGTCAGCGCCATCTGCTGACCTATCGAGCGTTGCTGGAGCGTTTGCAATTGCCCACGCCGGCCATGCAAACCCTCACCGCTGCGCTCGAACATCTGGCCGCGCTGGATGCCAGGGCCGAGCAACCGCTGCGCAGCTCGCTGGTGATCAGCCAGGGCGCCAGCCGTCTACCGCGCACCGGCTTCTTCGAATGTGTCGAGCGACTGGGGCGTTTCTCCGGGCCATCCGACGGTGTCGCCGCCGCGTCCTGGCATGCTTCGGAAGTGGTGCGCGTTTTCGAATACGAATACCCCGAATCGGCCGAGGCCTGAGTGTTTTTAAAACTCAAGGCCCGGGCCGGTTACTGGCTGGCACGCCGGTTGTTTCACTGGCCCTGGTTCGTGCGCCAACCACGAGGCTGGAGCTGGCTCGAAGGCCAGTTCGCCCGCATGGCAAACCTGGGTGATGTCGGCGCTCAAAGCTTCTATGGCCACATTCTGACCTTTCGCGGCGTCGGCCTTGGGGCTCGCGAGGAGGGCGTGCGATTGCTGCGCCTGGCGGCGTTGGCGGGGGATGGCAAGGCGGCGTATCAAGTTGGGGTGATCAGTCTGGCAGGAACACCGAGCAAGGCGCCGGATCCGGCTGAAGCAGCGCGCTGGTGGGGCATGGCCGCGAAGGCCGGGCATCCGTTGGCTGAGCTCAAGCTGAAAGAGTTGGCGGCTCGGGGTGATGGGCAGTAACCCACAGGGGATTTGTGAACGACACAGATCCAATGTGGGAGCGAGCCTGCTCGCGAAGGCGTCCGACAATTCAGCGCTGCCCCTCCAGCAATGCATCCTCTTTCCCAGACACCGCCAGACTATCAATCACATGCACGCTATACCCCTGCACATTCTTCGCATGGTGCTTGGCCTGCGATGCCATCTCCGCCAACTGGCTCGCATCGAGTTGTCCACAGGCCTGTGGATGCAAGTGCACCACGCCGATCGACAATGACAACAACGGAAACTCCTGACGCACACCTTGACGGTTCGGCGCGATAAAGCAGCCGGCTTCCAGGTGTTCGCTGCGGTAGAACCGTCGGCATTGGCTATGGAAATCGTCCAGCAACTGGTTCAAACGTTTGCGCCAGTCTTCCGGGCCGAGCACCAGCAGGAAATCATCGCCGCCGATATGGCCGACGAAGTCGCGGGAAGGGTCGACACGGTCATTCAGGCATTGCGCCAGACAGAGCAGGACTTCATCCCCACGGCCGTAGCCGTAGATGTCGTTGAAGGGTTTGAAGCTGTCGATGTCGACGTAGCAGATGATCGACTCGCGCTCCTGTTGCAGCAAGCGTGTCAGGCATTGCTGGATCGGCACGTTGCCGGGTAGCAGGGTCAATGGGTTGGCGTAGCGGGCCTGCTGGATTTTCAGTTCGGTAATCAGCTTGAGCACATCGATGACCCGACCCAGTCCCAAGTAGCTGCCATTGAGGGTGATGATGAAGTCTTCTTCAATGCGTTGGCGCGCGCGGCTGGTGATCAGGCGGCTGACCTGTTGCAGCGACTGGCTCATTTCCACGGCAAGAAAGTCGTCGTTCATCAAGCGGCTGATCGGTTTGCGGGCGAACAGGTCGGTAGCAAACGGCTTCAGCAGCGCGTCCGACAGCGAATGCCGGTGAACAATGCCACAGGGCTGGCCTTGATTGTCGAGCACCGCCAGGGAGTTCAGATTGGCCTGGCGACGGAACGCTTCGAGCACGGTGGCGGTCGGTGTGTCGTGTGCAACGGCCGGTTGGTCGTTGAGCAGGGGGCTGAGGTCGCTGCCTTCGTCATTCAGTGCAACGGCGGTGCTGTCGTGTTTGGGCATTAGGGTGCGAGCATCCCGGGGCGGATGCTCCTGAGGACGGCACAGCAGATAACCCTGGACCAGATCAACGCCCATCTCGGTCAGTACCGCGAGCTCTTCCTGTAATTCAATGCCTTCGGCAATCACCTGCGCTCGTGAGGCTTTGGCAATCTGCAGGATCGAACCAACAAATTCGCGCTTGAGTGCGTCCTGGTGAATGCCGTCGATGAAGTGGCGATCGATCTTCACGTAGTCCGGGCGCAACTCCGACCACAATCGCAAGCTGGAATACCCTGCGCCCAGATCATCCAGCGCAATGGAAAATCCCATCGCCCGATAATGATGCAGCGCGTTTTGCAGCAACTGGAAGTCGTCGGTCGGGGTTTGTTCGGTGAGTTCGATCACCACCTGGCTCGGCGGAATGCCGAAATCCTGCAGCAGTTGCAGGGTGCGACCGGGTTGGTGGGCCGCTTCGAGCAGGGATTCCGGGGAGACGTTGAGGAACAGTTTGCCCGGCAGTTGCTGTTCGTTGAAACGTCGGCAAGCGCTTTCGCGGCAAGCAATTTCCAGCTCGTTCAAGCGACCGGCCTGTCTGGCCACGGAGAACAATGCGACGGGGGAGTGCAACGGGCTGTTTGACGGGCCGCGGGTGAGGGCTTCATAGCCGACAATGCGTCGCTCGGAGAGGGAAATGATCGGCTGGAACAGGCTGTGCAAGCCGCTTTGAGCCAATATGGAACTCAAGGCACTCAGCTGTTCTGTCGTGGTCATGGCAATCTCGGGGCGATAAAAAAGGACTGGGAGCAGCCTCTTGTCAGAGGTGCTCCCAGTCCCTTATTTCACGACAGAATGATGACTGTTTGATGACGCTCCGGGGAGCGTCAGCATTAAATTGCCATCATGTTGCGTGTAACCGCTTAGTGCTTGGCAACCGCGGTGTTGAGTTTGAGGTAGTCCAGCAGGATCCGACCAGTCTCGCTCAGATAAGCGTCGTCTTCTGGCTTGGTCTTGTCCGGTTCGGCCGCGATGGCGTCTTCGTCTTCTTTCTTCAGCTCTTTGAGCGGCTCTTCGCCTTTGGCTTTGCGACGGATGTTTTCCATCACCAGCTGTTTGGCCTCGATGTCGGTGTGCTGCGCCCGACGGTCGGCTTCGTTGAGGCTGACGGTTTTTTCTTCCATCAGTTTTTGCGCCAGGGCCAGCTTGTCGCGGATGAACACGAACTCCGCATCCTTGGCCGAGCGCGCATCGTGCTCGGACTTGAGCTGCGTCAGGTAAGGCTTGAACGGATCTACCGCCGGCTTGATCGCCGCATGGATGGTGTCCCATGGCATGGCTTCAGGCAGGGCGCTCTCGCCGATTTCCTTGGTGTCGATGATCGACGGGTAATCGATGTCCGGCAGTACGCCCTGATGCTGGGTGCTCTGGCCGGAAACCCGGTAGAACTTGGCCAGGGTCAGTTTCAGTTCGCCATGGTTCAGCGGCTGAATGGTCTGCACGGTGCCTTTGCCGAAGGTCTGGCCGCCGATGATCAACGCACGGTGGTAGTCCTGCATGGCGCCGGCAAAAATTTCCGAAGCCGAGGCGGACAGGCGGTTGACCAGCAACGCCATCGGGCCTTTGTAGAACGCGCCCGGGTTTTCATCTTCCAGCACATCAACCCGGCCATCGGCGTTACGCACGAGAACGGTAGGGCCCTTGTCGATGAACAGGCTGGTCAGCTCGGTGGCTTCCTGCAAGGAGCCGCCGCCGTTGTTGCGCAAGTCGATGACCACGCCGTCGACCTTGTCTTTCTGCAACTCGGTCAGCAGTTTCTTGACGTCACGCGTGGTGCTCTTGTAGTCCGGATCACCGGCACGGAACGCCTTGAAGTCGAGGTAGAAGGCCGGGATCTCGATGACGCCGAGCTTGTAGTCCTTGCCATCCTGTTTCAGGTTGAGGACCGACTTCTTCACGGCCTGATCTTCAAGCTTCACCGCTTCGCGGGTAATCGGCACGATCTTGGTGGTCTGGTCGTTCGGCGCATTGCTGGCCGGAATCACTTCCAGGCGCACCACGGTGCCTTTCGGACCGCGGATCAGCTTGACCACTTCGTCCAGGCGCCAGCCGACCACATCGACCATCTCTTTGTTGCCTTGGGCAACGCCGATGATCTTGTCGGCCGGGGCAACCTGCTTGGTCTTGTCAGCCGGGCCTGCCGGCACCAGACGTACGACTTTCACCTGGTCGTTATCGCTCTGCAACACGGCGCCGATGCCCTCCAGGGACAGGCTCATGTTGATGTCGAAGTTCTCCGCATTATCTGGCGACAGATAGTTGGTGTGCGGGTCGTAGGACATGGCGAAGGTGTTGATGTACGCCTGGAAGATATCTTCCGCACGGGTCTGGTCCAGGCGCGCCAACTGGTTCTTGTAGCGCTTGGTCAGGGTTTCCTGAATCTGCTTGGAATCCTTGCCCGCAATCTTCTGCCGCAGCACTTCGTCCTTGACGCGTTTGCGCCACAGGTCGTCGAGTTCCGCGGTGGATTTGAGCCAAGGGGCGTCCTTGCGATCGATCAGCAAGGTTTCCTTGGTGGTGAAGTCGATCTTGTCGACGCCTTTGTTCAACTCGGCAAGGGCGAAGTCCAGACGCGCCTTGACGCGGTCCAGGTAGCGCTTGTAGATGGTGAACCCGGCGTTCAGGTCGCCGCTTTTGAGGAAGTCGTCAAACTGGGTTTTCCACTTGTCGAATTCCGCAATGTCGCTGGCCATGAAATAGCTGCGCGACGGGTCCAGCAGCTTGAGGTAGCTGTCGTAGATGATCACGGAGCGCGCGTCATCGAGCGGCGGCTTGCTGTAGTGATGACGCTTGAGCAATTCGACGACGTTCAGACTGGCGATTACTTCGTCACGATCAGGCTGAAGCTTGTCCCAGCTATTGGCTGCAAACGTATTGGTCGATATCGGTAAAAGGCCGATACCGATGAAAAGGGCTAGGGCGGTGCCAGGGAAAAAATGCTTCATGCTGATTCGACGCGGGGACAATTGATCACGCATATTAGGCCGTCTTTGAAGTCGCCGGATCCACGAGGGCCGGTCGCATAATGCAAGAAAGCCCGGCGCTACAGCTACGGGCTCAGTCCAGACTCACTATGGAGGCACTGTGAAAGCATTGCAAGGCGTTGAAGGTCAAGTGGAGTGGCTTGAAGAGCCCAGTCCTACGTGTGATGTAGGACAAGTTCGTATCCGAGTGGCGGCAGCGGGGCTCAATCGCGCCGATTTATTACAGAAAGCAGGCCTCTATCCGCCACCGCCGGGAGCCAGTCACGTACTGGGTCTTGAGTGTTCAGGGGTGATCAGCGAGGTGGGGGCAGGGTCTTCCTGGCAGGTCGGCGATCGGGTTTGCGCCTTGCTGGCCGGGGGCGGGATGGCCGAAGAGGTAGTTGTCGACGGACGGCACGTGTTGCCGGTTCCCGAAGGTTTGTCGCTGGTCGAGGCGGCAGCGTTGCCGGAAGTGTATGCGACCGTCTGGCTGAATGTGTTTCAACTCGCTGCGCTCAAACCGGGTGAGAAAGTTCTTCTGCACGCCGGAGCAAGTGGAATTGGTTCAGCTGCCATTCAGCTGTGCAAGGCGTTTGGCAACCCGTGCTGGGTCAGCGTCGGTTCCGCCGAGCGATTGGCTTACTGTGAAGCACTGGGCGCGCAGGGCGGGGTGGTGCGCAAGGGCGGCCTGGACAGTTTGAATGACCTTGGGCCGTTCGATGTGATCCTCGACCCGGTGGGTGGCAAGTACGCCGCGTTGAATCTGAAGCTGCTGGCCCCTGATGGTCGTTGGGTGCTGATCGGCTTGATGGGCGGCCGTGAGGCGCAGCTGGACCTGGCGCAGGTGCTGGCCAAGCGCGTGCAACTGCTGGGTTCGACCTTGCGCAGTCGCGACGATCAGTTCAAGGCGGATTTGTTCAGTGACTTGAGCCAGCACGTCTGGCCACTGTTTGCCGAGGGACGTTTGAGCCCGCAACTGGCCAAAACCTTCCCGATCAAGGATGCCGAAGCGGCGTTTGCCGAGTTGGCGAGCAATACCGTGGCGGGGAAACTGGTGTTGGTGATCGACGAAACTCTGACCTGACAACGCCAAACCAACTGTGGGGGCGAGCCTGTGTGGCGAGGGGGCTTGCCCCCTCGCCACAGGGCTCGCTCCTACAGGGGCTATCTGTTACTTCCAGAGATGGATCGGCCAGCCGGCTTTTTCGGCGTGCTCAAGCAGCACCGGATCCGGGTTCACCACGTGTGGGAAATCCACCTTCAGCAACAACGGCAAATCGTTGCGTGAGTCAGAATAAAAACTCGCTCCTTCGAGGTTTTCCTCTTCCGCATCCAGCCATTCCAGCAAACGGGTGATCTTGCCTTCGCGGTAGGTCAGGGTGCCGACGGTGTGGCCGCTGTACACCCCGTGCGCCACTTCCAGTTCGATGCCGAGAATCTCGTCGATACCCAGTCGTTCGGCAATCGGTCGCACCAGGTGCGTGCCGGACGCCGAGATCACCAGGATCCGGTCACCGGCCTTGCGGTGGGCGGCGATGGCTTTGGTGGCGTCGCTGAAAATGATCGGCTCGATGAAGTCTTCAACCCACGGGCCGACCAGATGGTCGACCTCTTCAGGTGTCCTGCCGATCATCGGCTCCAGGCTGAAGGTCATGTAGTCCTCCATCCGCAGCTTGCCGTGACTGTAGGCGTCCATCAGTTCGTTGTTCTGACGCATGAACGACTCAGGGTCGACCCAGCCCAGGCGGCCCATTTGCTCGCTCCAGAGGGTGGCGCAGTCGCCGTGGATCAGGGTTTCATCCAGATCAAAAATTGCCAGGGCCATCAGTGCAGTTCTCTCTTCAACATCAGCAAAGGCATCAGGCTACCTCACAGAGGGCCGTCGGATCGATGGAAAGCGCCAGGCGCTGACCATCGGGATGCAGGTCGGCCGCCGAGCGGTTGAGCACATCCACCACCAATTCCACGCCGCGGGCTTCGACCCGGTAGCGAATCACGTTGCCCAGCAGGCTATGGCTGCGGATTTGCGCGTCGAGTTGGCCGTTGAGACTCAGCTCGATGGCTTCCGGGCGAATCGCGATGCGATGGCTGATCGGCCGTTGCAGCAGCTTCGAAGCGCTGTCGGCGTCCAGCAGGTTGTAGTTGCCGATGAAGCCTGCGGCAAACACATCGACTGGCGCGGTGTACAGGGTTTCGGCGTCGCCACTTTGTACGATTTTTCCCTGATTCATCAGGAAAATCCGGTCAGACATGGTCAGCGCTTCTTCCTGATCGTGTGTGACGAAGATCGTGGTCAGGCCCAGTTCACGCTGGATCTGTCGGATCTGTTCGCGCAGGTGCTTGCGAATCCGCGCATCCAGGGCCGACAACGGTTCATCCAGCAACAACAGGCGTGGCCGGGTGACCAGTGAGCGGGCGAGGGCGACACGCTGGCACTGACCGCCCGACAGTTGATGCGGATAACGCGAGGCGAAGTCGTTCAGCTCCACCAGTTTCAGTACTTCGGCGACACGTTTGTGACTGTCGTCGGCGTTGACCTTTTGCATGCGCAAACCGAAGGCGATGTTCTGCTCTACGGTCATGTTGGGGAACAGAGCATAGCTCTGGAACACCATGCCGATGCCGCGCTTTTGCGGGCTCATTGGCACCAGGTCGACACCCTCCAGCAGGATCTTGCCGCCATCGACCGAGGTCAGGCCGGCGATGCAGCGCAGCAGCGTGGATTTACCGCAACCGGACGGGCCGAGCAGGGTGACGAATTCGCCTTTCTGGATCTCGCAGTTGATGTCGCTGAATACTGTCGTACCCGCGTAATTCTTTTGAAGATGTTGGACGCTGACATAGCTCATTCGCTTTTGTCCTTGTTCAAGATATTGGCCGCCCAGGTCAGAACCAGCACAAAGAAGAAATAGGAAATCACCAGCGCACTGGTGAAGTGGCCGCTGCTGTTACGCATGTTGTTGAGGTAGACCTGCAGGGTTTCGTAGCGGGTGCCGACGAGGATGTTGGCGAATACGAACTCCCCGAACAGGAACGAGAACGACAGCAGCAACGCCACCATCAAGCCCTTGCGCAGGTTCGGCAGCACTACCAGGAATGCCGCTTGAAAGGTGCTGGCGCCGAGCAGTTGGGCGGCGTCCATCAGGTCGCGCAGGTTGATCGCTTGCAGGTTGTTGGTGATTGCCCGGTACATGAACGGCAGCGCAATGGTGAAGTAGCAACCAATCAGAATCCACGGCGTGCCGACCATCGCGAACGGCCCCGAACCGTAGAGCTGCAACAGCCCCACCGAGGACACCACCGGCGGCACCGCGAAGGGCAGCAGGATCAGGATGTTCATCAGCGCGTCGAGTTTCGGGAAGTGGTAATGCACCACGAACAGCAGCGGCAGAATCAACACCACCGACAAAATCAATGCGCCGACGCAGACCAGCAGCGACTGGCCAAACGCATTGAGAAAACGCGGATCGCTCCACAGCTGGAGGTACCACTTGAAGGTAAAACCGCTGGGCAGGATGGTCGCCGACCAACTGCTGGAGATCGAGTAGATCAGCGTCCCGAGCAGCGGTAACAACAGAATGGCAAAAAGCAGGTACACCACGACGCGGTGGTAGACACCGACGGGGCCCAGTTCAGCGCGAGACATGGTAGCTCCTCTTCAACAGCAGCTGATGCACGATGGTCACCAGGGTCATCAACGCCACCAGCACCACGGCCAGGGCACTGGCGAGGTTCGGGTCGAGGGAAATATCACCGGACACCATCGCCGCGATGCGAATCGGCAGCACGTTGAAGTTGCCGGTGGTCAACGCATACACCGTCGCGTAGGCGCCGAGGGCGTTGGCCAGCAGGATCACGAACGTACCGAGCAGTGCCGGTGTCAGTACCGGCAAACCGATGTGCCGCCAGAACTGCCAGCCGTTGGCGCCGAGCAGTTCGGCGGACTCGCGCCAGTCTTCGCGCAGGGCGTCGAAGGCGGGGTAGAGCAGCAACACGCCAAGCGGAATCTGGAAGTACGTATAGAGAATGATCAGCCCGGTCTTCGAGTACAGGTTGAAATCCTGAATGATCCCGGCCTGCTTGAGCATGATGGTGAAGCTGCCGTTGAAGCCCAGCAGGATGATGAACGCGAAGGCCAGGGGCACGCCGGCGAAGTTGCTGGTCATGTTGGCGAAGGCGTTGACGAAGTTGCGCAGTTTCGAGTCGACCCTGCGCAAGGAGTAAGCGCCGAGCACCGCGATAATGATCCCGAACACGCTGGACCAGAAACTGATCTCGAGGCTGTACTGGATCGCCTGCAAGTAGAACTTCGAATTGAAAATCTTGGTGAAGTTGGAAATGCCCCAGCCGAACTCTTCTGATTCCAGGCTGTTGATCATCACCCAGACCAGTGGGGCGATTTCGAACACGATAAAGAACAGGGCGAAGGGCACCAGGCACAAGGCTGCCAGCCACTTGCCACGGGTATTGGCATTCACTTGAGCAGCTCCCGGCACACAGGTTTGTCGTGGGCCACGCCCAGCAATTCGCAGACCGTGCCGCAGATTTCAGTCTGTTTGGGCGCGGCGCTGGCGTTGAGACTGAACGCGTCACCGAGGACAAACAACGGCACTTCGCGTTCTTCCGGCAACAGGCCATTGTGGGAGCGGTCGTTGTTCATGCCGTGGTCGGCAGTTACCAGTACCTGATAACCGGCGTCGAGCCAGGTGCGCAAGTAATCGGCGAGGATGATGTCGGCCGAGCGCGCACTGTTGCGGTATTGCGGGGTATCGAGGCCGTGCTTGTGCCCGGCGTCGTCGATGTTCATCGGGTGGATCAACAGAAAATTCGGCGCATGCCGCAGGCGCAGGCTTTCGGCGTCGGCGAACAGGTGTGAATCCGGGTAGTGGTCGTTCCAGTAGAAGTGACCGTGCTGGATCGGCAGGGCTTCATCGTCGGTGTGACGATCCCGGGCGGCCACGAATGGTGAACGGTTGTACAGCTCGCTGACCCAGTGATACGCCGCCGCAGCGGTTTTCAGGCCGGCGTCCGTGGCGTAGTGATAAATGCTGCGCTGATTGGACAGGCGCGAGACGTTGTTGTGGACAATGCCGCTCTCGATGGGCGGGACGCCGGTGAGAATGCACTCGTACAGCGGACGGGACAGGGACGGCAGTTCGCACTCCAGTTTGTAGAGTGCCGCGCGTCCTGCGCCGACGTAGGCCTGCAGGTGCCCCATGGTATGGCGCGCGACCTCGTAATTGAGGCCGTCGAGCACGACAAGGATGACGTTGTGCTTCATAGGGGCAAAAACTCCGCGAAACAGAAATTCAAAAACTCGAATTCACCACGATCCACTGTGGGAGCGAGCCTGCTCGCGAAAGCGGTATCACATTCAACACTCAGGTTGACTGATACTCCGCCTTCGCGAGCAGGCTCGCTCCCACAGGGGGTTACGCCATCACTGCATATTGACGATGACTTCTTCGTTCCACTTCTGAGGAAGGGCCTTGGAGGTCTTTTCCCATGCGTCGGCATCTTTGATCGGCGTGACCTTTTTATACTGCTCGTTAGGCAGCAGCTTGGCCTGGATGTCGGCTGGCAGGGTCAAGTGTTCGGCACGGATCGGACGCGCGTTGCCTTTTGCCAGGTTGATCTGGCCGGCGTCGCTGAAGATGTATTCGCGGGTCAGCTTGGCGGCGTTCGGGTTTTTCGCGTACTTGTTGATGATGGTGGTGTAGCCGGAGATCACCGAACCATCGGATGGAATCAGCACGACGTAGTCATCCGGGTTGGCCATCTTGGCCTTGTAGCTCAGACCGTTGAAGTCCCAGACCACGCCGACTTCGATTTCACCCTTTTCCATGGTGGCAATCGTCGGGTTGGCCATGGACAGGCGACCCTGTTTGGCAATGTCTGCGAACAGCAGCAGGGCCGGTTGCAGGTTTTTCTCGTCGCCGCCGTTGGCCAGGGCTGCTGCCAGAACGCCGTTGGCCGCCTGGGCCGCGGTGCTCACGTCGCCGATGGACACCTTGTATTTACCGGTCTTGAGGTCAGCCCACTTGGTCGGTGCTTCCGAACCGTGCAGCAGCTTCTTGTTGACGATAAACGCGATGGTGCCGGTGTAGGCCAGTGCCCAGTTGCCGTCCTTGTCTTTTGCCCAGTCTGGTACCTGCGCCCAGGTCGTAGGCTTGTACGGTTGCACCACGCCTTGCTTGACCGCGATCGGGCCGAAGGCTGCGCCCACGTCGCCGATGTCAGCGCTGGCGTTGTCTTTTTCAGCGGCGAACTTGGCGATTTCCTGTGCCGAGCTCATGTCGGTGTCGATGTGCTTGAGGCCGTAGGTCTTGGCCAGGTCTTCCCAGGTGCCTTTCCAGTTGGCCCAGTCATCGGGCATGCCGACGCTGTTGACTGCGCCTTCCGCTTTCGCAGCGGCTTCGAGGGTTTTCAAATCATCAGCCGCCATGGCGGCGGTGCACATGGCAATGGTCGAGCCTAACAGTGATGCCAGGAAAAGCTTTTTCATCCGAAGCTCCTTTGGGCGTTTTCAACGCTGCGATTGCGGTTGTGTTGGTCTAGGTCAGCAATACCTGAGCCAATTTAGGCGGGCTCGATGACACTTTCATGTCGGTCGTCGCCCGGCAGCACAATTATTTGCCCGGTATTGGCAGGTGCCCGGTAAGCGTAGACCATGGGCAAAGGCCCGGCACGCAAGGGACTTGGCCGATGTATTGCAGGGTTTGAGGTGAGCGATCGGATGACCGTTGGGTAGCTTTGTCATCTATCAGTCATCTGCACTGCCTACGCTTGCAGGATGAAAAATGAGCCGGTTTTCAGCACGGTTCTGCCCCGAAACAGTGCTGGTCTAGTCCAGATAGGTAACGTTGATGCGTGATGAGGCAACGAAAGCGGTGACAGCTATCGGTCAGGTCCTGCAGGAACAGCTCGACCACGGTCTGTTGGCGCCCGGCAGCAAGCTACCGGCCGAGCGCAAGCTCAGTGAGTTGTTCGGGACCACGCGAATTACCGTGCGCGAGGCGTTGTTGCAGCTGGAAGCGCAGGGCCAGATTTATCGCGAAGAGCGCCGTGGATGGTTCGTTTCGCCACCGCGCCTGGCCTACAACCTGATGCAGCGCAGTCACTTTCACGCGATGGTCAGTGCGCAGGGGCGAGTGCCGTCCACCGAGGTGATTTCAGCACGGTTGCAACCTGCCTCGGCGGCGGTGTGTGCGTGGTTGCAGTTGCCGGCGCTGTCGAGCGTGATCCAGATCTGCCGTGCGCGGCGCATTGATGAACGGCTGGTGTTGTACGTGGAGCACTATTTGAATCCGCAGTATTTTCCGGGGATTCTCGAGTTTGATTTGAATCAGTCGATTACCGAGTTGTACGCACGGCATTACGATTTGCATTACGGGCGGGTACGGTTCGAAATTGTGCCGACGTCGTTGTCGGTGGATGCGGCAGCGGCGCTGCGGGTGTCGGTGGGTAGCCCGGGGTTACGCATTGCCCGGGTCAATTATGATCAGCATGAGCGGCTGATCGATTGTGACCTGGAGTTTTGGCGGCATGATGCGATTCATGTCGGGGTGGATGTGGTTTAGCCTGCTGAATCCGCAGCGAGCCCTTCGCGAGCAGGCTCGCTCCCACACTGGATCTGTGTCGTTCACATAAACCCTGTGGGAGCGAGCCTGCTCGCGAAGGCGGCCTGACAGCCGATGCTATTCCGTCTGCTGCCCACCGGTAGCTGTAGCCACCTGAACACTCATTCGCGGCATCGCCAGATCCAGCCCCGCCTCATCCAGATGCCGTTTCAGCGACAAGTTGAACGCCCGCGAAACTTCCCACTGTTTGATCGGCGCCGTCTTGAACCGCGCGCGCAGGATCGCGTTTCCGGACTCGAAACTCTCGACCCCCTGGATCTCCAGCGGCGACCAGATGTTGCGCCGTTGCAGCGGGTCGGTGCGCATTTTCTGACCGACTTCGCGCATCAGTTTGATTGCGCTATCAATGTCCATGTCGGACGGCACCGCCACACGGAAGATCGCGTACCCGAATTCCCGGGAGTAGTTCTTGATGCTTTTGATTTCGCTGAACGGAATGGTGTGGACGATGCCGTCGATGTCCCGCAGGCGCACGGTGCGGATGGTCAACCCTTCGACGGTGCCCAGGTGGCCGCCGACGTCCACGTAGTCGTCGATGGCCAGGGAGTCTTCGATGATGATGAACAATCCAGTGATCAAATCCGCGACCAGTGACTGTGCACCGAAACCGATGGCCAGACCGATCACACCGGCACCGGCGAGCAGTGGCGTGACGTTCATGCCCATGTTCGCCAGCGCGACGATCAGCGCAACAATGAAAATCGCCACGAACAACACGTTGCGGATCAACGGCATCATCGTCTGCGCACGCGCATTGGCCAGGCCTTTGCGCGAGCGGGTGAGCGCGTGGTGCACGGCGGTATCGCTGAGGATCCAGATCAGCCAGGCGAAAATCAGTGTGCCGGCGAGGCTGAACAGTTTGACGCTGACCTCATGGCCTTCACCTTCGGTGAAGGTGATCAGCGACATGCCCCAGACCCGCAGGCCGAGCTCGATGAATGCCAGCCACACCAGCAGGTGAGCGAGGGTGTAGAAGAAATTTTTCAGACGCTCGGAATACAGCGCATGGCGCTTCACGCCGCGTTGCGGTTTAAGCGCATGACGGCGGACCAGTCCGTTGATGACCATGCACAGCACCAGCAACACGGTGCAGATCAGCGACTGCCGCAAGGCGGTGCTGGTGTCGCCGGCCGAAACGAACGTGGCGAACAGCGAGACGCCCACCAGCACCAGCGCCGGGACGTACCAGTAAGTGCCGAGAATTTCGATGGTGTCGCTGAGGGCGCGACGGGTCAGGCGCCGGGACAGCGGCTGATTGCGGATCAAGTGCGCGATCGGCCGGCGGAACCGCAGGATGAATAACCCGGTAGAAATCGCCGCCAGCACATTGGCTGCCGTTGCCGCCGTATGCGCCAGGTGACTGCCAAGCCCGGCGACCAGTCGCGGATCGCTCAGCGCTTCACCAAACGCGGCGAAACTGCCGATCAGCCACAACGGCCGAAACGCCTGGTGTCGCAGGATATACAGGGCGCGATGGCGATGCGGGCCATCGAGCAGGGAGAACGCGATCACGCAGATCGCCGAGAAACAGGTGCCGACCACCAGCGCGTAGGCCAGCACCATGGCCAGGCTTTTACCCAGCGATGAGGGCAGGGCGTAGCTCATGTAGACGGTGATCACCAGGGCGATCAGCCACGGCCCGAGCTTGCGCAAGGCGAAGCGCAACATGTCCACAGCCTTGGGATGTTGCGGCAGTTCTTCGGTCAGGCCGAAGCGCATGCGCACCCGATGACTGACCCAGATCAGCGCCGCCGCCAGCAGGCTCCAGACCATCAGGATCATGGCGAACGCGAAGATGATCGGCAGCCATTCACTGGCCGGCATCATCAAGGCTGACAGTTCGTCTCTCGCCAGCCCAAACTCTTCAGACCAGCGATTGAGCGGGCTGTCGGCCCCTGAGAATTGTTTTTCGAACGTGGCGAGCGTGCCGCCGATCAAACCCAGCACGCCTTCTTCGGCGGCGGGTTGAGCCTTTTTGGTGGCGTCGCGCAGTTTCTTCAGGTCGGCCAGCAGTTTGCTGCGTTGCTGGTCGTTTTCCAGCGACTTGATGACTTCGTCCAGCGATTGGCCGAGCGGTTCTTGCGCCTCTGGCTGGGCTTTCGTCGAGCCGCTGAGCAGGCTCGGCAAACCAGCCGCCTGGGCAGGTGCCATCGGCAGCAGCGTCATGAGGCAGACAAGAAAGAAACACGGCAGGGCGAATAGACGGGCAAGCACTAGGCGGTCAACCTCGGGATGAACGGATCGACCGAGTGTACGAGCCCGTCTAAATCAATGCGAGTCGGGGGGCGGATTTATTCGTTGAGTTTGGCGAGGATCTTGAAAATCACGGTGCCGAAAATGATCAGCATGCCGATCCACATGGCGAGTACGCCGGCGTTTTTGTCGCGAAAGTTGAAGCCGATGGCCAGCATGATCATCCCGACGAGAATCGGGACCAGCATGGCGTGAAACGAAGACATCGAGATCATGGAGACTGCCTTGTCTAAAGGAATAATTAAAGTTTAGGTGGCTTTGGGTGACCGAGAGTGATGTGCATCAAGCAAAGTGCTGCAGTGGCCGTGCTGCCGTCTTCGCGAGCAGGCTCGCTCCCACATTGGAATGCATTTCACCTGTGGGAGCGAGCCTGCTCGCGAAGCTTTTCAGGAGCTACGGCAATTCCTGGCAGGCGTAGAACGCGCTCAGCACTTTGACCAGATGCGCCAGGTCGTGGCTGCCGCACAGTTCGCGGATCGAGTGCATGGCAAACGTCGGCAGGCCGATGTCCACGGTGCGCACGCCCAGGTGGCTGGCGGTGATCGGGCCGATGGTCGAGCCACAACCCATGTCGCTGCGTACCACAAAGCTCTGCACCGGCACTTCTTCGGCCATGCACAGATGGCGGAAGAAACCGGCGGTTTCGCTGTTGGTGGCGTAGCGCTGGTTGCTGTTGACCTTGATCACCGGGCCGGCGTTGAGTTTCGGGCCGTGGTTGGCGTCATGCTTTTCCGCGTAGTTGGGGTGCACGCCGTGGGCGTTGTCGGCTGACACCAACAGGGATTTCTGGATGGTGCGCACGAACTCGTCACCTTCAGGCAGCAGGCGCCGCAGCGTCTGCTCGAGCATCGGGCCATCAGCGCCGCAGGCTGAACAGGAACCGACTTCTTCATGGTCGTTGCAGACCAGCACGCAGGTTTCGTCGGTTTCGGCGGTCAGCAACGCTTGCAGGCCGGCGTAGCACGACAGCAGGTTATCCAGGCGCGCGCCGGCGATGAAGTCACCGTGCAGGCCGATGATCGCAGCGCTTTGGGTGTCATAGAAACTAAGCTCGTAATCCAGCACGACGTCGGCGTTCAAACCATGTTCCAGCGCCAACTGGTTGGTGAGCACGGCGCGGAAATCCACGCGCTCGTCACCGGCGAATTGCGCGAGGATCGGCGGCAGTTCGGTCTGTGCGTTGATCGCCCAACCCATGTTGGCTTCACGGTTGAGGTGAATCGCCAGGTTCGGAATGGTCGCGATGGGCGCCTTGAAGTCGATCAGCTGGCTCTCGACCTTGCCATCACGGCGGAAGGTCACGCGGCCGGCGAGGGACAGGTCGCGGTCGAACCACGGCGCGAGCAACGCACCGCCGTAGACTTCAACGCCCAGTTGCCAGAAACCCTGACGCTGCAGTTCCGGCTGGGGCTTGACCCGCAGGCACGGGCTGTCGGTGTGCGCGCCTACCAGGCGAATACCACCATGCAGCGGCGAATGACGGCCCATCTTGATCGCGACGATAGAGGAGTCGTTACGGGTGACGTAGTAACGGCCATTGGCTTCGGTGGTCCAGGGCTCGCGCTCATCGAGTCGCACGAAACCGGCCGCTTCCAGACGCTGGACGAGGCTGGCAGTGGCATGGAACGGGGTAGGGGAGGCCTTGAGGAAGTCGATCAGGCCTTGGTTCAACTCTTCGCGCATAAGAAGCTCCAGACAGCAGTGGCGCCAGTTTAACGTATTGGTCAGAGAATTGGCGGTGGGCTGCGGGTGTGGAAAATCACTTGTTGGAGTGAGCAGGCTCACTCCAACAGGTTAAACATTGACTGTCAGAACGGTGCAGGGCACTCGAAACGCAGGCGCTCACCGGTTTGCGGGTGAGTGAAGCTGAGCATGCTGGCGTGCAGGCACAGGCGCGGCCAGGCGGCCAGGGCTTGCTCGTGGGCGTAGAGCCCGTCACCCAACAGCGGGTGACCGATGGAAAGCATGTGCACACGCAGTTGATGCGAGCGGCCGGTGATCGGCGTCAGTTCGACGCGGCACCAGTCGCCACAGCGTTCCAGCACCCGCCAGAACGTCAGGGCGTGCTTGCCGAATTCGTGGTCGACCACATGGCGTGGCTTGGTCGGCGGGTCATAGCGCAAGGGCAGGTCGATGCTGCCGCTGTCCAGTTCCGGCTGACCCCAGCACAGCGCTGTGTAGGCCTTTTCGGTTTCGCGGTCGTGAAATTGCCGGGACAACTCGCGATGAGTGTCAGGGTCTCGGGCCAGCAGGATGATGCCGGAGGTTTCCCAGTCCAGGCGATGGACGATTCGCGCTTCCGGGTAGCCGTTTTCTTGCAGGCGGGTAATCAGGCAGTCCTTGTTGTCATCGGCCCGGCCAGGGACGGAGAGCAACAGGGTCGGTTTGTTCACCACCAGTACGGCGGCGTCCTGATGAAGAATGTGGACATTGGACAACGGCATTAAAACAGCCTCGTAACAAACGCCAACGGCGGCTCAAGTCCCGTCCAGTGATAGAAGGGTCCTGAGCCGCCGTGGCTACCGCTGGATCGATTAACGATCCGGCAGGGTGATATTGAGTTCCAGAATCGAGCAGCTGCCCTGGTTTTCCAGAGCGACGTGCACGTCATCGGACCCGATATTGACGTACTTGCGGATCACTTCCACCAGTTCCTTCTGCAAGGCTGGCAAGTAGTCCGGGGTACTGCGTTGGCCGCGTTCATGCGCCACGATGATCTGTAGACGCTCTTTCGCTACCGATGCGGTACTTGGCTTCTTGTTGGCACGAAAGAAGTCAAAAATGTTCATTACCTACCTCCAAACAGGCGCTCGAAGAATCCCTTCTTCGTGACATCGAGAAAACGATGTTCCTTTTCTTTGCCCAGGAGGCGATCAACCGTATCGCTATAAGCCTGGCCCGCGTCGCTCTGGTCGTCGAGAATCACTGGCACACCCTGGTTGGAGGCCTTGAGGACCGCCTGGGATTCCGGGATCACGCCGAGCAATTTGATCGAGAGGATTTCCTTGACGTCTTCGACGCTGAGCATCTCGCCTTTCTCGACACGCTCCGGGTGGTAACGGGTAATCAGCAGGTGTTCCTTGATCTGCTCTTCGCCACGTTCGGCGCGACGGGATTTGCTGGCCAACAGGCCCAGCATGCGGTCCGAGTCACGTACCGAGGACACTTCCGGGTTGGTCACGACAATCGCTTCATCAGCGAAGTACATGGCCAGGTGGGCGCCTTTCTCGATGCCGGCCGGAGAGTCGCAGACCACGAATTCGAAGTCTTCTTTCAACGCCATCAGGACTTTTTCCACGCCTTCCACCGTCAGCGCGTCTTTGTCGCGGGTCTGACTGGCGGCCAGGACGTAGAGGTTTTCCAGACGCTTGTCTTTGATCAAGGCTTGTTGCAGGTTGGCTTCGCCGTTGACCACGTTGACGAAGTCATACACCACGCGGCGCTCGCAACCCATGATCAGGTCGAGGTTACGCAGGCCGACGTCGAAGTCGACGATGACTGTTTTGTGACCACGCAGAGCGAGGCCGGTACCGATAGCGGCGCTGGTGGTGGTCTTACCCACACCACCCTTGCCGGATGTAACCACGAGAATCTTGGCCAAGGTGTTTCACCCCTAAGGAAAAAGGACTTTTAGCCCCTGAAAAACATCTCTTGAAAAACTACTGCAGTCGGACAGCCTTGGCTGGAATCCGGTCCTGAGCGGGGTTTACCTCCGGTAAACACTGCTTTTGGCCGTTTTCCTACTTCGTTTGAGCCGTTTTCGCTACGTTTTAGAGATGCTTGGAAAATGCGGCAGTATCCGTTAAAGCCGAATGATGTTCAACACGTCGCCGGACAGGCTGACTTGCACACCCGCGCCCCACAAAGGGTCGCGACGCAGATCCTCGGAGACCTTGTAGTGGCCTGCGATGGACACCAGTTCAGCGCTCATTTGCTGACAGAAAATCCTGGCTTTCGTGTCGCCCTTGACGCCGGCCAACACTCGACCGCGCATCGGGCCGTATACATGGATGTTCCCATCGGCGAGAAGTTCCGCGCCTGGGCTGACCGAGGAGATCACCACCAAATCGCAACCCTGGGCATAAATCTGCTGGCCACCCCGTACTGGCGACGTAATGATTTTCGTCGGCTTGATGGTCGGTTCCGGCGGTTTTTCCGGTTTTTTCTTTACCTGACCTTCGAGGGGATCCAGCGCCCGCTCACGGGCACCGGACGGCGGCAGCACCGGCAGATCGACCGCAATGGCGGCCGCAATGTCTTCGATGCGGCTGGCGCGGATGGCCAGGGTGCGCAAGCCATGCTGGCGACAGACGCGCATCAGCCCCGGCAAATCCACTGCGCCTTCGCTGGCCGGGAGCTTGTCCAGGGCCAGCACCAGCGGGGCATTGCTGAAAAAATTAGGCGCCTGAGCGACCTTGGCGGCCAATTGCCGATCAAGGCTCTCGAGGTCGTTGCGGGCCAGTTCCAGCACGGTAATGGCGAGCATGCTGCCCTTCAACTGGAACACGGGATCCTGGTCTTGCGGTTCGGTTTGGCTCATGGTCGGCATACAACGGCTTGTCACTAAAAGTGCCGAGACTTATAACGAGAACGCCCGCAAGCCGCAAGCCGGGTCGAACGATGTAGAATGCGCGGCCATTGTCTTTCCGGAACCTTTAATGGATCGCCCGCGTTTTCGAAAAACATTTCTTATGCCGCGTTTCTGGCCGCTGTGGTGTGGCTTGGGGCTGTTGTGGCTGATTGTTCAGTTGCCGTATCCGGCGTTGCTGTTTGTCGGTCGCCTGCTCGGTGCCTTGATGTATCGGGTGGCCGGCGACCGACGGCGCATCGCCAAACGCAACCTTGAGCTGTGTTTCCCTGAAAAGTCGGCGGCTGAGCGCAAGCGCCTGCTCAAGGAAAACTTTGCCTCCACCGGCATCGCCTTCTTCGAAATGGCCATGAGCTGGTGGTGGTCGCGTCAGCGCCTGGCCAAACTGGCCCATGTCGAAGGCCTGGAGCACCTGAAAAAGGCCCAGCGCGACGGCAAGGGCGTGATCCTGATGGCGTTGCATTTCACCACGCTGGAAATCGGCGCGGCGCTGTTGGGGCAGCAGCACACCATCGACGGCATGTACCGCGAGCACAAGAACGCGCTGTTCGACTACGTCCAGCGCCGGGGTCGCGAACGGCACAACCTCGATTCGCTGGCGGTCGAGCGCGACGATGTGCGCGGCATGCTCAAGCTGCTGCGCGCCGGCCGCGCGATCTGGTACGCACCGGATCAGGACTACGGCGCCAAGCAAAGTATTTTCGTGCTGCTGTTCGGCATTCAGGCAGCCACCGTGACGGCCACCAGCAAGTTTGCGCGGCTGGGCAAGGCGTTGGTGGTGCCGTTCACTCAGGAGCGTCTGGCGGACGGCAGCGGCTATCGCCTGGTGATCCATGCGCCGCTCGAAGGTTTCCCCGGCGAGACCGAAGAAGCCGATTGCATCCGCATCAATCAGTGGGTCGAAGGCGCCTTGCGTGAATGCCCGGAGCAATACCTCTGGGCCCATCGTCGTTTCAAGAGCCGCCCACCCGGCGAACCCAAGCTGTACAAAAAACGCGGTTGACCCCTTTAAGCGCCATGGAGTGTTGCGATGAGTCCTGCTGAACCGGTTACAGGGTTGATTCTTTCCGGCGGCGGGGCTCGGGCGGCGTATCAGGTTGGCGTGCTGGCGGCGATTGCCGAGTTGCTGCCGCTGGGCGCGGCGAATCCGTTTCCGGTGATCGTCGGCACCTCGGCCGGGGCGATCAACGCGGTCAGTCTCGCCAGTGGCGCGATGGATTTTCGCGGCGCCATCGAGCGTTTGACCGCGTTCTGGCAGGGCTTTCGCAGCCATCTGGTGCTGCGCAGCGACTGGCCGGGCGTCATCCATCAGGCCAGCCGCTTTGTCAGTCACAGTTTGCTGGGGTTGGGCGCGCATGTACCGGTGGCGTTGCTCAACAGTTCGCCGCTGCGTGGCTTGCTCAAC
Organism: Pseudomonas oplopanacis; assembly: GCF_057128725.1. Classification (NCBI taxonomy): domain Bacteria; kingdom Pseudomonadati; phylum Pseudomonadota; class Gammaproteobacteria; order Pseudomonadales; family Pseudomonadaceae; genus Pseudomonas; species Pseudomonas oplopanacis. Next base: position 45,422 of record NZ_JBSKHV010000021.1, on the reverse strand, counting down.
GACAAACTGAACATGGCCGGCATCGCCGAATCGATTGCCCAGAAGCAGTTGCAGGCAGTCGCGGTGACGGCGTTTGGCTACGAGTCCGGTCAGGCGGTCACCTTCTATCAGGGCGGTGGCACCATCGATTCGTGGCTGCGCCATCGGCGCATTGGCATTCCGACTCAATTGAGTGTCGAGCATTTGCTGGCCAGTTCGGCCATTCCATTGCTGTTCGCGCCGGTGAAAATCGGCGAGGAATACTTTGGCGACGGTGCGGTGCGCCAATCCGCGCCGATCAGCCCGGCCTTGCACCTGGGCGCCAGTCGCGTGCTGGTGGTGGGGGTTAGCGGCAACCCGCGTGGTGTCGACCCGCAGCAGCCGCTGCAACGCGCCTACACCGGACAACAGCCAACGCTGGCGCAGATCGGCGGGCACATGCTCAACAGTACGTTCATTGACAGCCTGGAAAGCGACATCGAGTTGTTGCAGCGTCTGAACCAGTTCAGTCACTTGATGCCCGCGGGTACGCCAACCCGTGCGCTGGGCGTGGCACCGGTGGAGGTGTTGGTGATTTCGCCGAGTCAGCCGATCGATGAAATTGCGGCGCGGCATCGGCAAGAATTACCGGCAGCGTTGCGCCTGTTTCTGCGTGGGCCGGGGGCCACGAAGACGAGCGGGGCGGGGGTGTTGAGTTATCTGCTGTTCGAGGCGGGGTATTGCAGCGAATTGATTGAGCTGGGGCGGCGGGATGCGCTGGCCAAGCGTGAGGAGCTTTGCCGGTTTCTTGGGTTGGCGGAGTCTGTGGCTACGGCTTGAGATTTTTTGTGTTGCGGCCATTCGCGAGCAGGCTCGCTCCCACAGTTGAAATGCATTCCAATGTGGGAGCGAGCCTGCTCGCAAAGACTTCCTTACAGGTGCTGCCAGATCAGAAGTGAACCTTGACCAGGAAGCTGGTCACGCTCTGGTCAGTCTTGAAGCCCTGGCTGTCTTCGATGCCGTACTTGTTTTTCCAGTAGTCGTATTCAACACCGACGTACAACTGCTTCGCGCCGAGATTCAGCGCCTTGCCCAAGTCATATTTGACCTGCGGATTGAAGTGCAGGTTGGCGTGGTATTCGCCTCTGCCGTTGACGTCGTTGTCGACGACCCAGTCCATGAAGCCGTCGACCACCACGTCCGATTCGCCCACCGGGATGGTGTAGGACCAGACCGGTGTGACCTGCCAGATGTTGTCGCCCGGACGGTCGCCTTCGGTGTGACGGTTGTAGAAGTTCAGCTGGAAGTAGTCGAAACCCGGAATCGCCAGGTCGAAACCAGGGCCGATCAGGTAGGACTCGGTATCGTCCTCGCCAAACTCGTAAGTCATGGCCAGCAGTACATCTTTGATCGGGCCGAATTCGAATTTCTGGTCGAAGATCTTGTTGAACGACAAGCGCGGGCTGAACTCGCCGTAGTGAGTGTTCTTGCCCGCGAAAGCGTCTTCCTTGCCGTTGTAGAAGATCTTGTCGATGAAGAAGAAGTTGTCGCCGTATTTCCAGCCATCGGCGTGTTCGAAGGTCACCGTCTGCTGGATGCGCGGGTTGACCTGGAAATCCTTACCGTACAGGTAAGTCAGGCTGTTGGTCTGCCATTGCAGCAGGTCGCCGGCCATGGCCTGGCCGCCGGCCAGTAAAGATCCCGCGAGCATCAGGCTGGTGCACGTACGTTTCATTCGGTTGCTCCCAAAAAGTAGGTGGTTCCACGTTATTTTTTTAAGCTCGGCGCTCTGGTGTGGCGCCTGTTTCTGTAGCGGTAAAAACTCATCCAATCGGTCAGCTTTAATGCTGTTAGCAAGAGCTGCGCCAAGGCTTTCAAAAAGCAAAAAAACTCCCGCTCGGCTGCTTGAAAACAGTCGATTGAGAGGGGGTATGGAGTGCCTTGGTACCGTCCAGAGCCGGGATAAGCTGGCTTTCTGGTCAGGAATTAAATCCGGGCTTTTTTTTAAAGCGGATTCAGGCGGCCGCGGAGAATACTGACTACTCGGCCAGGTCTCAAGTGCCCCGCAACAGCGCACCGACGACAGGTGTGGGGCACAGTTGGGAGAGGTTGGTCGCTCGTTGCAAAACGAGCGGCTTGAGTCGGTAAAAACCATCTGTTGCTTCCTCTTGTTTTTATTGTTGAGGCGCAGGCAGCCATGGGCTGCCGGAAGGCAGCCCTGTTCATGGGTTTTGATCAGTGCGTGTGAGCGGTGCAGTCGTTAATGGCCGCGCGTTCGGCGCCGCCAAGAATGTTGAACAGCAGGTTCAGCGTCAGGGCGCTGAGCGTGGCCATGGCGATACCGCTGTGGGTAATCGGGCTCATCCAGACCGGCAGGTGAGCAAAGAACTCGGGACGCACCACCGGGATCAACCCCATGCCGATGCTGACGGCCACCAACAGTTGATTTCGGCGGTCACCGATGTCGGCTTCCTGAAGAATCTTGATCCCGGTCGCGGCGACCATGCCGAACATCGCAATCGCTGCACCGCCGAGGACCGCTGGCGGAATCGACGCCACCAGGAAGGCGGCTTTGGGCAGCAGGCTCAAGACGATCAACAAACCGCCAGCGACGATGGTCACCGAACGGCAGCGCACGCCGGTCATCTGCACCAGGCCGATGTTCTGCGCGAATGAGGAGTGGGTGAAGGTGTTGAAGAACCCGGCGAAGAACGAGGCGCCGGCGTCACACAGCAAGCCGCGACGCAGCATCCGTGGGCAGACTTCCTGGCCGGTGATCTTGCCCAGGGCGAGGAACATCCCGGTGGACTCGACGAAGATAATCACCACCACCAGGCACATCGACAGAATCGGTGCGAGTTCAAACTTGGGCATGCCGAAATGCAGCGGGGTGACGAATTGCAGCCACGGCGCTTGTGCCATGCCGCTGAGGTCGACCATGCCGATCAGGCCGCAGAGCACGTAGCCCAGGCACATGCCGATCAGTACGGAAATGTTGACCCAGAATCCGCGCATGAAACGGTGCACCAGCAAAATAGTGCCCAGCACCAGCGCGGCGATGGTCAGGTAAATAGGCGAACCGAATTGCGTGGCGCTGGCACCGCCGCCGGCCCAGTTCACGGCCACGGGGAATAGCGACAAACCGATCGAGGTGATGACCGTGCCGGTCACCAGAGGCGGGAAGAAGCGTACGACTTTGGACATGAACGGCGCGATGAGCAGGCCGAAGAACCCGGCGGCGATGGTCGCGCCGAAGATCCCTTGCAGACCGATCCCGGGCATGCCGGCCATTGCAACCATGCTGCCGACGGCGGCGAAACTGGCGCCCATCATCACCGGCATGCGGATGCCCATGGGGCCGATGCCCAGCGACTGGACGATGGTGGCGATGCCGGCAACCAGCAGGTCGGCGTTAATCAGAAAGGCGATTTCTTCACGACTCAGGCCAGCGGCCTGTCCGATGATCAGCGGCACCGCGATGGCGCCGCCGTACATCAGCAAGACATGTTGCAGACCGACCAGGATCAGTTGCAAAAGGGGCAAGCGCTGAATGGCGGGTGCGTCGGGGATGCGCGCTTCGGATAGCTCGGACATGCAACACCTCGGATCTTTTTTATTCTTGTGATTGAACAGCTGTCGGGTTGCTCACAGCTGTTTTTTGCATCAGGGAAACCGCGTTGCGGCTATTCGCGAGCAGGCTCGCTCCCACAGGTATTGCACCACCCATGTGGGAGCGAGCCTGCTCGCGAAGCTTTTCAACGATTAATTGGTCTGGGCTCCCTGCACAATCCACGCACCGATCAGGTCACGTTCCTGCTGGGTCATCTGCGTGATGTTGCCCAGTGGCATGATCTGGCTGGTGACGGCCTGAGCCTGGATGCGCGGCGCGTTCTGGCGGATCTGCTCGGGGGTGTCGAACATCACACCGGCAGGCGCAGCACTGAACAGCGGGCTGGTCGGTTTGGCCGAGTGGCAAACCGCGCAACGCTCCTGAATCACGCTGTGGACCTTGTCGAAACCTGGGCCGGCGTTAGACGCCTGGGCAGGTGCGGCGGCGGGTGCTTCAGCGGGTTTGGCTTCAGCGGGTTTCAAACCACCGCCCACAGCCGTTTCCGGCAGCGGTTGGTATTCGATCTTCGCCGGCGCCTTGGCCACGTCCGGGCTGGTCATCGGCGCAGGGCCGGTGACGTAAGCCAGGCTGATCATGCCGACGGCGGCCACTGGCAGCGTCCAGGCGAACTTGTGGCTGTCATGACGGGTGTTGAAGTAGTGACGCACCAACACCGCCAGCACCGCGATCCCGGCCAGGATCAGCCAGTTGTATTGGCTGCCGTAAGTGCTTGGGAAGTGGTTGCTGATCATGATGAACAGCACCGGCAAGGTGAAGTAGTTGTTGTGACGCGAACGCAGCAAGCCTTTGGCTGGCAATGCCGGGTCCGGCGTGCGGTTCTCGGCGATCGCCGCAACCAGTGCGCGTTGCGCCGGCATGATGATGCGGAACACGTTGCCGACCATGATGGTGCCGATGATCGCGCCGACGTGCAGGTACGCACCACGACCGCTGAACACTTTGCTGAAGCCGTAAGCGGCGCCAATGATCAGCACGAACAGGATGAAACCGAGCAGGGCAGGACGTTTGCCCAGGGCCGAGTCGCAGAGGAAGGAGTAGACGAACCAGCCGACGAACAGCGAGCCGATGCCCAACATGACACCTTCAGGGCCGCTCAGGCTGCTGCCCGGTGCCAGAAGGTAGAGCGTCGGGTTGGAGTAGAACACCACGCACAGCAGCGCGATCCCCGACATCCAGGTGAAGTAGGCTTCCCATTTGAACCAGTGCAGGTTGTCCGGCATGGTCGGTGGAGCCAGTTTGTATTTTTCCAGGTGATAGATACCGCCGCCGTGGATCGCCCACAGATCGCCCGCCAGACCACTTTTCGGGTTGACCCGATTGAGGTTGTTTTCCAGCCAGACGAAATAGAACGACGCACCGATCCAGGCCACGCCAGTAATCATGTGAACCCAGCGTACGCTCAGGTTCAGCCATTCGAACAGATGTGCTTCCACAGTCTTTACCTCTCGCCTGTCACTCTGTTGTCGAGTGATCAGACCTTCTCTTATTGGTGGGGGGCGAGGATCAAACGCTCATCCTCTTTGAAAAAATGCTCATCGCAGTTATTGCCTGTGCCACTGCGATCAACCACCAGGAAGTCATCCCGCTTTTCGATCGTCAGCACCGGATGGTGCCAAACGCCGCGATGGTAATTAATGCCCTGCCTGCCGTTGGTGACGAAGGCGCGGACCAAGCCTGATACAGGTTCATCGCCAAGTGGCGCGACCACGATCAGAAAAGGGTTGCCGAGCAGCGGAATAAACGCCTGGCTGCCCAGCGGGTGACGCTCCAGCATGCTGACGGTCAGCGGCATGTCCTGCGCGTCGGCGCGGAAGATGCTGATGATCGCGTTGTCTTCTGGCTTGGCGGTTTCCACCGTCGCCAGTTTATGAAAGCGCATGGTCGAACCGTTGTTGATCATGAAGTGATCGCTGCCGTCGGTTTCGATCACGTCACCGAAAGGGGCGAAGGCTTCTTTGGTCAGCGGTTCAATCGTCAGTGTGCGCATGCTGTTCTTATCCGAATTCTGTGTTGTTGGTTCTATTGCTTTCGCGAGCAGGCTCGCTCCCACATTTGGAATGCAGTCCCCTGTGGGAGCGAGCCTGCTCGCGAATGGCCTCACCGCTTATTTAGCGACCTTGCCGAGAACGCGCAGGCGGCTCACACCACCGTCCGGGAACACGTTCAGGCGGATGTGGGTGATCGGGCCCAGTGCCTTGATCTGCTCGGCGAAGGTGTGTTCGGCGTGCATTTCCAGTTTCTGCGCCGGCAGCAATTCGCGCCAGAACAACGATTGGGTTTCGATCTGGCTGTCGGTGCCACCTTTCACGAATGCGCCCTGGATCGAGCAGGTGTCCGGGTAGTTGCCCTTGAAGTGCAGGGTGTCGACGATGACTTTCTCGACTTCACCGGCATGGCCCAACGCGACGATCACCCAGTCATTGCCCGGGGTACGACGACGTGCAGTTTCCCAGCCGTCGCCCATGTTGATGCCACGGCCCGGGTTGAGGATGTTGCTCATGCGACCGAAGTGTTCGTCGGAGCAGGCGAGGGCGCGGCCACCGTTGAGGGCTGCGGCCAGGTCGATTTGCTCGTTGTCGCCCACAGCGGACCAGTCGCGGTGCGGCACGCCGTACACACGCAGACGGGCCACGCCGCCATCCGGGTAGATGTTGAAGCGCAGGTGACTGAACGCCTGATCGTTGTTGATTTCGTGGAAGTGGTGGCTGTTGCCTTGCAGCTCGACGGCCGACAGCACTTCAACCCACTGGGTGTTTTCAGTCGGCTCGCCTTCAGCCAGGAAACAGGCTTCCAGGGAGGCCGACGGCGGGAAGTTGCCGGTGAAGAATGAAGTGTCGATGTCGACGCCTTTGATCGAGCCCGGTACACCGAGGCGGATCACCGCGCTGTCGTAGCCTTCGAAGCGCTTGCGGCGCGACTCCCAGCCGTCCATCCACTTGCCGTTGTCATCGAACACGCCTTCTTTCCACACAGCCGGGGTCGGCTGGAACAGGCGGTTGGCATCAGCGAACCAGTCATCGGTGACCGAGATGATTTTGGTGCCCAAGCGGGCATCGGCCAGGTTGACGAACTTCTCGAAAGGTACGGCGTAAGCTTTCATTCTTCTTGTCTGCCTTTAATAAGTTGGCTTGGGATGCTTGCAGTGCCCTGGGCGATGTATGTATGCGTTCAATGTCGCTCGGGCAAAGCTCGCTATAGGGTCAGTAAACGGAACAACGCAATCTTGTTGATCTCTGCCAGCGCGCATTTGAATTCGGTGTCGACCGAGTTGTGAATACGCGTTTCGAACGCCGCGAGGATCTGATGCCGGTTGCTGCCTTTTACCGCCATGATGAAGGGAAACTTGAACTTGGCTTTGTAGGCGTCGTTCAGCTCGGTGAAGCGCTGGAACTCTTCGGCCGTGCATTGGTGAATACCCGCGCCAGACTGTTCTTCAGTGCTGGCTGCGGTAAGCTGGCCCTGGACGGCGGCTTTGCCGGCCAGGTCCGGGTGAGCGTTGATCAAAGCCAACTGGCTTGCGTGATCAGCGCTCAACAGGATGTCGCTCATGCGCTGGTGCAGGGTTTCGATCTCGTCGATCGAAGCGTCCTGGCCCAGGTCGAAGGCCTTTTCGGCCACCCATGGCGAATGTTCGTAGATGTCGGCGAATGCGGCGACGAATGCGTCGCGGCTCAGGCTCGATGGCTTCAGCGTTTGAAAGGTGCTCATTGGGCAGCCCCTTGGTACGGGTGGGTTTCGTGCCAGTGGCGAGCGATGTCGACACGACGGCTGAACCACACCTGTTCATGACTTTTAGCGTATTCGATAAAGCGCTTGAGCGAAGCCAGACGCGCCGGACGGCCGATCAGGCGGCAGTGCAGGCCGATCGACAGCATCTTCGGTGCATCGGCGCCTTCAGCGTACAGAACGTCGAAGGCGTCCTTGAGGTATTCAAAAAAGTCGTCGCCCTTGTTGAAACCCTGGACCTGGGTGAAGCGCATGTCGTTGGTGTCCAGGGTGTACGGGATCACCAAGTGCGGCTTACCGGTCGGGTTGTTCGGTTCCCAGTAGGGCAGGTCGTCGTCGTAGGTGTCGCAGTCGTAGAGGAAACCGCCTTCTTCCATCACCAGGCGACGGGTGTTCGGGCCAGTGCGGCCGGTGTACCAGCCGAGTGGGCGTTCGCCGGTGATTTCGGTGAGCACGCGGATCGCTTCGAGCATGTGCTCGCGTTCCTGCGCTTCGTCCATGTATTGATAGTCGATCCAGCGGTAACCGTGGCTGCAGATCTCGTGGCCGGCATCGACCATCGCGCGGATCACGTCCGGGTGGCGCTGAGCGGCCATGGCAACGGCGAAGATGGTCAGAGGAATGTCGAATTCCTTGAACAGTTTCAGAATCCGCCAGACGCCGGCACGGCTGCCATACTCGTAAAGGGATTCCATGCTCATGTTGCGCGCGCCTTGCAGCGGCTGCGCCGACACCATCTCGGAAAGGAAGGCTTCAGATTCTTTATCGCCGTGCAGGATGTTGCGCTCGCCGCCTTCTTCGTAATTGAGTACGAAAGACAGGGCGATGCGGGCATTGCCCGGCCAGTGTGGGTGAGGAGGGTTACTGCCGTAACCGATCAGGTCGCGTGGGTAGTCAGCGCTCACTGCAGTCTTCCTTCTTATTCGTGTTGACAGGTTGTGTGGCGCCTTGGCGATGAAAGTCAGGCTGGCGTCACAGCGATGGGCTGATTGTATACAACTTTATATTCAATTTGTAAGCCTGAATTTCTGCATTTTTCGCGAACTGTCATGAATAGCTGGTATTGCAAGAAACCTGCCTGACTGGTCAGCTCTAGGATAGAAGGTCCGCTGATCGTATGGCGTGGTTATAAATTCGCTGCAAATTCCCGACTGGCGGGCATGGCGGGAAAAATGTCGTTTTTATTGTGTACAATTTTTTTGAAAAGTGTCTTAATCAATCGCTCGCCGCAGTGATTCGTGCTCCGAATCGGTGCGGTCTCCTTTTCAACTGACTTCGGGAGGCGCGAGGTCTGACTGCTCTACGCAGGCAGGCGCGCAGAATCAATGGGACGTTTGACTACACACGTTTTGGACGCTGCACACGGTTGCCCGGGCAGCTCGATCAAGGTCGAGCTATACCGTGTTGAAGGTTCTCAGCTGGAATTGGTCGCCAGCGCGACAACCAACAGCGATGGGCGTGTCGATGCTCCGCTGCTGCAAGGCGATGACTACCGCACCGGGGTCTATCAGGTTCAGTTTCATGCGGGCGATTACTACCGCGCCCGTGGCGTTCAGCTGCCGGAGCCGGCGTTTCTCGATGTAGTGGTGCTGCGATTCGGCATCTCTGCGGAACAGGATCACTACCATGTGCCGCTGCTGATTTCGCCCTACAGCTATTCCACGTACCGCGGCAGCTGATCCCCCAAGCAGCTGCCTCAACCTGGAAGCGACTGCGCATATAGCTTCTTTGGTCTTTCGCCCGCTCACACTGCGGGCTTTTTTTCGTCCTTGAGAAATGGGTTGTCTGGGCTGATGCCATCGCGAGCAAGCTCGCTCCCACAGGGGATGTGTGATCAACACAAAACTAATGTGGGAGCGAGCCTGCTCGCGAAGCTTTTGCTTTTATCGGCTTAGAAGGGATGCAGCGCCTGCACCCCCAAACAACCCCGCACTGACCCGGTTAAACCAGCTCTGTCCCTTGCCACTGCGCAGATACCGCGCCGCACCATGCGCACCCAGCCCATAAGCCAACTTGCACAGCAGGTCGAGCACGGTCCAGGTTGCAATCATCACCAGCAACTGCGGCAGGAACGGTTGTTCCGCGCTCAAAAACTGCGGCAGGAAAGCGGCGAAAAACAGAATGTCTTTCGGATTGCTCGCACCCAGCACGAACGCGCGGCCGAACAGCGCACGAAAGCGTGGCACCGGCGCCGCTTGAGGTACTTCGGCGCCCACCGATGGCTGACGCGATTGTTGCCAGCTCTGCCAGGCGAGGTAAAACAGGTACAGCGCCCCTACGATTTTCAGCGCGCTGAACAGCTGTTCCGACGCCAGCAGCAAGGCGCCAAGACCCAGTGCGGAAGCGCTGAGCAAGCAGATCGAAGCAATCACCCCACCGAGAAACGCCGGGTAAGAGCGGCGCAAACCGTAATTCAGACTGTTGCTGATCATCAGCAATGACAGAGGCCCCGGGATCAAGATCACCACCAGCGCAGCGCCGCTGAACAGCAGCCAGGTTTCCAGACTCATCACTTTCCTCCTAATGTGCAAAAGCCCCACCCGGCGGGGTGAGGCTGTTTTGAAACACTGTTTTTGAAACGTCGGCGGCTTACAGGAAAATGAACTTGGCGATGAAGATCGCGCAGAGCACCCACAAGCTGACGGAGATTTCCTTGTACTTACCGGTACCGGCCTTCAACGCCACGTAGGTGATGAAGCCCAGCGCAATGCCGTCGGCGACCGAGAAGGTCAGCGGCATCATGATCGCGGTAACGATGGCCGGAATGCTGTCGGTCGCTTCGTCCCATTCGATGTGCTTCATGCCGCCCATCATCAACATCGCCACATAAATCAGCGCGCCGGCGGTGGCATAGGCGGGGATCATCCCGGCCAGTGGTGCGAAGAACATCGCCGCAATAAATAGCACACCGACGGTCACGGCGGTAAGACCTGTCCGACCACCCGCGGCAACACCCGCAGCACTTTCAACGTAACTGGTGACCGGCGGAACACCCACGATCGCACCAAAGACGCTGGAAGCACTGTCGGCTTTCATGGCGCGGGAGAGGTTTTCGATACGCCCGTCCGCGCCGACCAGGTTGGCGCGCTGAGCCACGCCCATCAGGGTGCCGGCGGTATCGAACATGTGCACGAAGAGGAATGCCAGGACCACGCTGATCATGCTGACGTTGAACACGCCGGCCAGGTTCATCGCCATCCAGGTCGGGGCCAGGCTCGGCGGGGCCGACATGATGCCCTCGTAGTGCACCAGGCCCAGACCCCAACCGGCCAGGGTCACGGTGATGATGCTGATAAGGATCGCGCCAAACACTTTGTGGTAGCTGAGGATGGCGATCATCAGGAAGCAGATGGCGGCGAGCAGCGGGCCGGGTTCGCGCAGGGAGCCGAGCTTGATCAGGGTCGCCGGGCTATCGACGACGATGCCCGCGGTTTTCAGACCGATCAATCCCAGGAACAAACCGACGCCAGCGCCCATGGCGAAGCGCAGGCTGACTGGAATGCTGTTGAGCAGCCATTCGCGAATCCGCGAAAAGGTCAGGATCATGAACAACACACCGGAAACAAACACCGCGCCGAGGGCGGTTTCCCAGTTGTAGCCCATGGTGCCGACCACGGTGTAGGTGAAGAAAGCGTTCAGGCCCATGCCCGGCGCCAGGCCGACCGGCCAGTTGGCGTACAGGCCCATCAACAGGCAACCCAGCGCCGCCGCGATGCAGGTCGCCACAAACGCGGCGCCGTGATCGATCCCGGCGTCGGCCATGATGTTGGGGTTGACGAAGATGATGTAAGCCATGGTGATGAAGGTAGTCAGACCGGCAATCAGCTCGGTCTTCACCGTGGTGCCATGCAAGGTGAGTTTAAAGATGCGCTCAAGCAGGCCATTGCGTAACGGCGGCGAGAGTTCCAGCGTCGATGCTTCGGATTTGCGGCTTTCCACAGCGAGTACTCCTCAAGAGTTTTATTGTTATTTCCAGGACCGGACCCATGAGGGTGGCAGCGATCCTTTGAGGCACTTGCGAATTTGTTGACCGTCTGGTCAGGAACTCGCACGAAGTGGATTATGCTTTTGTATACAAAGAAAGCAAATAATGTTTTTGATTTTGTTTACGAAAAGTTTGGCGATAGGGATATATCGCCTGTCCGGACGCCTTCGCGAGCAGGCTCGCTCCCACATTCGAGCGCATTCCCCTGAAAGAACCCGGTCACCTGTGGGAGCGAGCCTGCTCGCGAAGGGGCCAGACCAGCCACTAAAAGTGGGCGGCTGAAGATGCCTTTAGGGAGGGCAGAAACAAATAAACCGGCGCAAGGGCCGGTTTATTTGGACTGGGGGTTTGTGGTGGCCTCATCGCGAGCAAGCTCACTACAAAACCATCAAGCAGCAGCAAACCGCTTATCCAGATAATCAATAATCACCTTGGACTCATACATCCAGGTGGTCTGACCGTTCTCTTCAATGCGCAGGCACGGCACTTTGATCTTGCCGCCTTGCTCCAGCAGGGTCTGGCGATCCTGTTCGTTGTTCTTCGCATCGCGCAGGGCCACTGGCACGTTCAGGCGGCGCAGGGAGCGGCGGGTTTTCACGCAGAACGGGCAGGCGTGGAATTGATACAGGGTCAGGTCCTTGGCAGCGGAGTTGACCTTGGCCTGAGCCTCGGCAGGGCGCTGCTTCTTGCCCGGACGGGTGATGAAGTCGATGAAGATGATCAGTTGGCCAAGGCCGACACGAAGCGCTTTTACGAACACGTTGAAAGCCTCACGGTGCGAATGAAGAAGGGCGCGCAGCTTACCTGATTTTTTGCAGACGAAAAAAAACCGGCGATGAATGCCGGTTTTCTTCGTGCCGCACGTTACTTGATCAAGCTGAGAAACTCGCTGCGGGTGGCCGCGTTTTCGCGGAACTCACCGAGCATCACCGACGTGATCATCGACGAATTCTGTTTCTCCACACCGCGCATCATCATGCACATGTGCTTGGCCTCGATCACCACTGCAACGCCCAGGGCGCCGGTGACTTGCTGGACCGCATCGGCGATCTGGCGGCTGAGGTTTTCCTGGATCTGCAGGCGGCGAGCGTACATGTCGACGATGCGCGCCACTTTCGACAGGCCCAACACTTTGCCGCTCGGGATGTAAGCGACGTGTGCCTTGCCGATGAACGGCAGCAGGTGGTGTTCGCACAACGAGTACAGCTCGATGTCCTTGACCAGCACCATTTCGCTGTTGTCGGAGCTGAACAAGGCACCGTTGGTGACCTCTTCGAGCGTCTGTTCATAACCGCGGCAGAGGTACTGCATGGCTTTGGCGGCACGTTTTGGCGTGTCGAGCAGGCCCTCGCGGGAGACGTCCTCGCCCAGTTGGCCGAGAATCGCGGTGTAATTCTGTTCCAGGGACATGAAACTACCTGTGGGGATTTTCGCAAAGGGCAAGGGTACGGTGGCAAACACGGCGCTGCAAGCATGACGCGACAGCTTTACTCGTCGCGACCTTCCATCATGGTGCGTTTGAGCATCACATAAACCGCTCCGGCGCCGCCATGTCTGGCCTGGCACGAGGTGAAGCCGAGCACCTGTGAATGCTGGCGCAACCACGTGTTGACGTGACTCTTGATCATCGGCCGCTTGCCGTCCAGACGCACGGCTTTACCGTGGGTGACGCGCACGCAGCGAATTTCGAATTTGGTCGCTTCGGCCAGAAAAGCCCAAAGGGTTTCCCGGGCCTTTTCCACGCTCATGCCGTGCAGGTCGAGGCTGCCCTCGAACGGAATCTGCCCAATCTTGAGCTTGCGCATCTGGCTTTCCTGGACACCGTCACGGGCCCACATCAACTCGTCTTCCGGGCCGACGTCGATGACAAACTGATCGGACAGCCCATCCACGGTGGTGGCATCGGTACGAATGGTTGCGGCTTGACGCAGCTTGGCGATTTGCGCGCGGTCGGCCTTGGGTTTGCCGGTTTCGGCGCGATCGTGCTTGATCGGCTTGACGCCTTGGATCGCACTTTTGAACAGGGAAAAATCGTCGTCTTGCATGTCAGCCTCCGCGAAGGTCGGCCAGTTTACCCAAGTCGAGGCGCTATCCATAACAATTGAGGCCCGGCAAATGCCAGGCCTCGGTTCAATCGTGTTTTTTCATCAGGTGCGGGGACATGTTCAGCTCCCGCGACTGACGCGAACGGCGCCGGCAGCGACGCCACAGCCACACACCGAGGTACAGCACGAACAGGCCAACCGCCAGGACCACTGCCGCACCGGTACGGCTGGTGTTCAGTTCGCCCAGCGCGGGTGCGTGGCCAAGCAGGCTGGCGGCAGCGGCCATGGCGAGCAATACACCGCACGTTGCCAGCAACGCGGCAAACGCCGCGCCAATACGAAAACGCCAGTTGCGTTGGCCTTTGGGCCGCAAGCGGCGAGCGTCAAAACCATCGGATAACTTCATTCCGACCTTCCTCAATGGGTATCGGCCCTTCGACCGGGAGTTGACCGGGATGTTCCTGAGGCTAAGACAATTGCGGCAAACGAGAGGCTTTTGCAGATGAGCGGCGCTATTGGCCGCTCATCACGGGCCGATCAAATCAGATCGTGAGTGAGCGCGAGGGTGGCGAAATTGTCCGCCATGATCGCCATTTCGGTCTGCTGAACGTGCTCGGCACTCAGTACGCCGCCCTTGTAAGGCAAGTCGCGCGTGGCGCAGGCGTCTTCCACCAGCGTGCAACGGAAACCCAGGTTCTTGGCGGCACGCACCGTGGTGCTGACGCTGGAGTGGCTCATGAAACCGCAGACGATCAGGTCAAGGGCGCCGAGGTCTTCCAGGCGTTTTGCCAGTTCGGTGCCGTGGAACGCGCTCGGCAGCAACTTGCCGAGGATGGTTTCGTCGGCCTGCGGCTCAAGGCCGGGGATGAACTCACCGCGCTCGCCTTGTGGGTCGAACAACCCGCCGACCGTACCGAGGTGGCGTACATGCACGATGGGGCGGCCGGCCGCGCGGGCAGCCGCCAGCAATTGCTTGATGTTCGCGACGGCAGCGTCCATGCCGCTCAGGGCCAGCGGACCGCTGAGGTATTCCTTCTGGGCATCGATGATGACAAGGGTCGCGTGGCTCAGATTGGCTGCTGCGTAACCGCGGCCGCTGAGTTGAAACATCGTTTTTGGAACGGACATTCTGGGGCTCCTTGGAGTGGGGCTTTTGCGACATTGTCCTCTGGCTGAGCGGTTCTGTGAATCGCTACTATCGTAGGCGCCGTCATTACTGGCTCGCAGCCTTGTCAAGTTGCGGGTTTTGTTCAATAGCCAACGGCAAAAAGGGATCGATCCTACATTCGGTCCGGTGTTTTTCCTGCGTCGTCGTGGCGCGTTTTGGCTGTTAGAATCGCCAGTCGTTTTTTCTGGAGTTTGCCGCCGTGATCACTTCCCGCCTTCGTACCCTGCGTGACCACATCCGTTGGGCCGTCAGCCGCTTCCATGGGGAGGATCTGTTTTTCGGCCATGGAACCGACAACGCCTGGGACGAAGCCCGTCAATTGGTGTTGGGTGCCTTGCACTTGCCGTGGGAAATCGCCGACAGCTACCTCGACTGCGCGCTGGAAGATGATGAGCTGGTCAATCTGCAGCGCTTGCTCAAGCGCCGCATCGAAGAACGCATTCCGACCGCTTACCTGTTGGGCGAAGCGTGGTTTTGCGGCATGTCCTTCATCGTCGACGAGCGCGTGCTGATCCCGCGTTCACCGATTGGCGAGCTGATCGAAAACCGCTTCACGCCATGGCTGGGTAGCGAGCCGGCGCGCATTCTGGACCTGTGCACCGGTTCCGGTTGCATCGGTATCGCCTGCGCCTACGAGTTCCAGAACGCCGAAGTGGTGTTGGCGGATCTGTCGTTCGAAGCGCTGGAAGTGGCCAATCAGAACATCGAACGTCACGGTGTCGATGAGCGCGTGTACACCGTTCAGGGCGATGGCTTTGATGGTTTGCCGGGTCAACGTTTCGACCTGATCGTGTCGAACCCGCCCTACGTCGATGCGGAAGATTTCGCCGACATGCCGGACGAGTATCAGCACGAGCCGGAGCTGGGCCTGGCCTGTGGCGATGACGGTTTGAACCTGGTGCGCCGCATGCTGGCTGAAGCCGCGGATCATCTGACCGAGAAGGGCTTGCTGATTGTCGAGGTGGGCAACAGCCAGGTTCACGTCGACGCGCTGTACCCGGAAGTCGATTTTGCCTGGCTCGATTTCGAGCGTGGCGGGCATGGGGTGTTCATGTTGACGGCGCAGCAGTGCCGTGATCATCAGGCACTGTTCGCTTCTCGCGTCTGACTGAATCCGCTTTTGTGGCGAGGGGGCTTGCCCCCTCGCCACAAAAAGCCATCAGCGGTGCGTAGCAATCCAGATCAATAACCCCGCCTGAAACACCGCAAATGCCACCAGGCACGTAATCGTAAAGCGCAACCCGGCGTCTTCACGCTTGTACTTGCTGACTTTTTCCTCGTGCTTCTTCAGCTTCACTTCCTGCTCGGCCAGGTTCTGTTCGGCCTGCTGAAGCATCTGCGCGGCTTCGAGAATTTCCACCAGTTGCAGCTTTTCAGTGTTCCACTCGCCCGACAGGTCACCGACCTGCACGTCTTTGACGCTGCCCTTCAAATGCTGGGCATCGGCATACACCACCTCAAAACCATGGGCCTTGAGGAAGTGATCGCGGCGCAGGCGGGTGTCTTCGTTCAGCGCGTCTTTATTGTTCAGATCCGTGCCGTCGACGGTGTAGCCGGACCAGCGCTTCTTCGCCCAGGTAATCCCTTGAGCAGCCATGAAGCGGCCGATGCCACGGTTCATCGGTTCAATCTGCAGGCCGCTGTCAGGGCCGAAATGCACACGCTTGGTGGTGTGATCGACCCACACGTCGAGGTGATTCTGTTCTTTGCGCACGCGCTGGCCGGGCAGGGTGATGCTCATGCGCATCAGGCTCTGCTCCTTGCTGTTGCGTTCGGCATAACCGAATTCGACAAAACGCAGCGGGCGCCCGCCGGTGTTGCGGTCGGTTTTCAGCGGCGCCAGACGGAGCATCTTGTGGTGCTCGACGTGGACGTCCGCCCACGGCAGCTCAACCGCTGGCGGTGCGTCTTTTTCAGCGGTGGTGTCGGGTGAAGTCTGGGTATCAGTCATAACGGCGAGATCCTGTCCAAGCCCTGCCGCCAGCCATTGCGCTGGCGACAAAGGCTTATCGGCCGTTTTTGACAGGACTGGAGGGTCAACAGCGCTTAACTGGGGCGAAGTCCGTCAATAAACCCGAGGATGCGTGTGCCAAGCTCGGCCGCCAGTGGCAATTGCGGGTCTTTATAAGAGGCCAATTGCCGTTTGACGTCGTTGGGCACAATGCGCATGACGTGGTTCATGCCTTCGATCAGCGCCAGCTCGGCGTCCGGTTTGGCGGCCTTCAGCAGTCTGGCATCACCGACACCGACCTGAATGTCATTGCTGCCCTGAATGATCAGCGCCGGCATCTTCAACTTGGCGAACGCTGCCGCCGGGTCCTGACGGAACAAGGAAATCAGGTACGGCTGCACACTCGGGCGGAAAATCGTCTGAAGCTGAGGCGGTACGTTATCGTCGGTGTGACCGGCCTTGAGGCTGTCGAGCAGCTCATTGCTGCGCAGCATCAGCGCGGGTGGCAGTTGATTGCTCAATTGTTGACGCAACACCTGATCGACCGGGCGAGCGCTGCCGGACAGCGAGATGACCGCTGCGGCGTCCACACTCGGCGCCGCCAGGGTGGCGATCAAGGCGCCTTCGCTGTGGCCGAGCAGAATCAGCGGGCCGAAACGCGGATCACTTTTCAGCTTTTTGCCCCAGGCTTCGGCATCGGCCACATAGGCCTCTACCGACAGGTTGCGTTCGTCTGGCGTGGCGGCAAGGCTCGCGGCCACACCGCGTTTGTCGTAACGCACACTGGCGATGTTGTGTTTGGCCAGCACCCAGGCCAGCCGTTTGAGGCTGTCGTTGCGTCCGCCGTCGGTGTTATTGCCGTCGCGATCCGTCGGGCCGGAGCCGGAAATGATCAGGACGACCGGTACAGGATTGTCGGATTTGGGCAGCAACAGCGAGCCGAAAAGCTCCCCGGTGCCGGTATCCAGCGTAATAGGTCGTTGCAGGACGGTGGCCTGCACGTAGCCGGTAAACAAGGTCAGGCTCAAGGCTAAAACTCGCAGCATCATCACGCCATCATTCACAAAGGTGCCGGTTGGACTCGCAGGCACCCATAAGGTTCGAGGATGAACTACTTGGGTAGCCTGCGTATACTGGCGCGCATTACGTATTCAGGTTCTATTTCACGGAGCGTCCTGCATGTCCGGCAATACCTACGGCAAGCTGTTCACTGTCACCACCGCGGGCGAAAGCCATGGTCCGGCGTTGGTCGCCATTGTCGACGGCTGCCCGCCGGGGCTGGAGATTTCTCTGGAGGATTTGCAGCGTGACCTGGACCGCCGCAAGCCCGGCACCAGCCGTCACACCACGCAACGCCAGGAAGCCGACGAAGTCGAAATCCTCTCCGGCGTATTCGAAGGTCGCACCACCGGCTGCTCCATTGGCCTGCTGATCCGCAACACCGACCAGAAGTCCAAGGACTACTCGGCGATCAAGGATCTGTTCCGCCCGGCCCACGCTGACTACACCTACCACCATAAATACGGTGAGCGCGATTACCGTGGTGGCGGTCGCAGCTCGGCGCGGGAAACCGCGATGCGCGTTGCGGCCGGCGCGATTGCCAAGAAATACCTGGCAACCCAAGGCATTGTCATTCGCGGCTACATGAGCCAGCTCGGCCCGATCGAAATCCCGTTCAAGACCTGGGATTCGGTGGAAGAGAACGCCTTCTTCAGCCCTGACCCGGACAAGGTCCCGGAGCTGGAAGCCTATATGGACCAGTTGCGTCGCGACCAGGATTCGGTCGGCGCGAAAATCACCGTGGTGGCTGAAGGCGTGATGCCTGGCCTCGGCGAGCCGATTTTCGACCGCCTCGATGCCGAACTGGCCCATGCGCTGATGAGCATCAACGCGGTGAAAGGCGTGGAAATCGGCGCCGGTTTCGCCAGCGTTGCCCAGCGCGGCACCGAACACCGCGATGAAATGACCCCGGAAGGTTTCCTCAGCAACAATGCCGGCGGCATTCTCGGCGGCATTTCGTCCGGTCAGCCGATCGTCGCGCACCTGGCGTTGAAGCCAACGTCCAGCATCACCACGCCGGGCCGTTCCATCGACATTCATGGCAACCCGGTGGAAGTCGTCACCAAGGGCCGTCACGATCCGTGCGTCGGCATCCGCGCGACGCCCATCGCTGAAGCGATGATGGCCATCGTGTTGATGGATCACCTGTTGCGTCACCGTGGGCAGAACGCCGATGTGCGCGTCAGCACCCCGGTGCTGGGTCAGCTTTAATGGCTGACCTTAACGCCGCTGCGGTCTGACGAGCGTGGCGGCGCTCCCGTACTGGCGGCTCTCCAGTTTCTATCTGTTCTATTTCGCCTTGCTCGGTTCGACAGCGCCGTTTCTGGCGCTGTACTTCGATCACTTGGGATTTTCCAGTGCGCGCATCGGCGAGCTGGTGGCAATTCCCATGCTGATGCGCTGCGTCGCGCCGAACATCTGGGGCTGGCTGGGTGATTACACCGGCCGGCGCCTGGCCATCGTGCGTTTCGGCGCGGTGTGTACGCTGCTGACGTTCTCGCTGATTTTCGTCAGCAAGACCTACGCCTGGCTGGCGATGGTCATGGCGTTGCATGCGTTCTTCTGGCACGCGGTATTGCCGCAGTTCGAAGTCATTACCCTGGCGCATCTGAAAGGCCAGACCTCGCGCTACAGCCAGATTCGTCTCTGGGGCTCCATCGGTTTCATCATCACCGTGGTGTTGCTGGGCCGATTGTTCGAATGGCTCAGCCTCGACATCTATCCGGTGGCGTTGGTGTTGATCATGGCCGGGATCGTCGTCAGCAGCCTGTGGGTGCCAAACGCGCAACCGGTTCAGGGCCTCCGTGAAGCGGCGGACGGGTTTCTCAAGCAATTGCGCAGCCCGGGCGTATTGGCGTTTTATGGCTGTGTTGCGCTGATGCAAATGAGCCATGGCCCGTATTACACGTTTTTGACCTTGCACCTTGAGCGGTTGGGCTACAGCCGTGGCGTGATCGGTATGCTCTGGGCGGTCGGCGTGGTTGCTGAAGTGCTGATGTTTTTGGCCATGAGCAAAATCCTCGCGCGCTTCTCGGTGCGCCGGGTGCTGCTGGCCAGTTTCCTGCTGGCCGCGTTGCGCTGGGTGCTGCTCGGTTCGTTTGCCGAATTTCTCTGGGTGTTGCTGTTCGCCCAGGTGCTGCACGCGGCGACGTTCGGCAGCTTTCACGCGGCTGCCATCCAGTTCGTGCAACGTAGTTTCGGCGCACGCCAGCAAGGGCAGGGCCAGGCGCTGTATGCCGCGCTGGCCGGCACCGGCGGCGCATTGGGCGCGTTGTATTCCGGCTACAGCTGGAATGCCCTCGGCGCGCCGTTGACCTTTAGTATCGCAAGCCTCGCAGCCCTGGCGGCTGCCGTTATCATTGCCACACGACTGCAAGAGGACAGGCCATGAGCCTTACCCGTGAACACCTCGCCCAGGAAATCATCGACGCCGGGCGTTTTCTGTATGGCCGCGGCTGGTCACCGGCCACCAGCAGCAACTATTCGACGCGCCTGTCGCCGAGCGAAGCGCTGCTAACGGTGTCCGGCAAGCACAAAGGTCAGTTGGGGCTCGACGATGTGCTCGCCACCGATTTGTCGGGCAACAGCTTGGAGCCGGGCAAAAAGCCGTCCGCCGAAACCCTGCTGCACACTCAGCTCTATAGCTGGCGCGCGGACATCGGCGCGGTGCTGCACACCCATTCGGTGAACGCCACGGTGCTGTCGCGCCTGACCCCGGAAGCTTTCATCGAGTTCGAAGACTACGAACTGCAAAAAGCCTTCAGCGGCGTGTCGACCCACGAGTCCCGGGTGCGCGTGCCGATTTTCGACAACGATCAGGATATTGCGCGCCTCGCCGCCAAGGTGCAGCCTTGGCTGGACGCCCATCCCGATTGCGTCGGCTACCTGATTCGCGGCCATGGCCTCTACACCTGGGGCGCGCGCATGAGCGATGCGCTGCGGCAGATCGAGGCCTTTGAATTTTTGTTCGAGTGCGAGTTGAAGATGCGCTCGCTCTCGAACGTTAAAGCATGAACCGTTAAGGAGTTGCCCTGATGAGCAGCCTGTCCGTTTACCACGTCTCAAGTCCTGACCTGCCGAACAAGGTGCTGACCCATTTCGAAGACATCGCCTCGACCCTGGCCGAGCAGGGCGTGCGTTTCGACCGCTGGCAAGCGGCCGCGAAGATCCAGCCGGGCGCCAGTCAGGAAGAAGTGATCGCCGCGTATCAGGAGCAGATCGACAAACTGATGACCGAGCGCGGTTACATCACCGTCGACGTCATCAGCCTGAACAGCGATCACCCGCAAAAAGCCGAACTGCGCGCCAAGTTCCTCGATGAACACCGTCATGGCGAAGACGAAGTGCGTTTTTTCGTGGCGGGTCGTGGCCTGTTTACCCTGCACATCGACGATTACGTCTACGCGGTGCTGTGCGAAAAGAACGACCTGATCTCGGTGCCGGCCGGCACGCCGCACTGGTTTGACATGGGCGAGCATCCGCATTTCGTCGCGATCCGCCTGTTCAACAACCCTGAAGGCTGGGTAGCCAACTTCACCGGCGAAGACATCGCCAGCCGCTTCCCGCGTCTTGAGGACTGAACCGATGCCGATCAAAGCGATTCTCACCGACATCGAAGGCACCACCAGCGCGGTGAGTTTTGTGTTCGACGTGCTGTTTCCCTACGCCGCAAAACACCTGCCCGAGTTTGTCCGTCAGCACGCCGCGCGCGCCGATGTGGCGGAGCAACTGGCCGCCGTGCGCCGCGACAGCGCCGAGCTGGATGCCGACGTTGAGCGGGTGATTGCGATTCTCCTGGACTGGATCGCCGAAGACCGCAAAGCCACGCCGCTCAAGGCGTTGCAAGGCATGGTCTGGGAGCAGGGTTATCAGGCGGGGCAGTTGAAGGGCCATGTTTACCCGGATGCGGTTGAAGCGCTCAAGCGCTGGCATCAGGAGGGCTATCAACTGTTTGTGTATTCCTCGGGCTCGATCCAGGCGCAAAAACTGATCTTCGGCTGTTCGGATGCGGGGGATTTGTCGCCACTGTTCAGCGGCTATTTCGACACCACGTCGGGGCCCAAGCGGGAAGCGCAGTCTTACCAACGCATCACTCAGGCCATCGGGCTTGAGCCTGCACAGATTCTGTTTCTATCCGACATCGTTGAAGAACTGGACGCTGCGCGCACGGCCGGCATGGCGACCTGCGGGTTGGCGCGAGAGGGCGGGGAGCTGGCAAGCCATCTGACCGTCGACAGCTTCGAGCGAATCAACCCCTCCACCTTTTAAGAAACACACACATAACCTGTGGGAGCGAGCCTGCTCGCGAAAGCGGCGTATCAGTCAATATCAATCTCGACTGATACGCCCTCTTCGCGAGCAGGCTCGCTCCCACAGTGTTTTGTGTTGCCGTCAGATTGATCTACGCGGTGTGATAAGTCGGCAAGGCAAACCGTTGCTGGCTTTGCAGCATGGAGATCTGCGGCAGTTCACTCGCTTGTTCGGCAAGGTCACGGCGAATCGCACTGATGGCCCAGGTCAGTTGGTCACCAGCGTGCAATTGTTGGTAGGAGAGCGAACGTTTAAACACTCGGCCTTCAGTGCTACGCAGGGTCAGCAGAATCCCGCCATCAGGACGCGCCTGGGTGGTGACTTCGAAGTTGGAGAACAGGGAGGTAAATTTTTCTTGGATCAGGCTCATGTCTATCAGCTCCGTTTGCACGTGATTGGCAAGCATGGAGAGGTAGTTGCAGCGATTGTGCCAGTATTTGAAATTAAGAAAATCCTTATAAATCAGTAAGTTAATTTTTAACCGGATTTTTGCTTTCGTGCAATCTGCATGAATGGCCATCGTGCATCCTGCATTTTGAAAGATTGTTGTTGCCTCGACGGAACCAATCCGCACGACGAGGTTCACCGTTCGTTTGTAGGGGCTGCGGATACAAAACATTGCAAAATCCGCGTGTACAGCCCAAGAACCGCTGACGTATTTTCGAGCTCATGGAACGCCGCCCGACAATAAAAAAATCAGCGGGAGCACAGATGAAACGCAGGCCGAACGACACGATTACCTGGGGCATGATGCTCCGCAAACTGCCGACGATCGCCAGAGCCATTCCCCGTGTGGTGAAGGGCCTGAAAGTCGCCAATGTCAAGGATCCGACCCAACCGTGTGGCCTGGGCTGGTGTTTCGAACAGGCGACGTTGCGTAATCCCGATGGCCCCGCGTTATTGCAGGGCGACGTGACGCTGACCTACATGCAGGTCAACCAGTGGGCGAATCGCATTGCCCATCATCTGATTAGCCAAGGCATCGGCAAAGGTGACGTGGTCGCGGTCTTCATCGAGAACCGCCCGGAACTGCTGGTGACGATTCTGGCAGTGGCCAAGGTCGGCGCCATCAGCGCGTTGCTCAACACCTCGCAGACCCGCGATACCCTCGCGCACAGCCTGAACCTGGTGGCGCCGGTGGCGATCATTGTCGGCGGTGAGTTGGTCCCGGCGTTTTCCCAGGTCCGCGAACGGGTGTCGATCGCGCCGGCGCGAACCTGGTTCGTCGCCGATCAAGACACCTACAACCATCCCGGTATTGCGCCCGAGGGCTTCGTCAACCTGATGACGGCCAGTGTCGACGCGGTCGACGACAATCCAGCCAGCAGCCAGCAGGTTTTCTTCGACGATCCTTGTTTCTATATCTACACCTCGGGCACCACCGGATTGCCCAAGGCCGGCGTCTTCAAGCACGGGCGCTGGATGCGCAGCTCCGCCAGTTTCGGCCTGATCGCCCTGGACATGCAGCCGCACGACATCGTCTATTGCACCTTGCCGCTGTACCACGCCACCGGGCTCTGCGTGTGTTGGGGCTCGGCCATCAACGGTGCTTCGGGCTTTGCCATCCGCCGCAAGTTCAGCGCCAGCCAGTTCTGGAATGACGTGCGCAAATACCACGCGACCACCCTCGGTTACGTCGGCGAGTTGTGCCGCTATCTGGTGGATCAACCCACTAGCGCCGAGGACAACCAGCACGGCGTGACGAAGATGATCGGCAACGGTTTACGGCCCGGCGCGTGGGATGCCTTCAAGTCCCGCTTCGGTGTCGAGCATATCTGTGAACTGTATGCGGCCAGCGACGGCAACATCGGCTTCACCAACATTCTCAATTTTGACCACACCATCGGCTTCTCGCTGATGGCCTGGGAATTGGTGGCCTACGACCACGACAGTGGCCAGCCGATTCGCAACGCCAAGGGTTTCATGAACAAAGTGGCCAAGGGCGCACAGGGTTTGTTACTGGCGAGAATCGACGACAAGGCGCCGCTGGACGGCTACACCGATCCGCAAAAGACCGAAAAAGTCGTGCTGCATGACGTGTTCAAGAAGGGCGATCGGTACTTCAATACCGGCGACCTGCTGCGCAACATCGGTTTCGGCCATGCGCAATTCGTCGACCGCTTGGGCGACACCTACCGCTGGAAGGGCGAGAATGTCTCGACCACGGAAGTCGAAAATATTCTTCTGCAACACCCACACATCGCGGAAGCCGTGGCGTATGGCGTGGAAGTCCACAACACCAACGGGCGTGCCGGCATGGCGGCGATTACCCCGGCCGAGTCCCTGGCCACCCTGGACTTCAGCGAACTGCTGGATTTCGCTCGCCAGCAAATGCCGGCCTATGCGGTGCCGCTGTTCCTGCGGGTGAAAGTAAAAATGGAGACCACCGGGACCTTCAAATACCAGAAGACCCGGCTCAAGGACGAAGCCTTCGACCCCGGCAAAACCGGCGATGACCCGATCTACGCCTGGCTGCCCGGCACCCAGACTTACGTGCAGGTTACCGAGCAGGTGCTGGCGGATATTCATGGCGGCAAATACCGCTATTGAATGTGCCTATGGCCGCCCTTGAGAAAAAACAAGTGACAGCGCAGGGGCTGCTCGGGAAACTGTCGGCTTTGCGAATAACCGAACAGGGAGCCCCCGATGTCAGACCAAAGCCGCCAGATGACCCCCGAAGAAGCCGCTGAATTTGCCGAACAGGTATTCAACAAGGCGCGCGAGGGCGATGCGGCCATGATGGCTGCGTTGCTGACCAAAGGCCTGCCGCCCAACCTGCGTAACCACAAGGGCGACACCTTGCTGATGCTGGCCGCCTACCACGGCCACGTGGACACTGTGAAAGTCCTGCTCGAACACAAGGCCGATCCGGAAATCCGCAACGACAACGGCCAAAGCCCGATTGCCGGTGCCGCATTCAAGGGCGACCTGGCGGTGGTCAAGTCCTTGGTCGAGGGCGGGGCGCAAGTGGAGGGCTCGTCGTTTGATGGCCGTACCGCGCTGATGATGGCGGCGATGTTCAACCGCGTCGAAATCGTCGACTACCTGATCAGCAAAGGTGCCGATCCGAAAGCCAAGGACGCCAACGGCGTGTCGGCCCTCGATGCCGCGAAAACTCTCGGCGCCACCGACACCATCGCCCAGCTTGAGAAACTGATTGGCTGACAGTATGTCTTCGCGAGCAGGCTCGCTCCCACAGGAGGATGCATTCCAAAGTGGGAGCGAGCCTGCTCGCGAATGGGCCAAACGCAATCAATGCGCTATCCTTCGCGCCCTCAAAATTCATTCGCTACAGGATCCACCTCATGAAAGCCGCACTCGTCGAACTCATCAGCAAAATCAGCTCCGGGTGCATGAGCGATGACGAAATCCTCAAGGTTGCTGACGAAGCGGCTCAGGCTTACGCCGATCCTCAGGCTTTCCTGGCGGCCAACCCGGATATCAACTACGACGACACGTTCCCGATCCCGTTGGGTGAATGGGTGGTGGTTGGCAGTTTGCCGGAGACGGTGCTGTTCCAGGCCGACACCTACATGGACCTGTTCGCCCAGATCGTCGCCTCGTTCGGCCCAGGCGTTGATTTCAACATCAAACCCAAGCAACTGGCCAAGACCGAAGCCCTGACCGCACTCAATCGCATTCAGGTGCAAATGGGCAGCATGAACAAGGAAAACGGTGGTTACACGTTGATGAACTTCAGCCAGTTGCTCGATGACGAGCTGCAAGTGGTGCTGGTCTACGGCAACGATGTGCCGCGCGTGCTGGAGCTGTGCGCCGAAGTCGGCATCACTGCTGCGCCGTCGCTGGAAGCGCTGAAGGTTGCAATTCACGTTTAAAAAGCGGAACCCTCGCGAGGCCCGGCTATCCTAAGGGTGCATATCACTCTTAGGGAGCGTCACCATGGGTTCTACGTTCAACAGCCTGGTCGCCTTGATCATTTTCGTGCTGGATATCTGGGCCATCATCAACGTGTTTAAAAGTGGCGCCACCACCGGGATGAAAATCCTCTGGGTGCTGTTGATCGCGTTCCTGCCAGTGTTGGGCCTGATCATCTGGGCCATCGCCGGGCCACGGGGTAACGTCCGGGCCTGAGCACACTCTCAAAGCCGACCCCATTTCCGCCTGTGGGAGCGAGCCTGCTCGCGAAAGCGGTTTGCCTGTCGCATGGATGTTGGATGTAGTTCCGCTTTCGCGAGCAGGCTCGCTCCCACAGGTGAATGTGTCGACTCATCAAGTGAGGTTCGACCTGTCATCTTCCGCGACGTAGAATGCGCGCCTTTCTTGGTTAATCGAGCTGCTCGATTGGCCATCATGGGCGGGTAACCGTCCGTTGCCACCCGCATTCATCGGAGCACTTCCCATGAGCAATACCCCTACCAGCGAATACCTGGAAACCCTCTACGAAGGTTACGGCCAGCGTTTTCGCATGGAAAAACTGCTGCACGAAGTGCGCACCGAACACCAGCACCTGGTGATTTTCGAAAACCCGCGCATGGGCCGGGTGATGGCGCTGGACGGCGTGATCCAGACCACCGAAGCCGACGAATTCATCTACCACGAAATGCTCACCCACGTGCCGATCCTGGCGCACGGCAGCGCCAAGCGCGTGCTGATCATCGGTGGCGGCGACGGCGGCATGCTGCGTGAAGTGTCCAAGCACCGCAGCATCGAACACATCACCATGGTCGAGATCGACGGCACCGTGGTCGACATGTGCAAGGAGTTCCTGCCGAACCACTCCAAAGGTGCATTCGAGGACCCTCGCCTGAACCTGGTGATCGACGACGGCATGCGTTTCGTCGCCACCACCACTGAAAAGTTCGACGTGATCATTTCCGACTCCACCGACCCGATCGGTCCGGGTGAAGTGCTGTTCTCGGAAAACTTCTACCAGGCCTGCCGTCGCTGCCTGAACGAAGGCGGCATCCTGGTAACGCAGAACGGCACCCCGTTCATGCAGATCGAAGAAGTCAAAACCACCGCCGGGCGTCTGCGCAGCCTGTTCCCGGACTGGCACTTCTATCAGGCGGCCGTGCCGACCTACATCGGCGGCTCGATGACGTTTGCCTGGGGCGCGACCAATACCGCTTATCGCAAATTGTCCCGTGAAACCCTGCAACAGCGTTTCGCCGGCAGCGGCATCATCACCCGCTACTACAATCCAGAAATTCACATCGGCGCCTTCGCCTTGCCGCAATACGTGCTGCAAGCGGTGAACAAGCCAAGCAACGACTAAAGGATGTACCCATACCCCCATGTGGGAGCGAGCAAGCCCGCTCCCACATGGGGTCATGTTTTTCCTGTCAGTACGCGTTATTCGTTTGAACGATCAGTCAGCGCAAAAGTCCAGATGCATGTAAGCCCATCCATGGGCTTTATCGAGGAGGCACTGATGCAAAAGTGGAAAATCACTTTCGTGGATGATCACGGTGAAACAATCGATGAAGTCTTTGAGTGCGACGAGTGCCCGGACAACGAGCACGCCGCCAAACTCATCAAGGCCCGACTCCTGCCTGTCGCCG
Organism: Pseudomonas oplopanacis; assembly: GCF_057128725.1. Lineage (NCBI taxonomy): Bacteria > Pseudomonadati > Pseudomonadota > Gammaproteobacteria > Pseudomonadales > Pseudomonadaceae > Pseudomonas > Pseudomonas oplopanacis. Next base: position 18,066 of record NZ_JBSKHV010000021.1, on the reverse strand, counting down.
CCGAACTGGATCTGAACGATCTGGAAGGGCGAACCCCCGATGCGAGCGTCAAAAGTCTCAAGACGCAGAACAGCATACAAATCCTCGGCATCACGCCAATCTGAACCTCTCCTGTCTGATTCTCATCCAGGCCTTGGCAGCGGCTCTCTCTTGAGGCTACTCTGCAATCGAGATCAGCGAATGGATCGCTAAGGTCTGGTCTTGTCAGCTACATGCTTGCTTCCCACCGGCAACGAGGTTGCCGCATCGCGCGCACCACTCGGCTGCGCGTGCCCGGGAATACGGAAAGTCTATCCATCACTATGAGGGGGACGTTTCATGAGCACAGCCTATCAAGAAGACATCAGCAGCTCGGTGCTGCGCCGCATGAAAGAAGGCGGTTTCGACTTTTCAAGATTCCACCCCATCGAGTTCTACGCCATTTTTCCCGACGAGGAGCGGGCCCGCAGAGCAGCAGGTCATTACCGTGGTGAATCCCTGAATGCGCAAATCAGTGTGCGCGACGACGGTGCATGGGCGCTCGAACTGAGCAAAGTCATGTACGCCACCTACGATGACATCGGCGATTTCGAGCAAGGCTTCGAGGCGGTGGTCGAGCCTCTGGGCGGCATCATCGAAGGATGGGGCGTCAAGCAGGAGGTACGAGGGCTACTCGCATAATCCTATGAACAGTGACACGCACTAACGGCTGGCCTTCGGGTTGGCCGTTTTAGTTTGCGGGGGACGTAAAACACGTCCGGCAAAACCCTGAAACAAGAATCCGGGGCAAAAAAAACCGCCTGAGCAGGCGGCTAAAGGGAAGTTCGGGCTGTTTTTCCAGCGAATGCGCGGATTATCCGCACCGGCGGCCGGGCAGTGAAATCAACTCTGACTATGCTGGTGATAGGCGACAACGTCGCCTTGCAATGAAGCGGGGGCTGTCAGGTTGGGGCGTTTGCTGCACAGGAATGGTGCGATGTAAACGGGGCGATTATCCAACCGATTGATATCAAAGCGTTTCTGCCGCTGGCACGGGCCTTGCGAAGCCTAGGTGTCCGGGTGACAAGGAGTACGGCATGATCCGCACCTATTTTGATGAAATGTACGATGCCGGCGGCCAGGTCCGTCCGCATTATCGGGAGTTTGCCCGTTGGCTGGCCGAAACGCCTGACGAGCTTTTGGCACAACGGCGACGCGAGGCCGATCTGTTATTTCATCGCGCCGGGATAACCTTCACGCTCTACGGGGACGAGCAGGGGACAGAGCGCCTGATTCCCTTCGACACCATTCCGCGAAGTATTCCTGCCAGCGAATGGCGGGTCGTCGAGCGCGGCTGCATTCAGCGGGTCAAGGCACTGAACATGTTCCTTGCCGACCTCTATCACGAGCAGCGCATCATCAAGGCCGGCATCATCCCGGCCGAGCAAGTGCTGGCCAACGAGCAATACCAGTTGGCGATGCAAGGGCTGGATCTGCACCGGGACATCTATTCGCACATCTCTGGCGTCGATCTGGTGCGCGACGGTGACGGCACGTACTACGTGCTCGAAGACAACCTGCGTACACCGAGCGGCGTGAGCTACATGCTCGAAGACCGCAAGATGATGATGCGCCTGTTCCCCGAACTGTTCGCGGCGCAACGCATTGCGCCAATCGATCACTATCCGAATCTGCTTCTGGATACCCTGAAAAGCTCCAGCCCGATCGATAACCCGAGCGTGGTGGTGCTGACGCCGGGTCGTTTCAACAGCGCGTTTTTCGAGCATGCCTTTCTGGCTCGGGAGATGGGCGTTGAACTGGTGGAGGGGGCGGATCTGTTCGTGCGCGATGACAAGGTGTTCATGCGCACCACGGACGGGCCGAAAGCCGTCGACGTGATCTACCGTCGCCTGGACGACGCGTTCCTCGACCCGCTGGCATTCAATCCGGACTCGATGCTGGGCGTTCCGGGGCTGTTGTCGTCGTACCGTTCCGGCAACGTCGTGTTGGCGAATGCCATCGGCACCGGTGTGGCGGACGACAAGTCGGTGTACCCGTTTGTCACCGACATGATCCGTTTCTACCTCGACGAAGAACCGATCCTGAAGAACGTGCCGACGTTCCAGTGCCGCAATCCCTCCGAACTGTCCCACGTATTGGCCAATCTTCCGGATCTGGTGGTCAAGGAAACCCAGGGCTCCGGCGGTTACGGAATGCTGGTGGGACCGGCGGCGACGGCGGCGGAAATCGAGTCGTTCCGTGCACGGATCAAAGCCAAGCCGCACGCGTATATCGCGCAACCGACGTTGTCTCTGTCGACCTGTCCGACTTTTGTCGAAAACGGCATCGCGCCACGCCACATCGACCTGCGTCCGTTTGTATTGTCTGGCCGCGAAACCCGGGTCGTGCCCGGCGGATTGACCCGTGTTGCTTTGCGTGAAGGCTCTCTGGTGGTGAATTCCTCCCAGGGTGGCGGAACCAAGGACACCTGGGTGGTCGAGGATTGAAGGAAGCCTGCCATGTTAAGTAGAACTGCCTCGGATTTGTATTGGATGTCGCGTTACCTGGAGCGGGCGGAAAACCTCGCACGGATGCTCGACATCAGTTATTCGCTGTCGCTGATGCCGCAGGATGGTCGCGGCGACGGGCTGCACGAACTCGCCATGCCGCTGCTGATCACCGGCACCCTGGACGATTACCTGGAGCGCCACGGCGAGTTGCATGCCGAACGGCTGCTGCATTTCTTCGCCCTCGATGCGGCCAACCCGGCGAGCATCTACAGCTGCCTCGGTTCGGCGCGAGCCAGTGCCCATGCGGTGCGTGGGCGAATCACCGCCGACATGTGGGAAAACATCAACGCCACCTGGCTGGAAATTCGCGGGATCGCCGAACAGGGCTTGAGTCGCTACGGCATGAGCCGTTTTTGCGAGTGGATCAAGGAACGTTCCCACCTGTTCCGGGGCGCGTCCTACGGCACCATCATGCGAAACGATGCGTTCCGCTTCATTCGTCTGGGGACGTTTATCGAAAGGGCGGACAACACGCTGCGCCTGCTCGATGCGCGCTACGAAATGGCCGGTGATCAAGCCGAAGCGGTCAGTGACGGCACGGCGCACGCCTATTACCAGTGGAGCGCCTTGCTGCGAGCGCTGTCGTCGTTCGAGGCGTACACCGAGATCTATCGCGACGCACCCGGTGCCCGGCATGTGGCGGAGTTGCTGTTGCTGCGGGCCGATGTACCGCGTTCGCTGCGTGCCTGCACCGAAGAAATCGACCAGATCCTCGCCAGCCTGCCGGGAGCAAACGGCCGTCCCGCGCAACGCCTGGCCGCCGAGATCGACGCACGCCTGCGCTACACCGGCATCAACGAAATTCTCGACGAAGGCCTGCACGCCTGGCTGACCGAATTCATCCCGCTGGTGCGCCAGTTGGGCAACGCCATTCACAGTTCATACCTGGAGGCTGCATGAGACTTTCCATAAGCCACGAAACCACCTATCACTATGAAGATCAGGTGCGGGCGAGCATCCAGTACCTGCGACTGACACCCCATGACAGCGAGCGCCAGCACGTGCTCAGCTGGCAGCTCGACCTGCCGCGCCCGGTGCGCGCGCAACTCGACCCGTTCGGCAACATCCTGCATGTGCTGACCATGGACGAGCCGCACGAGGCGATCATCATCGGCGCCCGTGGTCAGGTGGATATCGATGAACTGCGCGAAGCCGAGCATGAGAGCCAGTCGGCGCTGCCGTTCCTGCGTTTCACCCGGCTGACCGAAGCCGACGAAGCCTTGCGAGCGTTCGCGCAAAAGGAATGCAAGACCCGTCGGGATCGCACCGCGCTGATCGACTTGATGCATGGCCTGAACCAGCACATGACCTACACGCCGGGCTCGACCGAAGTCGACACCAGCGCGGCCCAGGCCTTTGCCGGACGTTCCGGCGTCTGTCAGGACCACACCCATGCGTTTCTCGCCTGCGCGCGAAGCCTGGGCATTCCGTCCCGGTATGTGTCCGGTTATCTGTACAGCGAGAACAGCGAACACCTGGCCAGTCACGCCTGGGCGGAAGCGTGGCTGGATGATGCGTGGTACAGCTTTGACGTGACCAACGAATTGGCCCGGCCCGAGCGGCATTTGAAACTGGCGGTGGGCCTGGATTACCTGGATGCCTGCCCGGTACGCGGAATGCGCCGGGGCGGCGGGTGTGAGCAGATGCATGCGAAGGTGTTTGTGTCACCGACACCGATGCCGGTTATCTCCGTTCAACAACAGTAATCCGGGATTTCACAAATCCCCTGTGGAAGCACGCTTTTGTGGCGAGGGAGCTTGCTCCCGCTGGGGCGCGTAGCGGCCCTCAACCAAGGCAGCGCGGTATGCCAATCTGATCGAGTTTCCGGGTTTTAGGGCTGCTGCGCAGCCCAGCGGGAGCAAGCTCCCTCGCCACAGGTGTGCGCTTACTTGGCTGGAGACAGTTTGCGTCCGGCCATGTGCTTCAAATACCCCACCAGCATTTCCAGATCACCATCCGGCAACACCTGCGCCGTAAACCCCGGCATCTTCGCCTGCGGCCACTGCCTCAAACTCTGCGGATCACGGATATAGCGCTTCAAGAACTCCGCCCCGAAATACTCGGTCGGGCTATACGGAATATTCAAATCCGGCCCGAACTGCGCGTCCCCGGCACCATTCAATCGATGGCACGCCAGGCAGTTCTTCTGGAACAACGCAAATCCCTGATTCACCGGATCGTTCGCCTTCAACGCCGGATCAGGCAGCAGGGCAGGGAAGCGCGCTGCCACCGGTGCCAGGCGCTTGATGCTGGACACCTGAAACGGCCACTGCTCCGGGCTGATATTGCCAGCTTGCGGATCCGTCCAGACCAGATAAAACGGCCCGGCACTCGGCTTGCCTTCCGACAACGCCGGCCACGGTTTCGCCGGGTCCTCAATCGCCAGCCACGCCCGCGCACCTTGGGTGTTGAGCAACGGAGCCGCGGCCAACTCGGCGGCAAATCCGTCCAGCGCCACGGCTTGCAAATGGTCGTCGGGCTTGATACCGGTCAACAGCGCCGCCAGCGGCACCGCTTGATAGCTCATGTCCTGTTTGTAGGAAACGTCGTCGGCAACATGAAGGGTCTGGACTTGCGGGTGCTTGAGCAGTTCTTCGGTCTGCCAGGTGCGAGTGGTCGCGCCTAGCTCGAGGTTCAGCTGTGCGGCAAACAGAGGCGTGCTGAGCAGCAAGGCCCCGAACAGAATGAGCGTTTTCAATAGATCGCCGTCCATGTCGTGGAAGTGCCGTAAAGGTTGGCACACCCTCGCTGGCCCGGGTAGCGGGCCAGTCACATTTTTGGAATGACGATATAAATACCTGACGCCGTATTTTCTGCCGACTAGCCAATCACCTTGGTCAGATTCGGCAAAATCAACAACAGCGTGGTGGCGAAAAGAATGAGCCCGGCTTGACGTACTTTCGAATGTTTGAACATGGCTTGACCGCCTTTTTTGTTATTTCCTGATGCCTGCCTGCATATCTCCATGACGGCAGAGCGTTGCACTTCCTGTAGGACGAGCGCCTCGGCAAAACCCGACGACAACTTCGTACACTTCACCTTAGAGCCCGCGTCACTCGCGGTTTAGATCCATTTCGTATGGAACTACCTAAAAAAACTATTAAAACGGCATGAGGCCTATTGCCAGCTTCTTGGGCGCCCTATTGCTAGACACTTCCGGCTCCTGAAACGGTTAATCCGGTAGCTCACTACCGTCCGTCTGAGCGTGTCCGTCAATGTCAGTGAGCACTGCGGTCATTGAATCCGCGGCGGCCCGGCATAAGAGTGAGCACTCAGTATTTACTCACCGCCCAGGTTCGAGGACGTCATGACCCAAGCTTTGATTTTCGACGCGTTACGCACGCCCCGTGGCAAAGGCAAGGCCGATGGCGCCTTGCACAGCGTCAAACCGGTCAATCTGGTGGCCGGCTTGCTCACGGCGCTGCAACAGCGCACGTCGCTCGATACCAGCCAGGTCGATGACGTGGTACTCGGCTGCGTGACGCCGATTGGTGATCAAGGCTCCGATATCGCCAAAACCGCAACTCAGGTGGCGGATTGGGACGTCAGCGTCTCGGGCGTGCAGATCAACCGCTTCTGCGCGTCGGGCCTTGAGGCGGTGAACCTCGGCGCGATGAAGGTGCGCTCTGGTTTCGAGGATTTGGTGGTGGTCGGCGGGGTCGAGTCGATGTCCCGCGTGCCGATGGGCAGCGACGGCGGGGCCTGGGCGCTGGACCCGGAAACCAATCTGCACAGCCATTTCACGCCGCAAGGCGTGGGCGCAGACCTGATTGCCACCCTCGAAGGGTTCAGTCGCCAGGACGTCGATGCCTACGCGCTGCACTCGCAACAGAAAGCGGCGCGGGCACGGGCGAACGGTTCGTTCAACAAGTCGCTGGTGCCAGTGCAGGATCAGAACGGCATCATCCTGCTCGATCACGATGAGTTCATTCGCGCCGACTCCACCCTCGAAGGCCTGGGCAAGCTCAAGCCGAGTTTCGAGATGATGGGGCAAATGGGCTTCGACGCCACGGCGTTGCGCGTCTACAGCCATGTCGAGCGGATCAATCACGTGCACACGCCGGGCAACAGCTCCGGGATCGTCGATGGTGCGGCGCTGATGCTGATCGGTTCCGAAGCCAAGGGCCGGGCGCTGGGCTTGCAGCCTCGGGCGCGGATCGTCGCCACGGCGGTCACCAGCACCGATCCGACCATCATGCTCACCGGCCCGGCGCCGGCCACCCGTAAAGCGCTGGCAAAGGCCGGCCTGCGGGTGGAAGACATTGACCTGTTCGAAGTCAACGAAGCGTTCGCCTCGGTGGTGCTCAAATTCATCAAGGACATGGCCATCGATCCGGACAAGGTCAACGTCAACGGCGGCTCCATTGCCATGGGCCATCCGCTGGGCGCCACCGGCTGCGCGATTCTCGGCACGCTGCTCGATGAGCTGGAAACCCGGCGCCTGCGCTATGGCCTCGCGACGCTGTGTGTCGGCGGCGGCATGGGCATTGCCACCATCATCGAACGCCTCTGAGCCCCCGACTTCCAAGGAAACATGTTCATGACTGAAGCCATTCGTTACGAAAAGGGTCAGGACCAGATCGTCGTCCTGACCATCGACATGCCAGGCCAGAGCGCCAACACCATGAACGCGGTCTACCGCGAAGCCATGGCCGCCTGCGTCGCCCGATTGGTCGCTGAAAAAGACAGCATTGCCGGGGTCATCATCACCTCGGCGAAGAAGACGTTCTTCGCCGGCGGCGACCTCAATGAACTGATCAAGGTCGGCAAGCCCGAAGCCAAAGCGTTCTACGACATGGTGCTGACCCTCAAGGGTCAATTACGCACGCTGGAAACCCTCGGCAGACCGGTGGTGGCCGCGATCAACGGTGCCGCATTGGGCGGCGGTTGGGAAATCTGCCTGGCGTGCCATCACCGCGTGGCGCTGGACAATCCGTCGGTGCAACTCGGCCTGCCGGAAGTCACGCTTGGCTTGCTGCCGGGCGGCGGCGGGGTGGTGCGCATGGTGCGGATGCTGGGCATCGAGAAAGCCTTGCCCTACCTGCTGGAGGGCAAAAAAGTTCGGCCACAACAGGCGTTGCAGGCCGGGTTGATTGACGAAGTGGCGGGCAACGGCGATGAGCTGCTGGCCAAGGCACGTGCCTGGATCATCGCCAATCCTGTCGCCGTTCAGCGCTGGGACGTGAAGGGATATCAGATCCCCGGCGGCACCCCGTCCAGCCCGAAAGTCGCGCAGATGCTCGCCATCGCGCCGTCGATCCTGCGCAGCAAAACCCAGGGCTGCATGCCCGCGCCGGAGAAAATCCTCTGCGCGGCGGTTGAAGGCGCCCAAGTGGATTTCGACACTGCGCACCTGATCGAAACCCGCTACTTCACTGAATTGACCACCGGCCAGGTCTCGAAAAACCTGATTGGTACGTTCTGGTTCCAACTCAACGAGATCAATGCCGGCGGTTCGCGGCCGCAAGGTTTTGCGCCTTACGTGACGCAAAAAGTCGGGGTGCTCGGCGCCGGGATGATGGGCGCGGGCATCGCGTTTGTCAGCGCATCGGCTGGCATCGAGGTGGTGCTCAAGGACATTACTCTGGCGGCAGCGGAGAAGGGCAAGGCCCATTCGGCAGCATTGCTGGACAAGAAAGTTGCGCGCGGCCAGATGATTGCGCAGCAACGTGAGGCGATTCTGGCGCGGATCCGTACCACCGAAAGCGATGCGGACCTGGCCGGTTGCGATCTGATTATCGAGGCGGTATTCGAAGACCGTGAGCTCAAAGCCAAGGTCTCGTCGGCCGCGCAAACAGTCGTCGGGCCGGACGCGGTGATCGCTTCCAACACCTCGACTCTGCCGATCAGCGGCCTCGCAACTGCGGTGCCGGATCAGAGCAAATTCATCGGCCTGCACTTCTTCAGTCCCGTGGAAAAAATGCCATTGGTGGAAATCATCAAAGGCGCCAATACCAGCGACGAAACCCTGGCTCGAGGCTTTGATTTCGTCCTGCAAATCAAGAAAACCCCGATCGTGGTCAACGACAGTCGCGGCTTCTTTACCTCGCGGGTGTTTGGCACCTTCACCAACGAAGGCATCGCCATGCTCGGCGAAGGCGTCAGCGCGCCGATGATCGAAACCGAAGCGCGCAAGGCTGGCATGCCCATCGGGCCGCTGGCGATTTCTGACGAAGTTTCCCTCAGCCTCATGAGCCATATCCGTCAGCAAACGGCCAAAGACCTGCAAGCCGAAGGGAAACCGCTGACAGAGCATCCGGCATTTGCCGTGATCGACTTGCTGCTCAACGAATACAAACGGCCCGGTAAAGCGGCAGGCGGCGGTTTCTACGACTACCCGGCCGCAGGCCAGAAACATCTGTGGCCGGAGCTGAAAAGTCGTTTCGAGAAGCCTGACGGGCAGATTTCGCCAAAGGATGTGCGTGATCGCCTGCTGTTCGTGCAAGCCATCGAAACCGTGCGCTGTGTGGAGGAGGGCGTGCTGATGTCGACGGCGGACGCCAACGTCGGTTCGATCTTCGGCATCGGTTTCGCGGCCTGGACCGGCGGTGCGCTGCAATTCATCAATCAGTACGGCGTACAAGACTTCGTTGCCCGCGCCCAATACCTGGCCGCGCAGTATGGCGAACGCTTCAATCCGCCAGCGTTGTTGCTGGAAAAAGCCGCCAAAGGGGAGACGTTTTAAGGGACCGGTGACGCCTCGCAGGGCTTGCCTTGGAACGGTGTTTCGAGGCAGGCTCTGGGGTGTGCATTATTCCCATCACGTGTCAGGTATTTTTTATGTCGTTACGCATCTGCATTCTGGAAACCGACATCCTGCGTCCGGAACTGGTCGATCAATATCAGGGTTACGGGCAGATGTTCCAGCGTCTGTTTTCGCAGCAACCCATCGCTGCCGAGTTCACGGTCTATAACGTGATGCAGGGCGAATACCCAAGCGATGACCTGACCTTCGACGCTTATCTGGTCACCGGCAGCAAGGCCGATTCCTTCGGCACCGACCCGTGGATCGAAACCCTCAGGAAATACCTGCTGACCCGCTACGAACGCGGCGACAAACTCTTGGGCGTGTGTTTCGGCCATCAGTTGCTGGCGTTGTTGCTGGGCGGCAAAAGCGAACGCGCCACCCAAGGCTGGGGCGTCGGCACCCACAGTTACAAACTCGCGGCCAAGGCGCCGTGGATGAGCCCGGTCAGGGAAGAGTTGACGTTGTTGATCAGCCACCAGGATCAGGTGACCTCGCTACCGGAAAACGCCACGGTCATCGCCTCCAGCGATTTCTGCCCGTTCGCCGCTTACCACATCAACGACCAGGTGCTGTGCTTCCAGGGGCATCCGGAATTCATTCACGACTATTCGCGGGCGCTGCTGGAAATTCGTCAGGAAGCGCTGGGTGAGCAGATCTACTCGAAAGGCGTGGCCAGCCTTGAGCATGAGCATCATGGCGCTACGGTTGCGGAGTGGATGATGCGGTTTGTGGCGCACAAGCCAGAAACGGTCTGAGGTTCACAATTTCTGCGGTGAGGAGCTTTCTGTGGCGAGGGAGCTTGCTCCCGCTCGGCTGCGCAGCAGTCGCCATTCAGGCAACGCGGTTTGTCTGAATAAGTGCTGGGGGCGCTTCGCACCCCAACGGGGGCAAGCCCCCTCGCCACACAAGCTCCCTCGCTACAGGTAAGCAAGCCGTTACAACCATCCGGATTTCTTGAAACTCGCCCACAACCCCGTGCATCCCAGCGCAATAAACCCCAACACCCCGAAGTACCCGTAGTGCCACGCCAGCTCCGGCATGTTCTGGAAGTTCATCCCGTAAATCCCGGCCACCGCCGTCGGAAACGCCAAAATCGCCGCCCACGCCGCAAACTTGCGCTGCACCACGCTCTGACGTGAAGCCTCCAACAACACCCCCACCTCAATCGTCTGGCTGGCAATGTCGGCCAGGGTCGTCAGGTCTTCCATCTGCCGCGTCACGTGGATCTGCACATCCCGGAAGTACGGGCGCATGTTCTTGTCGATGAACGGGAAGCTCAGCTTCTGCAGTTCCTCACCGATCTCGACCATCGGCGCCGCATAACGACGCAAGCGCAATACGTCCCGGCGCAGGCCGTGCAGTTTCTGGATGTCATGTTCGTTCAGCGCACTGCACAACACGTTGCGCTCCAGCTCATCGATTTCGGCGTGGATTGCTTCACCCACGGGCTGGTAGTTTTCGATCACGAAGTCGAGGATGGCATAGAGAACGAAGTCCTCTCCGTGTTCAAGCAACAACGGGCGTGCCTCACAGCGTTGCCGTACATAGGCGTAGGAAGCTGAATGGCCATTGCGTGCAGTGATGATGTAGCCGTTGCCGGCAAAGATATGTGTCTCGATGAACTCGAGTTTGCCCTCGTTACGAATCGGTGAGTACGTGACGATAAACAATGCGTCGCCAAAGGTTTCGAGCTTCGGCCGGCTGTGCTTTTCCAGGGCATCTTCGATGGCCAGTTCGTGCAGGTTGAACTGGCGTTGCAGGTTGGCCAGTTCTTGGGCGTCCGGCTCTTCGAGGCCGATCCACACAAAGTGGTCGGGTTTTGCGGCCCAGGCTGCGCCTTCGTCGAGGGTGATATTGGTGACTTTCTTACCGGCGCTGTAAACCGCAGCAGCAACAACTCTACCCATGATTCAGGTTCACTTCTTATTAGCAGGTGGCAGTGGCAGGCATTCTTCAGCTTAGCCTTGTCTGATGCTTCAGAGTGAGCGAACTCTGCAGAGTTCGAAGGCAAAAGTTCGAAGGCAAAAGAAAACCCGCACCAGGCGGGTTTCTTTTTACGCGGCTTGCAGTTGCCGATCCATCGAAGCGATGCATTCGCGCATCTGTTCGCGGCACTGGGCCATCAGCAGGGGCATGTCGTCCAGGCTCAAACCCGCTGTAGGAATCGCCGGCAACGAACGAATCAGAATTTTCCCACTGCGCCAGCGGTTCAAACGCATGTGTTTGACGTAACTGCTGACACACACCGGCACGATCGGCACGCCGGCAGCGATCGCCATCTGGAACGCGCCTTTCTTGAACGGCAGCAACTCTTCACCCAGGTTGCGCGTGCCTTCCGGGAAGACCCAGATCGACGTGTCTTCATGCTGCAAGGTGTGCGTAGTGGTCAGCATCGACTGGCGCGCCTTGTGCGCATTGCCGCGGTCGATCAAGACGTTGCCCGCCAGCCAGAACAACTGCCCAAACAGCGGCACCCACTTCAGGCTCTTTTTGCCGATGCACACGGTACGGCGGGGCACCACGTTGCCGAATACAAACAGGTCGTAGTTGGATTGGTGATTGGCGATGATCACGCAGCTGTCAGGTTTGTCCATCAACGGACCGACATCGGCCTTCACCCGTAAACGCAAAATACACATTGCCGGCCACGCATACAGACGTGCGCACAAACGGCTGTTGTCCGGGTTGAACGGGCGACACAGGCCCAGAATCACCCCCAGCACACCGGCCAGAATAAAGTGCAGGCCCATCAAGAACATACGAAACACAAACAGCATTTACAGGCCCCACCGGGACAAAAGGTGGCGCAGTGTACGGATGTGCACTGTTTTCGGCAATTGCCGCTATAGAGGAGGGAGATAGGCGATGTTTGTGCGCATGTTTCCGACTTGTGGGTCAGACGCGTTCTAGAGCGGTTACAGACTTTTCAACATCACAGGTAAGAAAAAGCCCGACACGACGGTCGGGCTTTTCGGTGCAACGCGTCTGGGCTTAACCCAAGTGTTGCTGATCGAGGATGATTGCGTTGTCCAGCGTCTCCAGCAGCGCCTTGCGTACTTTCAACTTGGTGTTCTTGTGCGCGGTCATGTTGATCTTCTTCAGCTGACGAGCTGCTGCCAGCGCGGCACCTGCCAGCTCTTCGGCCGAGACCACCACGTCGAGGAAACCTGCGTCCACAGCGCTCTGCGGGTTAAACATCTCGCCATTGATCACCGAGCGATGCAGTGCAGCCTTGCTCAGGCGATCACGGGCGATTTCGATACCGGCGTGGTGCATGGTCATACCGATCTGCACTTCGTTCAAGCCAATGCTGAACGGACCATCAACCCCGATGCGGTAATCGGCCGACAACAGCAGGAACGCACCCTTGGCCACGGCATGCCCAGGGCACGCGACGATCACCGGGAACGGGTGCGACAGCAGGCGACGGGCCAGCGTCGAACCGGCAGTGACCAACGCCACGGCTTCTTTCGGCCCGGACGTCATCACCTTCAAGTCATAACCACCCGACAGAATTCCCGGCGTACCGGTAATGATCACCACCGCACGATCAGTCACTGCCTGATCCAGCGCAGCGTTAAACGCGGCAATCACGTCGGGCGAGATGGCATTGACCTTGCCATTGCTCAAGGTCAGGGTCGCGATACCGTCTTCGAGATGGTAGGAAATCAACTCACTCATGACGCTATTCCTTGTATGAAAGTTGGGGCAGACGTTACCCACCGCAGCAGGCCAGGTAAAGCGCCGTGACTGACCCGTCAGTCACCCTTTCCCCGCCGGGCAAGCGTAGCCCGCCACATCCGCGGCGCATTCCCTTCTATATAGAAGCGGGCGCGAAGCCGGAGATTGGCAGGTTTGCCATGACCCCAAATCCGGCGGAACGACTAAAACGCTAAGCGCATGAAAATTCTGCAAAAAAAGTTTGCCATCGGAAAAGGTTTCGACTACATTAGCGCGCCTCGACAGACAGAACTTGTTTGACGAGATACGGTGAAGTGTCCGAGTGGCTTAAGGAGCACGCCTGGAAAGTGTGTATACAAGAAATTGTATCGAGAGTTCGAATCTCTCCTTCACCGCCAAATTCGATGTAACCAGAACCCCTGATTTCGAGAGAAATCAGGGGTTTTGTGGTTTCTGGGGTCTGGTTTTGGCCAGCGGGACCTGTTTCGGGATTGTCCATGGGGTTGGGGGCATGATGGTGTATGAACGGTGCCTGCCTGACCATTACAAGGCGTGCTTTTCAAAAGACGGTATAAGCGACGCACAAACTGGTCTACTTTCTTAAACCAGATGTTATAGCTTTGAATCGTTACCGACTCAGCAGGGTCGCATTCGTAATTGTTTCCATTGTAATTAATGAAAAGACTTTCCTTCTATTGGAAGGCGTGACTCAGTATCCAGGTTGTTGAGGCTCTGACAAAAAATCCAGGACGTTCGAGTTTTTCGGTTTGATGTATTGATTTTCGGTACTTAAGATTCCCCGTAGTGCGAACTATCAGCGGACACATTGCAGTATCCGACTTGGCCTTTTTTGACTCTTGAGTCTGCGCAGAACACATAACCCTGAAAAAAGATGAACCCCCCTGAAAACGCCTGAAAACCCATGAAAACATCCGGGCGGTTCGGACACGTTTTGACGCGTTCTATACAGTTTGCATAGGCCAATAGAGGCCGCCGTAATGACGTTAGAATATACGAGGTCGAGCAATGAAAACGCGAATTGTAAAAATAGTGGCTGTGTACATAGCGATATTGAGTCTGCAGGGCTGCGCTAGCATCGTCGGCGAGACTGAGTATCCGGTGGCAGTCTCAAGTGCGCCAGAGGGCGCTTCTTTTGAGATCAAAAACAAGTCTGGCCAGATTGTCCATTCGGGGACCGCGCCCAGCACAGTAACGCTGAAGTCAAGCAAAGGGTATTTTTCCGGGCAGACCTATACTTTGCTATTCAAGAAGGATGGGTATTCCGACAAGATGGCGACCTTGGATTCGGATATTAGCGGCTGGTATTGGGGAAATATCTTGATCGGGGGCTTGATTGGAATGCTTATCGTCGACCCGGCAACCGGGGCAATGTACAAACTTCCAGAGTCAATCTCAGCTGATATGGGTAAACCAATCGCCAAGGCGGGCACCAAACCTCTTGCGGTGATCAGTATCGATTCTTTGACTGAAGAGCAACGCGCGTTGCTGAGTCCTGTTAAATAATGTCTGTGACGATTAGTGCCCTTTGCATAAAACGGACAGATCTATTTTGGGCTAAGTTATATCGAGAGATCGAATCTCTCCCTCACCGTTAAATTCGATCTACCTGGCGACCAATCGAAAGTGCACGACAAACAACTTCTGAGTGGCTAACCGCGCCCACCTGACTCCTGACCCTGATACGAATAGGCAATGCTCGAAGACAAATCGGCATAGGTGGCCTGGGTTGCGATAGCTACCATGGCACCACATCTACTTGTCGGAGATCGCCATGATCAGCAGAAAAACCCTATTCATCACTGGGGTCAGCAGCGGCTTCGGCAGCGCTCTGGCGCAAGAAGCGCTTGCAGCGGGTCATCGCGTCATTGGCACCGTTCGCAGTGAAAGCGCCTTGCAAGCGTTTGAGGCTCTCTCGCCGGACAATGTTCATGGGGTCATCCTCGATGTAACGGACTTTGACCGTATCGACAGCGTCATTGCGGAGGTTGAAGCAACCCACGGCCCGGTCGATGTGTTGGTCAACAATGCCGGTTACGGACATGAGGGCATTCTCGAGGAGTCGCCCCTGGATGAGATGCGTCATCAGTTCGACGTCAATGTCTTCGGCGCGGTAGCAGTGACCAAGGCGTTCCTGCCTTATTTTCGCAAACGTCGGGCCGGTCACATCCTCAACATCACGTCCATGGGCGGCACCATCACCATGCCGGGTATCGCTTACTATTGCGCCAGCAAGTTTGCTCTCGAAGGTATCTCGGACACACTCAGCAAAGAGCTGCGCCCTTTCAACATCTTCGTCACGGCGGTGGCGCCCGGTTCGTTTCGCACTGACTGGGCAGGACGTTCGATGCAACGCACGCCGCGAAGCATTGCCGACTATGACGCCAGCTTCGACCCGGTACGTAAGGCTCGCGAAGAAAAGAGCGGCAAACAGCTGGGCGACCCGCGAAAAGCAGCGCAAGCAATGTTGCAGGTCATTGCCAGCCCGACGCCGCCGGCACACTTGTTGTTGGGCAGCGATGCATTGAGCCTGGTGCGTGACAAGCTTGCCAGCGCTGCCAGTGAAATAGATCAATGGGAAGCGTTGACCCGTTCAACCGACGGCTGATCGGCAAGCACAGGGGGCATTAATGACTCAGGTCGACACACGCACCTCGCGCATGGTGCAGTTGATGGCAAAGCTCGCTCCGCTTGAGGGCTACAACTTGAGCGCGCTGGAGGATGTGCGCTTTTTGCGTTCCAACCGCCCGCTGACCCGTACTCCGGTTTTGTACGACCCCGGCATCGTGATCCTGTGCCAAGGGCGCAAGCGCGGCTACCTGGGCGATGATGTCTACCTTTACGACGCCCAGCATTATCTTGTGGTCTCCGTCCCCGTTCCGTTCACCATGGAGACCGACGCCAGCGAAGCGGAGCCGATGCTGGCGGTCTACATGCGCCTGAACTTCCAGATGGCCAGCGAGTTGCTGCTGCAAGTCGATGAAGCGCTAGGACCCAATGATGCCCAACCCAAGGGCATGTACGCTTCGCCCATGGACGACTTGTTACGTACCTCGACGCTGCGTTTCCTTGAAGCAATGAGTCGACCGGGTGATGCGCCAATACTCGGCCCGTCGCTGATGCGGGAAATCTACTACCGCATCCTGACGGGCGAGCAGGGTGGCTCGATGCGCGCTGCGCTCAATCGCCAGGGGCACTTTGGCAAGGTCACTCGGGCCATTCGCAAGATCCACAGTTGCTACCAGGAGCACCTGGATGTGGAGTCTCTTGCCCAAGAAGCAAGCATGAGCGTGCCCAGCTTTCACCTGCATTTTCGCAGCGTGACGGACTCGTCCCCGATGCAATACTTGAAGTCGACGCGCTTGCATCAGGCGCGATTGCTGATGCTGCACAACGCGATGACCGCTTCGGCTGCGGCGTTCAATGTGGGCTACGAAAGCGCCTCCCAGTTCAGTCGCGAGTTCAAACGCTTCTTCGGCCGAACGCCACAGGCGGAGATTGAGTGGATGAAGGCGACTTATGCATTGCCTGCGCCGTCTACGCCATCGCTCTATGTGTCGTCGCATTAGAGCCATGAAGGGGGCGCTGTCATTTCTGAAGTTTATGTAGGACGAGTCGGAATGGACTCACGCGTTTATGCAGGAAATGACCAGGAAGCAAGCTGAACTCGAAAAGGTCCACGTAGAGATCACCCAATTGCTTGCTGAACAACTCAAGCTGAATGCTGAAGCGAGCAAGCTGAGTGCCGAGGCGGGCAAGATAACCCGTGAAATTTTTTGGTATCCGGTGGCGATAGCCATTGGGATGATTGGTGCGGTCTCGACCATCACTGCAGTGTTGATCAAGCTTCTTTAATGCCTGGTTTTTCTCATTCAGTCCCTCGAAAAGCCCGGTCTACCGCCTCGCCGCCCACCTGTTAGACTGCCCGAACCACTCGAAAGGAATCGATACCATGCCCAGCCTTCGCGCTGTTTACCGCCGCCCTGTCATTTCCATCACTGCGGTGTTGGCGTGCGCCATGTCACAGTTCGTCACCGCAACAACAGTCCCCGACGCCGAAGCCAGCGACCCCGCCAAACTGGGTTGATTTTTTTATCCTCCCTGACGATTGAGAAGGGGGCAAAACTTTATCAGGAAGGAATATCCATGATCACCACCACAACCAACGCCATCGAAGGCCGCCAGATCACAGCCTACCTGGACATTGTCAGTGCCGAGTCCGTGCAGGGCGTTAACGTTATCCGCGATATGTTTGCCGGGATGCGGGATTTTTTCGGTGGGCGTTCTCAGACGTTGGAGCGGGCGTTGAAGGAAGCGCGGATTCAGGCGACTGACGAGATCAAGGAGCGGGCACGAGCGCTTCAGGCGGACGCGGTGGTGGGGCTCGATTTCGAGATCAGCATGCCGGCCGGCAAGGGCGGGATGGTGGTGGTGTTTGTGACGGGGACAGCGGTCAAATTGAGGTGAGTCGATCTGCATGATCGCTCGGTGTTTTATCGGCCGGCATGCGGGCCATTCGTCGGGCATGCAAAAATCTGAATTACAAGTCCGGTAATGACCGGCTAGTCTCAAAAGCCTTGGTGGTCGATATTTTTCAGGCAAAGGGCTTTGCCGGTGTCGACCCTTTTTGAGAGGGGAAGAGGTATGGCTGATCCGTATATCGAAGACGACGGGGCTGAATTTCCAATCAACAATTGCGTTAAATGCGGCCAGACAGAGTATGTGGCGGGCTTCGGGGAAGACCCGGTCCAGACCAGTAAAGTGAAATCCACGGTGCCCAGAGGACCGAAGGCGAAATTTCTGCCGAGAGTGGCGGCGCACTCCAGGAAGTAACCGTTAATCGGACGAGCCCCGCCATTGAGCGGGGTTTTTCATTTTTGCAGTACCGATTATCGGTTGAAAACCGGGCTGCAGATGCTCGGTGGTGGTAGCGGGCTATTTTTCACAAACTTTTCACACCGTCGTCCGTAGGCTCAAACCATCCGTTAGAAAGCAGTACCTGGCCCGTTCCCCAGCGGGCTTTTTTTTGGTTCTTCACGGAATCCCGGGAAACACAGAAACAAGAACGCCGATTTGATTGATGATGTTCGT
>NZ_JBSKHV010000020.1:0-81147 GCF_057128725.1 Pseudomonas oplopanacis | reverse complement strand
GCCAGAAGCATTCTTTATCGGCGCTTGGGTGAAAGGAGGAGGGGCGAAATCTCCCACGGTCTGTACTGCGTCAACAGTCAGAATCGAGCCTAGTCCCTCCTCCTCCCTTCAAGTCCTACCATACAAGCGAGCCTGCTCGCGAAGAGGATTCAAGCCGCGCTGAAAATGGTTACCTGTTCGGCTGCGGCGTCAAACGCAAATACGGTTTTACCGCGCGATAGCCCTTGGGAAAACGCTGCCTGATTTCATCTTCATCCTTGAGCGACGGCACGATCACCACTTCATCACCGTCCTGCCAGTTGGCCGGGGTCGCCACCTTGTAGTTATCGGTCAGTTGCAGTGAATCAATCACTCGCAGGATTTCGTGGAAGTTGCGACCGGTACTCGCCGGGTACGTGATGGTCAGCCGAATCTTTTTCTTCGGGTCGATCACGAACAGCGAGCGCACGGTCAGGGTGTCGTTGGCGTTGGGATGGATCAGGTCGTACAGGTCCGACACCTTGCGGTCGGCATCTGCGAGGATCGGGAAGTTGACGAGGGTGTTCTGGGTCTCGTTGATGTCCTCGATCCACCGGTGATGCGAGTCCACCGGGTCAACCGACAGGGCGATGGCCTTGACCCCGCGCTGGGCAAATTCGTCCTTGAGCCGGGCGGTGAACCCCAGTTCGGTGGTGCACACCGGGGTGAAGTCCGCCGGATGGGAAAACAGCACGCCCCAGCTATCGCCCAGCCATTCGTGGAAACGGAGGGTGCCGGCGCTGGAATCCTGTTCAAAGTCGGGGGCGATATCGCCAAGTCTGAGGCTCATGGTGCTGCTCCTGGTGAGTGCTTGTTGAGCTCGACTTTGCCTGCATCCACGAATAATTAAAAAGAATAAATATCGATTTATTTAGATCATAAAGAAATATTAAAGATCTGTTCACTGGACGTGAACAGGCGACGCGCCCAACATCGCCCCCAAGGTTCGAGAAGGCCTTGAGTGCTGCAAAAGAGGGGAATTTCGAGGCGGGTTTACGGGGGTGACCCCGCCTCGAAACGCAAAAGCCCCGCCCGGCGAGATGCCGGGCGGGGCTTTTTTTGTCTCGGTTACTCGAGCGCTATTACAACAGCGGGATCGAGTAGCTGAGGATCAGGCGGTTTTCGTCCTGGGAGCGAGTGCCCGGCAGGTCGGTGCGCCACATAGCGTTCTTCCAGGCAACACCAAGGTTCTTCAGCGGGCCGTCCTGAAGGACGTAGGCAACGCTCAAGTCGCGTTCCCACTCGGAAGCGCCATTGGCCAACTCTTTACCTGCACCGTTGACGGTGTCGATGTTGTCACCGCGCAGGTAAACCATACCGGCGGTCAGGCCTGGTACACCAACCTTGGCAAAGTCGAACGAGTAGCGTGCTTGCCAGGTTTTCTCGCCGGCACGGCCAAACTTCTGGATTTGCGAATCGGTGATGGTGTAGTTCGACGAACCATCACCCTGGTTCAGCCAAGGGAAGTCGCTGCTGCCGTTGCTGACCTGGTAACCGCCACCGAAGGTATGACCGGCAACCGTATACAGGAACAGGCCGCTGTACAGGTTGTTGTCGACCTTGCCTTTACCGTTTGGCGCGTTGTAGTTGCCAGTGGTGTAGTACAGCGGGTCGTGACCGTTGGCACCATCGTCAGAGCTGTTGAAGTAACGGAAATCCGACTTCAACACGCCCGGGCCGATTGCCCAGTTGTGAACCAGACCCAGGAAGTGTTGCTTGTAGAACTCTTCCAGGTTGCCGTAGTAGTACTGGGCCGTCAGGTCCTTGGTGATTTTGTAGTCACCACCGGCGTAGATGAACTTGTTGCTGTCGCGGAACTTGGTCCCACGAGAGTTCGCGCCCGAAATGGACATCTGCTCGTTGTTGCTGGAGTTACGGCCTTTAACGGCTTCGATCTGACCACCGACCAGCGACAGGTCCTTGATCTCGGCGGAAGTGATCTGGCCACCCTGCCAGGTTTGCGGCAGCAGACGACCATCGTTGGTCACGATGACCGGGTTTTTCGGCTGCAGGGTGCCCAGTTTCAGTTCAGTCTGGGAAACCTTGGCCTTGGCGGTCAGGCCCAGGCTGGAGAAGTCATCAACCGCTTCGCCGTTGGACTTGCTCGGGAACACAGTGCCACCGTAAGAGGTAGCAGTAGCGCCGTTGGTGCCGCCGCCCGAATCCAGCTTGACGCCCAATAGGCCGATCGCATCGATACCGAAGCCGACGGTGCCTTGGGTGTAACCGGAGATGAAACGCAGATCGAAGCCTTGGCCCCACTCTTCGTTTTTGTTCGGACCGGTACCGTCACGGTTATCGGTGTTGATGTAGAAATTACGCAGCCCCAGGGTTGCCTTGCTGTCTTCGATAAAACCAGCGGCGCCTGCTTGCTGCGCCAAAACCCCAACGGCCACAGCGATGGCCAAGGTGGACTTGTTCATTGTTTCGCTCCTCATTACTAATGCTTATGGTCTTGGTCCTGGGTCGAATGCCCCGGATCCTAAGACGCGCAATTTTTGCCGAGCCCTTCTAGGCTGGTCGTTTTGGCCGTGCAGGATACAGCTACATAAAGCCAAAAAGAATTGTGCGTTACTTTTTAATGCAATTTAGGTATATGCCTGCGCAGCACAGATCCGAGGTATCGGCATGAAAGCCAATTCCTTGACCTGTTCTACTAACGGGGGGTTGCTCAACTAGTGCCGGCGTCGAGACCAAGGCCGGGCGGGGCCTACTTTAGGTGCTGGAGAAAAAAACCAAAAAGAATAAAAAATGCGCACGACAGCATTTATTGGAATAAACAGGCAAAAAAAAGCCTCGCCAATTGGCGAGGCCTTTTCTGACGACTTGTTACAGGAAGCTGTAGGTGTAGTTGAAGATCAGACGAGTCTGGTCCTGATCAACAAGGCTGGTGCCATCGCCACGATAAGTACCGTGACGCAGCGTTGTACCAAACCCTTTAAGTGCGCCCGTTTGAATCACGTAATCGATACGTGCGTCGGTCTCATGCTCGCTCAGGTCTTTACCAACACCGTTGGTAGCCTTGATGTCTTGACCACTCAGGTAAGAAATCGAAGCTTTCAGGCCGGGTACGCCCAGCGAGGCGAAATCGTAGGAGTACTGGCCGTACGTGGTGTTTTCACCGGCACGGATAAAGCTGCCAACTGTGGCATCGGTAAACGAGTAGAAGCTGGCGCCGCCGGCGCCTTCGTTGCGACCGTTGCCATCGAGGACGCTACCCTGGTTCAGGAACACAAAGCCGCCGTCATCGCTGACGCGCTGGTGCCCGAGCAGGAATGCGCTGCCACCCAGGGTATAGGTGAAGGTTGCGCTCCAGGTTTGGTTATCAACCTCGCCCAGGGTCTTGGCGTAGCCACCGTTGTTGTTGAACCGATAGCCAGCATCACCGTTCTTGCCGTCGGAGCTACTGTCGAAATAACGCAGATCGGTCTTGAACGACTGGTTCGAGGCAATCGGGTAAACGTGCACCAGACCGAGGAAGTTCTGCTTGTAGTAGTCTTCCAGGTTCGCGTAGTAGTACTGCAGCATCAGGTCTTTGGTGACCTTCCAGTCAGCGCCGGCGTAACGGAATTTGTTGCTTTCCTGAGTACCGCCATTCACTGCCAGGCCAGTGCTGTTGGAGGAGGCGCGACCGGTTGCGTGCTCCAGTTGGCCCAGGTTGAAGGTCACATTGTCGATTTCCTTCGAGGTGATGGTGCCACCTTCGAAGGTCTGCGGCAGCACTCGGCTGTCGTTCGCGATCAGGATCGGCATGTTTGGCTGAAGAGCGCCACCCAAGTGGGCCTCGGTCTTCGAGAAGCGTGCCTTGACGTTGCCCGCCAGACGACTCCATTCACTCTCTGCCGATCCATCGGAATCGCTAGGAGAGAAGGAGTTGTTGTCCGGGTGATGGCCCTTGCCGCCGTCCAGATGGATACCCACCAGTGCCTGGGCGTCGATACCAAAACCTACGGTACCTTGGGTGAAACCGGACAGGTAATCGAACTTCAGACCCTCAGCTGCCTCGCGCTGACGGTTAGCAGGCGTCGCGGCGCCTTCACGGGCATCGGCGTCAAAATAGTAAGTACGCGAACTGACGGAAGCCTTGCTGTCTTCCAGGAAACCAGCGGCGCCTGCCTGCTGCGCCAAAACCCCTACGGCCACGGCCAAAGCCAAGTTTGACTTGTTCATTGTGAAGCTCCTCTCGATTCTAATTCTTGTGTTCCTGGCCCCAAGTCGATGCTCGGAATCCTAAGATGCGCGATTAGCGCCAGAGCGTGACCCACAAGTCAATCGTAACTATGTGTGTCTACGACCATGGTCTAATCCCCCGTTTTTTGGTCCATGCAGGTCATGAGTTCGTCATAAACCTGAAAAGAACTAGCTCTTTCTTTTCTCATACCCTTTAGGAATTACGCTCCGCGTCGCTCCCTGTCCCCAGAATAGAGCCCCCAGCTCATAAGCTAATTCCTAAATAGTATTTATTAGCGGTTTTTTAGATCGTTTAGCGTTTGAAGCAATTCGGAAACAAAACCTTACCGAAAGGCCATGTCATGACGACCAAACGCGCACTATCCGGTTCAATTGTTACAGTTTGTGTATCGCTGTTAGTTTCTCTCTCCGCTCAGGCGGCCAACCTGACCGTGGGTTATCAAACCGGCATCGACCCCAGCAAAGTCCCCCAGGCAGACGGTCTGTACGAAAAAACCATCGGCGAGAAAATCGACTGGCGTCGCTTCAACAGCGGCCCGGAAGTGGTGACTGCCATCGCGTCGGGTGACGTACAAATCGGCAACCTCGGCTCAAGTCCCTTGGCCGCGGCCGCTTCGCGCAACTTGCCGATTGTTGCGTTCATCGTGTCGGCGCAGATCAATGCGGCGGAAGCCCTGGTGGTGCGCAACGGCAGCGGCATCGATAAACCGGAAGATCTGATCGGCAAGACCATCGCCACCCCGTTCGTTTCAACCTCTCACTACAGCTTGCTCGGCGCACTGAAGCACTGGGGCCTGGACGCCTCGAAAGTCAAAGTAGTGAATCTGCAACCGGCGGAAATTGCTGCCGCGTGGAAGCGCGGGGATATTGATGGCGCGTTTGTCTGGTCGCCGGCACTGGGGGAAATTCGCAAGACCGGCAAGACGTTGACCGATGCGGCGCAGGTCGGCCAGTGGGGAGCGCCGACCTTCGAGGTCTGGGTCGCGCGTAAGGATTACGCAGAGAAACACCCAGAGGTTGTAGCCAAGTTTGCCAAGGTCACACTCGACTCGTTCGCCGACTACGCCGCGCATAAAGACAGCTGGACCGCCGATTCGGTGCCGGTACAGAAAATCGCCAAACTGACCGGTGCCAATGCCGCCGATGTACCGGAGTTGTTGGCCGGTTCTGCATTCCCGGATGCCAAGGCCCAGCAGACCACCGCACTACTGGAGGGAGGCACGGCGAAGGCGATTGGCGAGACTGCGAAGTTCTTGAAGGAGCAAGGGAAGGTAGAGACGGTGCTGCCGGATTATTCGGCGTATGTCAGTGCCAAGTTTGTGGCTGAGTAATTGCCAGGGGCTGCTGCGCAGCCCATCGCGAGCAGGCTCGCTCCCACACTGGATCTGCATTCACTGGAGATCTGCTGTGGGAGCGAGCCTGTTCGAGATGGACGCGCTGCGGTTATAAGGTCTTTTCGAAGATCTTCGAATTACGCTGATAGTTGTACAGCGAAGCCCGTGCCGACGGCAGGCGTTCAACGCTGCTCGGCACAAACCCGCGTTCGCGGAACCAGTGAGCGGTGCGGGTCGTCAGCACGAACAGGGTTTTCAACCCCTGGGCCCGGGCACGGGTTTCGATGCGCTCCAGCAGTTCATCACCGCGACCGCCATGACGGTATTCCGGGTTCACCGCCAGGCACGCCAACTCCCCGGCGTCCGAATCGGCAATCTGATACAACGCCGCACAGGCGATGATCATGCCTTCGCGTTCAACCACGCTGAA
The DNA here is from genome assembly GCF_057128725.1 of Pseudomonas oplopanacis. Classification (NCBI taxonomy): domain Bacteria; kingdom Pseudomonadati; phylum Pseudomonadota; class Gammaproteobacteria; order Pseudomonadales; family Pseudomonadaceae; genus Pseudomonas; species Pseudomonas oplopanacis. The sequence continues at coordinate 75,174 of NZ_JBSKHV010000020.1, read as the reverse complement.
CTGCTCGATCTCGCGCTCCAGCACTTCGCGGGAACGACGCACCAGAATCCCCTGCTCTTCCAGCGGGCTGATCAAATCCAGCAAACCACCGACGTCTTCAATCGCGGCTTCACGCACCACTTCGAATTGTTCCTGCGCCACCAGCGTACCGCCACCGTCACGGGTGAACAGTTCGGTCAGCAGGGCACCGTCTTCGGCGTAGCTGACGATATGACTGCGCGCCACACCGCCGCGGCACGCCTCAGCTGCTGCATCCAACAATTCAGCCTGATAGTTGCTGCCCAGCCGCTGTAGATGCGCCGGCACTTGTTGCGGACGCAGTTCGCGCACCAGACGACCGTTTTCATCGATCAGGCCCAGGTCGGCGCCGAACAGCAGCAACTTGTCCGCGCCCAGGTCGATGGCCGCACGAGTGGCGACGTCTTCGCAGGCAAGGTTGAAGATCTCACCGGTCGGCGAGTAACCCAACGGCGACAGCAATACGATGGAGCGCTCGTCCAGCAGGCGGTTGATGCCTTTGCGGTCGACCCGGCGCACTTCGCCGGTGTGGTGATAATCCACGCCTTCCAGCACCCCGATCGGCCGCGCCGTGACCAGGTTGCCGCTGGCCACCCGCAGGCGCGAGCCCTGCATCGGCGACGAGGCCATGTCCATGGACAGACGCGCTTCGATGGCGATGCGCAGTTGACCGACGGCATCGATCACACACTCCAGCGTCGCGGCATCGGTGATGCGCATGCCGTGGTGGTAATGCGGGGTCAGGCCGCGCGCAGCCAGGCGCGTTTCAATTTGCGGGCGGGAACCGTGAACCAGCACCAGCCGCACGCCCAGGCTGTGCAACAGCACCAGGTCGTGGACGATATTGCCGAAATTCGGATGTTCCACACCATCGCCGGGGAGCATGACGACAAAGGTGCAATCGCGGTGGGCATTGATGTAAGGCGAAGCGTGACGAAGCCAATTAACGTATTCGGGCATGAACCTGGGCCTGTAATAAATAGCAGCCAAAAAATGGGCGAAACTGAAAACGCACAGCGGGCTGATGGTTATCGTCGGAACAGGCTTGGCGACACGCGCGCTCTCCTCATGAATACGGGTTGGGACACTGGCAATTTATACGGTGAGTCAGCCAAAACACAAAACCCTGTGGGAGCAGGCTCGCTCCCACATTTTTGATGTCGCTCAACTGGCCGGTGTCAGGCAGTAATGTTGAATCAGTTGACGTAATAGATGCACCGTAGGCTGCAAACGTGACATTTCGAGGTATTCCCCCGGCTGGTGGGCGCAGGCGATATCGCCCGGGCCGAGCACCAGTGTCTCGCAGCCAAGTTGCTGAAGATAAGGCGCTTCGGTGCCGAACGCCACTGCTTCGGCGTCATGACCGGTCAGCTTTTGCGCAACCCGTACCAATTCCGAGTCTTCGGCCTGTTCGAAGGGCGGCACCTCAGGGAACAGTGGCGCGTAATCGATCTTCACCTGATGGCGCTCGGCAACCGGTTTGAGCCGCTGCAGAATCTCCGCGCGCAAGGCCTTGGGGTCCATGCCCGGCAAGGGACGCAGGTCGAACTCCAGCGAGCATTGGCCGCAGATGCGGTTAGGGTTGTCGCCGCCATGAATGCAGCCGAAGTTCATGGTCGGCGTCGGCACGCCAAACTGCGGATTGCGGAATTCGCGCTGCCACAACAGGCGCAGGCCCCGCAGTTCGCCGATGGCGTCGTGCATCGCTTCAAGAGCGCTGTGGCCCAGGCGTGGGTCCGAGGAGTGGCCGCTCTGACCGAGAATGTCGATGCGCTCCATCATGATGCCTTTGTGCATGCGGATCGGCTTCAGCCCGGTCGGCTCGCCGATGACCGCCGCGCGGCCCAATGCACGCCCGGCCTTGGCCAAGGCGCGGGCACCGGACATCGAGCTTTCTTCATCGCACGTAGCGAGGATCAGCAGCGGTTGCTTGAACGGCTGATCCAGCAGCGGGATCACCGCTTCGATGGCCAGGGCGAAAAAGCCCTTCATGTCGCAACTGCCCAGGCCCACCCAACGACCATCGACCTCGGTGAGCTTCAGCGGATCGGTCTGCCACAACGCGCCATCGAACGGCACCGTGTCACTGTGGCCGGCCAGCACCAGGCCACCGGGGCCGGAACCAAAACTGGCGAGCAGGTTGAACTTGCCGGGGCTGACCTGTTGGATATCACAGGCAAAACCCAGATCACCCAGCCACGTCGCCAGCAAATCGATCACCGGGCGATTGGTCTGATCCAGGCTCGGTTGGGTGCAGCTGACCGACGGCGCAGCGATCAGTGCAGCGAACTGATCTTTCATGGACGGCAAAGGCATCGCTGACTCCAACTCCCGAATTGAAGTCCATCATAGAACCTTCTGGCGACAGGAATAAACCGTCGCGGCGCGTAGGACTTGCGAGTCCTGTACACTGCACGACCTTGGCAGCCACACATTCCCCCGGCTGCGCTCCCGATCCTGGATTTTCCGGCCATGCAGAAAGAAACCGAAATCAAGCTCCGCGTCAGCCGCGAAACCCTCGCCGCCCTGCGCGAGCACCCGCTCCTGAAAAAACGCAACAAAAGTGGCTGGGAACGCCGTGAGTTGATGAATCAGTACTTCGACACGCCTGAGCGCGACCTGGCCCGCGCCAAGGTTGCCCTGCGCCTGCGCCGCGATGGCGAAGAAGTGATTCAGACGCTCAAGACCCGCGGCCACAGTGTTGCCGGCCTGTCCGAGCGTAACGAATACGACTGGAACCTGCCCAAAGCCAAGCTCGACGTGAAGAAACTCGACGGCGAATGCTGGCCTGAAGAGCTGGCTGAACTGGACAAGAAAACCCTGAAGCCGATCTTCACCACCGATTTCGTTCGCGAACGCGCTGAAATCGCCTGGGGCCGTGGCAAGACCAAAGTGGTCATCGAAGCCGCGCTGGACCTGGGCCACGTGATCGTCGGCAAGCAGAAAGAAGAAATCTGCGAGCTGGAACTGGAATTGCGCGAAGGCGAGCCGGCCGCCCTGCTGGAACTGGCCGCCGAACTGGCCGCGACCCTGGCCCTGATGCCTTGCGACATCAGCAAGGCTGAGCGCGGCTATCGCCTGTACGACGCCAACAGCTATTCGTTGAGCCTGCCGGCGCCGCAAATCACCGCCGAAACCCCGCTGGACGACGCGTTCGCCGCGCTGAGCTGGCACTTGCTGGGCAGCAGCCAGCGTCTGGCCGAGCAGTATCGCTTCAACGGCCACTGGCGCCTGTTGCTGGACTGGGTTGAAAACCTCGCTGAATTGCGTGCTTTGCTCAGCAGCCTGGGCCAGGCCGCACCACGTCAGTCGACGCACGACCTGCGCCTTGCGCTGGATGCGTTGCTGGAAGACTGGCGTCCGCTGGTGCAGGCCGGTATTGAGGACGAGGACGTGCGCAAAGCCGCACCGGAACAATTCCTCGAAGAACTGGAAGACCCGCGCTGGGGCCTGTTCTCGCTGAACACTTCGCGTTGGTTGCTGGCCCGCACCTGGGCGGCTGATCGCAACGTCCGCGGTAATCGTCAGGGCGCTGCGCAACTGGGTAGCTGGTTGCCGCGTTTGCTGGGTGAAGAAGCAACCTCCCTGCAATTGCAGCGTTATCAGCAACAGCCGGAAGATCTGGCTGAGCAACTGCCGCGCATCGAACGCATCCAGGCCTGGCTGCACCATGCCCGTGGCGTGCTGGACATCCCGGAAATGGATCGCCTGTACGGTGAGCTGAAACAGCTGGCGCAACTGGCCAACGAACCGATCACCGATGAATCGCTGGATGCGCGTAAGCAGCAGGCGATTGCGGTGTATCAGAATCGCGCCTGGAAAATGCTGCTGCGTATGTAAAACCGCCTTCGCGAGCAGGCTCGCTCCCACAATGGAATGCATTCCAAATGTGGGAGCGAGCCTGCTCGCGAAGGGGCCAGCACATTCACCGCAAAACTTCAGACCGGCAAACTCGTCGTCGACTTGATCTCCGACAACGCCACAATCGAGTTCACTTCCTGTATCCCCGGCACCATCGATAGCTTCTCGAAAAAAAACCGCTCATACGCCTCAATGTCCGCCGTGACAATCCGCAGCAAAAAATCCACCGACCCCATCAGCACATAACACTCCAGCACCTCGGGAAAACCGCGAATTGCCTCGGTGAACTCAGTGAAGTTCGACCGCCCGTGCGCGTTGAGTTTGATCTCGGCAAAAATCTGCGTGTTCAGGCCGATTTTCTTGCGGTCCAGCAACGTCACCTGCCCGCGAATGATCCCCTCTTCCTTCATCCGCTGAATCCGCCGCCAGCATGGCGACTGCGACAGCCCCACCTGTTCGGCGATCTGTGCGCTGGAGAGCGAAGCGTCCTCTTGCAGCAACGCGAGAATCTTGCGGTCGTAGCCATCGAGTTCGCTTTGCATAGAAAAACCTTAAATCACTTAGCCATTGAATTGCACGATTCGATAAATCGCCAATAAGCCCAATCATAGATAAGAAATGCCCGGCAACGAATGTAAAAATTCCTCCAGTGATTTTGGAGTCCGACCATGCCGCACCTTGAAGCCGTCCACACCCCGTCCACCCGAGCCGATGTCTGGAACGCCAACAACGCCCATTGCCGCGTTCATTACCAACTGCTGGCCGAGGCCGAACCGGACCTGCTGTGCCGGGCGCTCAATCTGTTCGCCTTGCAGTTCTTGACGCCGCAACAGGTCAACGTGCAGCGCCAGGAGGATTTGCTATCGATCGACATCGTCATGGACGGTCTCAGTTGGCACCGCGCCCAAGTGATTGCAGAAAAATTACGCAACATGATCAGCGTCTGCTCGGTCGAGCTGCAAACCGCTGAGGCCGCGTGGGATCAACCGGCCCAGGCGGCGGGCTGAAAAGCCCCGACACGGCTTCGTCGGGTAGTGGCCCAACGGTCGACGGCTGCGCGACTATCCTTTGCGGACTGTTGTTCATGAGGAGCCCGCATGTCCGTTCAACTTGCCATTCAGGACCGCTGGCTGGATCTCAATGATTTGCTGCGCGAACTGGTCGCCCAAGGTTTCATCAGCCAGGACTCGGCCGAGCACGCGCTCAATGCACGCCGCCGCCACGCCGCCAATGGCCAGATGCACCCGCTGGAGTTCATCGCCAGCCAACACCTCGACGATCTCAGCCGTCCCGGCAAACACCTGGACCTGGAAAGCCTGACCCTGTGGCTGTCGCAGCAGGCCGGCCAGCCTTACCTGCGCATTGATCCGCTGAAGATCAACGTAGCGGCCATCACGCCGCTGATGTCCTACGCCTTTGCCCAGCGCCACAAGATTCTCGCGGTGTCGATCGACCGCGACGCGGTGACGGTGGCCAGCGCCCAGCCCTACGTCAGCGGCTGGGAAGCCGACCTGACCCACGTGTTGAAGCTGCCGATCAAACGGGTCGTGGCCAACCCGGTGGACATCCAGCGCTTGAGCGTCGAGTTTTTCCGTCTGGCCAAATCGGTCAGCGGCGCGACCACTGCCGATCAGCAAACCAGCACGCTGGGCAACTTCGAGCAACTGCTCAACCTCGGCGCCAGCGACCAGGAGCCGGACGCCAATGACGCGCACATCGTCAACATCGTCGACTGGCTGTTTCAGTACGCGTTCCAGCAGCGCGCCAGCGATATCCACATCGAACCCCGGCGCGAGCAAGGCACAGTGCGTTTTCGCATCGACGGCGTGTTGCACAACGTCTATCAATTCCCGCCGCAAGTGACCATGGCCATCGTCAGCCGCCTGAAAAGCCTCGGGCGGATGAACGTCGCGGAGAAGCGCAAACCCCAGGACGGCCGGGTGAAAACCAAGACCCCGGACGGCGGTGAAGTCGAACTGCGGCTGTCGACATTGCCAACGGCATTTGGCGAAAAAATGGTCATGCGGATTTTCGACCCGGAAGTGCTGCTCAAGGATTTCGATCAGTTGGGCTTCTCCGCCGAAGACCTGCGCCGCTGGCAGGACATGACCCGCCAGCCCAACGGCATCATTCTGGTCACCGGGCCGACCGGTTCCGGCAAGACCACCACGCTGTACACCACGCTGAAGAAACTGGCGACACCGGAGGTCAACCTCTGCACCATCGAAGACCCGATTGAAATGGTCGAGCCCGCGTTCAACCAGATGCAGGTCCAGCACAACATCGACCTGACCTTCGCCGCCGGCGTGCGCGCGCTGATGCGACAAGACCCGGACATCATCATGATCGGCGAAATTCGCGACCTCGAAACCGCCGAGATGGCGATTCAGGCGGCGCTCACCGGCCACTTGGTGCTCTCGACGCTGCACACCAACGACGCGCCGAGCGCGATCAGTCGCCTGCTGGAACTCGGCGTACCGCATTACCTGATCAAAGCCACTGTATTGGGCGTCATGGCCCAGCGTCTGGTGCGCACCTTGTGCCCACATTGCAAGGCGCCGCTGACGCTGGGCGAAGATGATTGGCAAACCCTGACCAAACCCTGGCAAGCCCCGCTGCCGAGCAACGCGCAGCGCGCCATCGGCTGCCTGGAGTGTCGCGACACCGGCTATCACGGCCGCGCCGGGGTCTACGAGATCATGCAGCTCACGGACGGCGTCAAAGCGTTGATCAACCCGGACACCGACCTGCTGGCAATCCGGCGTCAGGCATTCAAGGAAGGCATGCGCAGCTTGCGGCTGTCGGGCGCACAGAAAGTGGCGGCGGGTTTGACCACGATTGAAGAGGTGCTGCGCGTGACGCCGCAGAGCGAGCAAAAGTAGGCGCGGGTGTATGGAACTGGATGGGGGGATGGCTATCCAAGGCCGTGTAGTTAACCCAGTGGAGTCACCCATCATGCGTTTCAAACTTGCTGTCGCCACCGTCGCGCTGCTGTCCCTTCCAGTCGGTTCCGCGATGGCCGATAGCTTTTGGACTAACGTCCTCTCGTCAGGCGCGACCACCGGTTCGACCTACCTGACGTTCAAGGATCACAAACTGATCGTCGCCGCCCAGGACGATGCCAGCAGCTTCGTCGCCAGTGACGGCGGGATTCGCGGCCCTTACCTGGAAGCGGCGATGCAGAAAGTCCGCGCCGACAACCCGGGCCTGCAAGTGACGGACATGGAACTGGCGAATGCGATTCTGGCGAAGAACGCCGTCGCTTCGAAGTAAGTCCATCGATACGAAAATGCCGCTCACTGAGCGGCATTCTTTTGCCCGCACACAATTCCCTCCTGTGGGATTTGTGTTTCGGTAGTTCAGCGGTAGTCATCCACCGGTACGCACGCGCAGAACAGATTCCGGTCGCCATAGACGTTGTCCACCCGATTCACCACCGGCCAGTATTTGTGCTGTCGGGTGTGCGCATCCGGCGTCACCGCTTGCTCGATGCTGTAAGACCGCTCCCACACTCCGGTGATGTCCGCCAAGGTGTGCGGCGAACGCTTCAGCGGGTTGTCCTCGGCCGGCCAATTACCATTTTCCACCTCGCTGATTTCCGCACGGATGCTCAGCATCGCCCCGATAAACCGGTCCAGCTCTGCCTTCGATTCACTTTCGGTCGGCTCGACCATCAACGTCCCCGGCACGGGAAACGACATAGTGGGCGCATGGAAACCGTAATCCATCAGGCGCTTGGCCACGTCTTCTTCACTGATGCCGGTCAGCGCCTTCAGTGGCCGCAGATCCAGAATGCATTCGTGCGCCACTCGCTCGTTGCGCCCGGTGTAGAGCACCGGGAACGCACCGGATAAATGCTGCGCCAGGTAATTCGCGGCGAGGATCGCCACTTCGCTGGCGTCCGCCAATTGCGGCCCCATCATCGCGATGTACATCCAGCTGATCGGCAGAATGCTCGCACTGCCCCAGGGCGCCGCGCTCACCGCGCCGTTCTGCGGCAATGGCCCGTCGATGGGCACCACCGGGTGATTGGCCACGAACGGCGCCAGGTGCGCCCGCACACCAATCGGCCCCATGCCCGGCCCGCCGCCGCCATGGGGAATACAGAAAGTCTTGTGCAGGTTCATGTGCGAGACGTCAGCGCCAATATCCGCCGGGCGAGCGAGGCCGACTTGCGCGTTGAGGTTGGCGCCATCCATGTACACCTGACCGCCGTGGCTGTGGATAACTTCACAGATTTCGCTGATGCCTTCCTCGTAGACACCATGGGTCGATGGATACGTCGCCATCAGGCAAGCGAGCTTGTCCCCTGCCTCCGAGGCTTTTTTCTTGAGGTCATCCAGATCGACGTTGCCGGCTTCGTCGCACTCGACAATCACCACGCGCATCCCGGCCATTTGCGCCGAGGCCGGGTTGGTGCCGTGGGCCGAGGACGGAATCAGGCAGATGTCCCGCGCCCCTTGATGACGGCTCTCGTGGTATTTACGGATCGCCAGCAACCCGGCGTATTCGCCCTGGGCGCCGGAGTTGGGTTGCATGCAAATCGCATCGAAACCGGTGATCGCGCAGAGCCAGCGTTCCAGCTCTTCAATCATGAGCGAATACCCCACGGCCTGTTCCTTCGGCACGAATGGGTGCAGGTTGGCGAACTGCGGCCAGGTGATGGGGATCATCTCGCTGGTGGCATTGAGCTTCATGGTGCAGGAACCCAACGGGATCATCGACTGGTTGAGCGCGAGGTCCTTGTTCTCCAGTTGCTTGAGATAGCGCAGCATCTCGGTTTCGCTGTGGTGCGCATTGAACACGGGGTGGCGCAAGTAAGGCGAGGCGCGCAGCAATCCGTCAGGAATGCCGGACGCCAGCGTTTCAGCGTCCAGATCGTCGACGTTCAGACCATGATCGGCACCAAGGAATACATCGAACAACTTGGCGACGGTGGTTTCGTCCGAGGTTTCATCGAGGCTCAACCCCAACCGTCCACGCCCCAGAATGCGCAAATTGATCTGCACCGCTTGAGCGCTTTCGATGATCGCGGTCTGGGTGCCGCCAACGTCCAGGGTCAGGGTGTCAAAGAAATGCTGGTTGAGGCGGCTGACGCCATGCCGCTCAAGTCCGGCAGCGAGGATGCAGGTCAAGCGATGCACACGCTGGGCAATTCGCTTGAGCCCTTCGGGCCCGTGGTAGACCGCGTAGAAACTGGCGATGTTGGCCAGCAACACTTGAGCGGTGCAAATGTTCGAGTTGGCCTTCTCCCGGCGAATATGTTGCTCACGGGTTTGCAGGGCCATGCGCAACGCAACATTGCCGCGAGCATCCTTGGACACGCCGATGATCCGCCCGGGAATCGCCCGTTTGTACTCATCGCGGCTGGCAAAAAACGCCGCGTGCGGCCCGCCGTAGCCCATCGGCACACCAAAACGCTGGGATGAGCCAAACACCACATCGGCGCCCAACTCTCCCGGTGGGGTCAGTAGCAGCAAACTCATCAAATCAGTGGCAACACACGCCAGGGCTTGCTGCGCATGGAGGTGATCGATCAACGGCCGCAGATCGCGGATCTCGCCGTGGGTGTCGGGGTATTGCAGCAGGGCGCCGAACACCTGGTGCTGTTTCAAGTTATCCACAGTGTCGATGATCAGTTCGAAGCCAAAGCCTTCGGCGCGGGTCTGCACCACCGAAATGGTCTGCGGATGGCAGTTCTGGTCGACGAAGAACAGATTGCTTTTGGACTTGGCGACTCGCTTGGCCAGCGCCATGGCTTCCGCGGCGGCAGTGGCTTCATCCAGCAGCGACGCGTTGGCCAGTTCCAGGCCGGTGAGGTCGATGGTCAGTTGCTGGAAATTCAGCAGCGCTTCGAGCCGGCCTTGGGCAATCTCTGGCTGATAAGGCGTGTACGCGGTGTACCAACCGGGGTTTTCCAGGACGTTACGCACAATCACGGTCGGCGTGAGGGTGCCGTGGTAGCCCATGCCAATCAGGCTGGTCCAGACCTGGTTTTGCTCGGCGTAGCCGCGCAGCTTGGCCAGCGCGGCTTGTTCATCGAGGGCGGGCGGCAGGTCGAGCGGGCGGTTCAGACGGATACCCGGCGGTACCGTCTGCTCGATCAGTTCGACCCGGCTGCCGAGGCCGAGGCTGTCGAGCATCGCCTGCTGCTCGGCGGCATCGGGCCCGAGGTGGCGGCGCAGAAAGGCATTGGGGTCGCGTAACTGGCTCAGGGACGGCAACTGGGACATGACGGGCTCTCTCTTGACTGGCGCTCGGCGTCGATGCAACACGGTCAAACCAGCATAGCAGTCGATATCCGGGCGGATGGCTTGGCGCCGACGACCATTGCGGACATCATGCTCGGCATCTGCCTAATGTCCGCTGATCAGGTGCCTGAATTTATGAGCCAACAGCCTTTCCTGCCGTTCTCCAAACCCACCATCGATGAAGCGACGATTGCCGCAGTTGGCGACGTGTTGCGCTCGGGCTGGATTACCAGCGGCCCCAAGGTCCAGGCCTTTGAACAACAACTCTCGGATTTTTTTGGCGGGCGCCCGGTGCTCACCTTCAATTCCGGCACCTGCACCATGGAAATCGCCCTGCGCATTGCCGGGATCGGACCGGGCGATGAAGTAATCACCACGCCGATTTCCTGGGTGGCCACCGCCAACGTCATTCTCGAAGTCGGCGCCACCCCGGTGTTTGCCGACATCGACCCGGTCACCCGCAACATCGACCTGGCGCAACTCGAAGCGGCCATTACCCCACGTACCAAAGCGATCCTGCCGGTGTTTCTCGCAGGACTGCCCGTGGACATGACCCGCCTTTATGCACTGGCAAAAAAGTACAACCTGCGGGTGCTGGAAGACGCGGCCCAGGCGCTGGGCTCCAGCTGGAACGGCCAGCGCATCGGCTCGACCGGTGATTTCGTGTCCTTCAGTTTCCAGGCGAACAAGAACGTCACCTCGTCCGAGGGTGGCTGCCTGGTGTTGAACAATGATGAGGAAGTGCGACTGGCGCAGAAGTACCGTTTGCAGGGCGTGACCCGTAGTGGCTTCGATGGTTTGGATGTCGATGTGCTGGGCGGCAAGTTCAACATGACCGACGTCGCGGCGGCCATCGGCCTTGGGCAATTTGCTCATATCGAAGCCATCACAGCCCATCGCCGTGAACTGGCCAGGCACTATTTCGCGTGTTTTGGTGAGGATTTCGAGGCGCAGTACGGGGCTCAACTGCCCCCGGCGGATTTCGAGAACAGCAACTGGCATTTGTTCCAGCTGGTGTTGCCGGAGCGCGGGGATAATTTGCCGGCAAGGGCGACGTTCATGGAGCAGATGCAGGCGTTGGGCGTCGGTATCGGCTATCACTATCCGCCGATTCACTTGCTGAGCCTTTACCGCGAACGCGGGTTCAAGGAGGGCATGTTCCCGATCGCCGAGCGGGTCGGCCGCCTGATTGTCTCGTTGCCGATGTTCACGTCAATGAGCAAAGCGGATGTCGAGCGGTCAGTCGCAGCGGTGAAGTCCGTACTAAATCCATAGAACCTGTGGGAGCGAGCCTGCTCGCGAAGTAAGAGTGTCAGTTGGCATAACTGTTTGCTGACACACCGCTTTCGCGAGCAGGCTCGCTCCCACAGGGATTTCGCAGGGCGTGGATTACTCGCCGATCGCAGCCTTGTAGCCAGCCGCGTCGAGCAGTTTTTCCAGGTCAGCGGTGTTGCTTGGCTTGAGCTTGAAGATCCACGCGCCGTACGGGTCGGTGTTGAGCAATTCCGGGTTGGCACTCAGTTCTTCGTTGATGGCAATCACTTCACCGGCAACCGGGGAGTAGATGTCGGAAGCGGCTTTAACCGACTCCACCACACCGGATTGATCACCGGCGGCGAAGACTTTGCCCACTTCGGTCAGCTCAACGAACACCACATCACCCAGCGCTTCCTGCGCGTGATCGCTAATGCCCACGGTGACGGTGCCGTCGGCTTCCAGGCGGGCCCATTCGTGACTTTCGGCAAAACGCAGGTCGGCAGGAATATCGCTCATGTTCTGTGTCCTCAAGAAAAATGTCAGCGGTTGTAGTCCGCCAAAAAAGGTTAGATCAAGGTTTTGCCATGGCGTACGAAGGTCGGCTTGACCACTCGGACCGGGTACCACTTGCCACGGATTTCCACTTCTGCGCGGTCGGCAGTTGCCATCGGCACGCGCGCCAGTGCTATCGACTTGCTAAGCGTAGGAGAGAAACTACCACTGGTGATCTCCCCTTCGCCAACATTGGCGATGCGGACCACTTGATGAGCGCGCAAAACACCGCGTTCCTCAAGGACCAGCCCCACCAGTTTGTGCTGTACGCCACCGGCCCGTTCGGCTTCCAGGGCGGTGCGCCCGATGAACTGGCGAGAGACCGGTTCCCAGGCAATGCTCCAGGCCATATTGGACGCCAGTGGCGATACATCTTGATGAATGTCCTGACCGTACAGGTTCATGCCGGCTTCGACCCGCAAGGTATCCCGCGCACCCAGGCCGATAGGGGAAATGCCCGCGCCGACCAGATCGTTGAAAAAACCCGGGGCTTGATCGGCCGGTAGAACGATTTCCAATCCATCTTCGCCGGTGTACCCGGTACGGGCGATGAACCAGTCACCTTCCGGCTGGCCTTCGAATGGCTTGAGCAGCTGGATCAGATTGCCGCGAGCCTGGGAGACCAGTTCGCAGATTTTCTGACGGGCATGCGGGCCTTGAATCGCCAGCATCGCCAGCTCTGCACGCTCGTTGAGCTGCACATCGAAACCATCGAGGTGAGCCTGCATCCAGGCGAGGTCTTGATTGCGGGTGGAGGCGTTGACCACCAGGCGATAACCGTCGTCGAGGCGATAGACGATCATGTCGTCGACGATGCCGCCGCGCTCATTGAGCATGGTGCTGTACAAGGCACGGCCGGGGCTGTGCAGGCGTTCGACATCATTGGCCAGCAAGTGCTGGAGCCAGGCCTTGGCCTGGGAGCCGCTGACATCGATCACGGTCATGTGGGATACATCGAAAACCCCGCAATCGCGGCGCACCTGATGGTGTTCCTCGACCTGCGAGCCGTAATGCAGAGGCATATCCCAACCGCCAAAATCGACCATCTTCGCGCCGAGGGCGAGATGAAGGTCATACAGAGGCGTACGCTGTCCCATGGGTTTCTCCTTCCGGGCGTGGCGAAGGTGCGGACAGGTGCTGCACGGGGTGAAAACCTTGAAGTAGAAGGCTTTCAGCCGATTTCAGCTACCGGGTCTGTCAGACGGACCGCACCGAATGCCGCGCATTGTAGCCGCAAGGTGTAGGACTGGCACCTAGCTGTTTCGATGCGCCGAACGTCGAATCAATCCGATGACCGGTAACAGGCCGACCAAAACAAGCGTCAGCGCCGGCAAAGACGCCCTCGCCCACTCCCCTTCGCTGGTCATTTCAAAGATCCGCACGGCCAGCGTGTCCCAGCCAAACGGGCGCATCAGCAGGGTGGCGGGCATTTCCTTGAGCACATCGACGAACACCAGCAACGCGGCGCTCAACGTGCCCGGCAACAACAACGGCAGATACACCTTGAAAAACAGTCGTGGCCCACTGACGCCAAGGCTACGTGCTGCTTCGGGCAAAGATGGCCGTATACGCGCCAGGCTGCTTTCCAGTGGTCCATATGCCACCGCGATGAAACGCACCAGATAGGCGAGCAATAACGCCGACAGGCTGCCCAGAAGCAAGGGCTTGCCAGCGCCGCCGAGCCAGCCGGACAGCGGGATGACCAGCTCGCGATCGAGGTAACTGAAGGCCAGCATGATCGACACCGCTAACACCGAACCCGGCAAGGCGTAGCCGAGGTTGGCCAGGCCGATGCCGGAACGGATCGTTCGAGTCGGTGCCAGGCGTCGCGCGAACGCCAGCACCAAGGCAACGCTGACCGTGATCAATGCCGCCATGCCGCCCAGGTACAAGGTGTGAAGAATCAGGCCGGTGTAACGCTCATCCAGATCGAAGCGCCCGCGCTGCCAGAACCACACCAGCAGTTGCAGCATCGGGATGACGAACGCACAGGCGAATACCAAACTGCACCAGCTCATTGCCGCCAGCGCCTTGAAACCCCGCAAGTGATACAACGCCTTGACCCGCGGCCGTTCGTTGCTCGCCCGGTTGGCCCCGCGAGCACGACGCTCGCCGTACAGCACGACCATCACCACCAGCAGCAACAGGCTGGCCAGTTGGGCGGCGGTGGACAGGCTGAAGAATCCGTACCAGGTTTTGTAGATCGCGGTGGTGAACGTGTCGAAGTTGAACACCGACACTGCACCGAAATCCGCGAGGGTTTCCATCAGCGCCAGTGCCACCCCCGCACCAATGGCCGGACGCGCCATCGGCAAGGCCACTCGCCAGAACGCCTGCCACGGCGATTGACCGAGCACCCGGGCGGCTTCCATCAAGCCTTTGCCCTGAGCGAGGAACGCCGTGCGGGCCAGCAGATAGACGTAGGGATAGAAAACCAGCACCAGCACGACAATGACCCCACCGGTGGAGCGCACGCGCGGCAACCTCAGGCCGGTGCCAAACCACTCGCGCATCAGGGTTTGCACGGGGCCGGCGAAATCCAGCAGGCCGACGAAGACAAACGCCAGCACGTAGGCCGGAATCGCAAACGGCAACATCAGCGCCCAGTCCAGCCAGCGCCGGCCGGGAAACTCACAGAGGCTGGTGAGCCACGCGAGGCTGACGCCCAGCAGCGTGACGCCGACCCCGACGCCAACTATCAGAGTCAGGGTGTTGCCCAACAGGCGCGGCATCTGGGTGTCCCAGAGGTGGGACCAGATCTGTTGATCGATGGTTTGCCAGGACAGCAGTAGAACACTGAGGGGCAACAAGACCAGCGCAGCGATGGCGAAGACCAGGGGATACCAGCGGCGTTGGGCGGGGTGGGCCAAGGGGGTTCTCTAGAAAGTGTTGGGCTAACTCAAACCTGCAGTCAGCTCCATTGTGTGGCGAGGGAGCTTGCTCCCGCTCGGGTGCGAAGCAGCCGCATAGGGTATCAGGCCGTTAGGGCTGCTTCGCAGCCCAGCGGGAGCAAGCTCCCTCGCCACAGGTACGTCACTCGCCACAAAGGCAGTGTCAGTTCCAGCCAGCGCGATCCATCATGCGGATTGCTTCGGCCTGACGCTTGCCCGCCACTTCCACCGGCAGGGTATCGGCCACGAACTTGCCCCAGGCTGCCACTTCTTCCGAAGGCGCTACCGCCGGGTTGGCCGGGAATTCCTGGTTCACGTCGGCGAAAATCTTCTGCGCCTCAGGAGTGGTCATCCACTCGACCAGTGCCTTGGCCGCTTCCGGGTGTGGCGCGTGTTTGGTCAGGCCAATACCCGACAGGTTGACGTGCACACCGCGGTCAGCCTGGTTCGGCCAGAACAGCTTTACGCCCAGATCAGGCTTCTGCTTGTGCAGGCGACCGTAGTAGTAGGTGTTGACGATACCGACATCACATTGGCCCGCGTTGATCGCTTCCAGCACCGCAACGTCATCCGAGAATACGTCGGTGGACAGGTTGCTCACCCAGCCCTTGAGGATCTTCTCGGTTTTTTCGGCGCCGTGGACTTCGATCATGGTGGCGGTCAGGGACTGGTTGTAGACCTTCTTCGCCGTGCGCAGGCACAGGCGCCCTTCCCAGTTCTTGTCGGCCAGTGCTTCGTAAGTGGTCAGCTCGCCCGGCTTCACCCGAGCCGTGGAGTAAGCGATGGTCCGCGCCCGCAGGCTCAGGCCGGTCCAGGCGTGGGAGGCCGCGCGGTATTGCAGCGGAATATTGGTATCGATCACTTTGGAGGTGAACGGCTGCAGGATGCCCATTTGCTCGGCCTGCCAGAGGTTACCGGCATCGACCGTCAACAGCAGGTCGGCGGTAGCGTTCTCGCCCTCGGCCTTGATGCGCTGCATCAGCGGCGCTTCCTTGTCGGTGATGAACTTCACCTTCACCCCGGTCTTGGCGGTGTAGGCGTCGAAGACCGGTTTGATCAGCTCGTCGATACGCGAGGAGTAAACCACCACCTCGTCAGCGGCCTGGGCGGCGGTGCTGCCAATCAGGGACAGGGCGAGTGCGGTCAGTAGACGCTTCGGCAACATGGGGAGCGATCTCTCGATAGAAAAAGTGAGGCCAAATGATAAGGACTCACATTTAGCATCTCAATCGATCAGTTCGCGGAGGAGTTACCAGATGTTGCATCGACTGAGATATGCGGTGAATGTTCCGGCCTCTTCGCGAGCAGGCTCGCTCCCACAGGGGTTTTGTGAACACTGAAAATTCCCTGTGGGAGCGAGCCTGCTCGCGAAGGGGCCATCAGCCGCAACGAAAATGTCAGGCCTTGGCCAGCGCCGGCAAATCCCCGGTGAGCCCAAGCGCCTCACGCACAAACAACGCCTTGGCCTCGGGCATCTTCTCAACCATCTTCAACCCGGCATTGCGCAACCAGCGCACTGGCAACGGGTCGGCCTGGAACAACCGCTCAAACCCTTCCATCGCCGCCATCAGCGCCAGGTTGTGAGGCATGCGTCGGCGCTCGTAACGGCTCAGCACTTTGACATCCGCCAGGCGCTCACCCCGCTCAAACGCTTGCAGCAGTACTTCGGCCAACACGGCAGCATCCAGGAAACCAAGGTTCACACCCTGCCCGGCCAGCGGGTGAATGGTGTGCGCCGCGTCGCCGATCAATGCCAGGCCTTCGGCCACATAACGCTTGGCGTGACGCTGACGCAGCGGCACGCACAAACGCGGGTCGGCGCTGAGCACGGTGCCGAGTCGCCCTTCAAAGGCACGTTCCAGCTCGCGGCAAAAGCCGTCGTCGTCCAGCGCCATCAGGCGTTCGGCTTCACTCGGCGTGGTCGACCAGACGATCGAACACCAATCCTGCTGCCCATCACGCTCCAGCGGCAAAAACGCCAGCGGACCGTTGTCGGTGAAACGCTGCCAGGCCGTCATTTGATGCGCCTTGGAGCTACGCACACTGGTGACAATCGCGTGGTGCAGGTAGTCCCACTCGCGCGTCGCCATCCCGGTCAAACGCCGAACGGCCGAGTTGGCGCCGTCAGCCGCAATCACCAACGGTGCGCGCAAGGTGCGGCCGTCCGCCAGGGTCAGCAGCCAGTCATCGCCCGAGCGGCGCATCTGCTCCAGACGCGCATTGGCCAGCATCCCGAGGTCGCAGTCGTGCAAACGGTCGAGCAAGGCGTCCTGAACCACACGGTTTTCGACGATGTGCCCAAGCACATCGGCATGCACGCTGGCGGCCGAGAAATGAATCTGCCCGGTGCCGCTGCCGTCCCATACGTGCATGTCGGTGTAAGGGCTGCTGCGTCGCTTGGCGATGCCGTCCCACACGCCCAGGCGTTCGAGAATGCGCTGGCTGGCCGTCGACAAGGCGCTCACTCGCGGTTCGAACGGCGCTTGGCCATCGAAGGGTTTGACGCTCAGGGGGCTGCCGTCCAGCAACAGGACTTCCAGCCCGCTGTCCTGCAACGCCAGCGCCAAGGCGCTGCCGACCATTCCGGCCCCGACAATCAGCAGATCTGCGCGCATGTCCATGCTTAAGCCTGTCTCGCTTGCGGCTTGAGCCGCACGTAAAGGGTTTTTTCGACCCGCGCCACCAAGGTGCCGGCGCCGTCGTGAATATCGACCTGCAACTTCGGCAGGTATTTTTCGCCATCGGCCGTTTGCCGGCGGATCTCGTCGAGCAAGGTCTCGTCGATGCGGAATTTGGCAAACACCGGGCCTTTGCCCGGCGAAATGAAATCGATGTCGGCGGCTTTGTCCCAGACGATGTAACGATGCCCGAGGTTTTCCATCAGCATCAGCATGTAGAACGGATCGACCATCGAATACAGGCTGCCACCAAACTGGGTGCCCACGTAATTGCGGTTGTACCAGCTCAGGCCCATGGACACCGTGATGTCGCGAAAATCATCGCTGATGTGCCGCACCCGAACCCCGGCGCCCATGTACGGCGGGTAAAAGGACATAAACCAACGCATCACCCGCGCTTTGCCGAACCTGTTCGTCAGCCACTTAAGCATCGGGGCGTGTACCCAGACCCATGGCCTGCCGGGCGAACCAGCGCTTGGCCGGCGGCAACAGATCGAGACCGAGCAGGCCGAGATTGCGACCCAGCGACACCAGCGGCTGGGTGCTGCCGAACAACCGGGTGACCTGATCGGAGAAGCCCACGGTCAGGTTTTGATCCAGACGCTGGCGCTCGCGGTAAGCCTGCAAGGTGGCAAAGTCGCCCGGCCCGTTCTCGTTGGCCAACAAGGCCTCGGCCAACGCTTGCGCATCGCGCAGCGACAGGTTGAAACCCTGGCCGGCAATCGGGTGCAGGCTGTGAGCCGCGTTGCCGAGGATCGCCAGATGCGGACGCACCTGCTCTTCGGCCTCGATCAGCGTCAGCGGGTACAGATGCCGCGCGCCGACCTGTTTCAACGTGCCGAGGCGATAGCCGAACACACTCTGCAATTCGCTGAGGAAACTCTTTTCATCCAGTGCAGCCAGCCGCTGCGCGTCCATGCCCAGACGGGTCCAGACCAAGGCGCAGCGGTTTTCCGGCAGCGGCAACAACGCCATCGGGCCGTCGTCGGTGAATCGCTCGAACGCCATGCCGTTGTGCGCTTCACTCGGGGTAATGTTGGCGATCAGCGCGCTCTGGTTATACGGACGCGTCTTGATGCCGATTCCCAGTTGCTCGCGCAGGCCCGAACGGCCGCCGTCAGCGAGCACCGCGAGGTCACATTCCAGGGTGGTTTCGTCATTGAGGGTCAGGCGGTAGCCATCGGTCAGCGGCTCCATGCGCGTGACTTCCGCCGGGCAACGCCAGGCGACCACGTCCTTGTCCAGACCTTGCCAGAGGCATTGGCCGAGCCAGGCGTTTTCCACCACATAACCCAGCGCCGGAACACCTTCTTCCATCGCCGATAAACGCGCGGTGGAAAAACGTCCACGGTCAGAGACATGAATCTGCTTGATCGGCTCGGCGCGGCGGGAGATTTCCTGCCACACGCCCAACCGTTGATAAATCTGCTTGGCGCCGTAGGACAGCGCCGAAGAGCGCGCGTCGTAGCTCGGCTGATAGGTATCGCCGGGAGCGAAGGGCTCGATCAGGACGATCTTCCAGCCGCGCGCTTTAGCCCCGGCCTGCAACGCCAATGCAAGACTGGCGCCGACCAGGCCGCCACCGATGATTGCCAGATTGACCCGGCTCATGCTGCTTGTGTCCGCGCTTGCGCCATCAGGGCCTCGATGTCGGCGACCGTTTTCGGCACGCCTTTGGTCAATATTTCACAACCGGTCTTGGTCACCACCACGTCGTCCTCGATGCGCACGCCGATGCCGCGCCATTTCTTCGCCACGTTCTGGTTGTCCGGGGAAATGTAGATCCCCGGCTCCACCGTCAGCGCCATGCCGACTTCCAGCACACGCCATTCGCCGCCGACCTTGTATTCGCCGACGTCATGCACATCCATCCCCAGCCAGTGGCCGGCGCGGTGCATGTAAAACGCTTTGTAGGCTTCGCTGGCGATCAGTTCGTCGACGTCACCCTGCAACAAGCCGAGCTTCACCAGCCCGGTGGTAATCACCCGGACCGTGGCTTCGTGCGCCTGATTCCAGTGTTTGTTCGGGGCGATTTCGGCGAAGGCGGCTTCTTGCGAGGCCAGCACCAACTCGTAGATCGCTTTCTGTTCCGGTGAATACTTGCCGTTGACCGGCCAGGTGCGGGTGATGTCGCTGGCGTAGCAGTCGATCTCGCAACCGGCGTCGATCAGCACCAGGTCACCGTCCTTGAGCACCGCGTCATTCTGCTGGTAATGCAGGATGCAGCTGTTGCGCCCGGCGGCGACGATTGAACCGTAGGCCGGCATTTTCGCTCCGCCCTTGCGGAACTCGTAATCAAGCTCGGCTTCGAGACTGAACTCGTGCAGCCCGGCGCGGCTGGCCTGCATCGCGCGGATATGCGCCTGGGCGGAAATCCGTGCGGCTTCGCGCATCACCTTCACTTCTGCCGCCGATTTATACAGGCGCATGTCGTGAAGCAGATGATCCAGCGCAACAAATTCGTTCGGCGGCTGGGCACCGAGGTGCGCTTTGGAGCGGATCACGTTGATCCAGTCCATCAGGTGCCGGTCGAATTCGGGGTTGCTGCCCATGGCCGAATACACCCGGTCGCGCCCTTCAATGAGGCCCGGCAGGATGTCGTCGATGTCGGTGATGGGGAAAGCGTCGTCGGCGCCAAAGTCGCGGATCGCGCCTTCCTGGCCGGCGCGCAAGCCGTCCCACAGTTCTCGCTCGGCGTTGCGCTCACGGCAGAACAGGATGTATTCGCCGTGGGCACGCCCCGGCATCAACACGAGGACCGCTTGCGGCTCGGGAAAGCCGCTCAGGTACTGGAAATCACTGTCCTGGCGATAGACGTGCTCGACGTCGCGGTTGCGGATGGCGACCGCGGCGGCGGGCAGGATCGCGATGCTGTTGGGTTCCATCTGCGCCATCAAGGCCTTGCGGCGACGGCTGTATTCCGGTTTCGGGATATGAATCATGGGCAGATGGCTTTTCCTGGCACGCGATTAATGCAACGACGGTTTGGCGGCTGGCGGCACGTCCGCTTTTTTGGTTTCGGAGAACAGCAGCAGCGGTGCGACGCGCAGGTATTCCATGACTTCCATGTAATCGCTTTCGCCGTCTTCGGACTCTTCCAGGGCGTCTTGCACCTGAGAAATGGCCGCCAGGTCCTGCAATACTTCGGTGGCTTCAGTGCTGAGCGTGCTGCTGTCCCGGCAGTTCAAGCCGAAACCGCTGAGGAAGCCCTGGCACCACTCACCCAGTGCGACGGCACGGTCAACCAGGGGCGCGTCATCGGTCGGCAGCAGCAGAACAACGGTCACGTCGTCGCCGGTCAGCTCGCCCTTGACCATCTCCTGCAAGCCGATCAAGGCGTTGCGGACATTGTCCTGCGGTTCGCTTTCCAGCAGTTCGGCGGCATCGATCAACCACTCTTCGGCATTGAAACCGGCACCGGCGCAACTGCGGCCGAGCAACAGGCCATGCAGTTCGGCAGGCGAGACGTTATGACCGCTGGAGGTCAGCAGTGTGGCGAAGGCTTGGTACGGGGAATTCTGAATGGTCATGGGCAGCTAGGCGCCAGACGGCGCTATGTCTAGAATGAAGGCCTTGTATCCTACATCGACAGACTCGCCAAGACTATTAAAGGCTGTCCGCCAGCTACCCCCATCAAGCACACATTCAGTGGACACAATGGAAGACACCGACCTGCAAGCGCTGATGGCCAGACTCGAACTGCTAATTAGTCGAGTCGAGCAACTAAAGAGCCAAAACGGACTCTTACTAGCTCAGGAAAAGACCTGGCGCGAGGAACGCGCGCACCTCATTGAAAAAAACGAAATCGCCCGGCGTAAGGTTGAATCGATGATTTCGCGCCTCAAGGCCCTGGAGCAAGACTCATGAGTTCAAGCAATAGCGTTACCGTGCAGATCCTCGATAAAGAATATTCGATCATCTGCCCCCAGGAAGAACGCAGCAATCTGGTGAGTGCCGCCCGCTACCTGGACGGCAAGATGCGCGAAATCCGCAGCAGCGGCAAAGTCATCGGCGCCGACCGCATCGCCGTCATGGCCGCGCTGAACATCACGCATGACCTGCTGCACAAGGAAGAACGCCCGGATGTACAGGCCAGCGGCTCGACTCGTGAACAGGTGCGCGACCTGCTGGACCGCGTCGATCTGGTGCTCGCTACCGATCCGGACGTCACCAAGGGCTGAAACACGAAACCGCTTGGGGTATACTCGCATCACTCCCTGGGGTGCTTGCCAGTTGACCACGTCCCTGAGCCGATTCGCACTACCCTGGAGGCTGCACGTTGGGCTGGTGTGCATGTCCGCTAGACGGAAAGCCTTAAAGCCTACTGCATCTTCCACCTTGAACTTTCGGGTTCAAGGGCTAAGTCAGCAGCGGTTCATCCGGGGAGCCTGATTCCAGTCCGATGCCGGTTTAATTACCGGCATCGGCTTTTTTACGGGTACGCTTTACGTATTCGTCCTGTCGAAGCCTTAATCCATGACCGAACCTGCGCTGCTGCCCCGCCCGCAACTTCGACGCATGCTGCGCAAGGCCCGCCGCGCACTGACTCCCAGTCAACAGCGCCAGGCTGCTCGCGGGCTGTACAAGCAATTGGCTCAACAGCCGTTGTTTCGACGCGCCAGACACATCTCCCTGTACCTGCCGACCGACGGTGAAATCGACCCGCGCGTTCTGCTGCGTGCCGCCCAACGTCGGGGTAAGGCGACGTATCTGCCGGTGCTCAGTGCCTGGCCGCGCACCAAAATGGTGTTCCAGCGCATTCGCCCCGGCGAAAAACTCAAACCCAACCGCTTTCGAATTCTCGAACCCCTGCACAACCTCGCCCGACAACGCAAAGTCTGGGCGCTGGATCTGATTCTGTTGCCGCTGGTGGGTTTTGACGATGTCGGCGGGCGCCTGGGCATGGGCGGCGGCTTCTACGATCGAAGCCTCGCGTACCTGGCGCGCCGCAAAACCTGGCGCAAGCCGACGCTGCTGGGGCTGGCCCATGAATGTCAGAAAGTCGAACGATTGGCTCAGGCGAGTTGGGATGTGCCGTTGCAAGGAACGGTGACAGACAAGGCGTGGTATTTCGCAGGCTAGACGCCACTGCGATCAGCGGCGTCCAAAAGACCGGTTTAGCGCTTGAACGCCGATGGCTGCTGTTGCTGCTGCGCGATTTCGATCGGCGCGTCGGTCTTGTTATTCCACAGGCTTTGGGCATAACCGGTGGTTACGACGCCGAGGCCGAACAAGATAACCAAAATCCATAGTAAATCCGGTTTGCGTTTCATCGATTGCCCCCCAAAGGCACATCAACACGATGACAGCAGCGGTTCCGTTTCGGGTGTAGGCCGTGCAGCAGCGTCAAGCTTAGAAGGCCGGCATTTTGCGACAACGTGAACTGACACGCAAACGCTGGCGTCAACCGACTGTCGGTTTGTCATAAAATTGCCCGACAACCTGTCCACACACCTCGCAAGGAGCAAAATCCATGGCCTATTGGCTGATGAAATCCGAGCCCGACGAACTCTCGATCAAAGGTCTGGAGAAGCTGGGCCGAGCGCGCTGGGACGGGGTTCGCAACTATCAGGCGCGTAACTTTTTGCGCGCCATGGCGGTCGGTGATGCGTTTTTCTTCTATCACTCCAGCTGCCCCGAGCCGGGAATTGCCGGAATCGGAAAAATTGTCGAAGCGGCGTATCCGGACCCGACAGCGCTGGAGCCGGAGAGTCATTACTACGATCCCAAGGCCACGCCTGAGAAAAACGCCTGGAGTGCGATTGATGTCGAGCATGTCGAGACGTTTGCCAGGGTGTTGAAGCTGGATTATTTGAAGCAGCAGACGGCGTTGGCCGAGATGCCACTGGTGCAAAAGGGGTCGAGATTGTCGGTGATGCCGGTAACGGCTGAGCAATGGGCGGCGGTGATTGCGCTAAAGCCTTGAGACTTTTTGCGGCTGCAAGAATGCTTTCGCGAGCAGGCTCGCTCCCACAGGGGATCTTCAGTGAATGCAGATCCAGTGTGGGAGCGAGCCCGCTCGCGAAGAGGCCAGCCCGGACAGCGAATGACTTATTGAATGATCAGGTTGTTGAACAACAAATCCTCAACCACCGGCTTGCCGGTCTCGTCGTTCATTACTTGTTGAGTCTGCTTCAAAGCTTCCTGGCGCAGCTTTTCCTTGGCTTCAACATTGCTCATCGTCTCGGTCGTCTGCTGGGCAAACAACGCCACCAGTTGATTGCGGATCAACGGTTCGTTGGCCTTCACCGCTTTGGTGGCATCATCACCGGTCACGCGCAAGGCCACATCAGCCTTGTAGACCTTGAGCTTCGGCGTACCGTCCAGCCCGTAGTTGCCCACGAACGGTGGGCTCAGGGTGATGTAATTGACCTTCGGAGCTTCACCTTCTTTGGCTTCTTCGGCCATCGCTGCCACAGGCAGAGACAGGGCCAGCAACAACATGATCCACGCTTTCACAATTCGCTCCTTATCCGGTTTGCGGCCTAGCATAACGACCCGCAGCTCAAGCACAAGCTTATGGCTGACTATCAGGGTCGGGCATGCTCGTTGACCCATCGAATCACACACCTACACTTATCGGCCATTACTCCCAAAGGAATAGCCCTGATGAAAGCCGTGCTGTGCAAAGCCTTCGGCCCTGCCGAATCGCTGGTGCTGGAAGACGTCGCCAGTCCTGTCGCGAAGAAGAACGAAATCCTGCTGGACGTGCACGCCGCCGGGGTGAATTTCCCGGACACGCTGATCATCGAGGGCAAATACCAGTTCAAGCCGCCCTTCCCGTTTTCGCCGGGCGGTGAAGCGGCCGGCGTGGTCAGCGCGGTGGGCGAAAAGATCAGCCACCTCAAGGTCGGTGATCGCGTCATGGCCCTGACCGGCTGGGGCAGCTTTGCCGAACAGGTCGCCGTGCCGGGCTACAACGTGCTGCCGATTCCACCCTCGATGGACTTCAACACCGCCGCCGCTTTTAGCATGACCTACGGCACGTCGATGCACGCCCTCAAGCAGCGGTCAAACCTGCAACCCGGCGAAACCCTGCTGGTGCTGGGCGCTTCCGGCGGTGTGGGCCTCGCGGCCGTGGAAATCGGCAAAGCCATGGGCGCCCGCGTGATTGCCGCCGCCAGCAGCGCCGAAAAACTTGCCGTGGCCAAGGCGGCCGGCGCCGATGAGCTGATCAACTACAGCGAAACCAGCCTCAAGGACGAGATCAAGCGCCTGACCGATGGCCAGGGCGCCGACGTGATCTACGACCCGGTCGGCGGCGACCTGTTTGACCAGGCCGTGCGCGCCATCGCCTGGAACGGCCGCCTGCTGGTGGTCGGTTTCGCCAGCGGCCGCATTCCGGAATTCCCGGTCAACCTCGCGCTGCTCAAAGGCGCGGCCGTGGTTGGTGTGTTCTGGGGTTCGTTTGCCCAGCGCCAGCCGCAAGACAACGCGGCGAACTTCCAGCAACTGTTTGGCTGGTTTGCCGAGGGCAAGTTGAAGCCGCTGGTGTCGCAGGTGTATCCGCTAAACAACGCGGCGCAAGCGATCAACGATCTCGGCCAGCGCAAGGCGGTCGGGAAAGTCGTGGTTCAGGTTCGCTGAGCCGGAAAATGCGGTCTGGATTGTCCAGACCGCATTTTTATTGGCCGGGACTAAAACAACTTCCGAACCTCCTCCGGCAGCAGACTCACATACCTGCGCACTGGACTTGCCCGGCATTCCCTGACGATTCTAAATGCCTTTCCTGCAAAACGCCGCGACGTCCCATTCCAACGCAGGACATTTCCCAAAGCCTCGTCCTACCCCGGACTGAAATGCGTCGTTAAAGCGTGCCAAAGACGTTTCCCACAACGCCCTTCACTTATACCTGTGCGACATGTTCATAAAGGAACACTCGATTGCCCACATTTCCGCTGTTTTGCTAATGCGAACCGGTGCTATTTTCGGTAACGAAACTGTAACATTCGCATCCGCAGTCAAAACAAGAAATCTGGAGCTCTTGAATGTTTGCTTTCTTTCGCCCTGCCGCACATCAGGCTCCATTGCCTGACGAAAAAATCGATGACACGTACAAACGCCTCCGCTGGCAGATCTTCGCCGGGATATTCATTGGCTATGCGGGTTACTACCTGCTGCGCAAGAACTTCACCCTCGCGTTCCCGGACCTGATTGCCCAAGGCTACACAAAGGGTCAACTGGGCGTGGCCATGTCGGCGATTGCGATCGCCTACGGCCTGTCCAAGTTTCTGATGGGCATCGTGTCCGACCGCTCCAACCCGCGCTACTTCCTGCCCTTTGGCCTGGTGGTCTCCGCCGGGGTCATGTTCGTGTTCGGTTTCGCACCTTGGGCAACGTCCAGCGTGACCATGATGTTCATCCTGTTGTTCATCAACGGCTGGGCCCAAGGCATGGGCTGGCCGCCAAGTGGCCGGACAATGGTGCACTGGTGGTCGCAGAAAGAACGCGGTCAGGTGGTGTCGGTGTGGAACACCGCGCATAACGTGGGCGGCGGTTTGATCGGCCCGTTGGCGATTCTCGGCATGGGCTGGTTCAACGACTGGCACAGCAAGTTCTATGTACCCGCTGCCGTGGCGCTGCTGGTCGCCGTGTTCGCCTTCATTGTGATGCGCGATACACCGCAATCGACCGGCCTGCCGCCAATCGAGAAATACAAAAACGATTACCCGGACGGCTACGACGCCAGCCACGAAGAAGAATTCAGCGCCAAGGACATCTTCGTCAAATACGTGCTGCGCAACAAAATGCTCTGGTTCATCGCCCTGGCCAACGTCTTCGTCTACCTGCTGCGCTACGGCATCCTCGACTGGGCGCCGACCTACCTCAAAGAGGTCAAGCACTTCGACTTCGACAAGACCTCGTGGGCTTACTTCCTGTACGAGTGGGCCGGTATTCCGGGCACGCTGCTGTGCGGCTGGATGTCGGACAAGATCTTCCGCGGCAACCGTGGCCTGACCGGCATGGTGTTCATGGCGTTGGTGTCCGTGGCGACAATCGTGTACTGGCTGAACCCGCCGGGTAACCCGATGATCGACATGATCTCGCTGTTCGCCATCGGCTTCCTGATCTACGGCCCGGTGATGCTGGTCGGCTTGCAAGCGCTGGAACTGGTGCCGAAGAAAGCCGCCGGGACTGCCGCGGGCTTTACCGGTCTGTTCGGTTATCTGGGTGGTTCAGTCGCGGCCAGTGCCCTGATGGGTTACACCGTGGACTATTTTGGCTGGGATGGCGGTTTCATTCTGCTGGTCGTTGCCTGCCTGCTGGCGATGGCGTTCCTGGCGCCCACGCTGGGCCACAAGAACGTCGCCAGTCAGACCCGCGAAGCGATCGCCTGATCGGATTGTGATTTGCAGCGCTTGAGCCGCGCCTCCAGATTCCGGTCTGGCATGGCGTGGCTACGCAGGGCGTGAGCGGTCTGCTCGACATAATCGCGAGTGGTACCGTAGCGCCCGCAAGCGTTTTCAAACACATGGCTCAGCACATGATCCGGCAAGTTGCCGGCATAGCTGGGCAGGTGCCGCTCCAGTACAAATCCCAACGCCTGAACCTGGCTTCCGTCTTCAAGACGGCAGTTGAGCCAGTGTGGGCGATAGGACGGGAATGGCATTTCGCGCTGCCAGAGTGCGTAAAGCGAGGCTTCAAGTTGTTCTTCGGGCAAGCGATACGCGAAGCCGCTGCAAGAACCGCCACGATCCAGACCAAACACCAGGCCAGGCACTTCGGGTGTGCCGCGATGTTCGTGGGACCACAGGTACAAACCGCGATGGTAACCATGCACCCGGCCGCGCACGCGTTCTACTGCGGCGCATTCAGGACGCCAGATCAGCGAACCGTAAGCGAACAACCAGACTGGCCCGCCCTTGTGGCGCGCCATGGTCGACTGCATGGAGCAGAGTAATTGTTCGTGCGTGAGCTGCGGCCCCAGATCGAGCTGCGGAGGGTAAGCCAGATTCAAAAAAGCAGATTCAACGGCATTCATGGCAATGGAGTTTCGGCCCTGCGAGTATTGCAAAATGTAAGCAACTTAATCGTTATAGAACATATAGCAGTAATGGTGAAACGAAAAGTGCTAAAGGACCTAGGTCCAACAAACAACAGAAGGGTTCAGGAACTGTTCATATACCCTAATGTAATCTTGGCAATATTCTAAATACCGGAATGAAATATACATAAGCCTTAGGCCCGATCAGGATCGAACCCGCATACAAGACTTTTCCTACGTCTTCTTCTGATTTTTCGCCTGCTCGCCCCATTGGGAGTCGCGTATAACAGCGACCCTCAGGCGCATGCCAACGGCTATCACAAGAGATTGAATGATGAAAACCCCCTGGATGTTCGGGCTACTGCCAATGCTCTTGGCACCGCTTGCACTGGCTGCCGAGACACCCGCCAAAGACACCGGCTCCTGGTATCTGCAAACCAGTGTCTACACCAAACACTATTCGCCCGACCCTGAGCACAATAATAATCAGGACCTGATTGGCCTTGAACGTGACGATGCGTCAGGCTGGTTGTTTGGCGGCGCCACTTTTCGCAACTCGTTCAGCCAGCGGTCTTATTACGCCTATGCGGGCAAACGTTATGAGAGCGCCAACTATCCGGTGTATATAAAACTTACCGGTGGTCTTCTGGAGGGCTACAGCGGCAAGTATCAGGACAAGATCCCGTTGAATCACTTCGGGGTTGCGCCGGTGATTATCCCCTCACTCGGCGCGCATTACGGACCGCTGGCGGCCGAGCTGGTACTGCTCGGCTTCAATGCCGCCATGGTGACGACTGGCGTGCGCTTCTGACACGCCACAATGGCCTAGGATCTTGGCGCGTAAGCGAAAACATCCGCACGCATCTGATGCGCATCCATTCCCGCTTCGACCAACGCATCCAATGTGCCGTAGACCATGGCCGGTGAGCCGCTGGCGTAGACATGCAGGGCTTTCAGGTCCGGGAAATCCTCACACACCGCCTCATGCAGCATCCCGCACCGCCCCTGCCAACCGCACTGATCACTGACGACCTTGTGCAGGAACAGATT
Organism: Pseudomonas oplopanacis; assembly: GCF_057128725.1. NCBI lineage: Bacteria > Pseudomonadati > Pseudomonadota > Gammaproteobacteria > Pseudomonadales > Pseudomonadaceae > Pseudomonas > Pseudomonas oplopanacis. The sequence continues at coordinate 46,631 of NZ_JBSKHV010000020.1, read as the reverse complement.
TGGCAGCTTCAGCCATTCATCCCAATGCTCGATCTGGTAAAAGTCTTCAGGGCGACGCACGCCCCAATACAGGTGCACCGGGTGCTTGAAGCCGGTGGCGCGGCAGTGTTCGATCAGGCTGTGGATCTGGCCCATGCCCGTGCCAGCGGCGATCAGCACTAACGGGCCGTCCGGCAATTCCGCCAGATGGGTATCGCCGAAGGGCAGCTCGACTCGCACCATGGGATTTCGTTGCAGCTGCTCGATCAGGCTTAGCGCACTGCTTTCGCGCGCCAATACATGAATTTCCAGATCCCGCCCGCCATGAGGAGCCGACGCGAGGGAGAACGCGGATTTTTCGCCACTCTCACGTTCGATCATCAAATACTGGCCCGCGTGATAACGCGGTGGCTTGCCGGCCGGCGTGCGCAGGCGCACGCGCCAGGTATCGCCGCCGACGTCCCTGCATTCAATGACCTGACACGACACGCTGCGCACCGGCAGTTCTCCCAGCGCGAGCACGCCATCCCACAGCAAAATGCAGTCTTCCAGCGGCTCTGCTATGCAAGTGTAGAACTCGCCGTGGTCGTGCACATTGCCGGCTTGTTCGACCCGCCCTTCCACCAGCAACGCCGCGCACACGTGGCAATTGCCGTTGCGGCAGCTTTGCGGGCATTCATAGCCCAGGCGCCGCGCGCCATCGAGAATCCGCTCGCCGGGCAGAATATCCAGCACTGCTCCGGAGGGCTGCAAGGTTACACGCATCAATCTATTCCTAACTGATTCCAGATGGCATCGATCCGTTGGGTCACGGCGTCGTCCTTGACGATCACCCGGCCCCACTCGCGAGTGGTTTCGCCCGGCCATTTATGCGTGGCATCCAGGCCCATTTTCGAGCCCAGGCCCGAGACCGGCGAGGCGAAGTCGAGGTAGTCGATCGGCGTGTTGTCGATCATCACCGTGTCGCGCTTGGGGTCCATGCGCGTGGTGATGGCCCAGATCACGTCGTTCCAGTCCCGCGCGTTGATATCGTCGTCAGTGACGATAACGAACTTGGTGTACATGAACTGTCGCAAAAACGACCAGACACCGAGCATTACCCGCTTGGCGTGCCCAGGATACGACTTCTTCATGGTCACGATGGCCATGCGATACGAGCAGCCTTCGGGCGGCAGATAGAAATCGGTGATCTCCGGGAACTGCTTCTGCAGGATCGGCACGAACACTTCGTTCAGCGCCACGCCGAGAATCGCTGGCTCATCCGGTGGACGGCCGGTGTAGGTGCTGTGGTAGATCGGCTTGATCCGGTGGGTGATGCGCTCGACGGTGAACACCGGGAAGCTGTCGACTTCGTTGTAATAACCGGTGTGGTCGCCGTACGGGCCTTCATCAGCCATTTCACCCGGATGGATCACGCCTTCGAGGATGATCTCGGCAGTGGCCGGGACTTGCAGGTCGTTGCCGCGGCACTTCACCAGCTCGGTGCGATTGCCGCGCAGCAGACCGGCGAACGCGTATTCGGAGAGGCTGTCCGGCACCGGCGTCACGGCACCGAGGATGGTCGCCGGGTCAGCGCCCAACGCCACGGAGACCGGGAACGGCTGGCCGGGATGCTTTTCGCACCATTCGCGGTAATCCAGCGCGCCGCCACGGTGGCTCAACCAGCGCATGATGACCTTGTTGCGCCCAATCACTTGCTGACGGTAGATACCGAGGTTCTGGCGGTCCTTGTTCGGACCTTTGGTGACGGTCAGGCCCCAGGTAATCAGCGGGCCGACGTCGCCGGGCCAGCAGGTTTGCACGGGGAGCATCGCCAGATCGACGTCGTCGCCTTCGATAACCACTTCCTGGCACACCGCGTCTTTGACGACTTTCGGCGCCATGGCGATGATCTTGCGGAAGATCGGCAACTTCGACCAGGCGTCTTTCAAGCCCTTCGGTGGCTCGGGTTCCTTGAGGAAGGCCAGCAACTTGCCGATTTCGCGCAACTCGCTGACCGCCTCGGCGCCCATGCCCATGGCGACCCGCTCGGGGGTGCCGAACAGGTTGCCGAGCACCGGAATGTCGTAGCCGGTAGGGTTTTCGAACAGCAGCGCCGGGCCTTTGGCCCGCAGTGTGCGATCACAGACTTCGGTCATCTCCAGCACTGGAGAGACGGGGATCTGGATGCGTTTCAACTCTCCGCGCTGCTCAAGCTGCTGCACGAAATCCCGAAGGTCCTTGAATTTCATTGACGATGGCACCCCTAAAATAGGCGTACATCCTACCTGCTCTGCCGTCCGCTGGCAGCTTATCGCTGATTACCTGACCGCATTTTGGTTGCCATTGCCGAGTGTTGACCGGGCTTGCAGGTGCCTGAACAACGGCTCAAGTGCCGGCGCGATGAACCGTGCCCCGACCTCGGACAAGTGATTGTCGTCGGTGTACAGCGAATGACCGTCGAGTTCGGCGCGGCAAAGACCTTCGTCATCGCACAGCAGCGGCGCGGGGTCGACCACGGTTACGCCGGGATTGGCGGCCGCTATTTGCGCGAACAACTGGCTGATGAAGGCCTGACGCTTGAAGTGCTCCGCCACCGGCAATCCAACATCATCGGTTGGCCGATGCAACATCGCCAAGCGGCTGAGGCGGTAAGGCGGGCTGAACTGTTGCAGCGGCGCCTCTTTGACCAGCCAGACGCGATGCCCGTCATTGCGCAGCTGCCGGACAGTCGCCGTTAACCCTTCGGCCAGGCGTTGTTCGGCGATCGCCCGGTCATAACGGCCCTGGGAGTCGCGCAGCACATACCCGAGGTCTCCTTTCACATCGCCATAGAGGTACAGGCTCCAGCGTGCGACCAGCACCACATCGCCCACCGATTGCGGCTTCATGGCCTGCTCGACCCGGCGGTTGAAGCGGGCACACTGCGAATGGTGCTCCAGCCCTGCGACCGGAATGCAGCCCGGGGAACTGGCGAGTATCACGCTGACGCCGTGTTTTTGCGCGCCATCGTCGAAAACCGGAATCAGCGCCGTGGCATGACTGTCGCCCCAGACCAGCGCCTTTGATGCGGTAGGTGTGGGCGTCCCGTAATGACAAAAGAGCTTGTCGTCAGGGGTTTTGTCATTGGCCAGGCAACGCATCAGTTCCGCACGCCACTCTTTCCCTTTGGCGTACTGCAAGGCCTGCTCAGGCAGGCGCGCGGGCAAACCATCGGTCCAGCGCAACGTCTGGCCGGCCAGCCCCAGCACCAGCACACCACAGGCCGCCGCGAGCAGAATCTGCCGACGCTCCGCCAACAATCGCCGCTCGCGCAATGGCGTCTCGACGAATCGCCACGACAGATAACCCAGCACCAGGCTGAGCAGAATCAACCCCGAAATATCAAACGGGCCTGGCTCATCGACGCTGGCATAGCTGGCAAAGACGAACACCGGCCAGTGCCACAAGTACCAGGAATAGGAAATCAGCCCGAGCCCGACCAACAAACGGCTGGCGAGCAAGCCACCGACCAGTGTTTGCCGATGGCCGTTGGCCCAGATCAGCGCCACCACGCCCAGCGTCGGCAGCAATGCGGCGGCGCCGGGGAATGGCGTGCTTTTGTCATAGCAGAACACGGCCAGCAGAATCAAAGCAGAGCCGGCCAGGCTCACCACTTGCGCCCCCGTAGAGGTCAGGCGCCAGCCAGTTCTTGGCGCAACCGCCAGCATGGCGCCGGCCAACAGCTCCCAGGCGCGCATCGGCAACAGGAAAAAGGCTTTCTCGGGATGATGCGCCACGGCCCAGACGCTGAGCCCGAATGACACCAACAACACGCCGAACAACGCCAGTCGCCAATGCTTGAGGCGACTCGACAGCACCGTCAGCAACAGCGGGAAGACAATATAGAACTGCTCTTCAACCGCCAGCGACCACATGTGCAACAACGGTTTGAGATCGGAAGCAGCATCAAAATAGCCGTCCTGACGCATAAACAGGATGTTGGAAACGAACATCACCTGGTAACGCACCGAGCGGCCCAGTTCTTCGTAATCCTTGGGCGCCATCAGAAACCAGCCCACCGCCAGCACCGCGAGAATCATCACGAACAGCGCCGGCAGGATCCGCCGCGCACGACGCGCCCAGAAATCCACAAAGCTGAAGCGCCCGGCCTGGCGCTGATTCCAGATGATCGAGGTGATCAGGTAGCCGGAAATCACGAAGAAGATATCAACACCGACGAAGCCGCCGGTGAAGCCAGGAACACCAAAATGGAACAACACCACCGCAATCACCGCGATTGCGCGTAAGCCGTCGATATCCCTTCGATAAGCAAGAGTGCTCATAAACAAAAAATGCCGTTCAGATTTGAGTTTTGGGTCCGTCGACCCTTTCGATTCTGTACAGACCAATCCCAGCCGCAAACCTCCCTTTTTTCTGCAAAAAAAATGGCGCCCCGAAGGACGCCATTTTCAGCGGCTGAAAAACCGTCTTACTTACGCTTCATCGACAAGAAGAACTCGTCGTTGGTCTTGGTCGTTTTCAGCTTGTCGACCAGGAACTCGATGGCAGCGATTTCGTCCATCGGGTGCAGCAGCTTGCGCAGGATCCACATGCGTTGCAACTCGTCGTCGGCGGTCAGCAACTCTTCGCGGCGGGTGCCGGAACGGTTGATGTTGATGGCCGGGAAGACGCGTTTTTCAGCGATACGGCGATCCAGAGGCAGTTCCATGTTGCCGGTGCCTTTGAATTCTTCGTAGATCACTTCGTCCATCTTCGAGCCGGTTTCAACCAGCGCGGTGGCGATGATGGTCAGCGAACCGCCTTCCTCGATGTTCCGCGCGGCGCCGAAGAAACGTTTCGGTTTCTCCAGGGCGTGGGCATCGACACCACCGGTGAGCACTTTGCCGGAGCTCGGGATCACGGTGTTGTAGGCGCGAGCCAGACGGGTGATGGAGTCGAGCAGGATCACCACGTCTTTCTTGTGTTCGACCAGGCGCTTGGCCTTCTCGATCACCATTTCGGCAACCTGCACGTGGCGGGTTGGCGGTTCATCGAACGTCGAGGCAACCACTTCGCCGCGCACGGTGCGCTGCATTTCGGTCACTTCTTCCGGACGTTCGTCGATCAGCAGCACGATCAGATGAACTTCAGGGTTGTTACGGGCGATGTTCGCTGCAATGTTCTGCAGCATGATGGTTTTACCGGCTTTCGGCGGTGCAACGATCAGACCGCGCTGGCCTTTGCCGATCGGGGCGCACAGGTCGATGACACGACCGGTCAAGTCTTCGGTGGAACCGTTGCCGGCTTCCATCTTCATGCGCACAGTCGGGAACAGCGGGGTCAGGTTCTCGAAGAGAATCTTGTTTTTCGCGTTCTCGGGACGATCGTAGTTGATCGTGTCGACCTTGAGCAGCGCGAAATAACGCTCGCCTTCCTTTGGAGGGCGGATCTTGCCAACGATGGTGTCACCGGTGCGCAAGTTGAAACGGCGGATCTGGCTCGGCGAGACGTAGATATCGTCCGGGCCGGCGAGATAGGAAGCGTCAGCGGAGCGCAGGAAGCCGAAGCCGTCCTGGAGAATCTCCAGCACGCCATCACCGGAGATTTCCTCGCCGCTTTTAGCGTGCTTTTTGAGCAGGGAGAAAATCACGTCCTGCTTGCGCGAACGGGCCATATTTTCTATGCCCATCTGTTCGGCCAATTCGAGCAGTTCGGTAATCGGCTTTTGCTTGAGTTCAGTCAGATTCATATAGGAATGACGTAATCATTTATGGAGGGGGGAAATTAAGCTTTTGGCTTAATGAGGCCGCGCCGCAGAGAAGGCGACAGGATCGCGTACTTATTCGAAAAGGAGTGCGTCGGCGACGGCTAGCAGGGGGCAATGGAGAAACCAGTGCGGGGCCGAATGTACCACCTGAGTTTCGGAGCGTCTAGCCCTGAATAACGAAAAGGCCCCGCAATGTGCGGGGCCTTTTTGATCACGCTTTGATCGACGCTTAGATGTTGGCGTCGAGGAAGGCAGCCAGTTGCGACTTGGACAGTGCGCCGACCTTGGTCGCTTCAACGTTGCCGTTCTTGAACAGCATCAGGGTCGGGATACCACGCACGCCATGCTTGGCCGGGGTTTCCTGGTTTTCGTCGATGTTCAGCTTGGCAACGGTCAGCTTGCCTTTGTAGGTTTCAGCAATCTCGTCCAGAACAGGAGCGATCATTTTGCATGGGCCGCACCATTCAGCCCAGTAGTCGACCAGTACAGCGCCTTCGGCCTTGAGGACGTCGACGTCGAAGCTAGCGTCGGTGACGTGTTTAATAAGATCGCTGCTCATGGAAGTCTCCAGGTTGTAAGCAAAAAAACGTGGCCCATCATAGCCGCCCTTCCTTCGTTCAGGAAGGTGCAGATGATTGAGTCTCGCTATGGTGGTCCATGAGTTTGGGTATAGCTCAAGACAGGGAGGGCCGGGACCGGAGGCAGCAGATTTCGGTACGCAATGCGACATTTGGCGCGGTCACTGGCATTACTGTGCTGGATCAACGCTTTGAACACTGCGCGTTGGCGCCAGCCTTTGATCGTGGCACGATGTCGAGGTTATCGACCGAGACCCCCTGACCATGCCGCAATCCCAAGCCAAGAATCTGTCCCTGATCGCCGCAATCGACCTGGGCTCCAACAGCTTTCACATGGTCGTGGCCAAGGCCCAGAACGGCGAAATCCGTATTCTCGAGCGTCTCGGGGAGAAGGTCCAGCTGGCCGCCGGCATCGACGAAGAGCGCCATCTCAACGAAGAATCCATGCAACGCGGGCTCGACTGCCTCAAGCGTTTTGCCCAACTGATCAACGGCATGCCCCCGGGCGCCGTGCGCATCGTCGGCACCAACGCCCTGCGCGAGGCCCGTAACCGCGCCGAATTCATCCGCCGCGCCGAAGACATCCTCGGGCACCCGGTGGAAGTCATCTCCGGCCGTGAAGAAGCGCGCCTGATCTACCTCGGCGTGTCCCACACCCTCGCCGACACTCCGGGCAAACGCCTGGTGGCCGACATCGGCGGTGGCAGTACCGAATTCATCATCGGCCAGCGCTTCGAGCCGCTGCTGCGCGAAAGCCTGCAAATGGGCTGCGTCAGCTACACCCAGCGCTATTTCAAGGACGGCAAGATCACCCCGGCCCGTTACGCCCAGGCGTACACCGCGGCGCGGCTGGAGATCATGAGCATCGAGCACGCCCTGCACCGCCTGACCTGGGATGAAGCCATCGGCTCCTCGGGCACCATCCGCGCCATCGGCCTGGCACTGAAGGCCGGCGGCCACGGCACGGGCGAGGTGAATGCCGAAGGCCTGGCCTGGCTCAAACGCAAACTGATCAAGCTCGGCGATGTCGATAAAATCGACTTCGACGGCATCAAGCCTGACCGCCGGGCGATTTTCCCGGCCGGTTTGGCGATCCTCGAGGCTATTTTCGACGCCCTCGAACTCCAGCGCATGGACCACTGCGAAGGTGCCCTGCGTGAAGGTGTGCTCTACGACCTGTTGGGTCGCCATCATCACGAAGACGTCCGTGAGCGCACGCTCAGTTCGTTGATGGAGCGTTATCACGTCGATCAGGAACAAGCGGTGCGGGTCGAGCGCAAGGCGTTGCACGCCTTCGATCAAGTGGCCAAGGATTGGGGCCTGGATGACGGTGTCTGGCGCGAACTGCTCGGCTGGGCCGCCAAGGTCCACGAAGTGGGCCTGGACATCGCTCACTATCAGTACCACAAGCATGGCGCCTACCTGATCGAACACTCGGACCTGGCCGGGTTCTCCCGCGAGGACCAGCAAATGCTGGCGCTGTTGGTGCGTGGTCACCGACGCAACATTCCCAAGGACAAATTCGCCGAGTTCGGCGATGACGGCATCAAGCTGATTCGCCTGTGCGTGCTGCTGCGTTTTGCGATCCTGTTCCATCACATCCGCGGCACTCAGCAAATGCCTCAGGTGGAACTGCACGCCAATGGCAACAGTCTGGAGGTGGTGTTCCCGGACCAATGGCTGGACGACAACCAACTGACCCAGGCCGACTTCGCCATCGAAGCGGAATGGCTCACCCGTGTCGACATTGTCCTGAACGCCCGCTGAAACTGAAAAAGGCCTTCTTCGGAAGGCCTTTTTTATGCTCGCGATTCAGCAAGCGACACAATCCCCTGTGGGTTAACGAACGGTCAGGATCGGACTGCCCAAACGCTCCAGCAACGTCGCCTGCGCACTGCGCGGGTTCTGGTTGCCGGTCGGCGTGTTGCGGATGTAACGACCGTCCGACTGCAGGCTCCAGCTGTGGGTGTTGTCGGTGAGGTACAGCTCCAGCTCCTTCTTGACCCGCACAATCAGCTTGCGACCTTCCACCGGGAAGCAAGTCTCGACGCGCTTGTCGAGGTTGCGCTCCATCCAGTCGGCACTGGAGAGGAACATCTGTTCGTCGCCGCCATTGAGGAAGTAGAAGACCCGGGTGTGCTCCAGGAAGCGGCCGATGATCGAGCGCACATGGATGTTGTGCGAAACCCCGGCGATGCCCGGACGCAGGCAGCACATGCCGCGTACGACGAGGTCGATACGCACGCCCGACTGGCTGGCCTTGTACAGCGCGCGGATGATCTTCGGATCGGTCAGCGAGTTGAACTTGGCGATGATGTGCGCCGGTTTGCCGTCGAGAGCGAACTGAGTCTCCCGGGCAATCATGTCGAGCATGCCCTTCTTCAGCGTGAACGGCGCATGCAGCAGCTTCTTCATGCGCAGGGTTTTACCCATGCCGATCAATTGACTGAACAGTTTGCCGACGTCCTCGCACAAAGCGTCGTCGGAGGTCAGCAGGCTGTAGTCGGTGTAGAGGCGCGCGTTGCCGGCGTGATAGTTGCCCGTGCCCAAGTGCGCGTAACGAACGATTTCGCCCGCCTCGCGACGCAGGATCAGCATCATCTTGGCGTGGGTCTTGAAACCGACCACGCCGTAAATCACCACCGCACCGGCCGCTTGCAGACGGCTGGCCAGTTGCAGGTTGGACTCTTCGTCGAAGCGTGCGCGCAATTCGATCACCGCCGTGACCTCTTTGCCGTTACGCGCGGCATCCACCAGCGCATCGACGATTTCCGAGTTGGCACCCGAACGGTACAGGGTCTGGCGGACGGCCAGAACGTGCGGGTCCTTGGCGGCCTGACGCAGCAGGTCGACCACCGGGGTAAACGATTCGAACGGGTGCAGCAGCAGGATGTCCTGCTTGCTGATCACGCTGAAGATGTTTTCGCTGTTTTGCAGCAGCTTCGGGATCTGCGGCGTGAACGGCAGGTATTGCAGCTCGCGCTGGCTGTCCAGGCCGGTGATGCTGAACAGACGCGTCAGGTTCACCGGACCGTTGACTTGATACAGCTCGGACTCGCTCAGGTTGAATTGCTTGAGCAGGTAGTCCGACAGGTGTTTCGGGCAGGTATCCGCCACTTCCAGACGCACCGCGTCACCGTAGCGACGCGAGAACAACTCGCCGCGCAATGCACGGGCCAGGTCTTCCACATCTTCGGAGTCCAGCGCCAGGTCGGCGTTTCGGGTCAGGCGGAACTGGTAGCAGCCCTTGACCTTCATGCCCTGGAACAGGTCATCGGCGTGAGCGTGGATCATCGACGACAGGAACACATAGTTGTCGCCGGCGCCGCCGACCTCTTCCGGCACCTTGATCACGCGCGGCAGCAGGCGCGGTGCCGGGATGATCGCCAGACCGGAATCGCGACCGAAGGCGTCGATGCCTTCGAGTTCGACGATGAAGTTCAGGCTCTTGTTCACCAGCAACGGGAACGGGTGCGTCGGGTCGAGGCCGATCGGGGTGATGATCGGCGCGATCTCGTCGCGGAAATAACGGCGCACCCAGGTCTTGAGCTTGGTGGTCCAGTAACGACGACGGATGAAGCGGACCTGATGTTTTTCCAGTTCCGGCAACAGGATGTCGTTGAGGATCGCGTATTGGCGGTCAACGTGACCGTGCACCAGTTCGCTGATGCGGGCCAGGGCCTGATGCGGCTGCAGACCGTCGGCGCCGGCTTGTTCACGGGCGAAGGTGATCTGCTTCTTCAGGCCGGCCACACGAATTTCGAAGAACTCGTCCAGGTTGCTGGAGAAGATCAGCAGAAATTTCAGCCGTTCCAGCAAAGGGTAGGACTCATCCAGCGCCTGTTCCAGCACGCGAATGTTGAATTGCAGTTGCGAGAGCTCGCGGTGGATGTACAGGCTGCTGTCATCCAGACCGGGAATGGCAATCGCCGGCGCCGCGGCTGCGGCAGCGGTTTCGGCCACCACCGCGGGCGGAGCAGGCTCCAGCTCCGGTGGGGTTTCGGCGATTTGCTCGACCAGGGGTTGAGCCTCTTTTACGGCAACTTCAGTGAGTCCTTCGGTATTCATGGAATGTTCCTGGGAGGGCTATTTTTGCTCTCGTAACAGTTGAGCGGCGCGGACGGCAAAGTAAGTCAGGATGCCATCGGCGCCTGCACGTTTAAAAGCGGTCAGGGATTCGAGAATCACCCCTTCGCTCAACCAGCCATTCTGGATCGCCGCCATGTGCATGGCGTATTCGCCGCTGACTTGATAAACAAACGTCGGCACTTTGAATTCTTCTTTGACCCGGTAAAGGATGTCCAGGTACGGCATGCCTGGCTTGACCATGACCATGTCCGCGCCTTCTGACAAGTCCGCCGCCACTTCGTGCAGGGCTTCGTTGCTGTTGGCCGGGTCCATCTGATAACTGGCCTTGTTGGCCTTGCCCAGGTTCAGCGCCGAACCCACCGCATCGCGGAACGGGCCATAGTAGGCGCTGGCGTATTTTGCCGAATAGGCCATGATCCGCACGTTGACGTGATCAGCCAGCTCGAGGGCTTCGCGGATCGCCTGGATGCGGCCGTCCATCATGTCCGAGGGAGCCACCACTTGGGCGCCGGCCTCGGCGTGGGACAGGGCCTGGCGGACCAGTGCATCGACGGTAATGTCGTTCTGCACGTAGCCTTCTTCGTCGATGATGCCGTCCTGACCGTGGGTGGTAAACGGGTCAAGGGCAACGTCGGTGATCACTCCAAGTTCCGGAAATTGCGCACGCAGGGCGCGAGTGGCGCGCTGGGCGATACCGTTCGGGTTCCAGGCCTCGGCGGCGTCCAGTGTCTTGAGCTCCGGCGGCGTGACCGGGAACAGCGCCAGCGCCGGAATCCCCAGTTCGACCCATTTGGCCGCTTCTTCCAGCAACAGGTCGATGGTCAGGCGTTCGACACCCGGCATCGAGGCCACCGCTTCGCGACGGTTTTCACCGTCCAGGACGAACACCGGCAGGATCAGGTCATCGACGGTCAGAACGTTTTCACGGACCAGTCGACGCGAAAAATCATCACGACGGTTACGGCGCAGGCGGGTTGCGGGGAACAGACGGTTGGCGGGGGTAAAGCTCACGGCAGACTCCTGAGCCCGCGCTTACGGGCGAGCGTGACAGTTATAAGCGGCCATTATGACGAACGTATTACAGTTATGTGCACCCCTGTAACAGGTAGCCGCATTCCATTGTCGTTGTAGGAAATGTTCACGTCGAGACACATTTGGACACTTTCATGAATGTGCACGAAGGGTTAGGCTGCGCGTTCATTTCGCCAGCACCCAGACAATGCTCCAACAATTTCTGCATGACTTCGGCTACTTTGCCCTGTTTCTCGGCACGTTCTTCGAAGGCGAAACCATTCTTGTGCTCGCCGGCTTCCTCGCGTTCCGCGGATACATGGACATCAACCTGGTGGTGGTCGTGGCGTTCTTCGGCAGTTATGCCGGTGACCAGCTGTGGTACTTCCTGGGGCGCAAGCACGGGCGCAAATTGCTGGCCCGCAAGCCGCGCTGGCAGATGATGGGCGATCGGGCGCTGGAACATATCCGCAAGCACCCGGACATCTGGGTGCTGAGCTTCCGCTTTGTCTACGGTTTGCGCACGGTGATGCCGGTGGCCATCGGCCTGTCAGGTTATCCGCCGGGACGTTATCTGCTGCTCAACGGCATTGGTGCGGCGATCTGGGCGGCAGCCCTGGCGGCGGCGGCTTACCACTTTGGCGCCGTGTTGGAAGGCATGCTCGGCAGCGTCAAGAAGTACGAGCTGTGGGTGCTCGGCGCGTTGCTGGTACTGGGCCTGGGCCTGTGGCTGCGTCGGCGTTTCAAGAATGCCCGTCTGGCGAAGAAAATTTACGCCGACGAGCAAGCCCTGAAAGCCGCCAGGGCTCACGCCGAAGTGCCTAAGACGCCAAGCGAGTGAAGCGGTTTCTGCAACAGTAGAGACCGATAGCGCTAAGCAGACTGTAACTGAGCAGGCCGATCCAGCCCACTGTGCTGGCCGGCCACAGCCCGACCACTGGCGCCAGCCATACCAACGGCACGTTCGATGCCAATCGCAGCAGCTCCAGCTTCAACGCCCACGGGCGATTCTCCAGGGCCACGCCCAACGTAAACAACCCCAGCGCCACCGCACTCCAGCCGAGTACCAATGCGGCGGTTGGCAAGCTGCGCTCCAGATTCATCAAGTAGCTGCCCAACGCGATGTAGGCGCAGAACTGTAGCGCCACATACAGTTGCTGACGGCCGTCCAGCGGCACCTCGAATTTGCGGAACAGGTTCAAGTCGGGCTTGTTCATCGGGTACCTGGCCGCCACATCCGCCGGACGCCAACCGGTGCGCATGAACCAGATCCGCAGTTTGTCCCACGTGCGCTCGGCCCGCCGCGCGTCATCCCACAGTTGCACATAAAACTGCACGTTGGCCCACAGCGGATTCCAGCTCGCCAACGGCGTGGTCACACCGAAAATCACCGGCTCGTTATCGTCTTCTTCCTGGAATGAGCCAAACAGACGGTCCCAAATAATGAACACCCCGCCGTAGTTGCGATCCATGTAGAGAGCGTTCTGCGCATGGTGGGCCCGATGATTGGACGGCGACACGAAGAACCATTCGAACCAGCCAAGCTTGGGAATGTGCCTGGTATGGACCCAGAACTGATACAGCAGATTCAGCGCCGCGACGCTGACGAACACCAGCAGTGGCACGCCGAGCACCGCCATCGGCAGGTAGAAAATCCAGCCCAGCAGGAAGCCGGTACTGGTCTGGCGCAACGCCGTGGAGAGGTTGTACTCCTCGCTCTGGTGATGCACCGAGTGCGCGGCCCAGAGGATATTGCGTTCGTGGCCCATGCGGTGCAGCCAGTAGTAGCAGAAGTCGTAGAGGACAAAGGCCAACACCCAGACCCAGACGCTGTCGGCCGACAGCTCGAACAGCGCCACATGCTCAAGGGCAAACCCATAGGTGAGCAGCCCGACACCCTTGGTCAACAGGCCCGTGGTGGTCGACAGCACACCGGTGCTCATGCTGTTGATCGCATCGGCCACGCGATAATGACTGACCCCGCGCCAACGATCAGCCAGCAGTTCGACAGCGATCAGCACAATGAAAAACGGCACCGCATACAGAATGAAGTCCATGACGCGCCCTGATCGGAATCTTGAGGACAGATGCTAGGTGTAGCCGCCCATTTACCCTATGGCAACGAGCGACAAATTAGTGGACATTTAACGCCATGAATCTGGAGAACAACCCATGAGCAAAAAAATTGCAGTGATCCTTTCCGGCTGTGGCGTGTACGACGGCGCCGAGATCCACGAAAGCGTGATTACCCTGCTGAGACTGGACCAGCGTGGCGCTCAGGTGCAGTGCTTTGCGCCGAACATTGCGCAATTGCATGTAATCAATCACCTGACCGGAGAGGAAATGCCCGAGTCGCGCAACGTACTGGTGGAATCGGCGCGGATCGCCCGGGGCAATATCAAGGACATTCGCGACGCCGACGTCGACGATTTTGATGCGTTGATCGTTCCCGGCGGATTTGGCTCGGCCAAGAACCTGTCGAACTTTGCGATTGAAGGTGCGGGTTGCACGGTACAACCGGATGTCCTGGCGCTAACCGAAGCATTCGCTGAAGCGGGCAAACCGGTCGGTTTGATGTGCATCTCGCCCGCGCTGGCGGCGAAGATCTATGGCCCGGGGGTTAACTGCACCATCGGCAACGACGCCGAGACCGCGGCAGCCATGAACAAAATGGGTGCGACGCATACTGATTGCGCGGTGACCGAAATCGTCGAGGACCGGGCGCGCAAACTGGTGAGTACACCGGCGTATATGCTGGCGCAGAGCATCAGCGAAGCCGCGTCCGGCATCAACAAAATGGTCGACCGCGTCCTCGAGCTGACCCACGAAGACGACGCCTGACCCGATCTAACTGTGGGAGCGAGCCTGCTCGCGAAGACGGACTGCCAATCAACATCATCGTTGGATGTGCTGACCCCTTCGCGAGCAGGCTCGCTCCCACAGGGTTCACTGTCTGGTTCATTGTTTACGGGTCAGCCGGGTGAGTATCCGGTCCAGCGCATTGGCAAACGCCTGCTTCTCGCGATCACCAAACGGTGCCGGCCCGCCGCCCATCTGCCCCTGTTCACGCAGATCGGTGAACAGGTTGCGCACCGCCAGCCGGTCGCCCATGTTCTGCGCATCGAACTCCTTGCCTCGCGGGTCCAGCGCGGCCACGCCCTTCTTCACCAGGCGATCCGCCAGCGGCACGTCGCTGCAGATCACCAGCTCACCCGGCACCGCGTGCTCCACCAAGTAGTCATCAGCGGCGTCCGGGCCACTCGGCACCACGATCAACTTCACCAGCGCCAGCCCCGGCTTGATCTGCGGCTGCCCCGCCACCAGCACCACTTCGTACTGGCGCTTGAGGGCGAATTTCACCACCAGATCCTTGGCCGCCCGAGGGCAGGCGTCAGCGTCGATCCAGACTCGCATCATGTTTTCCTCTTCCAAAAAAAATCGCGAGCAAGCTCGCTCCCACAAGGTTAACCCTAAACCTGTGGGAGCGTGGCTTGCCCGCGATCACGAGCGCAGCGAATGCCGTTAAGAGGCAGTCACCCGCTGCTTCTCCGCCATCCGACTGCGGCTATACAGCACAACGATCGCAATGATCGCCAGCGCCTGAGCACTCAACGAATACGCATCCGCATGAATGCCCAGCCAGTCAAAATCAAAGAACGGCACCGGCCGGGTGCCGAAAATACCCGCTTCCTGCAACGCCTTCACGCCATGCCCGGCGAACACCACCGACAACGCGCACAGCAGGCCAGCGTTGATGCTGAAGAACAACGACAGCGGCAACTTCGCCGACCCGCGCAAGATCACCCACGCCAGACCCACCAACAGCACCAGCGCCGTCGCGCCGCCGGCCAACA
This sequence comes from Pseudomonas oplopanacis, assembly GCF_057128725.1. Classification (NCBI taxonomy): domain Bacteria; kingdom Pseudomonadati; phylum Pseudomonadota; class Gammaproteobacteria; order Pseudomonadales; family Pseudomonadaceae; genus Pseudomonas; species Pseudomonas oplopanacis. The sequence goes on along the minus strand of NZ_JBSKHV010000020.1, from coordinate 31,392 downwards.
CTGCGTTGTGCCCGGCAGGCCCGGCCTGCAGCCACAGGGTTTCGTAGAACAGAATCACTTCGAACAACTCGCGATACACCGAGAAGAACGCCAGGATCGCAAAGCCGAAACGCCCGCCGCCGCCCACCAGGCTGCTCTTGATGTAATCCTGCCACGCCGCCGCATGGCGACGGTCGTGCATCCATACGCCGAGCCAGAGCACCATGACTGCGGCAAACAGCGCCGTCGCGCCTTCCAGCAATTCGCGCTGCGAGCCGCTGACATCGATCACGTACGCCGCCAGCGCCCAGGTCCCCAGACCGGCCAACAATGCCAGGCCCCAGCCGACGTTGACGCTGCGCACAGCCGATTGCTGGCCGGTGTTGCGCAGGAAGGCGAGGATCGCCGCCAGCACCAGAATCGCCTCCAGGCCTTCACGCAGCAAAATCAGCAAACCGGAGATGTAGCTCAAGGTCCAGCTCAGGCCATCGCTGCCCAGCAGGTCGGCGGATTCCTTCAGCTTGGCCTTGGCCGTGTCCAGACGCTGCTGGGCCTGAGCCACCGGCAAACCGTCCTGCAACGACTGACGGTAAGCCATCAACGACTTTTCAGTGTCTTTGCGCACGTTGGCGTCGACGTTGTCGAGAGAGCTTTCGACCAGCTCGAAACCTTCCAGATACGCTGCCACAGACAGGTCATAGGCCTGATCGTGATCGCCGGCACGGTAGGCGGCGATGCTCTTGTCCAGCGTCGCCGCGGTGTAATCGAGCAACTGCGCCGGGCCGCGCTTGACCTGCGGCGGTTGCGCCCGTTGCGCACGGAACGTCGCAGCGGCTTGTGGGCCGTCAGCGGCCTGCACTTCGGCCGGAGTCTGACGCCCGAGGTCGGCGATGTTGTAGGTCTTGTCGGATTTTGCAGCCGCCGGATCGGCGCTGAAGCTGGCGATGTAGGTCGCCAGGTCCCAGCGCTGACGATCATCCAGCTGATCGGCGAAGGCCGGCATGTCGGTGCCTTCAACCCCCAGGCCCAGCGTGCTGTAGAGCGCGTAGAGGCTCAGGTGATCCAGGCGTGTCGCATCACGCAGATTGGACGGTGGCGGCGTTAGCCCCACGCCCGCCGGGCCATCACCGGCCCCAGCATCACCGTGGCATACCGAACAGTGTTGGGCATACAGCGGCGCACCGCGGGTCGGGTCCGGCGTAATGATCGGTGCCTGGCTGACTTCATAAGTCACGGCCAGTTTCGCACCCAGCTGCCGGGCCTGACGAGAGACGTCCGCGCCGTCCTGACGGGCAGCGATGGCACTGCGCAGCGAACCGACGCCCTGCTCCAGACCCGCCTTCTCCTGCTTGGCCGGCATCGCCGCGATCAGGCCCTGCAACGTCTTGATGGATTCCAGCTGCCCGCGGTACTCGGACTCATCAATCACCTTGCCCGCTTGCACGGTTTGCGGGTAGTCCGCGCTGATGAAGTCGAGCAAATGCAGCGCTTGCGGTGCGCCTTCCAAGGTGTCGGCCAGCAGATTGAAACTGCACAAGGCAAACAGCGGAAACACCAGCCAGGCCAGTAAACGGGACGGGGCAGTCATGAATGAATCTCAATTGGTAATACGAAGTAACACATTGTTCCCTCCCAATCACTTTCACTCAAGCTTTGTCTGCAAGAAGAGATCAGAGGAAGGGGAACAAAGTGCCATCATTCTCCTCTATAGTTTGCCGCCTCTTGGCGGCTTATCTTCAAGGAAGACACACAGCACATGGCCACCCGCCTGCGCTTCATATTTGTACTCGGTGCCTGCTTGCTACTGAGTGGTTGCCCTACCATGCGGGACTACAACGCGGAGCTGAGCGAGACCCTCGACTATTTCAAAGCCGGCCAGGTCGACTCCGCCGTTGCTGTACTGGACCGAAACAATCCCATTGCCCCGGGCGACCTGCTCTATAACTTTGAGAAGGGCGAACTGCTGCGGCTCACTGGCGATATGACCGGTAGTTACGCCAGTTGGGATTACGCCGACCGGCTGATTGAGGGGTGGGAAAACTCGCCACTGTTCGGCACCTTCAAAGCCTTCACCGAGTTCAACAGTTACGGCGCCAATGACAAAGTGCGTTTGTACGATGGCTACGACTTCGAGAAGGTCGCCCTGACCACGCAAATGGCCCTGACAAGCCTGTCCAGTGCCGACGTCGAACTCGCTCGGGTGATGATCAAGAAAACCCACGAGCGCGAGGCAACCATTGCCGAAAAGCGCGACTTGCAATATCTGGCACTGGAGAACCAGGCCCAGGAACAAGGCGCGGCCCTGAAATACCAGAACCTTCAGGGCTACCCGGTGGCGACCCTTGATGCGCCCGAAGTGATTGCCCTGAAAAACAGCTACCAAAGTGCGTTCAGTCATTACCTGGCAGGTTTCGTCTATGAAACGCTGAACGAAAAAGACCTCGCCGCGCCGGGGTATCGCAAGGCCATTGAGTTGCGCCCCAACACACCGCTGCTGGAGCAGGCGCTGCGCAATCTCGACAAATCGCCGCTCAAGGCCGGCGAAAGCGATGTCTTGCTGATCGTGCAAACCGGCCTGGCACCTGCACGCAACTCGGTGCGCGTGCCGATTTCGGTGGATGTCGAGGGCGAAACCTACATCACCAACATGTCGTTCCCGATCCTTGTCTCCGATACCTCTACGCCACCGGTGGACTTCGTCATCGTGGACGGCAAAAAACACAAGCTGACCTTTCTCAACAGCTATGGCGACATGTCGCGGCGCACCTTGCGTGACGACATGCCGGGCATCATCCAGCGCACGCTCCACCGCGCCCGGTCCAATGTCGAGTACCTGGCCTATCTGAAAAAACACAAACCCGAGAAAATTGAGGAGACGCTCCTGCAGCAAACTCAACGCGAGGATGCGGACACACGAGGCTGGCGCACGCTACCGGACAGGACGCTGGTCGCTCGCCTGCGACTCAAGAAAGGCGAGCATCAACTGACCCTGCCCAATGCCCCGGAACAAGCTCCGGTCAGGTTCAGGATCGACCAGCCCCATCAAGCCTTCAGCCTGCGCGCAGTGACTAACCGGATTTTCGCCGCCGATGTTGCTCTGGAGCTCAACCCCCCTTACGCACCGCAGGCTGTCACCAGCCGCGCTCAACCCTGAACGGAGATCTTCATGGGATTGAAATGCATCGCCATTGTCGCGCTGGCCCTGTTGGCCGGTTGCGCCACCCCACCGCCACCGGAACCGGGCAGTGCTGCCAGCAAAGTCCTGGCCACGGGACCGATCGAGGACCTGGCTATCGGCCCGATGCGCATGGCCCGGGAAAACGGTTTCCTGACCGTCAGCACGCAGCTGAGCAACGCCGACACCCGTAACAAAACGCTCTACTACCGCTATCTGTGGCTCGGACCGGAAGGTTTTCCAGTGGCCGAAGCCGAGTCCTGGAAAAGCCTGACCCTGTATGCCGAGCAGACGAGTTTCCTGCCGGCGATCGCTCCCGTGCCACAAGCCGTGGATTTCCGTCTGGAGATCAATACACCGTGAACCGTCCACACGAGAACCTGCCCATGTTTGTACGCTTGTCGTTCCTTGCCTTGAGCGCCCTGCTGATCGGCGGCTGCGCGGCCAATAAGTCGCCGGTGCTGGGCAGCGGCAACATCAGTTACGGCGACCCGAAAGCCGTGGAACTGGTGACCAACGAATTCGGCTCCACCGACCTGCAGATGATCGCTGAAAGCATGACCCGCTCGCTTGCCCAGTCCGGGGTCCTGAAAGGTCGGCCGGTGGTTCAGGTGTACGACGTGCGGAACAAGACCAGCGAGTACATCGACACGCGCGACATCACCACGTCGATCAAGACCCAACTGATGCGCTCCGGCACCGCACGCTTTGCCAGTGATAACACCGACATGCAGAGCCAGGTCGATCAACTCAAGCTGCAAAACCAGAGCGGCCTGTACAAGAAAAGTACGGTGGCCAAAACCGGCAACATGATCGCCGCCCGTTATCGCCTGGAAGGCTCGATCAGCTCGATCATCAAGCGCAGCAACGATTACAAGGACGTCTTCTACAAATTCAGCCTGCAATTGATCGATGTCGAAAGCGGGCTGGCCGAATGGATGGACGAGAAAGAAATCCGCAAGACCACGGAGCGCTAAGCAATGCGTGCATGGATTGGCATCATGGCCCTGACTTGCGCCCTGGGCGTTCAGGCCGCCCCGAAAATCGCTGTCACCGACATCGCCTACGAGGCCAGCGTGGATCAATACGTCCACGTGATTTCGTCCCGTGACGATCATCAGCAGGACTATTACGGCGCCAGCGGCTCGTCCAGTTATGACGAGTACACGACCCAGAACAGTTATCTGGAACAGACCGAAATCCGTCGGTTCAGCGGTGATATCAAAGGTCAGATGCTCAAGACCGGCATGTTCCAGCTGATTCAGGGGACGCCCTACACCGCCAACGCCAAACGCGATGTGTATGACGTGATCAAACGCATCAAGGCCGGTGATTTCGAAGGTGCTGACTACGTGCTGTTCGGCACGCTGTCAGACATCGACTTCACCCAGGACATGAACGAGCTGGCCAACACCGACAGCTATTCGGCGGTGCTGGCGCTGACCCTGGTGGCGGACTTCAGCCTGATCAACACCAAGACCTACGAGATCACCTCGGCCTTCACCGCGATGGGTGAGGCTCAAGACACCAAACTGGTGAATGATCGGGACACCCACGTCTCGCTGAACCGACCCCGGGTGGTGCGCGAAGTGTCCAGGTCACTGGGTGAGGATGTGGCGCGGCAATTGAGCGAGCAGCTCGGGGATGGCAGTTATCAGCCGTCGGGGCAACCCGAGCCGCGCAACGACCTGCCAGCGGATACCGCGCCGGTCATTCTGCGCTGACGCCTGAAATGAAAAAGGCGACCGTTAAAGGTCGCCTTTTTTGTGCCTGACAGCGTTTACACCGCGGCTTTACGCAGCGTCGCCATAAATGCCGCTGCGCCAATAAACAGCCCGGCAAACGTGCGGTTCATGCGTTTTTGCTGCTGGGGTGTGCGCAATAGGCGCAGCACCTTGGACGCCAGCCCGGTGTAACCGGCCATGACGATCAGGTCGACGCAGATCATGGTCACGCCGATGATCAGGTACTGGGCCAGCAACGGTGCATGCGGATCAATGAACTGCGGCAACACCGCGAGCATGAACACCAGCGCCTTGGGGTTGCTGATGTTGACCAGGAAACCACGGAACACCAGCGCCATCGGCTTGCCGATCTGACGCACAGCCGCGTCATCGCTCATGTCGCTGGGCAACGCGCGCCATTGCTTGATGGCGAGGTACACCAGGTACGCCACGCCGAACCATTTGATCGCATAGAAGGCGGACGCTGAAGCGGTGAGGATCGCGCCCACGCCAGCGCCGACAATCGCGATCTGCACCGCCAGGCCCAATTGCAGGCCCAGGGCATTCCAGTAACCGCGCCAGAAACCGTATTGCAGACCGCTGGACATCGACGCAATGGCGCCGGCACCAGGCGACAGACTGATCACCCAGCAGGCGGCAAAAAACGCCAGCCATGTTTGAAGCTCCATTGCACACCTCGACTCAGACTCGTGACAGACGTCTAAGCTAATGCGGCTTTGGGCGGATGACTATCGATTTTTTGCCGGATGTTGCGGCTGCCGACCAGCGTTTGCAGCCCATTTTGTGAACGACCAAAAAATAGTGTGGGAGCGAGCCTGCTCGCGAAGGCGGCATGTCAGGCAACAGAAGCCTTACTTTTCAAACCCGCTCGAAGGGAATACATCACTCCCCCGCCAGCGCCGAACCGAGCGCTGGAAGAACAGGCTGTTAGGCACCTGAACCATCGCACTGCCAGTCCCGAGTTCTTCCGCTTCGATCAACGTGGTGTACAGCAGATTGATCGCCACCACCCGGCCTTTGACGCCAGGCTTATCGGTGGTGTCCACCAACTCGACCACGTCGCCGAGGCGAAACGGGCCGACGGTGAAAATCAGGATCGCGCACAGCAGGTTGGAAAGCACACTCCACATGGCGAAGAACGCCACCGCCGCCACCGCGACGAAACCGGACAACGCGGTCCAGAGTACGGTGGCTGACACGCCAAGGCGTTCCAGCACGAAAATCAGCGCGCTGCCCATGATCAGCCAGCGCAGCCCGCCCCGCAGCGGCATCAGCAACTGCGGCGGAAACGGATAGCGCTCGCCCAGCCGGGTCAGGCCCTTGGCCACAAAGCGTTGGGTGAAGTAGCCGGCCAGTAGAATCAGCAGAATCTGCACGACCAGCCAGAGGGGCTCGATCCACACCGCCGGCAACGGCAGCTTGAACGCCTCCATCAAGACAGTGCCTCCAGCTCCGCCTGCATGCTTTCCAGCAGTTCCAGCGCTTCCATCCAGGATTCTTCCAGCTCTGCTTCACGCACCTTCAGCTTGGCCTGTTCAGCCAGCAGATCGCGCAGATCATTCTTGCGCGCCGGTTCGTAGATATCGCTGTCGCCAAGGCTGGCATCAATCTTCGCCAGCTTCTCGTGCAGCTTGCCCAGCTCGGCTTCCAGCTTGTCAGCCTCACGCTTGTGCGGCGCCAGTTGCTGACGCAACGCAGCAGCGGCCTGGCGCTGGGCCTTCTTGTCGGTTTTGTCCGGATTGACCGGCGTGGTGTTGACCGGCGCATTGCGCTGGCGATAGTCGACCAGCCAACGGGCGTAGTCTTCCAGGTCGCCGTCGAATTCCTCGACCTTGCCGTCCGCCACCAGATAGAAATTATCGGTCGTGCTTTTAAGCAAATGACGATCGTGGGAAACCACCAGAACCGCACCACTGAACTCCTGTAGCGCCATGGTCAATGCCAGGCGCATTTCCAGGTCCAGGTGGTTGGTCGGTTCGTCGAGCAGCAGCAGGTTCGGCCGATCCCAGGCGATCAACGCCAGGGCCAGACGGGCCTTTTCGCCGCCGGAGAAATTCAGCACCGGCTCATCGATGCGCGCACCACGGAAGTCGAAACCACCGAGGAAGTCGCGCAGGGTCTGCTCACGCTCGGTCGGGGCCAGACGCTGCAAGTGCAGCAACGGGCTGGCCTTGGCGTCGAGAGAGTCCAACTGATGCTGGGCGAAGTAACCCACGACGGTGTTTTCGCCACGGGTCAGGCGACCGGACAACGGTTCGAGCTCACCGGCGAGGTTCTTGATCAGGGTCGATTTACCAGCGCCGTTAGGGCCGAGCAAACCGATGCGCGCGCCAGGGGTCAGTTGCAGCTTGACCTTTTCCAGCACGGCTTTGTCGCCATAACCCAAACGGGCATCGGACAGGTCGATCAGCGGACTGGAGATTTTCTGCGATTCACGGAAGACGAAATCGAACGGCGAATCGACGTGGGCGGCGGACAGTTCTTCCATCCGCTCCAGCGCCTTGATCCGGCTCTGGGCCTGACGGGCCTTGGTGGCCTGGGCCTTGAAGCGGGCGATGTAGCTTTCCATGTGCGCACGTTGCGCCTGCTGCTTCTCGTAAGCCTGTTGTTGCTGGGCCAGACGTTCGGCGCGGGCGCGTTCGAAAGCGCTATAGCCACCGCGGTACAGCGTGATCTTGCGTTGATCGACGTGAGCCACGTGATCGACCACGGCATCGAGGAAATCCCGGTCGTGGGAAATCAGCAACAACGTGCCGGGGTAACTTTTCAGCCACTCTTCGAGCCAGATGATGGCGTCGAGGTCCAAGTGGTTGGTGGGTTCGTCGAGTAGCAACAAGTCCGAAGGGCACATCAAAGCCTGCGCCAGATTCAGACGCATCCGCCAGCCACCAGAGAAATCTCCTACCGGACGATCCATCTGCTCGTTGGTGAACCCAAGGCCGGCCAACAGCTTTCTGGCACGGGCGTCGGCGGTGTAACCGTCGGCGCTGTCGAGTTCCGAGTGCAGGCGGGCCTGAGCGGCACCGTCATGGGCCGCTTCGGCTGCGGCGAGGTCGCGTTGCACCTCACGCAGGCGCAGGTCGCCATCGAGCACGTAGTCGACCGCCAGGCGTTCGAGCGTCTCGATTTCCTGGCGCATATGGGCGATGCGCCAGTCGGCCGGCAGGAAGCAGTCACCCGAGTCCGGGTGCAGTTCGCCCCGAATCAAGGCGAACAGGCTCGATTTGCCGGCGCCGTTGGCACCGATGAGGCCGGCTTTGTGGCCGGCGTGCAGGGTCAGCTCAGCGTCTTCTAGCAGACGTTGAGGGCCACGCTGTAAAGTCAGGTTCTGAAGTCGAATCATAATGGCGGCGGAGTCTACCAGCTTCGCTCGCAACTGGCGCGAGTAGCACTATGTCCTCTGACCTGTGGAGCTTTTCCCTGACGACTTACGCCCGTCCCGGCGTTGAACGCGCGTGCCTGCAGTTGCAGTCGGATGGCGTCAATGTGTGTTTGCTGCTCTGCGCAGCATGGCTGGGACAGCGTGGCGTCGCCTGCAATGAACAGCGAATCAAGCTACTGCGCACAGTGGCGGAGCCCTGGGATGGGGATGTCGTGCAACCGTTGCGCGCCTTGCGCATGCGTTGGAAAGTCGTCGCGACTGACGATGCCGAGCTGAAAAAGCTGCGTGAACACGTGAAGGCACTGGAGTTGGAAGCCGAGCGGCATCTGTTGTTGCGGCTGGAGCGAACGGCGCAGAGCTGGCCGCAGGGTGAGGCGACCGATCTGACGGCCTGGTTGGAAGGTGTGGCGGCAGGCGCCGCCAACCTGGACCGCGACGCGCTGCATCAGCTGCGCGTCGCGGTAACCGGCACTTAGGAAGCGCTGGTTGGGGTGGTGCTGGCGCTCGACGGGGCGGCTGGCGTTGGCGCAGGCGTGGCTGTCGAGGTGGTAGCTGCGGGTGCAGCCGATGCTGCTGGCGCTGGAGTCACTGGCTTGGCAGCGGGCGCTGGGGTCGGCTTGGCAACGGCAGGTTTTGCAGCAGCTGGTTTGGCTGCTGGTTTTGCAGCGGCAGGTTTAGCTGCTGGTTTTGCAGCCGGTTTAGCAGCGGCTGGTTTAGCTGCTGGTTTAGCGGCGGCTGGCTTGGCGGCAGCGGCTGGCTTGGCAGCAGCCGGTTTCGCGGCTGGTTTGGCTGCAGCTTTTACAGCAGGTTTAGCAGCGGGTTTAGCGGCGGCTTTTACAGCCGGTTTAGCAGCAGGTTTGGCAGCAGCTTTTACAGCCGGTTTCGCGGCAGGCTTGGCAGCAGCGGTTCGCGCAGCAGCTGGCTTGGCAGCAGGTTTTGCAGCAGCCGTTTTGGCGGCAGGTTTGGCAGCCGGTTTAGCGGCTGTGGTTCTTGCTGCAGCAGGTTTGGCAGCAGGCGATTTTGCAGCTGGCTTGGCGGCAGCGGTTCTCGCAGCAGCTGGCTTGGCGGCAGGTTTCGCAGCGGCAGTTTTAGCGGCCGGTTTGGCAGCGCTGGCAGCGGCTGGGTTTTTTGCAGCGGCAGGTTTTGCAGCAGCTTTAACCGGAGCCTTGGCAGCAGGCTTGGCCGGTGCTTTTGCAGCAGCCGGTTTGGCGGCGGTTTTCTTGGCAGGTGTAGCAGCAGGTTTGGCCGCACGCAGGGACAACGCCTTGCCGACAGCCTCTTGAACACGACCGACGCCCTGGGCCAGTTTCAGGCTTTCTTGAGCATCGCGCTTGAGTTGCAGAATGTAGGCACGGGTGTCGGACTGACGATCCTTGAGGGCATCGAGCACGTCTTCGAGTTGCTGCACGCCGTCCTTCGCCTTGGCTTGTGCCTTGGCTTTGCCGGCCGACGCAGCGTCCTGCAATTTGGTACGGGACTTGTGCAATTTTTCCTGCGCTTTTCCGCGCTGCTTTTCCAGTTTGGCGAGCAGTTTTTCTGCATCAGCCAAGGCTTGGGAACAAGCATTTTCCAGATGCTCGAGCAGGCTGCCCGAGAGTTGTTGGAGTAAGTGCAACGGGGTATTTACAGGCTTCTTGGTGGCCGACATGGTTTACCTCCTGGCTGACGTGGGTGCGGCTCATACTAGACCTCTGCTGCTACCGCCGCTAGGGCATGTTGACAGTATCGAAAGCGTTGCGTTGCAACGGATCGAAAAACTTCTGCGCTTGCGCAAAACCAGTTCACCTTTGTGCCCATTCTCACTGGCATAATCCACCGCATTCCAGGTCGGAGAGTGCCCATGTCGCGCTACCTTTTTCTATCGCTGTGCGTGTTTTTTTCAGTGGCTCAAGCCGACGAAAAAACCTCCGCAAATAACCCTCACGATCTTGCTTACAGCCTGGGCGCGAGCCTCGGTGAACGCCTGCGTCAGGAGGTCCCCGATCTGCAACTTCAGGCACTGCTGGAGGGTCTGCAACAAGCGTATCAAGGCAAGCCACTGGCGTTGAAGGACGAGCAGATCGAGCGAATCCTGGCCGAGCATGAAGCCCAGCTCGCCGAGCAGCCGGCGCTCCCGCAAAGCGAAGCCGCACTGGAAAAAGAGCAGCGCTTTCTCACCGAGGAAAAAGCCAAACCGGGTGTTCGCGAATTGGCGGATGGCGTGTTGCTGACGGAGCTGACTCCCGGCACCGGCGCCAAGGCCGGCCCTAATGGCAAGGTCCAGGTTTTGTATGTCGGGCGCCTGCCGGATGGCACGGTGTTCGATCAGAACAGTCAGCCGCAGTGGTTCAGTCTCGACAGCGTGATCAGCGGCTGGCGCAGCGCACTGCAAAATATGCCGGTCGGTGCGAAATGGCGCTTGGTGATTCCATCGTCTCAAGCCTATGGCGCGGACGGCGCCGGCGACCTGATCGCACCGTTCACCCCGCTGGTATTTGAAGTCGAATTGCGCGGCGCTACCAGCTGAATTACAGGCATAAAAAAACGGTGCGCAGTGCGCACCGTTTTTAGTTTGCCGGGAGGGATTCAGGCCTGAACCGAATCCTCTTCCTTGTGAGCGGTATGCAGCACTTCGATCAGGCAATCTTCCAGTTCGAAGCGTTCATGCAACAGGCCGCCCAACTCCTTGAATTTCTCCGCGACGCACTTGCCTGCATCACACAGGTCGTTGAACGCCAGCAGCTTCTCGGTGATGACATCGATGCGCGGGTAGATTGTCTCGGCCAGCTCCAGACCACGCGTGTCGCCAAATGCCTTGGCTTCACCGGTGAGCTGTTCGTAGATCTCGAAATGCCCCGCCGACACATAATCGACCAGCACGCCGCAGAATTCCTGCAACGGCTTGCGGTTCTCGCCTAGTGCCTCAGGCTTGGCGCCGAGAGCATCATAGGCCCGAACCAGTTCGTGACGCTCCTGCAACCAACGATCGATCAGCAGATGCACTCCACCCCAACGTTCCTGAGCATTCTGACAACTTTCGAGCATGGTGATCTCTCTTCCCTTGTGGGTCAGCTGCTCAATGCCTGCTCGCCTCTTGTTAAGTCAATGGGCGGTCAGGCAGAGCGTCATCGAGCAACATAATTCCAATGACACGTGCGGGCCAGATTATGCCCGCACGACTGTGGCTTCAAGGTACGCAGGAGATAAAGTTCATACAAGTGTTTAATCGCCCATCTGCACCCGGTGCGACGACACGCCGCTGAGCGGTCGCTCACACGCGAGCCAAACGACGCGAAGCAATTGATAAACCCCCAGAATCGTCACCCCGATAAAGAACAGCAGGCTCCATTCCGGGATGCTCAGGTCGAACAGCGTCCAGGAAATCTCGGCACAATCGGTCTCCCCCTTGAACATCTCCGTGACCCGGCATAACCAAGGCATGTTCTCGTAGGTCACCTCCAGGCTGGACGAGCACGTCAAGAGCTGATGCATGGGATCACTTTGCAGCAGTATCTGCCGCCACGCCGTAATCATGCCCGCGAGACTGCAGAAGAATCCGAGCAACCAATACAGGAACGATCCAAAGCGCCCCGGACCCTGCACGGAGGCTGCCAGGCAGATACCCGTGAGTAGCGCCAGACAAGCCCGCTGCAAAACGCACAAGCCGCAAGGTTTGAGTCCGACCGCATATTCCAGGTAATAGGAAATGCCCAAGGCCAGGGAACCTGTAATGAAAACCATGAAAAACAAGGAGCGTGAGCAGGCCAAAGACATGGCTTTTCCGTACCAGTAGAGACAGGTGGTTACGGTAGAGGAAAGCGCGCAAGCCTTTCAAGGCAGGCCGGCACGGACACTTCACCAGAAGTGTAGGGAATTCCCGACAGTGTCGAGAGGAATCGGTGTAGTCCTCTGTAGGAGGATTCCGATCAGGGACTACAAGGCCAAACACGCGACGCGTTTCGAACCCAGAGAGCGCCGCCCCGCCCCTGTAGCCGCTGGCGAAGCCTGCGGCTACAGGACCAGCCTCAGGCGTAAACGGGCGCTGGCAGCGGTGCCGCCAGCAGACGCTCATCGAGCATGCCCAAGCCTTCCTGGAACAACTGATTGCTGCGTTCGGTGTCGCCCAGTTGCGCCAGCAACCGCGCCAGTTCCGCACAAGCTTCCGGGTTACGCTGAATCCGCAGACTGTTCTCCAGATAGTCTCGCGCCTTACCCCACAAGCTGTTTTGCAGGCACAAGCGGCCCAGTGTCAGCAACAGGCTCGGGTCGGCCGGATGATCCTTGAGCCAGCCCTCGGCAGTCTGCAGTTGGCGCGCCGGATCGCTGCCGCGAACCAGTCCATACAGTCGCGCCAGATGACTGTCGTAATGGCGTTTGAGGGCCGTGCGCAGAACCTCCTCCGCCTCGACCTGCGCCCCGAGTTGTCGTAGCTGCTCGGCATAGGCCAGCACCAATTGCGGTTCCTGACGCTGAGCCGACGTGAGCTGTTGCCAGGCGCGAGTGAGCGATTGCAAACCGACCTTGCCATCTTCTTCCTGATGCGCCGCCAGCGACAGGTTTTCACCCCACGCACGGCGCTCCAGTTCGGCCAGTTCGGCGGGCGGCAGGACTTTATCCTTGCGCAGCTCGGGCAACAGGCGAATCACCGCCGACCAGTCGCCACGCTGCTGAAGCAAGCGCTGTAACTGGCGCAATGTCTGGGCGTTATGGGGATGACGCTCATGCATGGCTTGCAGGGTGGCCAAGGCGCCGTCGGTATCGCCACGGTCGGTCTGCAATTGGGCGTGACTCAGGGCAATCGCCAATTCGGCCTGCGGCTGGCGCTCGAGGGCACGCTCCAGCAAATTGTCGCTTTCTTCGTAATGACCCTGCTCGTTGGCGGCACGTGCCGCGCCAAGGTAGTACAGCAGTGGCTGGCGCTCAGCTTCGGCAGCGCGATGCAAATGACGCTGTGCACTCGCCCAGCGACCTTCCGCCAGATCCAGCTGACCGTGCTCGATCGCCACTTGCACCCGGCGACTGCGATTGCGCCGCGACCAGGGATTGACCACGCCACTGGAGGTCATCACCAGCTCGACCAGCACCTTGATGCCCCAGAACAGCAGCCACAACACCGCGACCAATGCGAGGGTCGCCCACAGGCTCGATTCGTAACGAAAGCTCTTATAGGCAATCAGCACGTAACCGGCATGCTCGGCAATCGCCAATCCCAGCGCGGCAGCAGCGGCGATCACCAGGAACACGATCACATAGAGGCGCTTCATGGCGTTGCCTCCTGAGCGGTACCTGCAGCAGGCTTGGCCATTGGCTTGATCGAGTCTTCAGCGTTGACATTACGTCGCTCCAGATACCCCTGGACCGCGCTCAACGTGCCGGTCAGATCCGGTGTCACGACCGTGACCCGTTGCTTGCTCAGCTCGCCAACCTGCTCCAGCATCACTTTGCTCTGGGGGTTGTCCTGGTTGAAGTTGCCGGTCAACACATCCCGAGCCTCCGCCAGCGCCTGGGTGTAAACCGCGGCCTGGCCATTGAGCGCGGCCCATTGCGCCTGCTCCAGCGCCAGGCTCAGGGCAAGCCGCACCTGGCTCAGGCTCTGCCCGGCCAACAGTGGACGGACATTTTTGTCAGCACTGAAGTCGATGCGGATGTAACGGGAGATCTGATCCCACCATTGCGCCCAACGACTGGCACCGTCGCCATCAGCGGTCAGGCCCAGTAGAGACTCGCCCCGGTCCTTGTACTCGGGTGCCAGTTCGGTGAGGTCGATCACCTGATCACGCAGCGCGCCCAGCCGCAGGAACAACCCGGTACGATCCGGCTGTTCCGTACTGCGTAACGCCACCAGGGTTCTGGCCACTTGCTCGCGAGCGGCGAAGGAGCCCGGATCGTTCTGTTCACGGAGAATATCGTCGGCCCCCTGCACCAGCGCCTGCGCGCTGCTGATGTCCTGCAAGGCAGAGAGACGCAGGCTGGCCAGACGCAACAAATGCTCGGCCTCGGCCAGACGCCAGTCCTTGCGGCTGGCACCGAGGACGGTTTCCAGGCGCTGGTTCAGGCGTTGTTGATCACCCTGCAACTGCGTGACCAGACGGGCGCGCGCCTCCAGTTCATCAACGGCGGGTAACTGCTCCAGACGGGTGCTGATGCGCTGTTCATTGAGCTTGAGGCTTTGCGCCTGGTCGTTCAGCGCTTGCACCTGAGCCAGTTGCTGCTGGTTATTGGCTTGCAGGTGACGCACCTGCCAGACACCCCAGCCGCCCACGGCAACACCGGCAGCGCCGAGCAGCAGCGCGACGATTGCCAGCCCATTGCCTCGACGCTGCACGTCAGCGGGTGGCGTCGTTTCAACCGGAGTTTCAACCGGTGCATCAAGCACTGGCTGGACGTCATCTTTAGGCAAGGCAGTTTCGCTCACGTATCCATCCTTTGCATTAGAGAACGGGTTCGGGATGCTCCCGTAACGCCGTCAGCAAAGCCGCGGCACTGGCGCCGCGACAATCCACAACTGTTTGAGCCCCGGCGGCACGTGCCAGCTCGGCGACCCTTGGGCTTGGAACAAACAACGGCAACCGCGCCAATTGTGGCCAGGCAACGCCGGCCAGTTGATGCAGGTGCTCAAAACCTTGTCCACTGCTGACCACCAGCCCGTTCAAGCGTTCCGCTTCAATCCGGTCAGGCAGCGCCGCCAGCGGGTAATGAGGCAGGCCGCGACGGTACAACTCCAGATACTCGACACTAGCACCAAGCTCGCGCAAACGCTCTGCCAGGAGTTCGCGTCCACCTTCCCCGCGCACGATCAACACGCGCGGATCGGGCCGGCTGATAGCCTCGCGCAACCCGGGAAGTTCCAGCAAGGCTTCGCTGTCATCACCTTCGGCTGGAAAGCTCACGTCCAGCCCGCGGTCCTCAAGGATTTGCGCGGTGGCGGCACCGACACTGAACCACTTCAACGCAGGGGGCTGCGGCCAAACCTGGTCGACCAAATCAACAGCGATTCTGGCCGCGGGTTTACTGACCACGATCACCGCACAAAAGCGATCCAGTGCCTGAATCAGCCCGCGCATTGTGTCAGAGGCCGGGATCGGCTCGATTGCCAAAAGCGGCAAGCTGCTACTGAAAATCCCCGCTTGCGCCAAAACATCGCTCAACGCCGCGGATTCATCCGCAGGTCGCGTCAGCAGCAAGCGCCAGCCAGTCACTCGTGACCTGCCTCGCCATACACCGCTTTGAGGATATCGTCGGCGCCCTGACTCAAAAGGTCCTCGGCGACTTGCACACCCAAGGTTTGGGCGTCAGCGCGGGGGGCACGGGCTTCGGCGCTGAGCAGCAGGCCGCCACTTGGATCACCGACCAGGCCTCGCAACCAGATCTGCTCGCCTTCCAGCACGGCGTAGCAGGCGATCGGCACTTGGCAGCCACCGTTCAAATGTTTGTTGAGGGCACGTTCGGCGGTCACGCGAGTGGCGGTGTCGAGATGGTGCAGCGGGGCCAACAAGGCATGAATTTCGCTGTCGGCGGTGCGGCATTCGATACCGACTGCGCCCTGGCCACCGGCCGGCAGGCTGTCGTCGACGCTGATGGCCGAGGTGATGCGGTCTTCGAAGCCCAGGCGAATCAGGCCAGCGGCGGCGAGGATGATGGCGTCGTACTCACCCGCATCAAGCTTGGCCAGACGCGTATTGACGTTGCCACGCAGGAAGCGGATCTGCAGGTCCGGGCGACGGGTCAGCAACTGGGCCTGACGGCGCAGGCTGGAGGTGCCGACGATGCTGCCTTGTGGCAACTCATCCAGGCTGGAGTAGGTGTTGGAGACGAACGCATCGCGTGGATCTTCACGCTCGCAGATGCAAAACAGGCCGAGCCCTTCCGGGAAGTCCATCGGCACGTCTTTCATCGAATGCACGGCGATGTCAGCTTCGTTTTCCAGCAGCGCGGTTTCCAGCTCTTTGACGAACAGGCCCTTGCCGCCGATTTTCGACAGCGGCGAGTCCAGCAGCTTGTCGCCGCGACTGACCATGGGCACCAGTGTCACGAGCAGACCGGGATGGGCCTCTTCCAGACGGGCTTTGACGTATTCGGCCTGCCATAGGGCCAGGGCACTTTTGCGTGTGGCGATGCGGATTTCGCGAGAGGACATGGATCAATCCGTACTGAATAGATACGGCGGATAATAACAGCTCAGCCAAATCCACTTTGACTTGTATCAGGTACTGCATGGCCTCCCTGGCCTGGTTGTCCGGCAAGCGGGTGTGAAGATCGCCCCGTGAACGGCGAATTAAAGCTGCTGCATCATCTTGCGCACGCCGGACACATGGCGCCGGCTCACGATCAAAGCGTCGCCGTTCAAACCTTTGAGGAACAGCTGGAAATGCCCCAGAGGTGTGCGTTGCAGGCGTTCGATGCGCTCGCGGGCGACCAGGGCATTGCGGTGGATTCGCACGAAACGGTCGCCAAACTCATCCTCAAGGGCCTTGAGCGGTTCATCCAGCAACACTTCGCCGCTTTCATGGCGCAAGGTCACGTATTTGTGGTCGGCAATGAAGTAGACCACCTGATCCAGCGGGATCAGCTCGATGCCCTTTCGGGTTCGTGCGCTGATGTGGCTGCGGGGGCCGCTGCCACTTTCGGCGGCGGGACGCGTCAGGGCGGCGAGCTGGAGACGATTGGGGCGCTCGGCTTTCTTTAATGCTTCGTGAAGCTGTTCAGTACGCACAGGTTTCACCACATAGCCTACGGCGCTGGCCTGTAAGGCTTCCACGGCAAATTCATCGGGTCCTGCACAAAACACCACAGCGGGCGGAGTTTCGCGTTCGCACAACCGCGCAGCCACTTGCAGGCCGTCAAGGCCTGGCATACGGATATCGAGTAGCACGATATCCGGCTTGTGGCTGTCGATCAGTGCCAACGCCTCTTCGCCGTTCGTGGCGCTGGGCTCCAGGACACTGTATCCCTCGAGTTCGCCGACCATTCGGCTCAGGCGCTCGCGGGCCAGGGGTTCGTCATCAACGATCAGGACATTCATATTGCGCTGGATTCCTGCGTGAGTCTCGCACAAGGATAGCGTAGACAGGTGAAGTGACGTCCGTCACCGCGATCCACGCTAAGACTAGCGCGAGGGCCAAAAAGTGCCGCAAGATCGGCGGCTAAATTTTCAACTGCCGCGTGATTGGAGGCTCTGGCCCGCGTTGGCGAGGGATCGCCGTAGGGTTTGCCGATACACAATATGAACACCCCCTCTTCTTATAGTCAGTGGTCGCACCAAAAAGTGCGCTGATCCTACTGTCCAACTGTAGACGGTTGCCGGGACGTTATTGCTCAATTGAAAAATATCGTTGCGCAATTTCCCAAAGGCTCACCTTGAGTATGGACCGCGCCATAAGAAAAAAACGTATCGACCAGTGTCAGCGACAGGATTGGCAACCCTGTTATTATCCGCGACAGCTTTCAACGTCACTTTTCTCCAGCCGATACGAGCGAATTCATGAGCACTGACAAGACCAATCAGTCCTGGGGCGGCCGCTTCAGTGAACCCGTCGACGCCTTCGTCGCCCGCTTCACCGCCTCCGTCACTTTCGACCAGCGCCTGTATCGCCACGACATCATGGGCTCGATCGCCCACGCCACCATGCTGGCCAAGGTCGGCGTGCTGACCGATGCCGAGCGCGACAGCATCATCGATGGCCTGAACACCATCCAGGGTGAAATCGAGGCCGGCCAGTTCGACTGGCGCATCGACCTCGAAGACGTGCACATGAACATCGAGGCGCGCCTGACCGATCGCATCGGCGTCACCGGCAAGAAGCTGCACACCGGCCGCAGCCGTAACGACCAGGTCGCCACCGATATCCGCCTGTGGCTGCGTGACGAGATCGACCTGATCCTCAGCGAAATCACCCGTCTGCAAAAAGGCTTGCTGGAGCAGGCCGAGCGCGAAGCCGGCAGCATCATGCCCGGCTTCACTCACTTGCAAACCGCACAGCCGGTGACCTTCGGGCACCACATGCTGGCCTGGTTCGAAATGCTCAGCCGCGACTACGAGCGCCTGGTCGACTGCCGCAAGCGCACCAACCGCATGCCGCTGGGCAGCGCTGCGCTGGCCGGCACCACCTACCCGATCGACCGTGAATTCACCGCGCAGTTGCTGGGTTTCGACGCCGTCGGCGGCAACTCGCTGGACAACGTGTCGGATCGTGATTTCGCCATCGAGTTCTGCTCGGCGGCGAGCATCGCGATGATGCACCTGTCGCGTTTCTCCGAAGAGCTGGTGCTGTGGACCAGCGCGCAATTCCAGTTCATCGATCTGCCGGACCGTTTCTGCACCGGCAGCTCGATCATGCCGCAAAAGAAAAACCCGGACGTGCCGGAACTGGTTCGCGGCAAATCCGGCCGCGTCTTCGGCGCACTGATGGGTTTGCTGACCTTGATGAAGGGCCAGCCGCTGGCCTACAACAAGGACAATCAGGAAGACAAAGAGCCGCTGTTCGACGCGGCTGACACCCTGCGCGACTCGCTGCGGGCCTTTGCCGACATGATCCCGGCGATCAAACCCAAGCACGCGATGATGCGCGAAGCGGCGCTGCGTGGCTTCTCCACCGCCACCGACCTGGCTGACTATCTGGTGCGCCGCGGCTTGCCGTTCCGCGACTGCCACGAAATCGTTGGCCATGCCGTGAAGTACGGCGTGGAAAGCGGCAAGGACCTGGCGGAAATGAGCCTGGAAGAGCTGCGCAAGTTCAGCGATCAGATCGATCAGGACGTATTTGCCGTGCTGACCCTGGAAGGTTCGGTGAATGCCCGTGACCATATCGGCGGCACTGCGCCGGCGCAGGTCAAGCAGGCGGTGGTTCGCGGCCAGGCGCTGCTCGCCAGCCGCTAATCGCTAAAAGCATTGCGAGCAGGCTCACTCCCACAGGGTCCGGTGTGTTCAACACTTTCCCCTGTGGGAGCGAGCCTGCTCGCGAAGGCTATCTTACAAACACCAAAAAACTACTTCTTGGACGCGATCATCGCCATAAACGCTGGCATCGCCGCTTCCTTGTCCACTGCAATCCGCTTTACATTCGGGTTCTCGCCCAGTCGCTCCAGCAATGCCTTGGCTTCTGGCATCTCGGCCAACAAATCCAGGCCAAACAACTTCTGCCCCACCGCGGCGGCCAACGGCACGCTGTACAGGAAATACAGATCGGCAATGCTCAGGCTGTCGCCCGCCACATAAGGGGCGAACTTGCCGTGCCGCGCGAGCGAGGCAAACCCCAGCAGCAACTCGGACTTGGTCCTCTCCTTGATCGCGTCCGGCACCGGCGAACCAAAAAACGCCTCGCCATAGCACATGCGCCCCGGCAGCTCGATATACAGCTCGATTTCCTTGGCCAGCGCCAGCACCTGTGCGCGCTCGAAAGGATCGCTCGGCAACAGCGGCGTGCCTTTCTGACTCTGCTCGATGTATTCGAGAATTACAGCGGTTTCGTTGATGAAACCTTGTTCGGTGCCCAGCACAGGGACCTTGCCGCGCGGGCTGATGGCCAGCGCTTCTGGGCTCGGGCCAGGGTAAAACAGCACTTCTTCGAACGGCAGTCCCTTCTCCAGCAACGCCAGTTTCACCATGTTGTAGTAGTTGCTGACGGAAAATCCATAAAGCTTGAGCATCACAAAGCCTCCAGGCCGTGCGGGGTTGGCAGTCCTGTTTTATAGAACGCCCGCGCTATTCTTGCCAGCAGCATCACAGCGTTGAATGCAGGTAAACTGGCCGCCTTAACTTGAGGAGCCTGCCATGAGCGAGCCAACCGACATCGATAGCGACGAAGAAGAATTTACCGAAACCACCCTGATCGAAGCCATCGAAAACCAGATCGAAAGCGACAACCCGCCGGCTGCCAAGGCGACCTTCAACAAGTTGACGCTGGTCGGTTACGAGCGTGAAGAAATCCTCAATTTGATGGCACACGTGTTGGCGGTAGAAATCGACGCGATCCTCGAAGAAGACCGCGCGTTCAATACCGAATGGTACGAAACAGCGCTGCGCGCGCTGCCGGAATTGCCGCCGGAAAAGAAGTAAACCCGATTTGATGGACAGCAAGCTTCTGTGGCGAGGGAGCTTGCTCCCGCTCGGCTGCGGAGCAGTCGCAAAACTTTTGGGGCCGCTCCGCGCCCCAGCGGGAGCAAGCTCCCTCGCCACACAATCCGCTCCTACACAAATTGTCACCCATCAATCCTGCCTTCCCCCATACCCTGACTACACTGGTACGCACCCCGCTGCCGCACCAGCCGCCGGGGAATGCTTCCCGAGGTGAAAAAACCCTGATGCAGGCACTGGACATGCCGCACGAGTGGGCTCACCTTAGGGGCGCTGTCGTCCAATTCCTAGAAAGTCTGGAGTCCTTATGTCGCTTACCCCTGAGTTGGTTGCCGAACTGGAAGTCCTCGCACTCTTCAACCTGGACAGTTCCCAGGAAGGTCTGAAAATTCATCAGACCGCTGCCCCGAAACACATTGCCGCCGCCCAACGCCTTTTTGAAAAAGAACTGACCGACCAGCCCGATGGCGGTTACCTGACCAGCCTGGGTCGTGACGCCGCGCAAAATGTACAAACCGTGCTGACCATTCTGCGCGCCGAAGAAACAGCCTGAAGAACACCGCTTCGCCCACGGAAACCCCTGTCACGGGATTTCCGCGGGCAAACCCGGCGCCTGCTGTCGCCCCGCGATAAAAATCTGACGTCAAAAATACAAATTCAGCTTAAAAGTGGCAGGCCCGAGGCGCTAAACTGCCCCTCATTCGCCGCCCCCACGTCCGAGCCTCGCGAGCCGGTTTGAGCTGACATGACCCGCACCCATGAAATCCGCCCCGATCTGGACGAGGGAATCGACCGCAAGGTTCTCAGCCAACTGCGCGCACGCTTTCTAAAACTCAATGAAGGCCGCATGGCCCGGGCCATGGAAGGGTTGTCGACCCGCCAGCAAACGGTGCTGACGCTGCTACCGCTGTTTTTCCACGTCAATCATCCGTTATTACCGGGGTATGTTTCCGGCGCTACGCCGGCCGGGCTGTCGAACTTCGAGCCAGATGCCAATGCCCTCGCTGAAGCCCAGCGCCTGACCCGCTCGTTCTCTTACAAGCCGCGACACGGCAGCAATCCGCCGCGACCGATCCACGGCCTGTTCCTGATGGGCAGCCTTGGCACGCTGGCTCAAGCCGATCAAAGCGACATGGACGTCTGGGTCTGCCACGCGCCGGACCTCAGCGAAAGCGAACTCGCCGAGCTGCGCAAAAAATGCCAACTGCTGGAGGTCTGGGCCGCCAGCCAGGGCGCCGAGGCGCATTTCTTCCTGATCGATCCGACGCGCTTCGTGCTCGGTGAGCGCGACACCCAGTTGAGTTCCGAAGACTGCGGCACCACCCAGCATTACCTGCTGCTGGATGAGTTCTATCGCACCGCCATCTGGCTGGCCGGTCGCACGCCGATCTGGTGGCTGGTGCCGGTCTACGAAGAGTCCGCCTACGACCGCTACACCCACACGCTGCTGTCCAAACGCTTCATCCGTGCCGACGAAAGCCTGGACCTGGGCCATCTGGCATTCATACCGCCGGGGGAATTCATCGGTGCCGGGCTCTGGCAGTTGTTCAAGGGCATCGAGTCGCCCTACAAGTCCGTACTCAAGCTGCTGCTGACCGAGGTCTACGCCAGCGAACACCCCAAGGTTCATTGCCTGAGCCTGCGTTTCAAGCAAGCGGTGTTCGCCAATCAACTGGACCTCGACGAGCTGGACCCGTACATCGTGGTCTACCGGCGCATCGAGGAATACCTCAAGGCCCAGGGCGAACCGGAACGGCTGGAACTGGTGCGCCGCGCGCTGTACCTGAAGGTCAATCGCAAACTGACCGGCAACACCCGCACCCAGAGCTGGCAGCGTTCATTGCTTGAGCGGCTGGCCCAGGAATGGGGTTGGGACCAACGGCAACTGGCGCTGCTCGATAGCCGCAGCCAGTGGAAAGTCCGCCAGGTCAGTGCTGAACGCCGCGCGCTGGTCAACGAACTGAATTACAGCTACCGCTTCCTGACACAGTTCGCCCGCACCGAAGACACCGTCAGCCTGATCAACAAACGCGACCTGAACGTGTTGGGCCGGCGGCTGTATGCCGCCTTCGAGCGCAAGGCCGACAAAGTCGAATTCATCAACCCCGGCATCGCCCCGGACCTGGCCGAAGACACGCTGACGCTGGTGCAGGCGCCGAACAAGAAGGAACCGGGGCAAACCCAGTGGGGTTTGTACAACGGCAGCCTGACTGCTCAAGAGTGGGAGCATTTCGCGCCGATCAAGCGCAGCCGCCAATTGCTGGAACTCCTGACCTGGTGCCATCGCAACGGCGTGATCGACAGCAGCACGCGCCTCGCCCTACACCCTGGCATTAGCGACCTGAGCGAATTCGAACTGTTCAACCTGCTCGGCAGCCTGCAACAGTGCATCGCCCTGCCCCTGACCACAGTGGCGGAAGAGCCCTTGCTGCGCGCCAGCGTACCGAGCGAGGTGTTGATCCTGGTGAACGTTGGCGTCGACCCGCTCAAGCACCATCGCGACTTGAACATCCTGATGACCACAGAACGCACCGACTCGCTGAGCTATGCCGGGGTTCGCGAGAACCTCGTGCTGACGCTGGACCAGGTCACGCTCAACAGCTGGAACGAAGTGCTGGTCAGCCGCTATGACGGCCCTCACGCCCTGCTCGACTGCCTGCGCGCTTACCTCAACAACCTGCCGAGCGGGCTACAACAGCCCAAGCTGCGGGTTCGCTGCTTCTGCCATAACCGTGCGCAGTTCATTGCCCGCCGGGTAGAAGAGGTGATCGACACTGCACAGAACCTTCTGTTGAGCAACCTCAATCACCGCTACCTGATCCAGGTCCAGCAGCACTATCACGTGCTGGAACTGGTGCCGGGCCAAGTCAATCACGTCGCCATCGCCACCTTGCCGGCGTTGATCGATTACCTGGGTGAGGAGCTGACAGGCTACAGCCCGCTGCACCTGGACCCGATGGCGCTGGAAGACCACGACCTCGCGCTGATCCTGCCGATGGGCCAGCCCGAGTGCATTCAGGTGTTCTACAGAACCAACGAGGATCAGGCTGATCTCTACGTGCTGGATGAGCTCAATGCGCTGTGGCAACAACGCCTGCCCTATCACGACGAACAGAGCCTGTTGGTGCCGCTGCAACGCTTCCTGCAATCCATCCAGTACCGGCGCGATGCCTTGTTGCCGATGGATGCCGCTCAACCCGTGAGCATGGACACGTTGTACTACCAACTGCTGCCGTCCGGCCCCGGGCGGGCGCGTCGGGTCGAAGCGCGGCCAGCGCCGCAAACGCCGGTCAACAAACCTTTCTACGACGTGCAAGCCATCATCGGCAAAGCCGCGCCAGGCGAGGTGCAGGTGACGTTGTATTGCAATCAGCGAGAGTTTTCAGAGCTGGAACATGGCGACCAACTGTTCAGCGTGGTCGCGCAGGAGATTGTCGATCAGCGACGCGAAACCGAACGCTATCGCTGCTACATCACCGACCTGGACCTCTCGGGCCTGCTCGGTGACGGTCAGAGTTCCAGCAATCTGTATCTGCGTTACAAGGCTGACCTGGAGCGCTCGTTGAACGAGGCGCTCGAACAGGTCTGAAGGGGGTTATTCCGGAAAGTGGCCACCCTCGGCCGGCTGCGATTCGACTTCCAGCAGGGTCAGTTTCAGTGTCTTGCCGCCCGGTGCCGGCCAGTCGATGTGCTGACCAACCTTGAGACCGAGCAGTGCGCTGCCGACCGGCGCCAGAATGGAAATCTTGCCTTCGTCGGCATTGGCGTCTTTAGGGTAGACCAACGTCAAGTGATAGTCCTTGCCGCTGCCTTCTTCGCGGCAATGCACACGGGAATTCATCGTCACGACATCGGCCGGCACTTCATCGTGACCGACCAGGGTATCGGCGCGGTCCAGTTCGGTTTGCAGCGCGATAACGCCCGGCAGCGTGTCGTCCAGGCTGTCGATCAGGCGCTCCAGACGTTGCACGTCCAGACGAGTAAGGGTGATGGAAGGTGCGGTCATGATTGAGGCAGACTCCTTTCTTCTGCACAGAAAAAGCAAAACCCCGCCAGAAAAAGGCGGGGTTTTCACGAGCCTCGATGAGTTGAGGCGTTTCCGGACACTATCACAGCTCAATAAATATACAAGTCAGGTGCGACCATGGGCCTGTGTAGACCACTGTGGCGAGGGAGCTTGCTCCCGCTGGGGCGCGAAGCGGCCCTGAAAATCTTGCGGTCGCTTCGCAACCGAGCGGGAGCAAGCTCCCTCGCCACAAAAACCCTTATGCCAAGGATTTGCGCTGGACCGCTTGGGCGCAGATAACCCGCCTGCGCTCATCATCCGCCGAGCGCCATTCGCGGATGTCTTCGACATGGCGAAAACATCCCAGGCAAACCTTCTGTTCGTCCAGCCGGCACACACCACTGCACGGCGAAGGGACCGCCGGGCTGACATTACTGTAGAGCGGCTTGGGTGGGCGAACGACGGCGGGCTCGGTCACGATCTCACAGACCTTCGAAATCGAGTTCGACGTCAGCCTGCTGCTTGACGATGCGCTCGAGCATTTCGCCCAGCTGCTCTTCGCTCTTGTCGCACATCCAGCGCTCGCTCTCTTCGTCATAGTCGAAGTGGAAACCACCGGACACCGCCGCCAGCCACAGCTGACGCAGCGGTTCCTGACGACTGAAGATCAACTGGCTGCCGTTTTCGAACTTGACGGTGAGCACACCGGCCGAGCTCTCCAGATCGATATCCAGGTCACACTCGTCAAAAATATCCTCCAGCGTCTGCTGGGTGGCATCGACCAGATCGTGGAAACGGGCTTCGGTCAAACTCATTGCGGCAACCTCAAAAAGTGTCTGTTCACGCTCAAGCGCCGCAAGATACGGGCGAGCCCCGGTGATTGCAAAGGATAACGATCAAGCACCGATTTAGGTACATCAAACACTGTACCTGTGGGAGCGGGCTTGCCCGCGAAGAGGCCAGCACATTCAATATCTTTGTTGACTGAACCACCGCTTTCGCGGGCAAGCCCGCTCCCACAGGGATTGCGCCTGGCTGACCGGCATCGTGCCAAGCCCCGCCGGACGGGAGCCCCGTCGCATAGGCAAGCTGACGGGTGGCCGGTATACTCCGGCGCAATTAACGCATTTTCAAGGATTTCGCCATGAAGCGCCTGATCTCTTCCCTTGCTGCGCTCGTCGCGGTTGCCTGCCTTGTGTCGGCCTGTGGTCAAAAAGGCCCGCTGTATCTGCCAGACGAAGACCAGGACCCTGTCGAGCAGGCCAAGTCCTCGCAAAAACAGCCTGCCTCCAAAGCACACAAGCACGACGTCTACCAATAAGGGAACGCCATGGACGCTTTTAATTACCGTGGCGGGGAGCTGTTTGCCGAAGGTGTGGCCCTGTCGGCCATTGCCGAACGTTTCGGCACACCGACCTACGTCTACTCCCGCGCGCACATCGAAGCCCAGTACCTGGCTTACGCCGATGCGCTGGCCGGCATGCCGCACCTGGTCTGCTTCGCGGTCAAGGCCAACTCCAACCTCGGTGTACTGAATGTCCTGGCGCGTCTGGGCGCCGGTTTTGACATCGTCTCCCGTGGCGAGCTGGAACGTGTGCTGGCCGCTGGCGGCAGCGCCGACAAGATCGTCTTCTCCGGTGTCGGCAAGACCCGTGACGACATGCGTCGCGCCCTCGAAGTCGGCGTGCATTGCTTCAACGTCGAATCCACCGATGAGCTGGAACGCCTGCAAGTGGTCGCCGCCGAGCTGGGCGTTCGCGCACCGATCTCGCTGCGTGTGAACCCGGACGTTGATGCGGGCACGCACCCGTACATCTCCACCGGTCTCAAAGAGAACAAGTTCGGCATCGCCATTGCCGACGCCGAAGACGTGTACATCCGGGCTGCGCAACTGCAAAACCTGGAAATTGTCGGCGTCGATTGCCACATCGGTTCGCAACTGACCACCCTGCCGCCCTTCATCGATGCCCTCGACCGCCTGCTGGGCCTGGTCGATCGCCTCGGCGACTGCGGCATCTACCTGCGTCACATCGATCTCGGTGGTGGTTTGGGCGTGCGTTACCGCGACGAAGAGCCGCCATTGGCTGGCGACTACATCAAGGCTGTGCGCGAGCGTCTCGACGGTCGTGACCTGGCGCTGGTGTTCGAGCCGGGCCGCTTCATCGTGGCCAACGCCGGCGTACTGCTGACCCAGGTCGAGTACCTCAAGCACACCGAACACAAAGACTTCGCCATCGTCGATGCGGCCATGAACGACTTGATCCGCCCGGCGCTGTATCAGGCCTGGATGGACGTCACTGCCGTGCGCCCACGCGATACCGCGGCGCGTGCCTACGACATCGTCGGCCCGATCTGCGAAACCGGCGACTTCCTGGCCAAGGATCGTCAGCTGGCCCTGGAAGAAGGCGACCTGCTGGCCGTGCATTCGGCTGGCGCCTACGGGTTTGTCATGAGTTCCAACTACAACACCCGCGGCCGCGCCGCTGAAGTGTTGGTGGACGGTGATCAGGCAGTTGAAGTGCGTCGCCGTGAGACGGTAGCCGAGTTGTTTGCTGGCGAAAGCCTGCTGCCGGAGTAACCCCATGCTGCTGCGTTTTACCAAAATGCACGGCCTGGGCAATGACTTCATGGTCCTCGACCTGGTCAGCCAGCACGCGCACATCCTGCCCAAGCACGCCAAGCAATGGGGCGACCGGCACACCGGCATCGGTTTCGACCAGTTGCTGATCGTCGAAGCGCCGAGCAACCCGGATGTGGATTTCCGTTATCGGATCTTCAACTCCGACGGCTCCGAAGTGGAACAGTGCGGCAACGGTGCGCGCTGTTTCGCCCGCTTCGTGCTCGACAAGCGCCTGACCGCAAAACGGCAGATTCGCGTCGAAACCAAAAGCGGCATCATCGAACTGGACGTGCGTAGCGACGGCCAGATCAGCGTCAACATGGGGGCACCGCGCCTGGTACCGGCGGACATTCCGTTTGTGGCCCCGGAGCAAGCGCTGAGCTATCCGGTCGACGTCGATGGCACGCCGGTCGAACTGGCCGCCGTGTCCATGGGCAACCCCCATGCCGTGGTGCGGGTCAGCGACATCAATAACGCACCGGTGCATGAACTGGGGCCGAAAATCGAACACCACCCGCGCTTTCCGGCGCGGGTCAATGTCGGTTTTCTCCAGGTCATCGACCGGAGCCGTGCACAGTTGCGCGTCTGGGAACGTGGCGCCGGGGAAACCCAGGCGTGCGGAACCGGTGCCTGCGCAGCCGCAGTGGCCGCGATCAGCCAGGGGTGGATGGATTCGCCGCTATTGATCGACCTGCCTGGCGGGCGCTTGTCCATTGAGTGGGCAGGCCCTGGCCAACCGGTCATGATGACCGGCCCGGCAGTCCGCGTATACGAAGGACAAGTGCGTCTTTGAGTGAGCGAAATCCATGACCGACAAGCCCCAGGTTCCCGCCCTGCAGCCCGACGAATCCCCTTCCGAAAGCCTTGAGGCGGCGGCGATTGCCGCGTACCTGGAGGCTCATCCGGATTTCTTCATCGAGCACGAAGAACTGCTCCCGGCCATGCGCATTCCGCACCGTCGCGGCGACACCATTTCACTGGTCGAACGGCAGATGACCATCCTGCGTGACCGTAACATCGAGCTGCGTCATCGCCTGTCGCACTTGATGGACGTGGCCCGCGACAACGACCGCCTCTTCGACAAGACCCGCCGCCTGATTCTCGCGCTGATGGACGCCACCAGCCTGGAAGACGTGGTGATCAGCGTCGAAGACAGCTTGCGCCAGGACTTCCAGGTGCCTTTTGTCAGCCTGATCCTGCTGGGTGACAACCCGATGCCGGTGGGTCGCTGGGTGACTCACGCCGAGGCGCAAACGGCCATCGGTGGCTTGCTCTCGGAAGACAAAAGCGTCAGCGGCAGCCTGCGTGAACACGAACTGGACTTCCTGTTCGGCGAAGAACAGCGCAAGCAAATCGGCTCCACCGCCGTCGTCGCGATCAGTCATCAAGGCATTCACGGCATCCTGGCCATTGCCAGCCGTGATCCGCAGCACTACAAAAGCTCGGTCGGCACCCTGTTCCTGAGCTACATCGCCGAAGTCATGGGCCGCGTGCTACCACGGGTCAACAGCTCCCTGCGCTCGGTCCGCTGAGCATGGAACGGCAACTGGACGCTTACTGCGAACACCTGCGCAGTGAGCGACAGGTGTCGCCGCACACGCTGTACGCCTATCGCCGCGACCTCGATAAGGTGCTGGGCTTCTGCGTCAAACAGAACATCGGCAGCTGGGCCGCGCTGGACATCCAGCGCCTGCGCAGCCTGATCGCCCGCCTGCATTCACAGGGCCAATCGTCGCGCAGCCTGGCCAGACTGTTATCAGCGGTTCGCGGGCTCTACCACTATCTGAATCGCGAAGGCCTGTGCGACCACGACCCGGCCAATGGCCTGGCGCCGCCCAAAGGTGAGCGCCGCCTGCCGAAAACCCTCGACACCGACCGCGCGCTGCAACTGCTGGAAGGCGCGGTGGAGGATGATTTCCTGGCGCGGCGGGATCAGGCGATTCTGGAGTTGTTCTATTCCTCGGGATTGCGCCTTTCCGAGCTGACCGGGCTTAATCTGGATCAACTTGACCTGGCCGATGGCATGGTTCAAGTGCTGGGCAAGGGCAGCAAAACCCGTCTGTTGCCCGTCGGCAAGAAAGCACGCGAAGCGCTGGAGCTGTGGCTGCCGCTGCGGGCCATGACCAATCCAGCCGACGACGCCGTGTTCGTCAGCCAGCAAGGCCGGCGCCTCGGACCACGAGCGATTCAGGTGCGGGTCAAGGCTGCCGGCGAACGCGAGTTGGGGCAAAACCTGCACCCGCACATGCTGCGGCACTCCTTTGCCAGCCACCTGCTCGAGTCCTCGCAGGACCTGCGCGCGGTGCAGGAACTGCTCGGCCACTCGGACATCAAGACCACCCAGATCTACACCCACCTGGATTTCCAGCACCTGGCCACGGTTTACGACAGCGCCCATCCACGGGCCAAACGCATTAAAGGCGATGACTCATGACCATCCAATTGATCACCTTCGACCTCGACGACACCCTGTGGGACACCGCCCCGGTAATCCTCAGCGCCGAAGCCGTATTGCGTGAATGGCTGACCGAGCATGCGCCGAACCTTGGGGCGGTGCCGGTGGAGCATTTGTGGGCGATTCGCGAGCGGATCCTCAGCAGCGAACCGGGGCTCAAACATCGCATCAGCGCGTTGCGTCGCCGCGTGTTGTTCCATGCGCTGGAAGAGGCCGGTTACGACCATGACCAGGCCAACGATCTCGCCGACCAAAGCTTTGAAGTGTTTCTGCATGCGCGGCATCAGATCGACGTGTTCCCCGACGTCGAGCCGACCCTGGAAACACTGGCCAAGCACTACGCCCTCGGCGTGGTCACCAATGGCAACGCCGATGTGCGTCGGTTAGGGCTGGCGGATTACTTCAAGTTTGCGTTGTGCGCCGAAGATATCGGCATCGCCAAACCGGATGCGCGGTTGTTTCATGAGGCGTTGCAACGTGGTGGGGCAACGCCCGAGACGGCAGTGCACATTGGTGATCATCCGGGTGATGACATTGCCGGGGCACAGCAGGCAGGGTTGCGGGCGATCTGGTTTAACCCGCAAGGCAAAGCGTGGGAAGCCGATAAGGCACCGGACGCGGAGATTCGCAGCCTGATTGAATTGCCGGCGTTGTTGGCCCTGTGGAACTCCGTCTCGGGTTGACGCAAAAACTGTGGGAGCGAGCCTGCTCGCGAAAGCGCTGGGTCAGCCGACATGGATTTTGAATGTGAGGGCCTCTTCGCGAGCAGGCTCGCTCCCACAGGGGATCGTGTCGAGCTCAAGAGTTTTGTTTCACCCATGAAAAAGCCCGCAGCGACGGCGGGCTTTTTCAGCAAGCAAGGGCAGACGCTTAGATAGGCCGGCTGCCGTACTTGTTATCAGGCTTCTTGGGAGGATCGGCGACCACGTTGGCCTCCACTTCCTGCACCTTGCCGCCCTTGGCCAAAAACTCTTCCATGGCCCGCGCGAGAGCATCGCGTTCCTTGTTCTTGGCTTCGACACTCGGCAGCTCATCGACCGATACCGCAGCCTTGGCTTTGCCTTTGGCGGTCGGAACGGGCGTTTCACCACCGTCGTCTTCAGCGACGTCTTCGGCCGCTGCTTCCAGACCTTCTTCGGTTTCGTCGTCGTCGCCTACTTCGAGGTCGTCGTTTTCCAGATCATCGTCGCTCATGTTCTACCTCATGACTCTTGCGAAAAGCAGATTAGTTATAGCCCAGCTTTACCGTCTGTCGACAGCTGCCGGAAAAATTCAATAACCGCTGGTGACCAGCGGTTCATGCCTCTTCACCGTGCACGGTGGCGAGGACTTTACGGGCACCGCCAAAATCACGGTGCTCGCCCAGATAAACACCTTGCCAGGTCCCCAGCGCCAGTCGGCCTGCCGAGATCGGCAAACTGAGCTGACAGCCAAGCACGCTGGCCTTGAAGTGCGCCGGGAGGTCGTCCAGGCCTTCGTCGTTATGCTCATAGCCGTCTGTTCCTTGTGGGATCAGACGATTGAAAAATCGTTCGAAGTCGCGACGTACCGCCGGATCGGCGTTCTCGTTGATGGTCAACGACGCCGAGGTATGCTGCAGCCACAAATGCAACAGACCGACCCGACACGCCTTGAGTTCAGGCAAGCCGGCGAGTAACTCGTCCGTTACCAGATGAAAGCCCCGGGGCCGCGCCCGCAGGGTAATCAGAGTCTGTTGCCACATACAGTTCTCCGCACGTTCGGGGCGCATTCTAGCGCGCTCTGGGAAAAAACAAAGGCCCTAATATTCCTTCAATCATGTAAGCCATTGGCCGCAGAAAAACGCCCGTCGTAAACGCCCCTGAACGTGTACGAAAAAACCTTTCAGCAGTTCTATCACTGACAAACGCCAGACAAAAAAATGGTTCTTCACGGAATCCCGGGAAACACAGAAACAAGAACGCCGATTTGATTGATGATGTTCGTGCGAGCAAACACA